>NZ_JBBPCL010000001.1:4800000-5411800 GCF_038039215.1 Pseudonocardia sp. T1-2H
GACCTCTCCCCTCCCGGAGGAGGCCGCGCTCGCCGCGCACGCACTCGGGGAGGAGGAGTTGCGGCTCGCGGTCCCGGCCGGGCATCCGCTGGCGGACCGGGTCGACGGGCTGCCGCTCGCCGACGCCGCGAGCGAGGCGTTCGTCGGGTTCCTGCCGGGCTACGGGCTGCGCGGGACCGTCGACGCCTGGTGCCGGGAGGCGGGGTTCACCCCGCGGCTCGCGTTCGAGGGCGGGGACACGGCGACGTTGCGAGGGTTCGTGGGGGCGGGGCTGGGGGTGGCGCTGCTGCCGGTGTCGCACCGGGAGCCGCCGCCGGGCGTCGTCGAGCTCCCGGTGAGCAGCCCGCGCACCAGCCGCGTGATCGGGCTGGTCTGGGCCCGGAACCGGGCCGCGAGCACGCCCACGCGGGCGCTGCGGGACTTCGTCCGCCGCCGTCGCCGGCCGCTCTTCGCGGATAGGGTGACGACATGATCAGGGAGGTCACGGACGACGAGGGCCGTACCGTGCGGGTGTCCGCCGAGGTGCGGCGGGTGGTGTCGCTCGTCCCGTCGCTCACGGAGGCGGTCGCGGAGACGAGGCCGGGGCTTCTCGTCGGTGCGACGGACTGGTGCACGCATCCTGCGGACCTGGACGTCCCCCGGATCCGCGGGACCAAGAACCCGGACGTCGCCGCGATCCTCGCGCTGGCGCCGGACCTCGTCCTGGCCAACCAGGAGGAGAACCGGCTCCCCGATCTGGACGCCCTGCGTGCCGCCGGCGTCCCCGTGTACGTGACGGACATCCGGACCGTCGACGGCGCGATGGGTTCCCTGGGGCGGATGCTCGACGCCTGCGGGCTTCCCGAGCCCGGCTGGCTCGGCGAGGCACGGGAGGCCTGGGCCGCCGCCACGCCCCTCGAACCCCGGCTGCGCGCGGTGGTGCCGATCTGGCGGAAGCCCTGGATGGCCGTGGGATCGGACACCTTCACCGGCGCGGTCCTGCACCGGCTCGGCGTCGACAACGTGCTCGCCGGCGACCCCGAGCGTTACCCGAAGATCGACCCGAAGGACCTCCCGGAGCACGACCTCGCGGTCCTCCCGGACGAGCCCTACCTGTTCACGGCGCGCGACGGGCCCGAGGCGTTCCCGGACGTCCCCGTCGCGCTGGTCAGCGGGCGCCTGCTCACCTGGTACGGCCCCAGCCTCGTCGAGGCGGCGCGGGTGCTGCCCGCGGCGTTGGTGCGATCAGCGCGACACCGCAACACGGACGTCTCGTTCGGCGGGTAGACACGGCTCGTGACGACCACGAACGGACGACGCGTGGCGGAGGCCGAGTTCACCGGGAGGCTGATCTCCGGGATCCGGCTCGGGCGGCGCCGCGGTCCCGGGAGGTAGCGTCCCCGGAATGATCTCGGAACCGATGATCTCGGAATCGGTGCTGGTCCGTCGTCAGGGGGCGGTCGGCCGCCTCACGCTCAACCGGCCGCGCTCGCTGAACGCGCTGAGCCTGGACATGATCCGGCTGATCGCCGCCGCACTCGACGAGTGGGAGCACGACGACGCGGTGCGCACGGTGGTCCTCGACGGCGCCGGCGAACGCGGGCTCTGCGCCGGTGGCGACGTCCGGTTCATGGTCGAGGACGCGGCGGACCCGGCGAGCGAGGGCCACCAGGCCGCGGTGCTGCTGGCCGAGGAGTACCGGCTCGACGCGCGGATCGCCCGGTACCCGAAGCCCTACGTCGCACTGATGGACGGCGTGGTGATGGGCGGCGGGGTCGGGCTCTCGGCGCACCGGCGCCTGCGGGTCGCCACGCCGCGGACCCGGATCGCGATGCCCGAGGTGACGCTCGGGTACGTGCCGGACGTCGGGGGGACCTGGCTGCTCGCGCACACGCCCGGGGAGATCGGCACGCACGTGGCGCTGACCTCGGCCCGGCTCACCGCCGCGGACGCGGTGTACTGCGGGCTCGCGGACGTCGTCGTCGGGGAGGAGACGCTCGGCGCGCTGGTCGAGGGCCTCGCCGCCGGGGGTGATCCCGACGAGGTCGCCGGGCGGCTGGCCGTCGATCCCGGGCCCGCCCCGATCGCGGAGGCCCGGGATTGGATCGACGCGGCGTACTCCGCGGAGGACCCGTCGGAGATCGTCGCGGCGCTGCGGGACGGCGGCCACCACGAGCCGGCGGACGCGATCGGGAAGGCCTCGCCGCTCGCCGTCACCGTCACCCTGCGGGCGCTGCGCGAGGCGCGGGCGCTGCCGGACCTCGAACACGCCCTGGCCGCGGAGTACCGGCTCAGCCGCTGCTGCGTGCGCTGGCCGGACTTCACCGAAGGGGTGCGGGCGACGCTGGTGGACCGCAACCGGGCGCCGCGGTGGTGCCCGAGCACTCCCGAGGGCGTCACCGACGACGTCCTCGCCCGGTTCGCCGAGGGCACCCGGGACTCCGACCCCGTACTCGGCCTGACCTGACACTCGCGTTGCGGCGGCTCCGCGCGGGTCCGGACGCGAGCGGAGCCTCCGGGACGCGAGCGTGGGATCGTGCGCGGATGCTCGTCGTCCTGGACCTGACCGGGGTCGCCGTCTTCGCCGTCTCCGGGGCGCTCGCCGCCGTGTACGCCCGCCTCGACGTGTTCGGCGTCCTCGTCCTGGCCTGCGTCACCGCGCTGGGCGGCGGCGTGGTGCGGGATCTCCTGCTCGGCATCAGCCCGCCCACGACGTTGCGGCAGTGGCCGTTCCTGGTGACCCCGGTCGTCGTCGCGCTGGTGGTGTTCCGGTTCCATCCCGCGGTCGCCCGGCTGCGCCGCGGCACCCAGCTGGCGGACGCCCTGGGCCTCGCCCTGTTCGTGACCACCGCGACCTCGACCGGCCTGGCGACGGGCGCCCCGGGCATCACGTCCGCGATCGTCGGGGTGATCACCGGCATCGGCGGGGGCGTGCTGCGCGACGTGCTGCTCAACGAGGTCCCGCAGGTGCTGCGGCGGGAGATCTACGCGATCGCGGCGCTGCTGGGCGCCACGCTCGTCGTCATCGGGACGCGGCTCGGGATCACCCCTGTGGCCGTCACCCTGGTGGCCGCGGCGGTGGTCGCGGGCCTGCGGATCGTCGCGCTCTGGCGAGGCTGGAACGCGCCGATCCCCAGGTCCTAGGCCGGCCTAGAGAGCGTCGGCCTTCAGCATGTCCGCGCACTTCTCGCCGACCATCATCGTGGTGATGTTCGGGTTGATCGCGGGCAGGAACGGCAGCACGGACGCGTCCGCGACCCGCAGCCCCTCGACCCCCCGGACCCGCAGCTGCGGGTCCAGCGGGGCCGTCGGGTCCGTCGCCGGACCCATCTTCACGGTGCACGCCGGGTGGTAGACGGTGTTGTGGGTCTTGAGGATGTAGTCGATCAGCTCGTCGTCGGTCACCGCGTCGGGCCCCGGGGCGAGCTCGCGGGCGATCCAGTCCTTGAGCGCGGGCTGCTCGCCGATCCTCCGGGCGAGCTTGACCCCGGCGAGCATCACGCCCATGTCGTGGTCCTCGGGGTCGGTGAAGTAGCGCGGGTCGACCCTGGCCCGGTCCCGGAAGTCCCGGCTGCGCAGCCGCACCGTGCCCCGCGAGCGCCCACGGGTCACGTTCGGGGTGAGGCAGAAGCCGTTGTCCGTGGTCGGGTAGCCCCAGCGCACCGTGTTCAGGTCGAAGGGCACCGAGCCGTAGTGCATCATCAGGTCGGGCCGGTCGAGGTCCGGGGTCGTCCGGCTGAACAGCCCGATCTCCCACCACTGCGTCGAGTGGTCGACCATCGGCCGCGCGGCCTCCCACATCACCAGGCCCTCGACGTGGTCGTCGAGGTTGGAGCCGACGCCGGGGGCGTCGACCAGGACGTCGATCCCGAACTCCCGCAGGTGCTCGGCCGGGCCGATGCCGGAGAGCATCAGCAGTTTCGGGGTGTCGATCGCGCCGGCGGAGAGGACGACCTCGCGGCGCGCGTCCACCCGCATCCGGCCCGGCCCGATCCCCTCCTGGTACTCGACGCCGCTCGCCCGGCGGTCCGCGTCGAAGAGCACCCGGGAGGCCCACGCCGCGGTGCGGATCTCCAGGTTGTGCCGGGTCCCCAGGATCGGGTGCAGGTAGGCGTGCGACGACGACATCCGGACGTTGTCCGGTGAGGCGTTGATCTGGAAGAACCCGGCGCCCTCGACGATCGTGACGCCCTCGTTGAACCGTACGGTCGGCAGGCCCACAGCGGCGGCCGCCTCCAGCACCGCCACCCCGCAGGGGTCGTCGGGCGGGATCTGGCGCAGGTTCACCGGGCCGGTGCGGCCATGGCCCTCCCACGGTCCGTCGTTGGTCTCCAGGCGTCGGATGAGCGGCCAGCACTCGTCGGCGCTCCAGCCGGTGCAGCCCTGCGCCGCCCACTCGTCGAGGTCCTCGCGCGGGGTCCAGAACGCGATGCACGAGTTGTGCGAGGAGCAGCCGCCGAGGACCTTCGCGCGGGCGTGGCGCAGGAAGCTGTTGCCGCGCTCCTGCGGTTCGACGAGGTAGTCCCAGTCGTATCCGGAGTCGAGGAGCTCCATCCAGTCCTCGAGCCGCAGGATTGCCGGGTCCCCCACGTCGGACGGGCCGGCCTCCAGCAGGCACACGGTCACGGCCGGGTCCTCGGACAGCCGGGCGGCCAGCGCGCAGCCGGCCGACCCGCCGCCGACGACGACGTAGTCGAAGATCGCTTCGGTCACGTGTGCTCCCGAGGGACGGTGGGATCGACGGCGAGCGCCTCGGCCATGTGTTCCGGGAGGACGCCGACGTGGTGCCGCCCGCGCAACCGGTACCACAGCAGGCCCGCCAGCGCGACGATCCCGACGAACACGAAGGCGATCCACCGCAGGTACCAGGGGCCGTCCCCGTAGACCTCCGAGCGGGGCCAGGCGAGGTTGAGCGCCATCAGCGATCCCCACAGGACCGCCAGCACGTTGACCGGCAGGCCCCACCGGCCCAGCGAGAAGTAGCGCCTGCCGCTCGTGTCCGGGACCGGCCACCTGCCCCGCAGCCTGCTGATCAACATGGGCAGGGTGACCAGCAGGTACGCCAGGTAGACCATGATGATCGCGACGCTGGTGACCGCCGTGAAGATCTCCGGCGTGCGGATGTTGACCACCAGGATCAGGACCGCGACCGCACCGATCAGCACGGCGGGCACGATCGGGGTCTTGTGTCTCGGGTCGATCTTCGCCAGCGTCGCCCCGGCAGGCAGCGCGTTGTCCCTCGCCATCGCGAACATCATCCGGATCGCCGCGGTGTGCACCGCGAGCACGCACACCGTGATGGCGATGGCGATGCAGATCAGCAGCACCTTGCCGAGCGTGCCCCCGAGCACCAGCAGGACGATGTACTGCAACCCTCCGTCCTTCTCCCGATCCTCGGGTCGGCGAGGTCGGGTGCGGCGAGGATGCCGAACATCAGGATCAGTCCGCCCAGCACGAACGAGGCCACGATGGCGCGCAGGATCGCCCTGGGCGCGGTGCGCCGGGGATCGACCGTCTCCTCGCCGAGCGAGGCCGCCGTGTCGAAGCCGTACATGACGTAGGCGGACGCGAGCGCCGCGATCAGGAAGGCGCCGAAGTAGCCGAGCGGCATCCCCGCGCCCTTGTCCTGCGTGTCGAACAGGACGGTCGGCGGGTTATGGATGTTGATCGCCAGCAGCACGACGATCACCACCGCGGCGATCAGCTCGATGAACACGCCAGTGCTGTTGATCCGGGCCATCAGCTTGACGCCGAGTGCGTTGATCACCGTGGTGAACGTGATGAGCACGGTGCCGAGGATGACCGCGTTGATCGCGAAGTCGTACTCGCCGCTGCCGTCGCCGACGAGCTGGAAGCCGGACCAGATCTGCGGCAGTGTGATCTGGTAGGCGAGCGCCGTGGCCGAGATGCTCACGATCGAGGCGATCAGCATCATCCAGCCGGCCATCCAGGAGGTGGTCGGGCCGGCGAGGCGTTTGGACCAGTTGTAGACCGATCCGGCCACCGGGTAGCGGGCGGCCAGTTCCGCGAAGCTCAGCGCGACCATGAGCTGGCCGGCGAACACCATCGGCCAGGACCACCAGTAGGCGGGGCCGCCGAAGGAGAAGCCGAAGTAGAAGAGCTGGAACGTGCCCGTCAGGATCGAGATGTAGCTGACACCCGCCGCGAAGCTGGCGAACTTGCCGATGGATCGCTCGAGGGACTGGTTGTAGCCGAACTCCGCGAGCCCGTGCTCGCTCTCGCCCGTATCCGTGCTGTTCTCGGTCCTGCTCATCGCCTGCTACCTCCGCCTGCTGGAAGGAAAAGCGGGAACGTCACGTACGGGCCGGGTCGATCAACCCTTGAACCACCCCGACGGTTCCGGCGCGGTGTTCTGCCAGATGTGCTTGAGCTCCTGGTACTCGGCCAGCCCGGTGGGGCCGCTGCCCGGCCGTTGCCGGAACGCTTCATCCCGCCCCATTCGGCGCCCGGGACGTACGGGTGGAAGTCGTTGATCCAGACCGTCCCGTGCCGCAGCCCGTTCGCGACCCGGTGCGCCCGACCGATGTCGTTCGTCCAGACCGCGCCCGCCAGCCCGTACTCGGTGCCGTTGCCGAGTGCCAACGCCTCCTCCTCGGTGCGGAACCGCTCGACGGTCAGGATGGGCCCGAAGGTCTCCTCCCGGACTACCCGCATGTCCGTCCGGCAGTCCGCGAGGACCGTGGGCCGGTAGAAGTACCCGTTCTGCAGCTCGGGCTCCTCCGGGCGGCGCCCGCCGGCAACCAGGCGGGCCCCCTCGTCGAGCGCCGACTTCACGAAGTCCTCGATCTTCGCGAGCTGGGCCTCGGACACCAGCGGGCCCGACTCGGTCCCGGGGTCCAGGCCGTTGCCCAGCCGGATCAGCTCGGCGCGGCGGCCGATCTCCTCGACGAGCCGGTCGTGCAGCGGGTCCTCGACGATCAGCCGGGCACCGGCGGAGCAGACCTGCCCGGCGTGCAGGAACACCGCGAGCAGCGCGTAGTCCACGACGGTCTCGAAGTCCGTGTCCGCGAAGACGATGTTGGCGTTCTTGCCGCCGAGCTCCACGGCGAGCTTCTTCACCGTCTCCGCGCTCGCCCGGATGATCGACCGGCCGGTGTTCAGGCCGCCCGTGAAGGACACCATGTCGACGTCCGGGTGCTCGGTGAGCGGGGCGCCGACGCTGCGGCCGTCGCCGAGCAGCAGGTTCACCACGCCGGGCGGGAGCTCCAGCTCGGCCATCAGCTCCACGAGCTTGATCGTGGTGAGCGGGGTGACCTCGCTGGGTTTGATCACGATCGTGTTCCCGGCGGCCAGCGCGGGCGCGACCTTCCAGGACAGCTGCAGCAGCGGGTAGTTCCAGGGGGTGATCAGGACGCAGACGCCGACGGGCTCGTGCACGACCTTGGACACGATGTTCGCCTGCCCGGTGTCGACCAGCCGGCCGGCATCCTTGCCGGCGAGGTCCGCGTAGTACCGGAAGGCGTTCGCGACGTCGTCGACGTCGATCCGGCTCTCCACCAGTGTCTTGCCGGTGTCCAGTGTCTCCGTGTGCGCGATCTCCTCCTTGTCCCGCATCAGGAGCTCCGCGATCCTCCGCAGGATCGCGCCGCGTTCGGCGGCGGAGGTGGCGCGCCACGGGCCCGAGTCGAAGGCCGCCCGGGCGGCGGCCACGGCACGGTCCACGTCGTCCGGCCCGGCCTGGTCCACCTCCTGCACCACGCTCGCGTCGAAGGGGTTGATGACAGGCGCGCGTCCAGCGGACCCCGCGGTCCAGGAACCGTCGATGTAGAGGCTCGGCACGGCGTGAGGCTCCTCCGGGCCGGCAGGTCAGGTCAAGCGGAGGAGTCGCCTATAGTTCCGCCATGAGCAACACGGAGCGGCCCCGTGACTCAGGGGTGCAGTCCGTGGACCGCGCGATCTCGGTGCTCGAGATCCTGGCGCGGCACGGCGAGGCGGGCGTGAGCGAGGTCGCGCTGGAACTGGACGTGCACAAGTCCACGGCGTTCCGGCTGCTCGCAGCCCTGGAGACGCGAGGACTGGTCGAGCAGACCGTGGACCGGGGCAAGTACACCCTCGGCTTCGGGCTGATCCCGCTCGCGGGGGCGGTGTCCGGCCGGCTCGACGTGACCCGGCTCGGCCGCGAGCTGTGCGAACGGCTCGCGGTGGAGTTCGCCGAGACGGTCAACCTCGCCGTCCTGCAGGAGCAGTACGCGGTGAACGTGCACCAGGCGCGCGGGCCGTCCACCGTCCTGACCTACAACTGGATCGGCCGGATCACGCCGCTGCACTGCACGTCGAGCGGGAAGGCGCTGATCGCCTGGCTGGACCCGGCGGAGCTGGGGCACCTGCTCAAGGACGGGATCGCGGCGCCGGCCCGGTTCACCGAGCACACCCGGATCAGCCGCGAGGACATCGAGGCGGACCTCGGCCGGGTCCGCGAGCGGGGGTACGCGCTCGTCGAGGAGGAGTACGAGGTCGGGCTCAACGCCGTCGGCGCCCCGATCCGGGACCAGACCGGCGCGGTGACCGCGGCGCTCTCGGTGTCCGGCCCCGCCTACCGGCTGCCGGCCGAGCGCCTGACGGACATGGCGCCGGCGGTCGTCGACGCGGCGCACGAGATCTCCCGGCGGCTGGGCTGGTTCCCGGGCTGAGCCGCCGGTCGCGGCCTCATCGGGCCATCGCCAGCGCGTGCCGGACGGTGTCGACGACCCGTTCGGGCACCCACAGGTCGTGCCGGGTGACCCGGACGATCCGCCAACCGTCGTCGACCAGGGAGACCAGGCGTCCGGCGTCGCGCAGCACCCGGTCCGCCCGGCCGAGGTCCGAGTACTCGATCCCGATCCGCCGCTCCGGGTAGGCGAGGTCGAGCCGGATCGCGCCACCGCCGGCCGGGTCCGGGACGGCCGGGCGCACCTGCGGCGCCGGCAGCCCGGCGAGCACCAGCAGCAGCCGCAGCCGGCTCTGCATCGGCGAACCGGACCGCGGGTCCGCGAGCGCGACCACCCGGGGCAGCCGGGACCGCCCGCGCGCCCGCGGATACCGCTCGGAGAAGCTCCAGGACCTGCGCCGGGTCGAACGGCCCGACCCTCGCCAGGGCGTCCATCGCCACGACCGCCTCGGTGACGTCCGTGATCCAGCGTCCGATGTCGTAGGCCGTGCGCAGGGCGGTGGTGACCAGCGCGTCCGCGACCTGCGTGACCTCCCGGGGCGCCATCGCGTCGGAGTGCACCACCAGCCCCGGGTGCGCCCGGATCCCGCCGCGCCCGTCCGCGCGGCCGGTCAGGGTGATCTCGGCGGGGGCGCCGCGCGGGGTGCAGTCCGCGCCGAGCAGGGTCGCCGCCGAGTAGCCACACACGACCCCTCGGCCCTCGACGAGCGCGGCTGCGGCCAGGGCCGCCAGCTCCGGACCGAACTCGTCCGCCGCGCGGACGTAGACGTCCGGATGGACCCGCCGGAACCGCGGGGCCCGCAGGTCCCGCTGGGCGAGGAGACCCGCCCGCACCGCCGCCGACCCGCGGAACGCCACGGGCCACCCGAACACACCCCGGCGGGGCTCGGTACTCGCCACGCAGTGATGATCACCCGCCGACGGTGCTCACCGTGGGCGTTCGAGCGAATCCGTGGTGTGAGAATTCCGATCCGGCGAGCTCAGGCGAGCCGGTCCTGGACCCACCGGTGGAACTCGGCGATGTGGTGCTCGCTCGGCACGAGCGACCCGCCGGCGGCGTAGACCCGGCTGGACATGCCCGGCTGGGTGCGCTCGCAGGCGTCGAAGTCCTGGACGTTGACCCGGTGGAACAGCTCCACGGAGCGGTCGATGTCCGCGCCGGAGGCGATGACCTCCGGCAGGAACAGCCAGTCGACCTCGACGAGCGTGCGGTCCGTCGCGAGCGGCGTCATCCGGTGCACGATCACGTGGTCCGGCACGAGGTTCACGAACACCTGGGGCCGGATCGTGATCGCGTAGTAGCGGCGGTCCTGGCCCTCCTCGATCCCCGGGATGCGCGGATGCCCGGCGGACCCGTCGACGGTGAACCCGGCGACGTACTCGCCGAACTCCGCGCCGTGGCCCACGTAGTACTGGGCGGCGTAGCCGTCCGCGAACTCCGGCAGGACCTCGGTGAGCTCGGGGTGGATCGTCGCGCAGTGGTAGCACTCCATGAAGTTCTCGACGATCAGCTTCCAGTTCGCCGCGACGTCGTAGGAGATCCGGCGGCCGAGGGCGAGGTCCTCGATCCCGTAGTGCTCGATCGACTCGACGTCCCCGAGCCGGGTGACCACCGAGCCGATCACCTCCGTCTCGAACGACGGCGGCTCGGGCGCGAGGCAGACCCAGACGTAGCCGATCCACTCCCGCACGGCGACGGGCGCGAGGCCGTTGGCGACCCGGTCGACGTCCGGCATCGACGTCAGGTTGGGGGCGGCGACGAGTTTGCCGGACAGGTCGTAGGTCCAGGCGTGGTACGGGCACTGCAGGCTGCGCCGCACCTGCCCCTCGGGCTCCGTGCAGAGCCGCGCACCGCGGTGCCGGCACACGTTGTAGAAGGCGCGGACGGCCTGGTCCCGGCCCCTGACCAGGACGATCGACTCACGGCCCACGGTCACCGTCCGGTAGGCGCCGGGAGCGGCGAGGTCGCCGACGTGCGCCACGCAGGTCCAGCTCCGTTCGAGGATGCGGTCCTGCTCCGCGGCGAAGATCTCCGGGTCGGTGTACCAGCGGCCGCCCAACGTCGGGACGAGGCTCGAGGTGAGGGGTGGGCCGGTGGCGGGGCTGCCGGGCGCGGGGGCCGGGTCGAGCGTGGTCATGGCGTCTCCGCAGGCGCTGGGTGGTTCGAGTGCTGGGTGGTTCGATGTTTCCGCAGGTCGGATGCCCTTGCGCGCGGGAAACCTCGTTCTAGCGAGGTTTCCCGCGCACAGGGTCAGGTGCGCAGGCGTTTGCCCTCGGGATCGAAGAGCGGCTCGGCGGCGGTGACGCCGGGGAGCCTCTCGCCGAAGTACTCGATCTGCACGGCCGTGCCGGGTTCGGCCAGGGCGGGCGGGAGCCAGGCGTAGGCGATGCTCGCGTCGATCGAGTAGCCGTAGGCCGCGCTGGTCACGTACCCGACGGGCACGTCCCCGGAGTACACCGGCTCGGCGCCCATGACGACGTGCTGCGGGTCGTCGAGCAGGACCGGCACGAGCTTCCTCCGCGGCGGCGCGCCGACCGAGGCCGATCCGACGTACGTGCCCGGCTTCACCGCGAACTCGATCCCGGCCTCGGACGGGGTGTCCTCGCTCGACATGTCCAGGCCGGACGCGCGGTAGCCCTTCTCCAGCCGCAGGCTCGTGAGGGCGCTGCGGCCGGCGGCGACGATCCCGTGCTCCTGCCCCGCCGCCCAGAGCGCATCCCAGAGGGCGAGCCCCAGATCCGCGGTCGTGTACAGCTCCCAGCCCAGCTCGCCCACGTACGAGACGCGCAGGGCGGTCACCGGGACCGCGCCGACGGTGATCCGCCGGGAGCGGAAGTACCCGAACCGCAGGTCGTTGTCGGTCAGAGCGGCGAGGACGTCCCGGGCCCGCGGGCCCCAGAGGCCCAGGCAGCAGGTGCCCGCCGTGACGTCGGCGACGTGCACGTCCGCCGGGGCGAGCCGGCGCAACCGGTCGACGTCGACCTCGCCGTTGGCGCCGACCTGGAACCGGTCCTCGGCGAGCCGGGTCACGGTCAGGTCGGAGAGCACTCCCCCGGCCGCGGTCAGCATCAGTGTGTAGACGACGGCACCGACCGACTTGTCGACGTCGCCCGAGGTCAGACCCTGCAGGAAGGCGCACGCCCCGGGCCCGGACACCTCGACGCGGGTCAGCGGCGTCATGTCGTAGAGGGCCACCCGCTCGCGGGTCGCCAGCGCCTCGGCCCCCGCGATCGGGGACCACCAGCGCGACGCCCACTCCCCACGGCCGGGAATGCGCCCGACCTCGGGCAGCGCGGCGTTGGCCTCGAACCACAGCGGCCGCTCCCAGCCCGCGGCCTCGCCGAACACGGCGCCGAGCTCCACCTGGCGCGCGTGGAACGGGCTGACGCGCAGCGGGCGCGGCGAGGCGGGCGGGTCCAGCGGGTGCAGGATGTCGTAGACCTCGACGAAGTTCCGCGCGCTCCGCTCGGCCACGTAGGCCGGGCTGCGCTGGGCCTCGGTGAAGCGGTTGAGGTCGCACCCGTGGACGTCGAACTCGGGGTGGCCGTCGACCAGCCACTGCGCCATCGCCCGGGCGACGCCGCAGGAGTGCGTCACCCACACCGCCTCGGCCACCCAGTAGCCGCGCAGGCCGGGGTGCTCGCCGAGCAGCGGCATGCCGTCGGCGGTGAAGGAGAAGACGCCGTTGAAGCCGTCCGCGATCTCCGTGCCGTTCAGCGCCGGGAGCAGGGCCCGCGCGTCGTCCCAGGACGGGGCGAAGTCCTCCGGGGTGAAGTCCAGCGACGACGGCATGGACGTGTGCGCCGGCAGGTCCGCGGGATCCACCGGCATGGGCCGGTGCGCGTAGGAGCCGATGCCGATCCGGTCGCCGTGCTCGCGGAAGTAGAGGTCCCGGTCCTGGTGGCGCAGGATCGGGGCGCTCGCCTCCCGCACCGGGTCGGTGCGCCCGGCCAGGTCCGGGAGCGGCGTCGTGGTCACGTACTGGTGGGCCATCGGCAGCAGCGGTGTCGGCAGCCCGACCAGGGCACCGGTCAACGGGCCCCAGAAGCCGGAGCACTGCACGACGACGTCCGCTCCGAACTCGTCGGTCTCGGTGCGGACCCCGGTGACCCGGCCCTGCGCGCGTAGGACCTCGACCACGCGCTGCCCGCCGAGGAAGCGCGCGCCGCGGGAGATCGCCCGCCGCGCCTGGGCCTCGACGGCGCGGGGCGCCTTGGCCAGCCCGTCCGACGGGATGTGCAGCCCGCCGAGGATCTTCTCCTCGCCGAGCAGCGGGTGGAGGGCGGCCGCGTCGGACGCCGCCAGCACGGTGGACTCGACCCCGACCGAGGTCAGGAAGCCGTGCCTGCGGTGCAGCTCGTCGAGCCGCTCGGGGGTGGTGGCCACCTCGAGCCCGCCGACGGGGTTGAAGCACCACTTGCCGTCGACGTCGAGGCCGGAGAGCTTCTCCACCGTGTAGGAGGCGAACCGCGCCATCGTCCGCGACGGGTTCGCCTGGAACACCAGGCCCGGCGCGTGCGACGACGAGCCGCCCGGCAGGAAGAGGGCGCCGCGGTCCAGGACCGTGACGTCCGTCCAGCCGCGCTCGGTGAGCTCGTCGGCCACTGCGGCCCCGACGACCCCGGAGCCGATGACGACGACCCTCGGGATCCGCACAACCGGGGTCATGATGCGACGGTCCGGCGCGCTCCGGGCGGCAGGTACGGGACGGCCTCGGAGACCTGCACGTGCACGGCGCCGTCCTCGATCATCACCCGGTGGGTGCGGATCGGGAACTTCGCGAGCATGCCGTCGGCCTCGCCGGTGCGGAGATCGAAGATCGCCGCGTGCAGCGGGCACTCGACCGCGCAGTCCTCGACGAAGCCGTCGGCCAGCGAGGCGTCCTGGTGGGTGCAGGTGTCGTCGACCGCGTAGAGCTCACCGTCCTCGGTGTGGAACAGCGCCACGGGTGGGCTGCCGGGGACGTCGGTGAGCCGCAGGGAACCGCCTCGCGGGAGGTCGGCGAGCTGGCAGGCGTAGATCATGTCGCGTCCTAGGTGCGGGCCGGGCGAAGCGCAGTGCAGTCGCCCAAGGAGAAGCACAGGGCGAAACACTGAGCACGACACGCAACAAGGTGAGGCTCCACCGCCACCCCTGTCAAGAGCCCTGAGCCGAGCGGAAACGCTGTGCCCGAATTCGTCCCGGATAGGAAAACTGCTGGTAACACCACGAGACCGGACGGGCGACCAGCGAGGAGCCCGGTTGCCGTGGAGCGGCGGCTCAGTACCCCAGGGGCGGGCCTGCTTCAAGCCGTGACCCTGATCACCGCAGCCCGTAGGGTCGCGGCATGGCTCGCTCAGCGTTGATGCTCGGGGCGTCGGACGGCGCCCGCCTCGTCGGACAGCGGTGGTCGTGCGAGAGCGGGTCGCCACGCGCGGCCGTCGTCCTCGCCCACGGCATGGGCGAGCACTCGCTGCGCTACGACCGGCTCGGGGTCGCACTGGCGGCCGCGGGCTACGACGTGCTCGCCGTCGACCACCGGGGGCACGGGCGCACCGCGGGAATCGCCGGCAGCGCACTCGGCGACCTCGGCCCGCGTGGCTGGGACGGGCTGGTGGCGGACTACGCGCTCACCGTCCGCAGCACGCTCGGCGAGGTGGGCGTCCCGGTGGTCGCGCTGGGACACAGCATGGGGTCCTGGGCGGTGCAGCAGTACCTGCTGGAGCACTCGGACCAGGTGTCGGCCGCGGTCCTCTCCGGGACCGGGGCGCTGGACCTGCTCGCGACGATCGTCGATCCCGACGCGGAGGTGGACCTCTCCGCCTTCAACGCCCCGTTCGAGCCGGCGCGCACGGAGTACGA
Organism: Pseudonocardia sp. T1-2H; assembly: GCF_038039215.1. Lineage (NCBI taxonomy): Bacteria > Bacillati > Actinomycetota > Actinomycetes > Pseudonocardiales > Pseudonocardiaceae > Pseudonocardia > Pseudonocardia sp. T1-2H. The sequence continues at coordinate 4,814,490 of NZ_JBBPCL010000001.1, forward strand.
CTGGCTCAGCCGGGACCCCGAGGAGGTCGACCAGTACGTCGCCGAACCGCTGTGCGGGTTCGGCCTGGACGGCCCGAGCGCCGCCGGGCTGTGGGCCAACGCGCAGCGGCTGGCCGATCCCGCGGCACTGGCCGCGATCCGGGACGGGTTCCCGCTCTACGTGCTGGCCGGGACCGCGGACCCGGTCAACGCGGCCCTGAAGTGGCTGGACCCGCTGGTGGAGCGGTACCGGGCCGCCGGAGTCGACGTCACGACGTCGATCTACCCGGACGGCCGGCACGAGATGTTCAACGAGACCAACCGGGACGAGGTCGTCGCGGACCTCATCCGCTGGCTGGACGGACTGACCCTGTAGCCGTCGGCACTGCAGCTCTCAGCGACGGCGGCGGCCGCGGTTCCAGCCGCCGAGGATCCCGATGGCCTCGACCATCCCGGTGGTGAACCTGCCGACGGCGCGTCCGAATCCCTTCACGGGGTCCTCCTTGTACTCGTACGTGTGCTGGGGCACCCGACAAGGTCTCAAACGGGTGACGGCCGCGCACGGACGGGACCGGCCACGGCGTGTCACCCCGCGTGACCGACGGTCGTCGCAGGTCACCCGCCCTCCGCGCGGCCGCCCCACCTCGACTCCGGAGGGTGTCCGCGCAGGTCACGTTCCGCGGCGCGATCGTCGAGCGTGCCCGAACGGGCGACGACCGGCACCTGGTCGGGGCCCGCGCCCCGACCGGTCCCGTCCCGGAGAAGATCACCGGGAGCACCGGCACCCTCGCGCGGGCGTCGCGATCGCCACCCCGGGGTGGGCGGTTCGTCGGGTTCGTGTGGTTTGCTCGTCCGTCCGAGACGAACCGGTGGAAGGCGCGAGTGGCCCACAATCGACAGGACCCGGCCGTGGAGTCCCTCGTGCTCCTCGGTGAGCAGCTGGATCGGACCCTGGCCGAGCTGCAGGCCGCCCGCGAACGCGTCGACCAGCTCCTGGAGCTGCGGACCACCGGGCACACCTGGCACGAGATCGTCGCCGCCGAGTCCCGCCCGCTCGTCATCGAGACCGTGACCCGGGCCCTGGACGATCTCGGTACGGTCGGCGGACGCTTCCGGCGGGACGAGGCCGTCGCGTTGCAGCGGGAGAACGTGAGCATCACCCGGATCGGCAAGCTGTTCGGCGTCAGCCGGCAGCGTGTGTCCGCCATCCTGCAGGAGCGCGCACGGCAGCCGGGCGAGGAGACCGCGGAGCCGGCCTGACGACGCCCGGAGCAGGCACGGCCGGGGTAACGCCCGCGGCGGTGATCGATCGGGCTAAGGTTCGGCGCAACGGGGGTTGCGGCTTGTAACCCTGGCGTGCCCTGTGCCGATATCCCCCGGCACACCACGTCCGCTCCCCGGAAAGTCCGAAAGGGTCCCGATGAACGAGCTGCCTCCCGCTCGCGCGCGGCGCGCCGTCCGGAACGCCGCGGACCGCGCCCTGCGCCTCGGCACCGTCGCGATCCGGCCGGCCGCCGCCGCGGGCCGCCCGGGCCCGGAACCGCTCGTCGCGCGCCTGAGCCGGCTCCGGCGGCAGGCCGGCGGTCCGCTCCCGGTCGAGTACCTGCGCACGACCCACGACGAGATCCTCCGGGTGATCGGCGACGGCCCCACCGGCCGCGTCCTCGAGATCGGCTGCGGCGAGGGACTGCTCACCGAACGCCTCGCCCCCGTCGCGGACGCCGTCGTGGCCGTGGACACCGCGGAGGGCCCCGTCGCCCGCGCGGCGGCCCGCTTCCACGAGAACCCGCAGGTCCGCGTCGAACGTCGAGCGCTGCCGTTCGACCGGTTCGACGGCACCTTCGACCTGATCGTCTGCGCGGACTCGCTGCACCACCTGAACCCTGCGCTGTTCCGCCGTGGCCTCGAGCACCTGCTCGCGCGGCTGCGCCCGGGCGGACGGCTGGTCCTGCTGCACCACACGGGCGGCACCGGCCGCGGGAACGCGGTTCACCACGCGGCCGCTGTCCGTGTCGGGGCCGATGCCCGTTTCGTCCACGACCACTGCCAGGCGCTCCCCGGCCTCGGGCCGGACGGCTCCGGGGTCCGGCTGGACGTGTTCCGCCGGGCCGGGGCTACCGTCTCCCCCGCTCCGGTCCGGGTGCCCGACGGCGAGGTCCCCCGTCCCCGCGGCGACGTGACGCGCCAGGACGAGGGCCGCTCCCGCACGACCGTGGCCTGAGCTCCGGAACTCCGGGGTTCGCGGCATCGAGGAGGACATCATCAGCGGGTCGTACGACTTCGTGATCGTCGGCGGCGGCTCCGCCGGACTGGTCCTGGCCAACAGGCTGAGCACCGACCCGGGCACGCGTGTGCTCGTGCTCGAGGCGGGCCGGCCGGACCACCGGTGGGACCCGATCGTCCGGGTCCCGGCGGCGCTCGCCTTCGGCTGGGGCAACCCCCGCTACGACTGGTGTTACGAGTCCGAGGCCGAGCCCGGCCTCAACGGGCGCACCCTGCACGTTCCCCGCGGGAAGCTCCTCGGCGGCTCCAGCTCCATCAACGGCATGGTCTACCAGCGCGGCAACGCGGCGGACTACGACGCGTGGGCGCAGCGCGAGGGCCTGGAGAACTGGGACTGGGCGCACTGCTCGCCGTACTTCCGCAAGCTGGAGAACCGGCTCGTCGACGGCGAGCCCGGCGGTCCGCAGCTGCTCGAGCAGGCGGATGCCGAGGGCCCGCTGTACGACGCGTTCTTCGAAGCCGTCCGGCAGGCCGGGCACGCCGTCCTGGACGACGTCAACGGCCCGCGGCAGCGCGGGTTCTCGCGGACCACCCGCACGATCCACCGCGGCCGCCGCTACTCCGCCGCCGACGCCTACCTGCACCCGATCGTCGCGAGCCGGCCCACGTTGACGATCAAGACCCGCGCCATGGTCACGGGCGTGGTCCTCGAGGGCGGCCGGGCGGTCGGCGTGCGCTACCGCGAGGGCGGCGGGCCCACCCAGGAGGTGCGCTCGGCGGAGGTCATCCTCGCCGGCGGCGCGGTGAACTCGCCGCAGCTCCTGCAGCTCTCCGGCATCGGGGACCCCGGGCACCTGGAAGGTCTCGGCATCCCGGTGCAGGCCGAGCTTCCCGGGCGTCGGCCGGAACCTGCAGGACCACCTCGACGTGCACCTGCAGCACGCGTGCAGCCAGCCGGTCTCACTCGGCCCGATGCGCAAGGCGCACAAGGTCCCCGGCATGGCCGCGGAGTGGCTGCGCCACGGCACCGGCGCCGCGGCCACCAACCACTTCGAGGCGGGCGGCTTCGCCTGCACGGCGATGGCCTCCGACGGCGTCCCGGACATGATGATGTTGTTCGCGCCGGTCGCGATGAAGTGGGCGGACTCGGAGCGGCTGCGCGGGCACGGCTACCAGGTTCACCTGTCCGTCATGCGCTCGCACAACCGCGGCACCGTCAGGATCACCAGCCGGGACCCGCTGCGGAAGCCTGCGCTCGAGGTCGGCTACCTGACCCACGACGAGGACGTGCAGCGCTGGGTCGAGGCCTTCCACGTCGCCCGGGACATCCTGGCGCAGCCGGCGTTCTCCCGGTACGAGGGCGGAGAGCTGCTTCCCGGCCCGGCCGTCCGGACGGACGCGCAGGTCGCCGAGTGGGTGCGCTCGTGGGCCCAGACCGGCCTGCACCCGACCGGCACCTGCCGGCTGGGGCTGGACGCGGAGGCGGTCACGGATCCGGACACGCTGCGTGTGCACGGGGTCGACGGGCTCCGGGTCGTCGACGCGTCGATCATCCCGGACCTGCCGAACAGCAACACCTACGCGCCCACGATGATGGTCGCGGAGAAGGCTGCGGACCTCGTCCTGGGGAACACACCGCTCGCGCCGGACGCGCCGCAGAAGCTCACGTCCGCCTGAGCCGGTGGCCGCGCTCCGGCCGTAGCCGTCGGAGCCGCATCCCGCCACGGCCAGGCCGAGCGCCAGCATCACGAACAGTTCCCCAGCCCGCCGCATCGTGTACCCCCGGGGTCGATCACGGCGTGTCGGCGGCAGCCTCGCACCGGGGAGATCGACGGAGCGGCCCATGAGACGGACCGTGACGTGGTCGTGTCCCGGGTCCGTCTGGCACAGTGGCCTGCACCCGAACCGGTGCGGAGGACGAACGTGGCCACGACGAGCAACCTCCACCTGCGGGAACCGGTCACGGTCGTCGGCGCACCGGCCGCCTCGGCGCGGGCCGCCGCGGTGGTGGTGCACGGCCGGGACCAGGATCCCGAGTACATGCTCGCCGTGCTGGACCGGGCGGGCGTCGACGACGTCGCGTACCTGCTGCCCCGCGCGGCCGGACGCAGCTGGTACCCGGGCCGGTTCATGGACCCGGAGCCCGCGAACCGACCGCACCTGGACCATGCCCTCGCGGCCGTCGAGGCCGCCGTCGACCGTGCGGCCGCCGAGGGTTTCGGGCCGGAGCGCACCGTGCTCGTCGGCTTCTCCCAGGGCGCGTGCCTGCTCTCGGAACTGCTGCTGCGCACGCCCCGCCGGTACGCGGGCGCGTCGCTGCTGACCGGCGGCTTCTTCGGACCGGCCGGCCACCGGCCCGGTCCGGGCGGCTCGCTGCAGGGCACACCGGTCGTGCTGGCGAGCAGCCGGTTCGACGCGTGGATCCCGCTGGACCGGGTGCAGGAGACGGCCGAGGTGCTGCGTGAGCGCGGCGCCGACGTCACGGTCGCGGTCTACGACGACCGCGAGCACCTCGTGAACGACGACGCCGTCGCCCGGACCCGGGCACTGCTCACGGCCGTCCGGCCCGTTCCCTGAACTCGCCGGGCGTGCAGCCCTCGACCCTGCGGAAGAGCCGGCTGAAGTGCGGCGCGTCGCCGAAGCCGCGGGCCGCGGCGAGCGCCCGGATCGGGCGCTCCGCCAGCCGCGGGTCCAGCAGATCGCGGCGGACCGCCGCGAGCCGCCGCTCCCGGATCCAGCCCGCGACCGTACGGCCCTCGGCCTCGAAGGCCTTGTGCAGCCGGCGCGGCGACACGAAGTGCGCGGCGGCGATCGTCCTCGGCCCGAGCCCGCGATCGCCGAGGTGCGCCTCGACGTAGGCGAGGACCTGCGGGAACAACGGGTCCGACGCCGGCGGCGGCTCCGGGTCGCGGGCGCCCGCGAACAGCAGCCGCGCCAGGTCGACCACGCAGTCGGCGAGGACGGCGCCGTCCGCGTCCAGGCTCCCGTCCTGCACCCGGTCCGCGAGCCCGCGGAGGAACGGGCCGGCGAGCGCCGCCGGCCCGCGCCGCCCGTCGAGGGCGACGGCCGTGTGCGCGCAGATCCTGTCCGCCTCGGCGCCGAGCATGGCCCGTGGCAGGGAGAACAGCAGCAGCTCGAACGGTCCGGCGGACTGGACCTCGTAGGGATGGGAGGTCTCGTACCCGGAGACGTCCCCCGAGCCGACGACGGCCACCCGGCCGGCCTGCTCGATGCGGAACCGGCCGCGGACGAGGTGGGTGATCTGGAGCTCCTCCGGGTCGTGCCGGGCGACGAGGCGGCGGGTCCGCTCGATGGTCGAGGCCTCGCCCTCGATCCGGTAGACGGTCAGCGGGCCGACGCCGTGGGCCCGGATCCGGCCGGTGAACGGCCCGTTCCCGGGTCTGCGCAGGGCGAGCGGATGCAGCACGCGGCCGTGCTCGGCGGCCCAGTAGTCGAACCGGTCGGGGCCGGGCACCGTGGAGGTGTCCACGATCAGGGGCATATGTGGTCGTTCTCCGGATCGGCGGGTGATCTCATCATGGCCCGTGCCACCAGGTCGCACCACTATCGTGTTGTCCGCCGCGGCACGGGTCGGACCCGCAGTTGTCCGTGCGCGCACGACCTGTCCCACGGACCTCCCGGTGGGCCTAGCGTGCGCAGGCGACCGGACGACGACCCCACCAGCGGAGGTAACCCCGTGGCCCATCTCGACGGCAGCCACCACGTGACGATGTCCGTGGGCTCGGCCCAGGAGGACGTCGACTTCCACGTCCGCACCCTCGGCCTGCGGTTCATCAAGCGCACCGTGCTCTTCGACGGCTCCACGCCGATCTACCACCTCTACTACAGCAACGCGGGTGGCGACCCGAGCGCCGTCCTGACCACGTTCCCGTTCCGGCAGGCGGGGCTGATGGGCCGACGCGGCACCAACCAGGCCCGCGAGGTCCTGCTCGCGGCGCCGTCGGGCTCGCTGGACTACTGGAGCGGGCGGCTCACCGAGCGCGGGGTCGAGGTCGCGGACGCCGAGGTGCTGGACCGCCGCCGGTTGCTGTTCCGCCACCCCTGCGGCATCGAGTACGCGCTCGTCGGCGTCGACGACGACCCGCGTGTCGGCTGGACCGAGGGCGGCGTCCCCGCCGAGTACGCGATCCACGGCATCCACGGCATCGGGGTGCACGTCACGAACCCGGAGAACATGGTGGAGTTCACCACCGGCTCGCTGGCCGCCAAGGACCTGGTCGAGGAGGGGGACCGGGTCGCCCTGCAGGTCGGCTCCGCGGCCCGCGGCGGCGCCGTCGAGCTCGTGGTCAACCGCACCGACGACCCCGGGACCTGGCGGTACGGCGAGGGCACGATCCACCACTTCGCGTGGAACGCCGAGACCCTGGAGAACCAGGACGAGCTCAAGTTCGAGATCGAGGGCCTCGGCTACACCGACATCTCCGAGCTCAAGGACCGCAAGTACTTCAAGTCCGTGTACGTCCGCAGCCCGGGCGGCGCGCTGTTCGAGCTGGCCGTCACCCACGCCGAGGGCGGCTGGACCTGCGACGAGTCCCCGAAGGAGCTCGGGAGCGCGTTCCAGCTGCCGGAGCAGTTCGAGGACCGCCGCGCCGAGCTGCTGGACCAGCTGGAGCCGATCGACGTCTGACGGGGACGGTGCGCGACATCGGGATGCCCGGGGACGGGCGCCCGCGGCTCCGCCGCCCGGCCCCGGCCGCCGGCGGAGCCGCGCCTCCCCACCTGCCGCATAACCGCGGTGCAGGCGGGTAGTCCTGTCCAATGTCCGCTCACGTCGACGACGCCCTCTGGAACGAGTTCCACCGGGTCGTGAACATGACGTCCCGAGAGCTCCAGGACTGGCTCCGGACCGACGCCGCCGGCACCGACGCCGAGGTGGAGCCCGAGCACGCCGGCACCCCCAGCGGCCAGGAGGTCCTGCGCAAGCGCCGGGCCGACCTCACCGAGCACGACGCCGACCGCATGCGGCGCGTGGTGGATCGTGTGCTCGCCGAACGCCGCGACGACCTCGAGCCGACGGCCGGCCAGCAGTACTGGCGGCGCCGGATGATGCGCATGGGGCACGACCCGCTCAAACCCGTCTGAGGCCGGGGCGGCTCCTGCCCGGGCCCCGTCGCGACCGTGCGGACATCCTCCGGGAGCGGCGGGCGGCCCGTCAGTCGCCCGGCCTGCACATCACCGGGCTCGCGCCGCGGACGAACATCTCCGCCACCTGGACCCCGTCGATCAGGATCCGGCAGGAGACCTTCGTGGCCCGGCCCGCCGCCTGGGCGATGACGAGAGCACCCGGCATCGGGCCGGCCGGGATCTGCACCTTCGTCGCCCAGGGGGCCGGGACGTGGGACAGGCTGTGCACGCCCGTCCCGTCGGCGTAGGTCACGTCGACCAGGGGTCCGTCGCTGGTCACCTCGTAGTCGACCGTGGCGAGCGCCGGAGCCGGCGTCGTGCTGGGCGCGGTGGTGGACGTCGTGCTGGGGCCCGGAGCGGCGGCGGCGGTCGGGGCGGCCGGCGCCGGCGACGGGCCGCGGTCACCGGAACGCAGGGCCACGACGAGAGCCACGCCGAGGAGCAGCACGACGGCCAGCCCGACCGCGGCCAGGACCACCCGCCGTCCGCGGGCAGGGGGTGCGGAGTGGCGACCGCCGTGGTGAGGGGTCACGAGCGTCGGCTCGGATCCCCGTCGGGAGTGCCGCCCCGCCCAGGTCCGGTGCCAGGGGTGCGACCGTCCGGCTCGCTCATGCTCGACCAGCTCCTACAGGTCGCCTTCCATGCTCGGCCTCCCCGCCACCGTGCGCAACGGCCCGGCGGGGGGTGAACGCCGGCAGGGCTCGCCGAGGTGAGCCGGCCGCGACAACACGTCCTCGCCGGTGGCTCGACGCCCACAGACCTCTCTCCCCCTTGTGCTCCTGCGCGCCTCGGACTAACTTACAACCCGATGGTTGTAGGAAATGTCGATGCGGAACACGCCGACCGGGTCTTCCACGCACTCGCGGACGCCACCCGGCGGGACATCGTCGCGGTGGTGCTGCGCGGCGAGCAGTCCGTGTCCGACCTCGCCCGCCGCTATCCGATGAGTTTTGCGGCCGTGCAGAAGCACGTCGTCGTGCTCGAGCGCGCCGGTCTGGTCACCAAGCAACGGCGAGGCCGCGAGCAACGCGTGCGCGGCAACGTCGACACCCTGCGCGAGGCCCATCGCCTGCTCGATCAGCTCGAAGTGGTGTGGCGACAGCGCCTGGACAGCATCGACGCGATCCTCGCCGACCCGCCCGAGGCCGGACCGAACGAAGGAGCGAGCTCGTGACACTGACCAGCGTCGACAAGGATCCCGAGACCAGGACGATGACCTTCACCGCGCAGTTCGACGCACCGGTCGCCCGGGTCTGGCAGGTGTGGAGCGACCCGCGTCAGCTCGAACGGTGGTGGGGGCCGCCGACCTACCCGGCGACCGTCGTCGACCATGACCTCACCCCTGGCGGCAGCGTCACCTACCTGATGACCGGGCCCGAGGGCGATAAGCACAGGGGATGGTGGCGTGTGCAGGCCGTCGACGCGCCCCACCGCCTCGAGTTCGAGGACGGGTTCGCCGACCACGCCGGCAATCCCAACGCCGACCTGCCGACCACGACGGTCCGCGTCACCCTCCGAGAACAGGCCGGGGGCGGGACCCGGATGGAGATCGCGTCGACCTTCCCGAGCCTCGAGGCCATGGAGCAGCTGATCGCCATGGGCATGGAGGAGGGCATGGCCGCCGCGATCGGGCAGATCGACCAGCTGCTCGCTCCGCAGGGCCGCTGACCGGCCGTTCCGCAGGTCACGGGGGCATTACCGCGGTCGTGGGCCGCGGCGCCTCGGTCGGAGAGCGTGCGCCGGCACGAGCTGATCCGTGAGAGGGAGGCCGGTCGAGGGCACCAGAGTCGCGTACGGGACGCGGAACGACACCACCCCGAGCCACTCCCCGGTGGTGCTCCGCAGCCAGCCGCGAAGCTCGCCCTCGACCGCGCCCCGGACGTCGAGCGTGCTGTCGTCCGGGCGGAAGCGCGGGGGCGGGAAGTTCATCTGGGGGTAGATCGCCGACAACTCCACCCACACCGGCCGGGGAGTCCTCAACCTGCGCACGCAACCGCCTTCGAACGCATGTGCGAAGGCTACGACGACGAGGAGTCGGAGCCAACCGCGGGAGCGATCGGAGCGGATCTCGCCCGAGCGAGCGGCTCCGTGGCGTCCTGCCACGGAGCCTGCGCGAAAACCCGTTGGCGGACCACGGCGACCACAGCTACATTCCCGGCGGCCGTGCGAGAGATCGAGGAGGTGGTACCCGTGAACGCAGTATCGACATGGGTGCATCCCTTCGGGGTCACGGTCGGGCGATAGGTCGTCCGGGAGCGCCGTTCACGAGCACTCCCGAAAGGCACGACCATGCGATTCACTTCCGAACAGCGCCTCGACGACGGCGTCGGAGAACGCGGGTTCACCCTCGGCGAGATCCCCGGCATCCTGTGGACGCCCGGATCCGCATCCGCACCGGCCCCGCTGATCCTGCTCGGCCATCCCGGCGGACTGCACAAGATGTACCCCCGACTGGTTGCCCGGGCCCGGCACTCCGCGGCGGAGGGCTACGCCGCGGCCACCATCGAGCTCCCCTGGAGCGGTGACCGGCCCCGTTCCGCCGCCGCCGAACAGGCCCGCGCCGACCTGCGCCGGGCACTGGAGGCCGGCGAGCCGGTCGACGACGAGATCGTCGACCGGCTCGTTCTCCCGCTGGTCGAAAAGGCGGTCCCGGAATGGCGGGCCGCCCTGGACGCCCTCCTTTCGCTGCCCGAGATCGGCGGCCCGGTCGGGTACGCGGGAGGGGTGATCGCCATCGGCATCCGGTTGGCTGTGGTCGAGCCGCGCATCTCAGCCGCCCTTCTGTTCGCCGGGAGTTTCGTGCCCCGCACCCTGTTCGAGGAGGCCCGGCAGGTCACCATTCCGCTGCAGGTCCTGCTGCAGTGGGACGACGAAGGAAACGACCGGAAGATGGCCCTGGACCTGTTCGACGCCTTCGGCGCCAAGGAGAAGACGCTGCACGCCAATATGGGCGGGCACACCGGCGTCCCGCAGTTCGAGGGGGACGCCGGGAACCGGTTCTTCGCCCGGCACCTGAAGTGAGGCCGGGCCGTCACGCCGGCAGCAGACGATAGGAGCTGCCGGCCCGGATGCCGCTCATCGAGGACAGGTCCAGGCCTTCCTCGATGGCGGTGGCCAGCACAGAGGGCGGGTCAGCGGGTGAGCGTCGACGAGCTCGGTGATCACGACCATCAGCACCCCGATCGGCACACAGTCGCTGATGTTGATCAGGAGGGTCGACCACGGCCACTGCGACGGTCGGTGCGGCAATGCCAGCCCCAGCCCGTACCGAGCCTCCGCGCCCGCGATACCGCCGACGGCGACCGCCGAGACCATGCTGATCAGCCGTGCTCCTTCCAGCGCGGGCCGGGATCGGCCGGCCCGAGATCCGCGTCGACATCCGAGGCCCCTGCGGCCACGGGGCGCCTGGATCAGGTAGCGACATGGCTGACGGAACCCGGGCGAGACACGAGATCTGGCAGCACACCTTTCGTTGACAGCTCCTTCCCGCAGGAATACTTTCGCGCGGAAGCATCAGCTGCACGCAGAGGCAGGAGGGATGACGGTGCCCGAGGTCGTGTTCAGCGTGGATCAGTCGAAGTCGATGCGAGATCAGGCGGTACCGGGGCACAACCGCTGGCACCCCGACATCCCGCCGGCGGCGTCCGTGCGGCCGGGCGCGGAGTTCCGGGTCGAGTGCCGGGAATGGACCGATGCGCAGCTCGGCAACAACGACTCGTCGAACGACGTGCGCGACGTCGACCTCAGCGTCGCGCACATGCTCAGCGGGCCGGTCGAGATCCAGGGCGCCGAGCCCGGCGACCTGCTCGTCGTGGACATCCTCGACCTGGGCCCCTGCCAGCCGCCGCAGGAGTACGGCGACGCGCCCGGCCAGGGCTGGGGCTACACCGGGATCTTCGCCAAGGCCAACGGGGCGGCTTCCTGACCGACCACTTCCCCGACGCCTACAAGGCGATCTGGGACTTCCACGGTCAGGACGCGACCTCGCGGCACGTTCCCGGGGTGCGCTACACCGGCATCACCCACCCGGGCCTGTTCGGCACGGCACCGTCCGCCGACCTCCTGGCGGAGTGGAACCGCCGCGAACAGGCACTGATCGACCAGGACCCGGACCGGGTGCCGCCGCTGGCCCTGCCGCCGCTCGAGGACGGGGTCCTGGCCGGCACGCTGAGCGGGGCGGAGCTCGAGCGCGTCGGCCGCGAGGGTGCCCGCACCGTCCCCGCCCGGGAGAACGGCGGGAACCACGACATCAAGAACTTCACCCGAGGAAGCCGCGTCTACTACCCGGTGCACGTGGCCGGGGCCAGACTCTCCGGCGGCGACCTGCACTTCTCGCAGGGCGACGGCGAGATCACCTTCTGCGGTGCCATCGAGATGGGCGGGTTCATCGACTTCGGCGTGGACCTGATCAAGGGAGGCATGGAGAAGTACGGCATCACCACCAACCCCGTGCTGATCCCAGGTCGCGTCGAGCCGCGCTACAGCGAGTTCCTCACCTTCATCGGCGTCTCGGTCGACGAGAACTCCGGAGACAACCTCTACCTGGACGCCACCGTCGCCTACCGGCGAGCCTGCCTCAACGCCGTCGAGTACCTGAAGAAGTTCGGCTACTCTGGGGAACAGGCCTATCTGCTGCTCGGGTCGGCGCCGATCGAGGGACGGGTGTCCGGCGTGGTGGACATCCCGAACGCCTGCTGTTCGCTCTACCTGCCGACCGAGATCTTCGACTTCGACATCCGGCCGAACAGCGAGGGCCCGCAGTCGGCGGACCGCGGCGCGTGCGCGACGAGCAGCTGAGGACACGCAGGACCCGGAGGAGATCGGAATGCCGGTCTACGTCTTCGCCTGCCCGGCCTGTGGGCGGTTCGAGCTGACCCGGCCGATGACCCGGGCAGGCGAGGCCGCGGCCTGTCCGGAGTGCGGCCGCGAGGCTCGGCGGGTGTTCACCCCGCCGAACCACCCCTTGCTGCGCAGTGAGGTGCGGCGCGCGCTCGGGGCGGAAGAGGCCAGCGCGCACGAGCCGCGCGTCGTCAGCCAGACGCGCGGCCGCCCACTCCGGCACCGGGCGGACCCGACCCCACCGTGGGTCCTGCACTGACCATCGAGACCGGGAGGCGAAGCGATGTTGCTCGCCGTTGTGTTGTTGTACGTCGGAGCCGTTCTCGGGGTGAACGGGATCTGGCTGGTCGGACAGGCTCGCGCGGCGGAGGACGTCGAGCGGGCCCCGGCCCACGCTGGCACCGGGGCCGGCGAGCCGGCGGAGGTACCGGCCTCGGTCGGCGGCCGCGGTGCCGAACCGGCCGCGGCCCGCAGGGAACGCTCGCCGCTGCTCATCCAAAATCGCGAAGTCGCGGTGCTCAACATCTTCACCGGCTTCATCGGCGTGGTGATCGCGCTGATCCTCCTGGTGCAGGGCGCCGTCGGCAACAACCTCGCCTCCGTACGCGGCGGAGGCTTCATCCTCCTGTTCGCGTTCACCTACCTCTGGGTGGCGTTCAATCAGTACCTCAACGCCGGCGGGCGGGCCTTCGGGTGGTACTGCCTGTTCGTCGCCATCACCGCGATCCCGGCGGGGATCTACACCCTGCAGAACGCGAACGGGAACATCGCCCTGATCTGGCTGGGCATCAACTGGTTCCTGTGGGCCATCCTGTGGGGGTTGTTCTGGGCGCTCCTCGCACTCGAGCTACCGATCGCCCGGCTCACCGGGTGGCTCGCCATCGTCGAGGGCATCGCCACGGCGTGGGCCCTCGGCTTCGCCGTGCTGATCGGGGTCTTCTCGTTCTGAACCCGACCACCGCGGCATGCACGGGCAACCGCCGTCCCACCGGCGACGGTTCCCCGCGTCGGTGGCTCAGCTCCGCGGTGGACCTGCGAGCTGGGCGATGACGTCGAACTCGAGCCCCTCTGCCCGCGCGAGGTACACGCTCTGCAACAGGTGGTTCCCCACCATGCGCACCACCCCGCGCGGGCTCTCGTAGGCCAGCTCGTCCGCCGCCGCACACAACCGGTCCAGCTCGATGCTCCCGGCCCGCTCGGCGAGCCTCGCCATGAACGTCAACGCCTCGTAGCAGGACTCCCCCATCGAGTTGAGCGCAGGCGCGGTGATCCCGAACCGCTCGACGTAGCGGCGGGAGAAGTCCAGCCCCGCAGAGGTCACCAGCGCCTCGAAGAACCCCGCCGTGGCGTACAGGTCCCGGGTGTTCGCCACGCCGCTGGCCAGCAGCATGTTCTCCTCCATCAACGGACTCAGGCGCACACACCGCTGGTCGAGACCAGCCGCGACGAAGGCACGGTTGAACCGCACCGCGTCCGACCCGACGAGGAACATCAACACACCGCGCGCCCCGCTGCCGCGCACGCGCCGCACAGCCGAGGCGAAGTCCTCCGTGCCGAGCGGCACGAACACCTCGTCGAGGACCCGGATGCCCGCCGAGCGCCGCGCGAACCGACGTGCCACCCGGGCCGACGCCCGCGGCCACACATAGTCGTCACCGACGATGCACCAGGTCCGCACGGCCAGCTCCCGCGCCATCCACGTCAGCGCCGGAAGAACCTGGCGGTCCGGAGTCTCCCCGGTGAGAAAGACGCCTTCCGTGCGTTCCCCGCCCTCGTACAACGTGGAGTACACGTACGGCACCCGGCCGGCCACCACCCGGTCGATCTGCTGGCGCACCGCGGAGATGTGCCACCCCGCGACCGCCTGCACCTTCCCGGCGCGGACCAGCGCGTCCACATCGCGAGCCACCCGCTCCGGGGCCTGCCCTCCGTTGACGACATGCAGCCGAAGCTCGCGCGTCAGCACCCCGCTCGCCGAGTTGATCTCGTCCACGGCGAGCTTCCCGCAGGCCTCGCAGGATGGTCCGAAAATTCCCTCCGGACCACTGCGCGGGATGACGAATGCGACATCCAGCGAGTCCTGACGCTGACTCACCAGGGCGGTTGCGCCTCGCATGGGATCTCCTCCCCCGGCAGGCGGCACAGCTTCACCCGACACTTCGAGACGTCAGTGTTTACGATGACAGTATCGCCGTTACTCCCTCGAGAGGACCTGTTCGTGGCCTCAGCGCCCCTCGTGCCCCACGGAGCGTCGACGGCACAACCGCTCAACACGCTGCTCGCCCGTGCCATGCACCGCGTGGCACGACATGTCGAGTCGACCCTCGCCGGCACCGGGATCTCCCTGGAGCAGTGGCGTGTGCTGGACCTACTCGCCGACGGCGACGGGCACTCCATGTCCGAGATCGCCGAGCACGCCATGGTGCCCGCCCCGACACTGACGAAGATCGTCGACCGGCTCGTCGACAACGCGCTGGTCCACCGCCGGGTCGACGAGCGAGACCGCCGCCGGGTCCTCGTCTTCACCACCGATCACGGAGCCGACCTGCACGCGGGACTTGCTCCGCAGGTCGGCAAGGCGGAGAACGACGCCATGTCCGAGCTCGGGCCGGACGACGCCGCGCAGTTCATCGAGCTCCTCACCAGCGTCGCCGCCCGACCCGCGCCGACAGGCGACGGGTGATCGAAGAGTTCGTGATCGGTTACTGGGTTCGTGCCAGGGCCGATTGCGAGGGACGAGCGCACCGGCGCGGGCCTGTTGCGAAAGGGCACTGAGAGCAGCGCTGGCGAGCGGACCTCACGGCTCCCGGCGTTCGCGGTCGCGATGCTCCGCCGTCACAGGGATGCCGCCGACGAGAGGGAGAAGAGGGTTTCCGGTCCGTGAGCGGTACGGTGATCTTATGGCTGGCCGGGCTGGAAGCCGCTGACCTGGAAGGGAAGCTCCTCCGACTGGACTCGAACCAGTAACCCTGCGATTAACAGTCGCATGCTCTGCCAATTGAGCTACGGAGGACCGCTGCCTGGAGCGGTACTCCGCTCACCGGCAGGCCGAACTTTACAGCACCCCTCCCGTGCCCCGATCGAGGCCCCCTCCCCCACACCGCCACCGCAGGTCGGCTGGGGCAGGATGGCGGTTCCCGCACTTCCCCGCTCCCGGAGGCGTCAATGCTCAAGTTCCTGCTGGGTGCCGCGGTCGGCTACGTGCTCGGTGCGCGGGCCGGCCACGAGCGGTACGAGCAGCTCGTCCGCACTTACCAGCGGGTGACGGACCACCCCGCGGTCCAGGGGGCCGCCGGAGTCGTGCGGGCCCGGGTCGACGAGGCCGTGCACAGCGCGAAGGGCGACCAGCACTGAGCCCTGGCCTCTTCCTCCGCTACGTCGAGATCGACGAGCAGGAGACCGGGGCCGGATACCCGTTCGATCTCCCGGCCGTCGCCGCCCTGCGGGGAGTGTGATGTCGAACTCGACGGGCGGACGCGACTAGCGTTTCCGGGCCACCGCGAAGATCCGACGGAACGGGAACCACGTCGTGCCGTCCCGCTCCCGCGGGTAGGCCTCGCGCAACCGGGGCGCGAGCCGGGCGGTGAACCGCGCGTAGTCCGCGTCGTCGAGCGCGTGCCGGACCGGGCGCATCGCCGTCCCGCTGATCCAGTGCAGGACCGGGTCCTCGCCGGTGAGGCGCTGCACGTAGGTCGTCTCCCAGGCGTCGACGTCGGCGCCGGCCGCGGACAGCAGCGACGTGTACTCCGTCGGTTCGAGCACCGTGCTCGCTCCCCGCAGGACGACCCGGCCGCGCCACTCGTCCTCCTCGGCGAGCTCGCGGAGCAGGCCATGGGAGGGCGCGCCGAAGTTCCCCGGGACCTGCATCGCGAACGACGCCCCGGCGGGCAGCGCGGCGATCCAACGCGGCAGCAGGTCCGGGTGCGACGGCACCCACTGCAGCACGGCGTTCGTCACGACGACGTCCGTGTCCGGGGTCGGCATCCACGCCACGACGTCCTGCTGCACGGCCTCGACGCCGCTCGCCCGGGCCGCGGCGACCATGTCCAGGGACGAGTCGATCGCGTCGACGACCGCGTCCGGCCAGCGCGCGAACAGCACCGACGTCAGGTGGCCCGGCCCGCACCCCAGGTCGACGACGCGGCGCGGGTCCTCGGCGCGCACCCGCGCGAGGAGGTCGTGAAAGGGCCGGGAGCGATGGTCGTCGAAGTCGAGGTAGAGCGAGGGGTCCCAGGTCGTGCTCGTCACCGGTGAAGCACCTCCGCGGGGTCGTGAGCGGAAATCGTCGCCAGGGCAACGATTTCGCTCACGGGGCGAGCTTGCGAGCCACATCCTGGGCGAGCGTACGGACGGCGTCCACATCGGTGCCCGGATCGGGGCGGACCTGCAGGACGGTGCCGTTGCGGCCGGGCACCTTGCGCTGGAGGAACCAGGCGCCCCCCGTCGCCAGGTCCCGGTGGTGCCGCGAGCGGATCGACTCGGTGACGCGGCGGTGCACGGCCTCGGGGACGGAGCCCGGCTCGGCGAGGCGGTAGCGCCGGGGAGGCAGGTCCGTGAGCAGTACTGCGCCGTCGAGGTCCTCCTCGACGGCCTCGACGACGCTCAGCGCGGCGTTCCCCCAGGTCGCCTTGCTGACCAGGTGCCAGCCGATCCGCCGCGCCGGCGGGACCCAGATCCCGCGGTTGGTGACGACGAGGTGGCCCCCGCCGGTCAGCGCCCCGACGGCGACGACGTGCTCCTCGGTCTCGAGCTCGCCCGCGAAGTCCTCGGGAATCTCGGCCTTCCCGAGCAGGCGCCTGAGGAAGCTCAATGGACGGCTCCGGACGCCTTGTCCCGCAACGCGATCCGGTACTGCTCCAGCGGGACGAGGTCCCCGAACAGCTCGTTGTAGGCCTCGAACTCCTCGACGGGGTTCGTCCGCTGCAGCCGCGACTTCACCTCCGCGATCTGCTGGTCGACGAGCGCGAGCCGGACCCCGGCCAGCACGCTCGCGATGTAGCGGGACTCGTCCGTGGCGGCGTCCCCGTTGCGCCGCCGGGGCAGCTCGAGGGGCTCGACGGCCAGCTCGCTGACCAGCCCGCGCTCCTCCGGACCGCACTCCGCGGCGGCGGCCTCGATCCACGCCGAGCCCTGCATCCCCGAGCACACGCCACCGGCGGCCTGGATGCCGCGGTGCACCGCAGCGAAGGCGGGGTGGGTGAAGGCCTGTTCGGGCAGCTCGTCGTAGGACGGGCCGGCGACAGCCGGGATCTGCAGAGCCGCCTTCAGCGCCTCGCGCTGCAGATGCAGCCGCGGGTCGTCCCGGCTCGGCAGCGGCACGGGCCGGCTCCTGCCGCGCGAGCGGTCCGCGGTCCCGCCGCCCGCGCTCTCCCGGACGCGCCGCACGACCATCGCGATGTCGTCCCAGCTGGTCCATCCCGCGAGCCGGCGCGCGTACTCGTCCCGCAGGTCCTCGCGGCGGATCTGCGCGACCAGCGGGACGCAGCGCTGCAGAGCGGCGACGCGGCCCTCGGCGGTGTCGAGATCGTGGTCCTTGAGGATCGAGCGGATCGCGAACTCGAACAGCGGCTCGCGGCGGGCGACGAGGTCGCGGACCGCGGTGTCGCCGTGGCTCTGGCGCAGCTCGCAGGGGTCCTGGCCGTCCGGCGCGATGCAGACGAAGGTCTGCGCGGCGAAGGACTGGTCCCCCTCGAACGCCTTGAGCGCCGCCGCCTGGCCCGCCGCATCGCCGTCGAAGGTGTAGATGACCTCGCCCAGGTCGAACGAGTCGTCCCCGAGCAGCCGGCGCAGCACGCTGACGTGCTCGGACCCGAACGCCGTCCCACAGGACGCGACGGCGGTGGGCACGCCCGCGAGGTGCATCGCCATGACGTCCGTGTACCCCTCGACGACGACCACCTGCCGTCGCTTGGCGATCTCGCGCTTGGCGAGGTCCAGCCCGAAGAGCACGTGCGTCTTGCGGTAGACGGGGGTGTCGCTGGTGTTGAGGTACTTGGCCTCGATCTGGTCGTCGTCGAACAGCCGGCGGGCGCCGAACCCGACGACGTCCCCGCCGAGGTCCTTGATCGGCCAGAGCAGGCGGCGGTGGAACCGGTCGATCGGGCCGCGGCGGCCCTCCTTCGACAGCCCGGCCTTGGTCAGCTCCTCGAACGTGAAGCCCTGCTTGAGCAGGTGCTTCGTGAGCATGTCCCAGCCGGCGGGCGCGTAGCCGCAGCCGAACTGCTCCGCCGCGGCGGTGCCGAACCCGCGGGCGGTGAGGAACTGGACGGCGGGCGCGGCCTCGGGGGTCCTGAGCTGTGCGGCGTAGAACTCGGCCGCGCGCCTGTTCGCCTCGAGCAGCCGGGACCGGGTCCCCCGGTCCCGCTGGACGGAGCTGCCGCCGCCCTCGTAGGTCAGCTTCAGGCCGATGCGGTCCGCGAGCCGCTCGACGGCCTCCGGGAAGCCGACGACCTCCATCTTCATGATGAAGTCGATGACGCTGCCGCCCTCGCCGCAGCCGAAGCAGTGGAACGTGCCGTGGGTGGGGCGGACGTTGAACGACGGGGACTTCTCGTCGTGGAAGGGGCACAGGCCCTTCAGCGACCCGGCGCCCGCCCGGCGCAGCGAGACGTACTCGCCCACGACCTCCTCGATGCGGGTGCGGTCACGGACCTCGGAGATGTCACTGTCCCGGATCCGGCCTGCCACGCGGCGGAGTCTAGTTCGTGCCGCCCGACGGGTGGGGCGCGCGTCAGCCCTGCGGCGTGAGGATCGCGGGGCGGGCGGTCCCGGCCGTGCGCTGGGTCGGGAGGTGCGGAACGGCGTCGGCCGGCAGGGCCGCCCTCCTGCGGTTCGGGAGGTCGGCGAGCAGGGGTGTGACGACGAGGACGGCGATCACCAAGATTCCGATCCAGGCTCCGACGGCGGTGAGGATCTCGTTCATGTCCTCGAGGCTGCCCCGTTCTCCTGTGCGTCACCTCGGCCGGAGGTAGGAATCCCGGGCGAAGCCTCGGCCGTTCGGCCGATCCCGCCGGCTGTGGCCGCCGCGCCGGGGTCGCGCCGTGGCGGACGGGTTCGAGGAGCACC
Organism: Pseudonocardia sp. T1-2H; assembly: GCF_038039215.1. NCBI lineage: Bacteria > Bacillati > Actinomycetota > Actinomycetes > Pseudonocardiales > Pseudonocardiaceae > Pseudonocardia > Pseudonocardia sp. T1-2H. The sequence goes on from NZ_JBBPCL010000001.1 coordinate 4,833,741, forward strand.
GGGCCCGTCGAGGGCACAAGATCAGGGTGTAACCCATCGCATCCCGCGCGACCGGCGTGTCACGCACCGTGATCACCGGATGTCGGCGAGGATCTCGCGTCGTGCGAACGGCCCGGGTCATCCCCGCTCTCCTCCTGGTCCTCCTGACGGTGTCGGGGTGCGCCACGCTGGCGGATCGGCTCCCGGTCGACTTCCCCGGCGTCTCCGTCGAGACGGCCGCCGCGGCCGCACCGTCCGGCGCGGCCGCCGACGTGCTCGCCACGCTGCCGGTCAAGGGCCGCGCACCGAAGACCGGCTACACCCGGGACGAGTTCGGGCCGGCCTGGGCGGACGTCGACCGCAACGGCTGCGACACCCGCAACGACGTCCTGGCCAGGGACATGACCGGCGAGACCTTCAAGCCGGGCACCCACGAGTGCATCGTCCTCACCGGCACGCTGAACGACCCGTACACCGGGAAGGCGATCTCGTTCACCCGCGGCCAGGGCACGAGCGAGAAGGTGCAGATCGACCATGTCGTCGCGTTGTCCGACGCCTGGCAGAAGGGCGCCCAGCAGCTCGACGCCGCCGCCCGGCGCAACCTCGGGAACGACCCGCTGAACCTGCTCGCCGTCGACGGCCCGACGAACAACGCCAAGCGCGACGGCGACGCCGCCACCTGGCTGCCCCCGGCCAAGGCCTACCGCTGCGACTACGTGGCACGCCAGGTCGCCGTCAAGGCCAAGTACGCGCTGTGGATCACCCAGGCCGAGCACGACGCCATCGCCGACATCCTCCGCACCTGCCCCGGCGAGCCGGTTCCGGTGGACGACACCGTGCCCGGTCCGGTTCACTCGACGGGGACGTAAGTCCTCACCGGCGGTGCGCGATGTCCTCGGTGAGACGTCCGCACAGCCGGGGGAACGGATGGACACGCAGGGCACCTGGGGGCAGCGTCGGCAGGGTGCGATCCCCGTGCAGCGGGGCGCGCCGGACCGGAATTCGCCGGATCAGGGGCCGGGATACCGCCCGGCGGGGCCGGGCATCCCGCAGCAGCACGTGCCGCCGCAGGGATGGGGCCCCCAAGGGCCGGGCCTGCAGGGTCAGGGCCTCCCGCCACAGGGTGCGATCCCGCACCAGGCGGGGCCCCCGACCGGGTGGCGGCCGCCCGCCGGGCCGCAGTTCGGCCCGCCTCCGCCGGTCCACGGGCGCGCCCCGCACCTCCCGCCGCCGCCGAAGCAGCGGCCGGCATGGATCCTGCCGACCGTGCTCTCGGGCGTCGTCCTGCTCGCCGGTTGCGCGCTCGCCGGCATCACCACGACGGCGCTGGGCGCGACGAGCGCGCTCACCGCCTCGGCGGGCGCGCGCGGGGACGCCGCCTACCTGGCCGCCGTGGCGGACCGGCCCTCGTTCCAGGGCTACACCGACGCCCAGCTCGTCGACCTCGGGCACGAGGTGTGCACCTCGCTCGAGTCGGGGACGTCCCGCAGCACCCTGGTCGGCTCGGCGGTGTCCGCGGGTGTCGGGGCCCGGGACGCGCTCGTGCTGGTCGATGCCGCGAGCGACTCGTACTGCCCGGCCTACTCGCGCCGCTGATCAGCCGGTCCGCGCGGACCGCGGCGGGCAGGACCGTCCCGCCTTCTCGAACGCGGTCTCGGTGAGCAGGCCGGCCCGGAACAGCTTCGGGTGGTGCCGGACCGCGCTCCGGGATGTGACGACGAGTGGCCGGCGTCACTCCCGCGGCAGGGAGCTCAGCGGTGGGCGAGCGGGCGCGGCTCGGGGTAGCCGTACCGCAGCGCGTCGACGGGCACGATCCGTGCCCCCAGCGGGAGCAGCGCGGCGACGGCCAGCTTGAACGACGCGAGACCGAGCGGGATGCCGACGATCGTCACGATCATCGCGATCCCGGCCGCGACGTGGGCGAGCGCCAGCCACCAGCCGAAGAGCACGACCCACAGCACGTTGCCGATCATCGACGGCATGCCGGCGTACCGGTCGTGCGCGATCGTGCGGCCGAACGGCCAGAGCGAGTAACCCGCGAGCCGGAACGAGGCGATGCCGAACGGGATGGTGACGACGAGCAGGCACGCGACGATGCCGGCCGCGAGGTAGGCCAGGGCGAGCCACCAGCCGACGAGGACGAACCACAGGACGTTACCGATCGTGCGCACGCCTCCACGATGCCCGTGATCCCCGGTTCGTGCCGCTGACCTGGCGGATTCTCAGGGGACCCACAGAGTGGTGTGCCGACGCGAACGGCGCGACCCGCCGTCGGTGCGTGCGCCCTCAGCGGGGCAGGCGGGCGTGCCAGGCGACGGCCTGCTGGTCCGTGAGCATCGCGACCTGGTCCACGACGACGCGCAGGCGGGCGGCGTCGTCGGGGGCGGCGGCCCAGTCCTCGGCCCGGACGGGGTCCAGGCTCTGCGGGGCGCCGCGCAGCAGGGCCTCCCCCAGCTCGTGCAGGAGCTCCCGCTGCCGGGCCTGCATCGCGAGCCGCTCCGGGTCGCTCATCACGTACCGCAGCGCGACGGACTTCAGCACCGCCACCTCCGCGGCCGCCCGCGGCGGGACGACGAGGTCCCCGGAGTGCCGGATCAGCGGGGCCTCGCCCTGGACGTCCAGGGTCGCGTCGGTGGCGATCCGCACGAACCGGCCGACGAGCTCGCTGGTCAGCCGCTTGAGGGCGACGTGCCCCTCGGTCCGCGCGGTGCCGACGTCGAACCCCCGCACCGCCTCGACGGCCGGCAGCGTCGACAGGTCCGCGGCGACCTCCTCGCACGCCGCCCGGTCCGCGCCGAAGTGCCTGCTCGCGAGCTCGGCCAGCGCGCGGCGCTCGGCGGCCGAGCCCAGGGCCGCGAGGTCGATCCGGCCCGCGAGGATCCCGTCCTCGACGTCGTGCACCGAGTACGCCACATCGTCCGACCAGTCCATGACCTGCGCCTCGATACAGCGGTGGCCCTCCCGCATGCCGTCCCGGATCCAGTCGAAGACGTCCGCGTCGTCGGCGTAGGCGCCGAACTTCCGCTCGCCCCCGCGCCGCAGCCACGGGTACTTGCAGGACGCGTCGAGGGCGGCGCGGGTGAGGTTGAGCCCGCCCGCGGTCTCGCCGTGGCCGATCTTCGGCTCGAGCCGGGTCAGGATCCGCAGGGTCTGGGCGTTGCCCTCGAACCCGCCGCAGGCCGCACCGAACTCGTCGAGGGCCCGTTCGCCGTTGTGCCCGAAGGGCGGATGGCCGATGTCGTGGGCGAGCCCCGCGGTGTCCACGACGTCCGGGTCGCAGCCCAGTTCCTCGGCGATGCCGCGGCCGATCTGCGCGACCTCCAGCGAGTGCGTCAGCCGGGTGCGCGGGATGCCGCTGATCTCGGCGCCCTCCCCGGCCCGACGACCTGGGTCTTCCCCGCTAGCCGGCGCAGCGCGGCGGAGTGCAGGACGCGGGCGCGGTCCCGGGAGAACGGGCTGCGGCGCTCGCGGCGGACGCGTTCGCCCAGGCCCGAGCCCTTCGGCGGTTCGGGGAGGAGGCGGGCGCGGGCGTGCTCGTCGTAGGAGTCCGCAGCGGGGTGCGAACCGCCCTGTTCGACGGAGAGCGTCATCCGAGCCCGGTGTTCTCGGTCTCCGCGGACGCGTGGGTGAGCCGGTAGTAGAGCAGCGCCCCGGTCTCCCGGAAGATGTAGCGCGCCTGCGTCTCCCGGGTCTGCACGACCGGCCCGCTGCGGGTCGGGGACGTCCAGGCGTCCAGTCCCGCGTCCCGCGCCATGGTGCGGGCGCGCAGCGAGTGCCACGGGTCGCTGACGACGAGCGCGCTGCTCCACCCCTCCTGCCCGGCCCGGGCGGCGACGGACTTGAGGCTGCCGAGGGTGTCCGTGCCCTCGTCGACCATGTCGATCGCCGTGGCGGGGACGCCCCGCGCGGTCAGGTAGCGACGGCCCGCCTCGGCCTCGGTGTAGAGGTCCCCGACCTGCTTGCCCCCGACCGTGACGATCCGCGGGGCGAGGCCGTCCCGGTAGAGCGCGAGCGCGTGCTTGAGCCGGGCGGCGAGGACCGGGCTGGGCTCGCCGGCGTACTGCGCGGCCCCGAGCACGACCACCGCGTCGACGGGCCGGTCCCCGTCCACCCGGGCGACCTGCCAGACGCGGAACGCGGTGCCGCCCACGATGATCACGGCCATCAGCACCGTGCCGAGCAGCAGCCGCCGGATCCAGCGGGGCGCGGCGCGGCCGGGGACGGCGCGCGCCGCCGCGGGCTCGGGGCCCATCGGCACGGTCTCGGCCTCGGACCAGGGCAGACGCTCGGTGACGGGATCGGCGTCCGCGCTCTCGTAGCGGCGCCGCGGCTTCCCTCGTGCAGCCGGTCGACGGAGGGGCGCGTTCACCCCCCGATCCGTCCCTGCGAGGCGCCCAACGCGGTGGCGGCGCGGCCCGCCCGGGCGGCGATCACCTCGGCGACGATCGACACCGCCGTCTCGGCCGGGGTGCGGGCGCCGAGATCCAACCCGACCGGGCCGTGGATCGTGGCCAGCTGCTCCTCGGACACCCCGGCGGCCAGCAGCCGTTCCCGGCGGGCGGCCTGGGTGCGGCGCGAGCCGAGCGCGCCGAGGAACCCTCGGCCGTGCTCGAGGCCGGCGAGCAGCATCGCGTCGAAGCGGGGCGAGTGGTCCAGCAGGACGACGACGTCCGCGTCCGTGAACGCCGCGACGGCGTCCCGCGCCTCGTCGAGCCCGGTGACGGTGCGGCCGGCCCAGCCGAGCAGTGCGGCCTGGGCGAGCAGGGCCTCACCGATCGCGCCCGCGCCGACGACCAGCACGGACGGCACCGGCACCCACAGGTCGAGCAGCAGCTCGGCGTCCCCGGCGGTGACGCGTTCGGTGACGGTGCCGCCGCGGCGGAGGAGCCGGCGGGCGGCCTCCACGCCTTCCTCGTCCAGCCCGGCGGTGCCGAGCGAGCCGTGCACGACGTCCAGCGCGGGGCCGGTGAGGACGAGGGCCGCGGCGCCGTCGACCGTCGAGATCAGCGCGGCCGGGCTGGCGTGTTCGAGGGCCTCCCCGAGGGCCGCGGCGAGCGGGCCCGGCAGCGGGTGGCCGAGCAGGGTGGCGCCACCCGCGCAGGCGAGGCCGGCCTCGGCGGCGCCGGCCTCGGCGACGTGCGCCTCGCGGACCTCCGGACGCTGCGCGGCGACACTCGCGAGCGGGACGGCGGTGTCGTCCAGCGCGTGCAGATAGAGGACGCCGGAGGTCTCGCCGGACGCGGTGCCCGCCACGATCTGGCCGGACTCGACCGTGCCGAAACCGTGCCGGCCCAGCACCCGGACCACGCCGATCGAGCCGGCCTCACCCGCGCTCCAGCGGCGCAGGGCGGACCCCAGCTCGCGGAGGGTCTCGGAAGTGGACGGCACGGAGGTCGCGGTCACAAGGATCAGCGTAGCCACCACCCCCGACAGTTCGCGCCGACCTGCCGTCCGGCGGGTCGCGCGCCGCCCCGACGTCAAGGACGTCCGGGTGAACCGGCGGGCGCCCGGGGAACCCGCACGGCATGATCGCCGTTTGACCGGACGTACCACCCACTACAGACTCCCCGGAGCCATGGACCCCTCCTGCAGTACCGGCACCGTCCCCCATGGACGGACCTCCCCCACCGCTGACCGTCGCGCGGTGACGTCATGATCATCCTCAACATCCTCCTCGGCGTGCTCGTCGTCGTCGCGATCACCGCGCTGACCGGGTACTTCGTCGCCCAGGAGTTCGGCTACATGGCCGTGGACCGTTCGCGGTTGAAGGCGAGCGCCGCTGCCGGTGACGCCGGCGCGAAGCGCACCCTGGCCATCACGAAGCGCACCTCGTTCATGCTGTCCGGCGCACAGCTCGGCATCACCGTCACCGGCCTTCTGGTCGGCTACGTCGCCGAGCCGCTGATCGGCGACGGCATCGGCGAGCTGCTCGGCGGCGTCGGCGTCCCGACCGGTGTCGGCGTCACGATCGGCGTGATCTTCGCGCTGCTGCTCTCCACCGTCGTGCAGATGGTGTTCGGCGAGCTCTTCCCGAAGAACCTCGCGATCGCGCGGCCCGAACCGGTCGCCCGGCGGCTCGCGTTCTCCACGAACCTCTACCTCGGGCTCTTCGGCTGGCTGATCACGTTGTTCGACGCCGCGTCGAACCTGCTGCTCAAGGCCCTGCGGATCGAGCCCGTGCACGACGTCGAGCACGCCGCCACCCCGCGGGACCTCGAGGCGATCATCGACGACTCCCGGGACAGCGGCGATCTCCGCCCGGGCCTGTCGACGCTGCTGGACCGCGTCCTGGACTTCCAGGACCGTCCGGCGCGGGCCGCGATGATCCCCCGCCCGCGCGTGACGTCGGTGCGGCCGGACATCACGATCGCCGAGCTGTCCGACGCGATGGCGGCCGGCCACTCGCGCTACCCCGTCGTGGACGGGGAGGACCCCGTCGGCGTCATCTGCCTGCGGGACCTGCTCGCGATCGACGTCCCGGACGCCGCGACGCTGCGGGTCTCCGAGGTCATGCGCCCGGCCGTCATCGTGCCCGCGTCGCTGCCGCTGCCCGCGGTGCTCGACGCGCTGCGCGAGGCGGACGACGAGTTCGCCTGCGTCCTCGACGAGTACGGCGGCCTCGCCGGCGTCATCACCACCGAGGACATCGCGGAGGAGCTGGTCGGCGAGATCACCGACGAGCACGACGTGGGCGTCGACGACGACCCGCACGCCCTGGGCGACGGCTGGACCGTCCCCGGCGCGCTGCACGTCGACGAGGTCGGCCGGCTGCTCGACGCGGACCTGCCCGAAGGCGACTACCAGACCGTCGGCGGCCTGGTCATCGCCGAGCTGCAGCGCCTCCCCGAACCCGGGGACGTCATCACCGTGATCCTGCCCCGCGAGGCGGGCGCGGAGGACGACGAGGACGAGCACCGGCTCGAGATCGAGGTGCGTGAGGTGGAGCGACGGGTGCCGGAGACGGTGCGGCTGCGCCTGGTCACCGTGCCCGCGTCGCGCCGCGAGGCGGAGGAGAGGGCATGAGCGTCGGAGTGATCGTCGCGTCGACGGCACTGGTGGCGCTGTCCGCGTTCTTCGTCGCCGTCGAGTTCGCGCTCGTGGCGGCCCGCCGCTACCGACTCGAGGAGCTCGCCGACACCAGCGCGTCGGCCCGCGCCGCGCTGCGCAGCGCGAAGGACCTGTCCCTGCTGCTCGCCGGGTCCCAGCTCGGCATCACGCTCTGCACGCTGGGCCTCGGTGCGGTCGCCAAGCCCGCCGTCGACGCCGCGTTGCAGCCGGTGTTCGAAGGCTGGGGCCTGCCGTCGGGCACGGCAGGCGTCCTGTCGTTCGTGCTCTCGCTGATCGTCGTGACGTTCGTGCACCTCGTCGTCGGGGAGATGGCGCCGAAGTCCTGGGCGATCTCGCACCCCGAGCGCTCGGCCACGCTGCTGGCGCTGCCGATGCGCGGCTTCATGATCGTGACCCGGCCGCTGCTGCTGGGGCTCAACGGGATGGCGAACCGGTGCCTGCGCCGGGTCGGCGTCGAACCCGTCGACGAGATGGCGTCCGGTCGCACTCCCGCGGACCTGCGCGAGCTCGTCGACCACTCGGCGCGGGCCGGGGCGCTGGACGACGACCGCCGGAACCAGCTCGTCACCGTGCTGGAACTGGAGGACGCGCCGCTGCGGCAGTTCGTCCACCGCGAGCTGACCGGCGTCTCCGCGGACGACGACGTGGCCCGCATCCGCGACACCTCGCGGGCGAGCGGGCACCTGCGGCTGATCGTGCGGGACGGCGGCGAGCCCGTCGGGTTCGTCCACGTGCGGGACACGCTCGGCCGGGAGGGCACGGCCCGGGAGCTGATCCGCCCGGTGCTGCGGCTCGACGCGGACATGCCCGTCTACCAGGCGCTCGCGACGATGCGGGAGACCCGCAGCCACCTCGCGCTCGTCGAGGACGGGTCCGAGCTGCTCGGCCTGGTCACTCTGCACGACCTGGTGGACCGGCTGCTGCCGGCCTGACACGGCCCGTCCGGGTCGGCGCTTCGGCGCGGCGGCCCGGACGGAGCCTCCACCCTCTCGCTCACACGCGGGCAGCCTGATCAGCCCGTGGGGCCGATCTCAGCCGGACAGGGCCGCTACCGGTCCCACGGAGCGGTCCTCAGGCGCCGAGCAGGCGGGTGGCGAGGTAGCTCTCGACCTGGTCCAGGCCGATCCGCTCCTGGGCCATCGTGTCCCGCTCGCGGATCGTCACCGCGTTGTCGGTCAGGGTGTCGAAGTCCACCGTGATGCAGAACGGGGTGCCGATCTCGTCCTGCCGGCGGTAGCGGCGGCCGATGGCGCCGGCGTCGTCGAAGTCCACGTTCCAGTTCTTGCGCAGCTGCGCCGCGAGGTCGCGCGCCTTGGGCGAGAGGTCCGCGTTGCGCGAGAGCGGGAGCACCGCGGCCTTGACCGGCGCGAGGCGGCGGTCGAGCTTCAGCACGACCCGCTTGTCGACGCCGCCCTTGGCGTTCGGCGCCTCGTCCTCGGTGTAGGCCTCGATGAGGAACGCCATCATCGAGCGGCCGACGCCCGCCGCGGGCTCGATCACGTACGGCCGGTAGCGGGTGCCGCTGGCCTGGTCGTAGAACGAGAGGTCGACGCCCGAGTGGTTCGAGTGCGTCGTCAGGTCGAAGTCCGTGCGGTTGGCGATGCCCTCGAGCTCGCCCCACTCCTGCCCGGTGAACTCGAAGCGGTACTCGATGTCCACGGTGCGCTTGGAGTAGTGCGAGAGCTTCTCCTTGGGGTGCTCGTAGTGCCGCAGGTTCTCCGGCGAGATCCCCAGGTCCGTGTACCAGCGCGTGCGCTCGTCGATCCAGTACTGGTGGATCTCCTCGTCCGTGCCCGGCTCGACGAAGTACTCCATCTCCATCTGCTCGAACTCGCGGGTGCGGAAGATGAAGTTGCCGGGCGTGATCTCGTTGCGGAAGCTCTTGCCCATCTGGCCGATGCCGAACGGGGGCTTCTTGCGCGAGGTCGTCTGCACGTTGAGGAAGTTGACGAAGATGCCCTGCGCCGTCTCCGGCCGCAGGTAGGCCAGTCCCTCGTCGCTCTTCACCGGGCCGAGGTGGGTCTCCAGCATCATGTTGAAGTCCTGCGGCGCCGTGTACTGGCCGCGGGTGCCGCAGTTCGGGCACGGGACGTCGGAGAGGTCGTCCTCGGTCGCGGCCTTGCCGGTGCGCTCGACGTACTCCTCGGCGAGCTGGTCGGCACGGAACCGCTTGTGGCAGGAGAGGCACTCGACCAGGGGGTCGTTGAACACCCCGACGTGGCCGGAGGCGACCCAGACCTGGCGGGGCAGGATCACCGAGCTGTCCAGCCCGACCACGTCGTCGCGGCCGGTGACCATCGACTTCCACCACTGCCGCTTGATGTTCTCCTTGAGCTCCACGCCCAGGGGCCCGTAGTCCCACGCGGAGCGGGTGCCGCCGTAGATCTCCCCCGAGGCGAAGACGAAGCCGCGGCGCTTGGCGAGCGCGACGATGGTCTCGATCTTGGCGGAACTGGGCTTGCTGGCCACGGAGGTACTCCTGGGAGGGATCAGACGGAACTCACCCCCGCCGGATGCGAGGGCATTCCCAGACTATCCGCCGCCGAGGTGTGCCCGCCGCGGGGCACCGTCACCGAGAGTGCCGGTCCGGTCCTCCGTGAGCAGGCTCTCCCGCTCGACGACGAGGCCGTCGACGCCCGTCAGCAGGGTCTCGTACGCGGACGGCTCGTCCGCCAGGGCCTCGGACAGCAGCGGGACGACGTGCTCGCGCACCGGGAAGGGCGACAGTGCCCGGCGGTAGGCGTCGACGGAGTCGAACCGGACGGTGAGCACCCAGCGTTCGGGGTCGTCGACGGCGCGGCCCGCCTCGCCGCCCCGGCAGCCGGGCGCGGCACCCAGCAGCTCGAGGGCGCGGCGGGCCCGGGCGGCGAACGCCGGGGCCTGCGGGGCGGGCACGGCGAAGCGACAGACGAGCAGCACACCGCGACCTTAGTGAAAACGACTACCATGCGAGATGCGGCCCGGCGAGGTCTGTCGAACCACCGAGGGCGTGGCCGCCGCCCACGGGACTGGATGGTCATGCCGATCACCGAGCCGATCGCGGAGCCCGTCTCCGGAGACGAGCACGACGAGCACCCCTGCCCCGACGTGCGCCCCGCCCCCGCTCCGGTCGTCCGCACGCCGGCCACGCTCGCGGCGGCCGGAGACCTGCTGCGCGCGCTCGCCGCCCCGGTCCGGATCGCGGTCGTGCTGCAGCTGCTGGAGTCCTCGCGCTGCGTGCACGACCTGGTCGACGCGCTGCAGGTCACCCAGCCGCTGATCAGCCAGCACCTGCGGGTTCTGAAGTCCGCGGGGGTCGTCGAGGGCACCCGGCAGGGGCGCGAGGTCGTCTACTCCCTGGTCGACGACCACCTCGCGCACATCGTCGTCGACGCCCTGACGCACGTCGAGGAGGATGCGTGAGCACGACCCCACCGGCGGTAGCCGGGAGCCGCGTGCAGCGCGCGACCAAGCAACGCGCCGCGGTGTCCGCGCTGCTGGACCGGCTCGACGACTTCCGTTCCGCCCAGGAGATCCACGAGGAGCTCCGGCGCACCGGCGAGGGCATCGGCCTGACGACGGTGTACCGGACGCTGCAGGTCCTGGCGGACGGCGGCGAGGTCGACGTCCTGCGCACCGGCTCCGGCGAGGCCGTCTACCGGCGCTGCGAGACCGACGACCACCACCACCACCTGGTCTGCCGGCGCTGCGGCGCGGCCGTCGAGATCGAGGGGCCGGCCGTCGAGAGCTGGGCGCAGCGGATCGCCGAGGAACACGGGTTCACCGAGCTCAGCCACACCGTGGAGATCTTCGGACTGTGCCGGCCCTGCGGCGACGCCCGGTGACGGGCGTCTCATAACGAGATCCCCGCACGTCTCCGAGGCGGTTAGCGTCCTCCCCGACGTGCGCGACGGTGCGTACGGCGCCGAGCGTGGGGAGGCCGTCATCGTGAGCGACGACGGAGGCAGCATCGGGACCGAGGCCGCGCCCAGCACGGTGCGCGCGCTCGACAGCCCGGAGTCCGGTGAGCTGGCGCAGCTCGCCGCGGTGTTCGAGGACCTGCAGTACGTGCTGCGCTGCTGCGAGCACCTCGTCTCCGCACTGGCCGCGCCGGAGCAGGACCAGGTGCTCGTCGAGGCCTTGTGGACCGGCGCGCTCGTCGGCTACGTCCGCTGCTTCTCGGGCCGCACGAAGGTCCTCACCTCCGACGACGTCAAGACCCTGGACCTCGACGCGGAGATGGCCGGCCTGCATCCGCTGTTCCCGAAGCTGCGGGACCACTACGCGTCCCGGCACGTGAACCCGCGCGAGGCGTTCACGATCGGGATCGCGCAGGCGAACGACGGGCACCCGACGGGCGTCGCGATCGTCTCCGCGCCCCGTCCGCCGGTCGACGACCCGACGGTCCGGGTGCTCGGCCGGATCGCCTACGGCCTCTCCGGGCTCGTGGACTCGAAGATGGCCGCCGCGCAGGAACGGGTACTCGCGGCCGCGCGGGAGATGACCGCCGCGGACCTCGCCGGCCTTCCCCTGGTCCGCCTGGACGGCTGACGGCCGCCGCCGCATGAGTTGCTCGAGCGTCGACCAGTGACGCTCGAGCCGCTCAAGCAGCGGTTCGTGCCCGCAGGCCCAGACAGGCGAGCCCGCCGGCCACCCCTACGGCCAGGATCGCCACGGCCATCCGCAGCGCCGAGACCCCACCGAGCGACACCAACGGGGGACGACCGCGCCGAACGCGAACTGGGTCAGGCCCAGCAGCGCGCTCGCCGACCCCGCGGCCTCGCCCTGCCTCGCGAGCGCCAGCGCGGTCGCGTTCGGCGCCACGATCCCCACGCTGGAGACGACGAGGAACAGCGGCAGCAGGACCGCCCACACCGAGTCCGTCAGCAGGACCCCGAGCAGCAACGTCGCCCCGCCCGTCACGGACACCGCGACCGCCACGACGAGCGTCCGCGGCGCGCCGATCCGCCGGACGAGCGCGGCGCTGAGCCGGCTCGCGAGCGCGATCCCCACCGCGTTGACGGCGAACACGATCCCGTACGCCTGCGCCCCGAGTGCGTACGGCGCACCCTGCAGCACATAGCTGCCCATGGCGATGTAGACGAACATCCCGCAGCACACCAGCGCCAGGACCAGCGTCGGGACCAGGAACGTCCGGTCCCGCAGCACCCCCGCCAGCGCCCGTCCGGTGTCGGCGAAGCCCCCGGCCCGACGACGGGCGGGCGGCAGCGTCTCCCGCTGCGTGAGCGCGGCGACGAGCAGCACGGCCCCGATCAGCGCCAGCGTCACGAACAGCCCGCGCCAGTCCGTGATCCGCAGCAGCTGGCTCCCGAGCACCGGCGCGATCACCGGCGCCGTCCCGCCGACCACCATGAGCAGCGCGAACGCCCGCGCCGCCGCGTCCCCGGAGTAGAGGTCCCGCACCATGGCCCGGGAGACGACGAGCCCCACCGCGCCGGCGAGCCCGCCGATCAGCCGCAGCACGAGCAGCGCCTCGATCGTCGGGGCGAACGCGCACAGCAGGGACGTCACGGCGTACAGGGCGACGCCGACGAGCAGCGGCCGCCGCCGTCCGATCCGGTCGCTGAAGGGCCCGACCAGCAGCTGCCCGACGGCGAGCCCGATCATGCAGACGGACATCGACGCCTGGCCGAGCGCCTCGGTGGTGCCCAGATCGGCCGTGAGCCGGGGCAGCGCGGGCAGGTAGAGATCGAGCGAGAGCGGCCCGAAGGTCGAGAGGCCGCCGAGGGCCAGGACCCGGCCGAGCGGGATCTTCGGCCGGGCGGTCTCCGAGGTCATCGGCGGATCACGCCGGCTCACCCATCAGCTCCGCCCGCATGCTCGACGCGCTGCTCACCACCAGCATCAGCAGCGTCCCCATCGGCCCCTCGGTCAGGCCGGCGGCCGGGAACGCGTACCGGAGCGTGACGTCCCAGCCCGCCTCCCCGCGCACCACGCGCGGGGTGCCGAACAGGCCCTCGCCGACGCCCAGGGCGACCCGGGTGGGCACGTCCTTCGCCGGGTCCTCGTCGACGGGCAGGTCCCACGCGACGACGCAGGTCAGGTTGAGGACGGGCAGGCCCTCCTCCAGCTCCGTGCCCTGGACCACGCACAGCACGCCGCCGTGGGCGAAGGTGAGCGAGCCGTCGTCGTCGGCCTGGACGTCGTGGAAGCGCTCCAGGGCGGCCCGGGCGACATCGATCACGGGGGCGGTCATGGGGTGCTCGTCTCAGGTGTGTCGAGGGCGCCACCGAACCGGCGGTCGCGGCGGGCGTAGATCTCGATCGCCTGCCAGATGTGGCGGCGGTCGAAATCCGGGAAGAGCGTGTCCAGGAAGACCATCTCGGCGTAGGCGGACTGCCAGAGCAGGAAGTTCGACGTCCGCTGCTCGCCGGACGAGCGGACGAACAGGTCCACGTCCGGCATGTCCGGCTCGTCGAGGTAGCGCGCGATCGTCCGCTCGTCGATCTTCTCGGGCTTGATCCGGCCGTCCCTGACCTGCTCGGCGATCTGCTTGACCGCGTCCGCGATCTCCGCGCGGCCGCCGTAGTTGACGCACATGGTGAGGGTGAGGACGTCGTTGTGCCGGGTCTTCTCCTCGGCGACCTCCAGCTCCCTGATCACCGACCGCCACAGCCGCGGCCGACGCCCGGCCCAGCGGACCCGCACGCCCATGGCGTGCATCTCGTCGACGCGGCGTCTGATGACGTCCCGGTTGAAGCCCATCAGGAAGCGCACCTCGTCCGGGCTGCGCTTCCAGTTCTCGGTGGAGAAGGCGTAGGCGGACAGCCACTTCACGCCGATGTCGATGCACCCGCGCGCGACGTCCATGAGCGAGGCCTCGCCGCGTCGGTGCCCCTCGATCCGGGGCAGCCCGCGGGCGTTGGCCCAGCGGCCGTTGCCGTCCATGACGAGCGCGACGTGGTTCGGGACCAGCTCCGGCGGGATGGCCGGGGGCCGGGCTCCCGAGGGGTGGGGCGGCGGTGGCTGGAAGGGCACGTTGGGCACCCTACGGACCGGGTCGGGCGGTCCGGGCACCCGCCGTCCGAGTGACTCGAGCGGCGCCCGGTGGCGCTCGAGCCACTCAGGCGTCGGACGCGGCCGGTGCGCTCGTCGCCAACGTGTGCCCGTCCCGGAACACCACGCCGTCCGAGCAGCGCGCCTCGACGCGCCCGCCCGCGAACTGCTCGATGTAGAGCCGCGCGTAGAGCCCGTCGAGCTCCAGCAGCTCCGTGTGGGTGCCCCGCTCGACGATCTCGCCGTCGCGTACCGCGAGGATGAGGTCCGCGCCCAGCACCGTCGAGAGCCGGTGGGCGATCGCGATCGTCGTACGCTGCCGGGTCGCGGTTTCGAGGGCCTGCTGCACGAGCCGCTCGCTCGTGGTGTCCAGCGCGCTGGTCGCCTCGTCGAGGATCAGGATCGGCGGGTCCTTGAGCAGCACCCGGGCGATCGCCAGCCGCTGCTTCTCCCCGCCGGAGAGCCGGTAACCCCGCTCACCGACCACGGTGTCGTAGCCCTCGGCGAAGCTCACGATCCGGTCGTGGATGTTGGCCGCGCGGGCGGCCGCCTCCAGCTCCTCCCCGGTCGCGTCGGCCTTGGCGTAGCGCAGGTTGTCCGCGATCGTCGCATGCAGCAGGTAGGTGTCCTGGGTGACCATGCCGACCGCGGCCGCGACGGAGGTCTGGGTGAGGTCCCGGACGTCGACGCCGTCGAGCAGCACCGCACCGCGGTCCACGTCGTAGAGCCGCGGGATCAGGTACGACAACGTCGTCTTCCCGGACCCGCTCGGCCCGACGACGGCGACGAGCTGCCCGGGCTCGATCACCGCGCTGACGCCGTGCAACGCCCAGGTCCGCGTCGAGGTGATCTGCAGGCCGTCCTCGGAGCGATCGGCCGGCGGGTAGGAGAACCACACGTCGCGCAGCTCGATCTCGCCGCGCACGGTCGCGACGTCGAGCTCCCGCGCGTCCGGCCGATCGACGATCCGGGGCTCGTGATCCAGGTACTCGAAGATCCGTCGGAACAGCGCGAGCGAGGTCTGGACGTCGAGGGAGACCCGCAGCAGGTTGACCGTCGGGAACAGCAGCCGGGTCTGCAGCGTCGTGAACGCGACGATCGTGCCCGCGCTGACCCCGGATCCCATCGCGACGAGGAACCCGGCGATCAGGTAGACGAGTGCGGGCGTCACGCCGAGGAAGGTCTGGACGACGGCGAAGAACGTCTGCCCGGTCATCGCCTGCCGGACCTGCAGGCCGACCTGCTTCGCGTTCTCCTCACGGTAGCGGCGGACCTCGTACTCCTGGCGGTTGAACACCTTGGCCAGCAGCACACCGGACACCGACAGGGACTCCTCGGTGATCGCCGTCATGTCCGAGAGCGACTCCTGGGTCCGCCCGGCCAGCCGCCGGCGCACCCGCCCGACCCGGACCTGGAGCAGCACGAACAACGGCACCAGCGCCACGGCGACGATCGTCAGCTGCCAGGACAGCACGATCATGGCGATCAGCGCCGCGACCACGGTGACGACGTTGCTGAGCACGGACGTCGCCGTCTCGGTGAGGACGCTCTGCACGCCGCCGACGTCGTTGGCCAGCCGGGACTGGATCGCGCCGGTCCGGGTGGCGGTGAAGAACGAGAGGTCCATCCGCTGCAGGTGCTCGAAGAGCCGCCCCCGCAGGTCCGCCATCACCTGGTTGCCGAGCAGGGTCGTCCGGTAGGTCTGCCAGACGCCGATCAGCGCCGAGACGACCGGGATCGCGATCATGCCGGCGACGAGCCAGGCCAGCAGCGGGATGTCCACGACGCGGCCGGCGGGAACAGCGCCCTGTCGAACGCCGCCTGGGTGAGGAAGGGGGTGATGATCCCGAGGCCGCTCGTGAGGACGACTGCGGTGAGGATCGCGGCGAGGGTGCCGTGGTGGTCGTCGAAGAGGGTCCAGACGCGGCGGCCGAGGCCTCTGTCCGCGTTCTCGGGGTCGGTCGTGTCGTCAGCCGGCATGGGGGCCGCCGGTGACGGGTTCCCGCCGCTCCGGAGCCCGGCGCTCCACCAGCGGCAACGACCGCAGCTGGCGCTCCATGTGCCACTGCAGGTGCGCCGCGACCAGGCCGGACGTGTCCCGGCGGGTGAACGGCTCGGCGGCGTCCGCGACGTCCCAGTCCCCGTGCAGCAGGGCGTCGAGCAGCGTGAACGTCTCCGGTGACGGCGTCACCGAGCCCGGCGGGCGGCACCGCTCGCACACCGCTCCCCCGCCCTGCACGCTGAACGCCCGGTGCGGGCCCTGCTCCGCGCACCGCGCGCACTCCGAGATCGACGGCGCCCAGCCGGCGTGGCTCATCGCGCGCAGCAGGAACGCGTCGAGGATCAGCGAGGAGTCGCGCTCGCCGCCGGCCAGCGCCCGGATCGCCCCGACGAGCAGCAGGTAGACCCGCAGCGACGGCTCGCCGCCCTCCTCGGAGACGATCCGGTCCGCGGTCTCCAGGATCGCGCAGCCGGCGGTGTAGCGGGAGTAGTCCGCGACGACGCCGGAGCCGAACGCGTCGACGGTCTGGCACTGGGTGATGACGTCCAGGCTGCGGCCGGTGTAGCACTGGACGTCGACGTGGTTGAACGGCTCGAGCCGCGCGCCCCAACGGGAGCGGGTGCGGCGCACGCCCTTCGCAACCGCGCGGATCTTGCCGTAGCGCTTGGTGAGCAGCGTGACGATCCGGTCCGCCTCGCCGAGCTTCTGCACGCGCAGCACCACGGCGGTGTCGCGGTACAGGGTGCTCACCCCGACGAGCCTACGGCTCCTTCGCAGAACGGCGCCGTTAGCCTCGCGGGCATGGACGATCCGGAACTGGCCCGCACACTCGCCTCGCACGCGTCGAGCGGGGTGCTCTCGACGCTGTCGAAGGACCCGGCCGGGTTCCCGTTCGGCTCGGTGGCCGCACTCGCCGTCGACGCGACGGGCTCACCCCTGCTCCGGCTCTCGGACCTCGCCGAGCACAGCCGCAACCTCGCGGCGGATCCGCGGGCGTCCGTGCTGGTCACGGAGGACGGGGAGGGCGACCCGCTCGCGCTCGCCCGGGTCACGCTCCTCGGGACGGCCCGGGTCCTCGACGGCGCCGAGCGCGACGCCGCCCACGAGGTCTACCGCGCCGTCCACCCGAACGGCGTCTACTCGGACTTCCACGACTTCCGGACCTACCGGCTCGACGTCACGGCGGTCCGCTACGTCGGCGGGTTCGCCCGGATGAGCTGGGTCTCCGCCGCGGACTACGCCGCCGCCGCGCCGGACCCCCTCTTCCCGTACCGCGCCCAGATCGCCGGGCACATGAACGACGACCACGGGGACTCCCTCGTCGCCTTCTGCCGGACCTTGGCAGACCTGCCCGGGACGACGCGCGCGCGGATGCTCGACGTCGACCGACACGGGTTCGCCATCTCCTCCGACGCCTCCGACGAGCCCGTCCGGATCGAGTTCGACGAGGAGTGCCGCACGCCCGACGCCGTCCGGGCCGCGATGGTCGCCCTGGTCCGCCGCCTCCCCTGACCTGTGCGCGGGAAACCTCGTTCTAGCGAGGTTTCCCGCGCACAACCCGGGCTGACCTGCGGGAACTCAGAAGCCCAGCTTGCGGAGCTGCTTCGGGTCCCGCTGCCAGTTCTCCGCGATCTTCACGTGCAGCTCCAGGAACACCTTCGTCCCGAGCAGCGCCTCGATCTGCCGGCGCGCGTCCGTCCCGACCTGCTTGAGCCGGGCGCCCCCCTTGCCGATGACGATGCCCTTCTGGCTCGACCGCTCGACGTAGATCAGCGCGTGGATGTCCAGCATCGGCGCGGCCTTGGGGTGCCGGTCCTCGCGCGGGATCATCTCCTCGATCACCACGGCGATCGAGTGCGGCAGCTCGTCCCGGACACCCTCGAGCGCGGCCTCGCGGATGAGCTCGGCGACGAGGGTCTCCTCCGGCTCGTCCGTGAGCTCGCCGTCCGGGTAGAGCGGCGGCCCCTCGGGCAGCTTCGAGACCAGCAGGTTCGCCAGCTCGTCGACCTGGAAGCCGTCGACCGCGGAGACGGGGATGACGTCCGCGAAGTCCATCAGGTTCGTCAGCTCGGTGAGCCGGGTGACGATCTGCTCCTGGCTCGCCTTGTCCGTCTTGGTGACGATCCCGATCACCGGGGTGCGCCCGGCGACGGACCTCAGCTCGTTGACGATGAACTCGTCCCCGCGCCCGACGGGCTGGTCCGCCGGCACGCAGAAGCCGATCACGTCCACCTCGGCCCAGGTCTCGCGGACGACGTCGTTCAGCCGGGAGCCGAGCAGCGTGCGCGGCTTGTGCAGACCCGGCGTGTCGACGACGACGAGCTGCGCGTCCGGCCGGTGCACGATCCCGCGGATCGCGTGCCGCGTCGTCTGCGGCCGTGACGAGGTGATCGCGATCTTCTGCCCGATCAGCGCGTTGGTCAGCGTCGACTTCCCGGCGTTGGGCCGCCCGACGAAGCAGGCGAAGCCGGACCGGAAGTCGTCCGGCCAGGAGAAGCTGGTCATGTCTCGCTCCGCTCGGCTCGTGCACGGAAATCGTCGCCCTGGCAACAGGTTCCGCGCACAGGCCCGTCAGCGCACCTCACAGCGCACCCAGCGTCTCGCCCGTGAGCCGGTGCAGGATCTCCCGGCCGATCGGCAGGGCGGCGGTGGCGGCGGGCGAGGGCGCGTTGAGCACGTGCAACACCGAGCCGCGGCCCGTTCCCTGGTCCACGAACAGGAAGTCGTCGACGAGCGTGCCGTCCGCCTTCACCGCCTGGGCCCGGACCCCGGCGCCCGCGGGCACGAGGTGCTCGGCCCGGACGTCCGGCAGCATCCGCTGGATCTGCTTGACCATGGCCTTCTTCGACAGCGACCGGTGCACCTCGCCCAGCCCGTAGCGCCAGTGCTGCTTCGCGATCCGGAGCATGCCCGGGTAGGCGAGGGACCCGAGCAGCTCCTTGGGCTTGATCGTCCCCCAGGAGTAGCCCTCCCGGGCCAGCGCGAGGACGGCGTTCGGGCCGGCGTGCACGTGCCCGTCGATGCCGCGGGTGGCGTGCACCCCGAGGAACGGGAACGCGGGGTCCGGGACCGGGTAGATCAGGCCCTTGACCAGCTGTGCCGCGTCCTCGGTGAAGCCCGAGTACTCGCCGCGGAACGGGATGATCCGGACGCCCGGGTCCGCGCCGGAGGCCTTGGCCAGCTCGTCGCAGCGCAGCCCGCCGCAGACGACCACCTGGGTACCGAGGAGGTCCCCGCCGTCCGTGCGGACCACGACGTCGTCCGGCCGGCGGACGATGCGGGTCACCGCGCGGCCGAGGTGGACCTCGCCGCCCTCCTTGACGATCAGCTCGCCGATCTTCTCGGCCACCGCGCGGTAGTCGCAGATACCGGTCGAGGGCACCCACAGCGCCGCGATGCCGCGGACGTTCGGCTCGTGGTCGCGCATGCCCTCGGCGTCGAGGCGGTGGGTCTCCACGCCGTTGGCCCGGCCGCGGCGCTCCAGCTCCGCCATGCGCGGGAGCTCGTCGTCGTGCGTGGCGACGACGAGCTTGCCGCACACGTCGTGCGGCAGGTCGTGCTCGCGGCAGAACGCGACGGTCTCCGCGCAGCCCGCGACGGCGAGGCGCGCCTTCAGCTCGCCGGGCGCGTAGTAGAGCCCGGAGTGGATCACGTTGGAGTTGTTGCCGGTCTGGTGGTTCGCCAGCTGCGGCTCGCGCTCGACGACGGCGACGCTGCGCCCGGTCCGGACGACCGCGTGCGCGGTGGCCAGCCCGACGATGCCACCACCGACCACGACCACGTCGTACTTGGGGGTGGTGCTCATGCGGAGGCTCCTTCGAGCGTGGTGAGGACGGTGCCCGCCGGGTCGGCGACGATCACGAGGGCGGACGGTGAGAGGTCCCGGACAGCCGCCACGGACGCGTCGTCCGCGGCGCCGGACCCGGTGACGACGGCGGCGGCCTCCAGGCCCGGGGCACCGCTGGACACCGCGGCGGCGACGGCCGCCTGCAGCGCCGTGAGCCGCAACGACGGCAGGTCGACGGACGCGGCGGCGTACGTGCGGCCGTCCGTGTCCCGCACCGCCGCGCCCTCGGCGGCCCCGGTACGTGCCCGCGACGACCGCGCGAGCGTCACGATCTTGGCGTCCTCGGGGTCGAGTGTGGCGCCCTCACTGCCGGACATCTGATTCCTCCCGCTGCAGGGCCTCGGTGGTCCGGGCCCCTCCGTCCTCGTCGTCGGCCCGGTCGTTCTCGGCCCGGTCCTCGTCCTCGTCGTTCTCATCCGGCGTGTCCAGGGGCGTGACCAGCACCGTCGTGATGCGGATCCGGCCCCGCGCGTCCTTGCCGCCCTCGCCGCGCAGGTGCAGCAGGCCCTCCACCTCGGCCTCGGCCCCGGGGAGCGGGACCCGGCCGAGCCGCTGGGCCAGCAGCCCACCGACGGTGTCGACGTCCGCGTCCTCGAGCGCCTCGGCGAGCGCGGCCTCCCGGTCGGTGCCGGCGAACTCGTCCTGGAAGAGCTCCTCGAGGTCCTCCACCGGCAGCCGGGCGGCGAGCCGCAGCGTCCGTCCGTCCAGGTGCTCGACGTCCGGCACCTCGTCGCGGTCGTACTCGTCGGTGATCTCGCCGACGATCTCCTCGAGGATGTCCTCGATGGTCACGACGCCGGCGGTGCCGCCGTACTCGTCGACGACGATCGCCATGTGGATGCGCGTGCGCTGCATCTCGCGGAGCAGCTCGTCGATCCGCTTGGAGTCCGGCACGAAGAACGCGGGCCGCACGACCTCCGGGAGCGGGGCGTCCGGCCGCTCGTAGCTCGCCCGGACGAGGTCCTTGAGGTACGCGACGCCGATGATGTCGTCGATGCCCTCGCCGAGCACCGGGATGCGCGAGTACCCGCTCTTCAGCGCCAGCCGGACGACCTTCTCGACCGGGATGTCCCGTTCGGCCCAGACCAGGTCCGGCCGCGGCACCATGACGTCCCGGACGATCGTGTCCCCCAGCTCGAAGACCGAATGGATCATCTGGCGCTCGTCCTCGTCGACGACGCCGCGGGTGCTGGCCATGTCCACCAGCTCGCGCAGCTCGACCTCGGACGAGAACGGGCCCTCGCGGAAACCGGGGCCGGGGATGATCGCGTTGCCGACCAGGATCAGCAGCGAGGCCAGCGGCGACAGGACCGTCGCGAGCATCCGCACCGGGACCGCGACGACCAGCCCGACGGCGTAGGGATGCTGGCGGCCGACGGTGCGCGGGCCGACGCCGATCAGCACGTAGCTGACCACGACCATGATCACCGCGGCGAGCAGGACGCCCAGGCCGGGCGGGGTGATCCAGCTGGCGAGGGCGACGGCGAGCAGCACGGTGGCCGCGGTCTCGGCCATCAGCCGGAGCAGGAGCAGCAGGTTGACGTGCCGGGGCCGGTCCGCGACCACCTTCGACAGGGCGCGGGCGCCCGCCTTGCCGCTGCGGACCAGTGCGTCGACCCGGGCCCGGGAGACGAAGGTCAGCGCGGCGTCGGCGGCGGCGAACAGCCCGGCCAGCGGAACCAGGACGATGACGATGACCAGGAAGCCGACGGCATTCATCGGACCGGCTCCCGGTCGCCGGTACTCGGGGCGTCGCTCATTTGGTCGTGGGGCGGTCGTCCTCGAGGCCGACCGTGCCGAGCAGCCGGGAGTCGTTACGGCGCTGCGCCTCCCGGGCGGCGGTGCGCGCGCGGTCCGTCCGCCAGTCCGCGAGGAGCTTGTTCTGCAGCGCGAACATCTCACGCTCCTCGTCCGGCTCGTGGTGGTCGTAGCCGAGCAGGTGCAGGACGCCGTGCACGGTGAGCAGGTGCAGCTCGTCGTCCAGCGTCTGCCCGGCCTGCTTGGCCTGGTCCTTCGCGAACGCCGGACAGAGCACGACGTCCCCGAGCAGCGCGGGGCCGATGTCCGGCGCGTCCGGGCGGCGCGTGTCCTCCGCGAACTCGTCCATCGGGAACGCCATGACGTCCGTGGGCCCGGGCTCGTCCATCCACCGCTCGTGCAGCTCGGACATCGTCTCCAGGGTCACCGCGGTGATCGCGAGCTCGACGGCCGGGCTGACCTGCATGACGTCGAGCGCGTACCGGGCGACGGAGACGATCAACGACTCGTCCACGGCGACGCCGGACTCGTTGACGATCTCGATGCTCACTGACCAACCTCGGGGATCACGGCTACCTCTGCTTCGGGTGCCGGGGCCCCCGGCACTCACCGGTGACGAGGGTAGTCGCCGCGGAGCGGGAGGGGTCCCGACCCCCACCCGGCACAGGTCTCGTGGTCCTCGCACAGGTCCGGCCCTGTGCGAGGACGCCACTTCCCGTGTCAGGTCACCGTTCGCTCAGCGGCGCCGCGAGCGCCGGTCCTGGGGCGGTCCGGTCCGCGGCGCCGCGCTGCGCAGGTCCGGCCGCTGCGACGCGGCGTCGAAGCGGGCGTAGGCATCGACGATGTCCCCCACCAGCCGGTGCCGCACGACGTCGCTGCTGGACAGCTCCGCGAAGTGCACGTCGTCCACGCCGAAGAGGATGTCCTGCACGACCTGCAGCCCCGACCGCGCGCTGTTCGGCAGGTCGATCTGCGTGACGTCACCGGTCACGACGATCTTCGAGCCGAACCCGAGCCGGGTGAGGAACATCTTCATCTGCTCGGGCGTGGTGTTCTGCGCCTCGTCCAGGATGATGAACGCGTCGTTGAGCGTGCGGCCGCGCATGTACGCGAGCGGCGCGACCTCGATGGTCCCCGCGGCGATGAGCTTGGGGATCGACTCGGGGTCGAGCATGTCGTGCAGCGCGTCGTAGAGCGGGCGCAGGTACGGGTCGATCTTCTCGTAGAGCGTGCCGGGCAGGTAGCCGAGCCGCTCCCCCGCCTCGACGGCCGGCCGGGTCAGGATGATCCGGTTGACCATCTTGGCCTGCAGCGCCTGCACGGCCTTGGCCATGGCGAGGTAGGTCTTGCCGGTACCGGCGGGGCCGATGCCGAAGACGATGGTGTGCGCGTCGATCGAGTCGACGTAGCGCTTCTGGTTGAGGGTCTTGGGGCGGATGGTCCTGCCGCGCCGGGACAGGATGTCCAGGCTCAGCACCTCCGCCGGGGACTCGCCCCGGATCGTGGCGGTGGCGGGGTCGTCCTCGGTGAGCATCTCGACCGTGCGCCGGACGGTGTCCGAACCGACGTGCTGGCCGCGCTCGGCGAGGGTGATCAGCTCGGTGAAGACGCGCTCCGCGAACGCGACCTCCGCCGGGACACCGGTGAGGGTGAGCTCGTTGCCGCGCACGTGGACATCCGCCTCGAGCATCTCCTCGGCGGTGCGCAGGCTCTCGTCGTGGGAGCCGAGCAGCGCGAGCAGGGCGGTGTCCGGGACGGCCATGCGGGACTGGACGGGGTCGGGCTGTGTCTCAGGTGTCCGGGTCTCAGGGGTCCGCTGGCTCTCGGGAATCCGCTGGGTCAACTGCTTCGTCGCCTGCTCTCGGTCTCATGACGGGGACGGCATCGATGGTACCGGCCGGTTCCGACACTTCGCCGCGCATTCTCCGAGCGGTCAGCGGATGAGTTTCTGCACGTCCCGGAACTGCGGATGGGTGCTGGCGGCCATCCATTCGAACAGCACCATCTCGGTCGTGACGACCTCGGCGCCGTGCTCGCGGGCCCGCGTGAGCGCCGCGTCCCGGTTCGCCGGGACGCGGGACCCGACCGCGTCGGCCACCACGACGACCCGGTGCCCCTCCTCGCGCAGCCCGATGACGGTCTGCAGCACGCAGACGTGCGCCTCCGCCCCGGCGACGACGATCTCCTTCGTCCCGGGCGGCAGCAGCATCGCGAACCCGGGCTCACCGACCGCCCCGAACGCCGTCTTGGGCAGCACCAGCTGGGGATACGCGGTCAGCTCGCGAACGGTCGGGCCGAGGCCCTCCGGGTACTGCTCGGTGGCCGCGACCGGCACGCCGAGCAGCCCGGCGCCCTCCGCGAGCCGCACCGCGTTCGCGACGACCGCCTCGCCGCCGGAGATCGCCGGCATCAGCCGTTCCTGCAGGTCGACGAGCAGCAGCAGGCCGCCCTTGGCCGACATCAACATCGTTGTCCTCCCGGGATCGGTCCCCAGTTTCCCGTGTGCCGGGGTGTTCCGTCACCGAGTCGCGGATTTCCGTGCCGGCCGTGCCGTCGACCAGGTCGATCGCGAGCGGGCGGCCGAGCTCGGCGAACCGGCTCGGCCGGTCCCCGTACGCGATCCGACGGGGCGCGGGGACACCGGCGGGGGGAGGACCACGTCGCGGCGGACATGGAGGACACCCACCGCGACGTGGCGGCCACCGGCCGAGGGGGGCTCCTCCGGCGGCCTCGTGGACGCGAACGGCCACGAGCCCCTCCCCGCCACACGGCGGGGGCGGCCACACAATAGTTCGACCGGCCGCCGAGCGGGGGCCTTTCGCGCTCGGAATCGATACGGCCGTGCGTGTCGCGCAGGGACTAGCGGGAGGGCTCGGCGAACGGGTCGGGACGCGCGGTCCAGCGGCCCGTCAGCGCCCCGATCGCGCCGAGGGCGACGGCCGCGGCGGTGGACGCGCGCAGGACGTCCGGGCCGAGCCGGACGGTCCGGGCACCGGCGGCGACCAGCGTGTCGAGCTCGGCGTCGGAGATCCCGCCCTCCGGCCCGACGACCAGCAGGACGTCGCCGGACGCGGGCAGGTCGGAGGCGCGCAGGACGTCGTCCGCGCTCTCGTGGAGCACGAGCGTCCGCTCGACCTCGCCGACCCGACGGGCGAGCTCGGTGGTGGAGACGGGCTCGGACACGGGGGGCACCCACGGGCGCCGGGCCTGCTTCGCCGCCTCCCGCACGGTCGAGCGCCAGCGGGCGAGCGCCTTCTCCCCGCGCGGGCCCTGCTCCCACTTCGCGACGCAGCGCGCGGCCCGCCACGGGATCACCCCGTCGACGCCCGCCTCGGTGGCGGTCTCGACCGCCAGCTCGCCGCGGTCGCCCTTCACCAGGGCCTGGGCGAGCAGCACCCGGGGGACGGCGGGTCGAGGCGGACCGCGTCGAGGACGTCGAGCTCCAGGAAGTCCTTGCCCGCCTCACCGGCCGCGGCGCGTGCCAGCCCGCCCCGGCCGTCGGCGAGCAGCACGACCTCGCCCGGACGGATCCGCTTCACCGTGGCCGCGTGCCGACCTTCGGCACCGGTCAGGGTGTGCGCTCCGACCTTCGGCAGTTCCTCGACGAGGAACAGGGGTGCCGTACTCATGCGCCGGCGGCCCGGGCCGCGAGCCCCACTCAGCGGCCGCCGAAGGAGTCCCGCAGCCGGGAGAACAGCCCGTGCCCGTTGCGCGCCCCGACCGCCAGGTCCGGCTGCTCCTCGCCGCGGAGCTTCGCCAGCTGGCGCAGCAGCTCGGTCTGCTCCTTGTCCAGCTTGGTGGGCACCGTGACGTCGATGTGCACGATGAGGTCCCCGTACCCGTCGACCCGGCCGGTGGAGCGCAGCCGGGGCATGCCCTTGCCGCGCAGCGTCCGCATCGCGCCGGCCTGGGTGCCGGGTTCGATGTCCAGGTCCTCGAGCGCGCCGTCGAGCATCGGGAGCGGCAGCGTCGCGCCGAGCGCGGCGGCCGTCATCGGCAGCGGCAGGGTGACGTGGAGGTCCGCGCCGTCGCGCCGGAAGACCTCGTGCGGCACCTCCTCGACCTCGACGTAGAGGTCACCGGCCGGGCCACCGCCCGCGCCGACCTCGCCCTGACCCGCCAGCCGGACGCGCATCCCGTCGGCCACGCCGGCGGGGATCCGCACGCCGACGTTGCGCCGCGAGCGCACCCGGCCGTCCCCGGCGCACTGCCGGCACGGCTCCGGGATGACCTCGCCGAGGCCGCGGCACGTCGGGCACGGGCGCGAGGTGACGACCTGGCCGAGGAACGAGCGCTGCACGCTCTGGATCTCGCCGCGGCCGTCGCAGATGTCGCACGTCTGCGGGGAGGTGCCGGGCGCGCAGCCGTTGCCGCTGCACTCCGAGCAGAGCACCGCGGTGTCGACGGTCAGCTCGCGCTGCACGCCGGTCGCGCACTCCTCGAGGGTGAGCTGCATCCGGATCAGCGCGTCCGCACCGGGCTGGACCCGGCTGCGCGGGCCCCGGCCGCGGCCGCCCCCGGCACCGCCGAAGAAGGCGTCCATGATGTCGCCGAAGCCGAACGCGCTGAACGGGTCTCCCCCGCCGGCGCCACCGCCGCCGCCACGCCCGTTGTCCAGCGGGTCGCCGCCGAGGTCGACGATGCGCCGCTTCTCCGGGTCCGTCAGCACCTCGTACGCGGTGCTGACCTCGCGGAACTGTTCCTGCGCCGCCGGATCCGGGTTCACGTCGGGATGGAGCTCCCGGGCGAGCCTGCGGTACGCCCGCTTGATCTCGTCGGGACCCGCGCCCTGTTCGACGCCCAGGATCCCGTAGTAGTCGCGTGCCACCCTCGAATTCCCCATGATCCTTCAGCTCGACAGCTCGTATCCTGACCGCGCGCAGAAGCTCAGCGCCCCGTCAGGATCTCACCCACGTAACGAGCGACGGCATGCACCGCCGCGATGGTTCCCGGATAGTCCATCCGGGTGGGCCCGACGACGCCCATTCCGCCCAGCACCGTGCCCGGCCCGTAGCCGATCGACACGACCGAGGCGGTGTGCAGGTCCGAGGACTCGTTCTCCTCGCCGATCCGCACCGTCACCAGGCCCGGGTCCTTGGCCGAGGCCAGCAGCTTGAGCACCACGACCTGCTCCTCGAGCGCCTCGAGGATCTGCCGCAGCGACCCCGGGAAGTCCGCGGTGTTGCGGGTCAGGTTGGCCGTGCCGCCGAGGACCAGCCGCTCCTCGGGGTGCTCTACCAGCGTCTCGATCAGGACCGTGGACAGCGTCACCACGACGTCCCGCAGCTCGCGCGGCGCAGACTCCGGCAGCTCCGCCACCTCGGCGGACGCGTCCGCGAGCTTCCGCCCGACCAGCGCTCCGTTGAGGAGCGCGCGCAGCCGCCCGACCTCCTCCTCGCCGACGACCTGCCCGAGATCGACCACCCGCTGGTCCACCCGGCCGCTGTCGGTGATCAGCACCAGCATCAGCCGCGCGGGCGTGAGCTGGACGACCTCGAGATGGCGGACGGTGGAGCGGGTGAGCGTCGGGTACTGCACCACGGCGACCTGACGGGTGAGCTGGGCCAGCAGCCGGACGCTGCGGCGCAGCACGTCGTCGAGGTCCACCGCGCCTTCCAGGAACGACTGCACGGCCTTGCGCTCGGGGCCGGACAGCGGCTTGATCGCGGCCAGCCGGTCGACGAAGAGCCGGTAGCCCTTGTCCGTCGGGATGCGGCCGGCGCTGGTGTGGGGCTGGGCGATGAGCCCCTCCTCCTCCAGCGCGGCCATGTCGTTGCGCACGGTGGCGCTGGAGACGCCGAGATTGTGCCGCTCCACGATCGCCCGGGAGCCCACGGGCTCCTGGGTGGACACGTAGTCCGCGACGATCGCCTGGAGGACGGCGAAGCGACGCTCGTCCGAGTTCACCGGGCACCTCCTCGCGTATCGGGGACCGGACGGTCACCCACGTCCTCGGTCTCCGCTCAAGTGTATGCGGACGCAACCGCGTGCCGCCCCAATCGCGAGGTGTGACCCGGTCGACGCGGGTCTGCTTCTCCCCCTCGCGGTGGAACTCGAGGCGCACGATCATGCCGCCCTCCTCGCCGACGAGCAGTTCGTTCTCCACGACCTCGGTGAACGTCGCGTCCACCGGCTCACGGGTCGCTCGTCACCACCCCGACCACACCCGGGTCACACGCGGGGCGCGGCATGGTCGGCGCAATGGGTGGTCCGCCTCGGTTCAGCCGGCGCTGGGTGCTGGTCGCCGCCGGCGCCGCCGCCCTGCTCGGAGCCGGACCCGCGGGCGGGCTGCTCCCCGTCGGCCCGGACCTGCCCGCCGAGGACCTCCGTGCCCGGGTCCTCGCCGGCCCTCCGCCCTTCACCGGCCTCGCCCGCAGCACCGGGCGCCTCGGCCTCCCCGAGATCCCGCAGCTGCAGTCGACGACCGCCCTGCTGACCAGCACGACCACGGTCCGCTCCTACCGCGCGGGCCCCGACCGCTGGCGCGTCGACGAGTTGACGCCGGCCGGCGAGCGGGACACCTACCATCGCGACGGCGTCGAGTACGTCTGGGACTTCGGCGCGAACCAGCTCACGACCGTCTCCGGCAGCACGCCGGTCCGGCTCCCCCGCCCGGCCGATCTCGATCCGCCCGAGCTGGCGCGCCGGCTCGTCGGCCTGACCAGGTCCGATCCCGTCTCGACCATCCCGGGCCGGCGGATCGCGGGCATCGGCGCGTCGGGGTTCCGGGTGACGCCGGGCGATCCGGACACGACGGTCGCGCGGATCGACGTCTGGCTGGACCCGGACTCCGGGCTGCCGCTGCGCGTCGAGGTCGCCGGGCGCACCGACCCCGGCTTGCCCGTGTTGTTCACCGAGTTCCAGGAGGTCTCCCTGACCGCGCCCGACGACCGCACCCTCACCCCCGCCCTCCCGCCCGACGCGGACGCGGTGACCGCGGACGCCACGGACCTCGCCGGCGCCCTGCGCCAGCTCGACGCGCCCGATCCGCCGCCCCGGCTCGCGGGCCGCGCCCTCGTCCCGCTGGGGGGTGCCGCTCTTCCGGGCGTCGGCCTCTACGGCTCCGGCGTCTCCGGGTTCGCGCTGGTCCCGGCCAGCCGCGGGATCGCGGACCGGGTCATCGAGGGTGCGGCGATGGCGGGCGGCGTGACGGTCGAGGTGCCGGTCGGGCGCGCGGTGCGGGTCAGCTCGCCGCTGCTCACCGTGGTGGCCCGCGGGGGGATCCGGCGGGGCGGGAGGCTGCTGGTCGGCACGGTCGCGCCCGCGGTGCTGGAACAGGCCGTGCGCGAGCTGCCGACGAGGGCTCGGACATGACGGGATCACCGCTGTGATCATCTCCACGTCCGGGCTCACCAAGCGCTTCGGCCGGGTGACCGCCGTCGACGGCGTCGACCTGCGGGTGCCCGAGGGCGTCCGGTTCGGTCTGCTGGGCCCGAACGGCTCCGGCAAGACGACGACGGTCCGGATGCTGCTCGGGCTCGTCCACGCGACGTCCGGCTCGATCGAGGTGTTCGGCGAGCCGATGCCGCGCCGGTCCGCGAGCGTGCTGCCGCACGTCGGCGCGCTGGTGGAGGGCCCGGCCGCGTGGGGCCACCTGTCCGGGCGGGCGAACCTGCGGCTGCTCGACGCCGCCGGCCGCGGGGGCCGGCTGCGGGACCGGCGCCGCCGCATCGAGGACGTGCTCGGGCGCGTCGGGCTCGGCGGTGTCGACCGCCGCCCGGTGCGCGCCTACTCCCTCGGCATGCGCCAGCGCCTCGGCATCGCCGCGGCCCTGCTGCGCGGCCCGCGCCTGCTCCTGCTCGACGAGCCGACGAACGGGCTCGACCCGCGCGGGATCCACGAGATGCGGTCGCTGCTGACCGGGCTGAACGAGGCCGGGACGACGGTCGTGCTGTCCAGCCACCTGCTCAGCGAGGTGGAGGCGCTGTGCACGCAGGTCGGGGTCATGGACGCCGGGCGGCTGGTGCTCGACTCCCCGCTCGACGCCCTGCGCACACCGACGGGCCGGATCCTGCTGACGACACCCGACCCCGCGTCGGCCGTCGGGCTGCTCGACGGGCGGGTCCTGTCCCGGGCCGGGAACGAACTGGTGGTCCGCGGCGACGACGCGGCGGAGCTGAACGCGCGGCTCGTCGCCGGCGGGGTGCGGGTGAGCGGGCTGAGCGCGGAGAGGCGGACGTTGGAGCAGGTGGTGCTGGAGCTGACCGGACCGGGAGCGGACCGGGTGGACGGCCGCCCGCCGCCCGCCGCCCGCCCGACCACACCACTCCCGGCCTCCGGGGGCGACCGGTGATCGCCGTCGAGCTCCGGCTGATGCTGCGCCGACGCCGGGTCTGGTTGTGCTGGGTCCTGCTCTGCGCCCTGCCGACGCTCGTCGCGATCCTGCTGGCCGCCACCGACCTCACACCCCCGCCGGGCAGCGGCGGCGCGTTCCTCTCCGCCGTCGTGACCAACGGGCAGATCTTCCCCGCCGCCGCGCTCGCGCTCGTCCTGCCGGTGTTCCTGCCGATCACCGTCGCGATCGTCTCCGGGGAGGCGATCGCGGGCGAGGCGACGGCCGGGACGCTGCGCTACCTGCTCGTCCGGCCCGTCGGGCGGCTGCGGCTGCTCACCGCCAAGCTGATCTCCGTCGCGGTCTACGTGCTGCTCGCGGTGCTGCTGGTGACGGTCGTGTCCTACGTCGTGGGGGTGCTGGCGTTCGGGTTCGGGCCGGACGCGTCGCTCGGCGGAGGGGGCGGCATCCCGTCGCTCTCGGGCGCGACCCTGACCCCGGTGGACGTGGTGGTCCGCACCGGCGTGACCGTCGGGTACCTCGCGCTGTGCATGCTGGCCCTCGGGGCGATCGGACTGTTCTTCTCGACGCTCACGGACGCGCCGCTGGCCGCCACGCTCGGGGTGCTGGCGGTCGTCGTGGCGAGCGCCGCCCTGACCCCGCTCGACGCGGCCTCGGCGATCCAGCCGTACCTGCCGACGACCCACTGGCTCGCCTGGATCGACCTGTACCGGGACCCGATCCTCTGGGACCCGGTCCGCCGCGGCCTCCTCGTCGAGGGCGGCTACGTCGTCGTCGCGTTCGGCGCCGCGTGGGCCAACTTCGCGACCAAGGACGTCACCAGCTGACCTGTGCGCGTGGAACCTCGTGAGAGCGGGGTTTCACCCGCACAACCCTCACTGACCTGCGAGAACTCCGGGTCAGCGTGCGGGTGCGGCTCCGCAGCCCGCACCCGCGACGTCGACCGGCGCGGGCCCGATGGCTCGCAGCACCAGCCCGGTGACGGTCGCGTCCCGCGGCAGGTTCGAGTGCCCCACCCGGGCGCCCGGGCAGACGTCCTGGACCCGGACGTTCGTCGCCCCGGCGAGGCGGGCGGTCTCCGGCGGCATCGAGGTCTCGTCGTCGGCGGTCCAGATCGAGAGCCAGGGCACGGCGGCGCCGACGTCCGCCCGGTCCAACTCGGTGACCGCCGCCGACCCCGGGGCGAGCTGGCGGCACGCGACCGGGCAGGCGTCGGGGGCCTGGGTGATGGCGAGGGCGGCGAGCGACGTCCCGTGCAGCGGGGACCCCATCGTGACGACGCGCCGAGCCTTCGCCGCGCCGTCGTCCCGGGAGATCCACAGCCCGGCGACGACGCCACCGGCCGAGTAGCCGACCACGTCGACGGACGGGGCGCCCGCGGCGAGGGCCGCGTCCGCGGCGGCGTCGAGCACCTCGACCTGGGCCGACAGGTCACCGGTGCCGTCACCGACGAGCCTGAGCACCTGCGCGTCCCGGCCCGTGGCCTCGATCCGGGAGGCGAGCTGGAGCAGGGAGTCCCGGCTGCCGCCGTAACCGGGGACGAGCAGGACCGGGCCGGGCCGGTCCTGGGCGGGCCGGGCGACGGGATCGACGCCGCCGCCGGACGACGCCGCGACCCGGATGCCGACGACGACCACCGCGACGAGCACGACCAGCGCCAGGATCGCGGCGAGCAGCCGCCGCCGCGGGCTCACCGCCGGCTCCCGACTCGCGCGGCCCCAGGCCCCGACCTGCGGGGTGCCACGCCCCGAATCGCGCGCCACTGCCCGCGAGTCGGGATGTGGGACCACGCGAGTCGGGCCCTGTGGGTCACGGCGGCGCGACCTGGGTGGGTCACGCGCGCGCGGCCTCGACCTCGGAGGCGAGGAGGAGGTCCTGCACGACGCGGTCCGCGAGCAGGCGCCCCTGGCGGGTCAGGACGGCGCGGCCCTGCCGCAGCACGGCCGGGTCGAGCAGACTCTGGTCCGCGGCCCGGGCGGCCTCGGCCCGGGCGGCCTCGTCGAGCAGGTCCAGCGGGAGCCCGGAGGCCAGCCGCAGCCGCAGCATCACCCGTTCCGTGTGCTGCTCGTCCGGGGTCAGCTCCTCGCGGTCCAGCTCCGGGGAGAGGCCGTCGGCCAGCATCGACGCGTAGCGCGCGGGGTGCTTGACGTTCCACCAGCGCGTCCCGGCGAGGTGGGAGTGGGCGCCGGGGCCCGCGCCCCACCAGTCCCCGTCCAGCCAGTAGCCGAGGTTGTGCCGGCACTCCGCCCCGGGCGACGAGGCCCAGTTCGAGACCTCGTACCAGCCGAGGCCGGCCGCGCTCAGCAGGTCGTCGATCAGCTCGTAGCGCTCCGCGGCGACGTCGTCGTCCGGGGCGGGCAGCTCGCCGCGCTTCACCCGGCGGGCCAGCGCGGTGCCGTCCTCCACGATCAACGAGTACGCCGAGACGTGGTCGACGCCCGCGGTGAGCACCGCCTCGACGGAGGCGCGCAGGTCGTCCCCGGTCTCGCCGGGCGTCGCGTAGATGAGGTCCAGGTTGACGTGCTCGATCCCCGCCCGGCGCGCCTCCTGCGCGGCCTCGACGGCGCGGCCCGGCGTGTGCCGGCGGTCCAGGATGCGCAGCACGTGGGGCGCCGCGGACTGCATCCCGAGGGAGACCCGGGTGAAGCCCGCGTCCACGAGGCCCGCGAAGAACTCCGGCGAGGTGGACTCGGGGTTGGACTCGGTGGTCACCTCGGCGCCCGGAGCGAGCCCGAACTCGTCGCGGATGGTGTCGAGGACCGCACCGAGGCGCCGGGCGCCGATCAAGGACGGCGTCCCTCCCCCGACGAACACGGTGTCCACGGGCCGGTCCCCGACCGTGCGGTGGGCGAGCGCGAGCTTCCCGGCGGACCGCCTCCAGCCAGCCGTCCGGGGAGGCGCCGGACCCGTCCAGCTCGGAGGCCGTGTAGGTGTTGAAGTCGCAGTAGCCGCAGCGGGACGCGCAGAACGGCACGTGGACGTAGATGCCGAAGGGCGTCGCAGGGGTCACGACACCACGGTAACCGCGTCCGGAGGTGGCGAGGCTCGTCCCGATCACGGGGCCCGGTTGTGAATCCTCTCCCAGCATCCGGGCATGCGCTGGCCGTTGGTCCGGACAGCGTGGCACCCTGTTGGGCGTGACCGCGCTGACTCTGCACCTGCGGGCGCCTGGCCTCGTCGCCCGGCGCCACGTGGACCTGCACCGGGTGAGCAGCGCGCTCTGTCGACTCTCGCGCTGAGCGCGCACGCCGTCGACCTCGTCCTTCCAGACCCATCCGGCGCCGGAACCCTCATCGCGACGACGCTTCTTCAACGGCGTCGCGACGAGCCCAGGCCCCGCTTGTGTTCGATCCCAGACACGGGAAGCTCCACCACATGCCCCCCACCACCCCTGCACCCGCCAAGCGCAAGCGCGGCGAAGGCCAGTGGAAGCTCGGCTACCGCGAGCCGCTGAACCCGAACGAGCGCAGCAAGCGCGACGACGACGGGCTCAACGTGCGCGCGCGGATCGAGAACATCTACGCGAAGGGCGGCTTCGACTCGATCGACCCGGCCGACCTGCGCGGCCGTTTCCGCTGGTGGGGCCTGTACACCCAGCGGAAGCCGGGGATCGACGGCGGCCGCACGGCCAGCCTCGAGCCCGAGGAGCTGGACGACCGCTACTTCATGCTGCGGATCCGCTGCGACGGCGGCGCGCTCACCACCGAGCAGCTGCGTGTCCTCGGGGAGGTCAGCCAGCAGTACGCCCGGGACACCGCGGACATCACCGACCGGCAGAACATCCAGTACCACTGGATCCGCGTCGAGGACATGCCGGCGATCTGGGAGAAGGTCGAGGGCGTCGGCCTGCTGACCACCGAGGCGTGCGGGGACACCCCGCGCGTGATCCTCGGCTCCCCCGTGGCCGGGATCTCCGCGGACGAGAAGCTGGACCCCGAGCCCGCGATCCGGACGATCCTGGACCGCTACATCGGCAGCAAGGAGTTCTCGAACCTCCCGCGGAAGTTCAAGACCGCGATCTCGTGGCAGCAGGACGTCGCGCACGAGATCAACGACATCTCCTTCGTCGGCGTCGACCACCCGGAGCACGGCCCGGGCTTCGACCTCTGGGTCGGCGGCGGGCTGTCGACCAACCCGAAGATCGCGCAGCGGCTCGGGGCGTGGGTGCCGCTCGACGAGATCCCGGACGTCTGGGCCGGTGTCATCTCGGTCTTCCGGGACTACGGCTACCGCCGGCTGCGCCACCGCGCCCGCATCAAGTTCCTGGTCGCGGACTGGGGCGTCGAGGAGTTCCGCCGCGTCCTCGAGGAGGAGTACCTCGGCCGGAAGCTGATCGACGGCCCGGCTCCCGCGGTCCCCGAGGTCCCGATCGACCACGTGGGCGTGCACAAGCAGGTCGACGGTCGCAACTACGTCGGCCTCGCCCCGGCGTCCGGCCGCGTCTCCGGCAGCACGCTGATCTCGCTGGCCAAGGCCGCCGAGACGGCCGGCTCGAAGCGCGTCCGGCTGACGGCGCAGCAGAAGGTCGTCGTCCTCGACGTCCCGGACGCCGCCGTCGACGCGCTGAAGGCCGAGGCGGACGCGCTGGGCCTGCAGGCCGAGCCGTCGCCGTGGCGGCGCTCGACGATGGCCTGCACCGGCATCGAGTTCTGCAAGCTCGCGATCGTCGAGACCAAGGAGCGGGCGATCCGCCTGGTCGAGGACCTGGAGAAGCGGCTCGCGGACATCCAGGGCGACATCGACACCCCGGTCTCGATCCACCTCAACGGCTGCCCCAACTCCTGCGCCCGCACGCAGGTCGCCGACATCGGCCTCAAGGGCATGATCGTTCCCGACAAGGACAAGAACCAGGTCGAGGGCTTCCAGGTCCACCTGGGCGGCGGGCTCGGCCTCGACGCCGGGTTCGGCCGCAAGCTGCGCGGGCTCAAGGTCACCAGCGCCGAGCTGGGCGACTACGTCGAGCGCGTCGTGCGGACCTACGTCGCGCAGCGCGAGCCCGGCGAGCGGTTCGCCACCTGGGTCCTGCGCGCGGACGAGGACGATCTCAAGTGACGGAGCGCGTCGTCCCGTACCACTGCCCGTACTGCGGAGAAGAGGACCTGCGCCCCGCCGCGCGCAGCGAGAAGGTCCCGGGCGCGGCCTGGTGGTGCTCGAGCTGCCTCCGCACGTTCGTCGTGACCTTCGTCGGGATCGGCGTCCCGGAGACGGCACCGGAGAAGCTAGGAGCGGACTCATGAGCGTTGCCACCGAGACCGACCTCAGGGCCGTCGCCGAGCGCGGCGCCGCCGAGCTGGGTCCGGACGCCACGGCCCAGCAGCTGCTGGCGTGGGCCGCCGAGACCTTCGGCGCCCGGATGATCGTCGCGTCGAACATGCAGGACGCGCTGCTCGTCGACCTCGCCGCCAAGGCGCAGCCCGGCGTCGAGATCCTCTTCCTGGAGACGGGCTACCACTTCGCCGAGACCATCGGGACGCGGGACGCCGTCGAGCAGGTCTACGACGTGCGGATGGTCAACGCGCAGGCGAAGCAGTCCGTCGCCGAGCAGGACGCGAGCGAGGGCAAGGACCTCTTCGCGCGGGACCCGAACCGGTGCTGCGCGCTGCGGAAGGTCGCGCCGCTGCAGGACACGCTCGCGAAGTACGACGCGTGGGTCACCGGCGTCCGCCGCGTGGAGGCCCCGACCAGGGCGAACACGCCGCTGATCACCTACGACGAGAAGTTCGGCCTCGTCAAGATCAACCCGATCGCCGCCTGGAGCGACGAGGAGATGCAGGCCTACATCGACGAGAACGGGATCCTCGTGAACCCGCTCGTCGGGGCCGGCTACCCGAGCATCGGCTGCGCCCCGTGCACCGCGAAGCCGGCCCCGGGCGCCGATCCGCGCTCCGGCCGCTGGGCGGGCACGAGCAAGATCGAGTGCGGGCTGCACGTCTCATGACCCGTGCGCGGAAGACCTCGCCGGAACACCGTTATTCACGCCCGAGCACCGGAGGTGCCGCTTGACCGCGCCCGCGCTGGACGCGCTCGACGCACTCGAGTCCGAGTCCATCCACATCTTCCGCGAGGTCGCGGGCGAGTTCGACCGGCCGGTGATCCTCTTCTCCGGCGGCAAGGACTCGACGCTGCTGGTGCACCTGGCCGTCAAGGCGTTCGCGCCGGCGCCGGTGCCGTTCCCGCTGCTGCACGTCGACACCGGGCACAACTTCGACGAGGTCATCGACTTCCGGGACACCCTCGTCGAGCGCCTGGGCCTGCGGCTGGAGGTCGCGAAGGTCCAGGACTACATCGACGACGGCCGCCTGATCGAGCGCGCGGACGGCACCCGCAACCCGCTGCAGACCCAGCCGCTGCTCGACGCGA
Source organism: Pseudonocardia sp. T1-2H (assembly GCF_038039215.1). Lineage (NCBI taxonomy): Bacteria > Bacillati > Actinomycetota > Actinomycetes > Pseudonocardiales > Pseudonocardiaceae > Pseudonocardia > Pseudonocardia sp. T1-2H. Next base: position 4,870,044 of record NZ_JBBPCL010000001.1, read on the forward strand.
TCGTCGAGAACAGGTTCGACGCGGTGTTCGGCGGCGGCCGCCGGGACGAGGAGCGCGCCCGCGCGAAGGAGCGCATCCTCAGCCTGCGGGACGCGTTCGGCCGCTGGGACCCGCGCAAGCAGCGCCCGGAGCTGTGGAACCTCTACAACGGACGGCACGCCCCGGGCGAGCACGTCCGCGTCTTCCCGATCTCCAACTGGACCAGCTCGACGTCTGGCGCTACATCCAGCGGGAGAACATCGAGCTGCCCACGATCTACTACGCGCACGAGCGCGAGGTCTACAAGCGCGACGGCATGTGGCTCGCCGAGGGCCCGTGGGGCGGCCCCCGCGGCACCGAGCAGCTCGAGCAGCTCTCCGTCCGCTACCGGACGGTCGGCGACGGCTCGTGCACCGGCGCCGTCCGGTCGACCGCCACCACCCTCGACGAGATCATCGCCGAGGTCACCGCCTCCCGGCTCACCGAACGCGGTGCGACCCGCGCGGACGACCGCATGTCCGAGGCCGCCATGGAGGACCGCAAGCGTGAGGGCTACTTCTGATGACTAGGGATCTGCTCCGGTTCGCGACGGCCGGCTCCGTCGACGACGGCAAGTCCACTCTCGTCGGGCGGCTGCTCTACGACACCAAGTCCGTCCTCGCGGACCAGATCGAGGCCGTCCAGCGCGCCTCGGTCGACAAGGGACTGTCCACGCCGGACCTTTCGCTGCTGGTCGACGGCCTGCGCGCCGAGCGCGAGCAGGGCATCACGATCGACGTGGCGTACCGCTACTTCGGCACGCCCACCCGGGAGTTCGTCCTCGCGGACACCCCCGGGCACGTGCAGTACACGCGCAACACCGTCACCGGCGCCTCCACCGCCGAGCTGGCCGTGCTGCTCGTCGACGCCCGCAACGGCATCGTCGAGCAGACCCGCCGGCACGCCACGGTGCTCGCGCTGCTGCGCGTCCCCCGGCTGGTGCTGGCGATCAACAAGATCGACCTGGTCGGCTACGACGAGGCCGTCCTGACGGCGATCGCGAAGGACTTCGCCGGGCTCGCCCGCTCGCTGGGCTTCCCGGACGAGGCCGTGCAGACGATCCCGGTGTCCGCGCTGGTCGGGGACAACGTCGTCGAGCGCTCGGCGCACACGCCCTGGTACGACGGCCCGACGCTGCTCGGGCACCTCGAGTCCGTCCCGGTCGTCGGGCCGGAGGTCGCGAAGCCCTTCCGCATGCCCGTCCAGTACGTCATCCGCCCCCGCACGGAGGCGCTGCACGACTACCGCGGCTACGCGGGCCAGGTCGCGTCCGGCTCGGTGCGGCCCGGCGACGCCGTCGTGGTCCTCCCCGAGGGCCGCCGCACGACCGTGACCAGCGTCGACACCGCGGACGGGCCGCTGGACGCCGCCACCGCGGGGCGCAGCGTGACGATCCTGCTCGCGGACGACATCGACATCTCCCGTGGCGACATGATCGTCGCGGCGGACGCCGAGCCGCGGGTCACCAGCGAGATCGACGCGACGCTCTGCTGGCTCGCCGAGAAGCCGTTGCGCCCGGGAGCCCGGCTACTGCTCAAGCACGGCACCCGGACCACGCAGGTGATCGTCGGGGCGCCGGAGTGCCGGATCGACACCGACACCCTGACCGAGGTCGAGGCGGAGACGCTGGAGCTCAACGACATCGGCCGGGTCACCCTGCGCACGGCGGACGCCCTGCCCGTCGACGACTACGCGGACGTCCGCGCCACCGGCAGCTTCCTGCTGATCGACCCGCCGACCGGCAACACGCTCGCCGCGGGGCTGGTCGGCACTCCGCTGGCGCTCACCCCGCTCATCTCGTAGGCGGCCGCCATCCCGTCCCCCCAGGCCGCGCGAGCCGGGACCCCGGGCCCCGCGAGTCGGGGCCCGGGGCCACGCGAGTCGCGCTCCGAGCCCGCGCAGGCGAGCCACAGCGGCGCGCCCCGCGCCACCGGGGACCCCGACTCGCGCGGCGCGAGCCCGCGACTCGCGGGGCCTCAGGGCCCGACTCGCGCGGGCACCGACCCCGACTCGCCCGGCGTGGGGTCGCGACTCGCGGGGGCGTGGAGCCCGACTCGCGGGGTGCCGGGTCGCGAGGCGCCGGGTCGCGAGGCGCCGGTACTGGTGCCGGTCGCGCACGGCAGCCGGGACCCGCGGTCCGCCTCGACGATCGCCGCGCTGGTCGACGTCGTGCGGTCCCGCGCGCCCGGGCTCGACGTCCGGCCCGCGTTCCTGGACTTCGACCACCCCCGCCTCGACGACGTGCTGGCCGCTCTCGACCGGCCCGCGGTCGTCGTGCCGCTGCTCCTCGGCGCCGCGTACCACGCCCGCGTCGACATCCCGGTCGTCGTCGAGCAGTCCCGGCGCCCGGGGCAGGACGTGCGGGTCTCCGACGTCCTCGGCCCGGACCCGGCGTTGCTCGACGTCGCCGCGCAACGGCTCGCCCGGCTCGGCGTCGCCCCCGGGGACCCCGGCCTGGGGATCGTCCTCGCGGGCACCGGCTCGTCGCACGCCGCGGCGAACGCCACCGTCGACGACCTGGTCCGCCGCTGGCCCCTCGCGGCCGCCGCGTTCGCCACGGCTGAGCCGGACGTCCCGGCCGCGATCGCCGGTCTCCGACGGCGCGGCGCCCGCCGCATCGCGGTCGCCTCCTGGTTCCTCGCCCCCGGACGCCTGCTCGACCGCGTCCACGCCCGGGCGGCGGGCGCGCCCGTCGCGGAGGCCCTCGGCGCCCACCCGGCCGTCGCGGACGTCGTCCTGTCCCGGTACCGCACGGCCGCCACCCGCCCCGCGATCGAGGCCGGCACGGCCCTCGCGGAGATCACCTGATCCCGCTCCGCCCTTGCCGGTGGAACGGATGGCCGGAAACGTCCGGGCCGAACGTCTGAGACCCCCACCACGCCGAATCCCGCTGTGCGAGCGGCGAATCGGCGTCATGCGCCCGTCACCGCGGCGTCCTCGCAGTTCACCCGGCACGCCGTTGATCACGCCGTTACGTCCGGACATTTCGCGGCGCTCCCGCATCACGGACGCCCAGTTGTTCCTCGGGCGCCCACGTCGCACGATTGGGTCATGTTCGTCGCTGCGCTGCACCAGCAGCCCGCCCGACCCGGTTCCCGCCGGGCCGGCGCGTTCGCGATGACCCCGCTGCGGGCCACGGACCTGGAGCTGTTCTGGCCGTCGCGCCGCGGCCACGCGTTCGACGAGTTCTGTCGCTGAACCTCCCCGCCCCGGTCGTCGTTCCCTGACGCCGTGGTGCCCCCGCGCGCCCGAACCATGTCACCACCACGCGAGAGATCTCCTTCCTCATGCGCACGCTCATCGTCTTCGCCCTCGTCGGGCTGGGTGCCCAGCTCGTCGACGGCGCCCTCGGCATGGCCTACGGGGTCACCTCGACCTCGCTGCTGCTGATCGCGGGGGTGAACCCGGCGGCAGCCAGCGCGTCGGTGCACCTCGCGGAGGTCGGGACGACGCTCGCCGCCGGCGCCTCGCACTGGCGTTTCGGCAACGTCGACTGGAAGCTCGTGCTGAAGCTGGGCGTGCCCGGCGCGGTCGGTGCGTTCCTCGGCGCGACGGTGCTCTCGGCCCTGGCCACGGACAGCGCGGCCCCGATCATGTCCGGGATCCTGCTGGCGCTGGGCGTCTACATCCTGCTGCGCTTCTCGGTGAGCCCGCCGGAGGTCGGGTCGGCCCGGGTCTCGCCGCACCGCGCGAAGTTCCTGTCCCCGCTCGGCCTGCTCGCGGGCTTCATCGACGCCTCCGGTGGCGGCGGCTGGGGTCCGGTCGCGACCCCCGCCCTGCTCACCGCCGGGAAGACGGCGCCCCGCACCGTGATCGGCTCGGTCGACACGTCGGAGTTCCTCGTCGCGGTGGCCGCCAGCGGCGGGTTCCTGCTCGGCCTCGGCAGCGCCGTGCTGGACCCGTGGACGATCGGCGGGCTGTTCCTCGGCGGTGTGATCGCCGCGCCGATCGCGGCGTGGCTCGTCACCAGGATCCCGGCGCCCGTCCTGGGCACCGCGGTCGGCGGGATCATCGTGTTCACCAACGCGCGCACCGTCCTGCGGGCCCTCGACCTCCCCGGACCGGCCACCACCGCGATCTACGTGCTGATCCTCGCGGCGTGGGCCACGGCGGTCACCGTCGCGGTCCGGAAGCTGCGGGCGACGACCGCCGCCACCGAGCGCGAGCTCGTCGCCACCTCCTGACTCCCCTTCCTCGAGAAAGCACCGGCCATGCGCCTCAGATCCCGGATCCCCGCCCTCCTCGCCGCGACACTCGCCGTCGTGTCCCTCGCCGCGTGCTCGCGCGCGCAGGAGGACACCGCGGCCGCCCCGGCCGCCACCTCCCCCGCCGCCGAGCTGCGCCTCGGCTACTTCCCGAACATCACCCACGCCCCGGCGCTGATCGGGGTGGACCAGGGCTTCTTCGCCGCCGAGCTCGGCTCCACGAGGCTCATCCCGCAGACCTTCAACGCCGGCCCCGACGAGGTCGGCGCGCTGCTCGGCGGCTCGCTCGACGCCGGGTTCATCGGCTCCAGCCCGGCGATCAACGCGTTCGCCAAGTCCAACGGCGAGGCGGTCCGGCTGATCGCGGGCTCGACGTCTGCGGGCGCCCAGCTCGTCACGTCACCGGACATCACCTCGCCCGCGCAGCTCAAGGGCAGGACCATCGCGACGCCCCAGCTCGGCAACACCCAGGACGTCGCGCTCAAGAAGTGGCTCGCCGAGAACGGGCTCGAGATCGGCGACGGCCCGGACAAGGTCACCGTCCAGAACATCGACAACCCCCGCACGCTGGACCTGTTCAAGCAGGGCCAGGTCGCGGGCGGCTGGCTGCCCGAGCCGTGGAGGCTCCGCCTCGTCGACGCCGGCGCCAAGGTCCTCGTCGACGAGAAGAGCCTCTGGCCGGACGGCAAGTTCCCGACGACGGTCCTGATCGTCCGCACCGAGTACCTCCAGCAGCACCCGGACACCGTCCAGGCCCTGCTGCGCGGCGAGCAGAAGGCGATCGACTTCGCCACCGGCCAGCAGGACCGGGCGAAGACGGTCACCAACGAGGCGATCAAGAAGATCACGAACTCGTCGCTGAGCCCCGCCGTCCTGGACCGGGCGTTCACCGAGCTGCAGTTCGACAGCGACCCGCTCGCCGCGACCTTCCCGCAGCTGTCCAAGGACAGCGTCACCGCGGGCGCCACGCCGACCGAGACGAACCTTCAGGGCTTCGTCGACGTCACCGCACTCAACGCCGTCCGCACGCAGGCCGGCCAGCCCACCGTGGACGCGGCGGGTCTCGACAAGGCACAGGGATGACCCGGATGACCGCAGTGATCGAGAACGCGACCGCCCGGCGCACCTCCGGCGAGCCCGCCGTCACCCTCGCCGGCGTCGGCAAGACGTTCGGCGCGGGCGCCTCCGGTGTCACCGCGCTGCACGGGATCGACCTCCAGGTGCGGCCGGGCGAGTTCGTCTGCCTGCTCGGGGCGTCGGGGTGCGGCAAGTCCACCCTGCTCAACCTGGTCGCCGGGCTCGACGAGCCGACGTCCGGCAGCGTCGCCCTGACGACGTCGCGGCCGTCGTTCATGTTCCAGGAGCCCGCGCTGCTGCCCTGGCTGACCGCGGGCCGCAACGTCGAGCTCCCGCTCCGCCTAGCGGGACGTTCGCGCGGCGAGCGGAAGCGCCGGGCCGAGGAGCTGCTCGAGCTCGTCCGGCTCGACGGGCTCGGCGCCAAGCGCCCGCACGAGCTCTCCGGCGGAATGCGCCAGCGGGTGTCCCTGGCGCGCGCCCTCGCCGCCGCCACCGCCGAGGACGGCGGCTCCGGCCTGCTCCTCATGGACGAGCCCTTCGCCGCGCTCGACGCGATCACCCGCGACGTGCTGCAGGGCGAGCTCCTGCGCGTCTGGGAGGCGACCGGGACGACCATCCTGTTCGTCACCCACGACGTCCGGGAGGCCGTCCGGCTGGCCCAGCGGGTCGTACTGCTGTCGTCGCGGCCGGGCACGGTCGTCGGCGAATGGGACGTCGACGGCGCGCACGGTCACGGCGAGGAGCTGCACGACGAGATCACCGGCCGGCTACGACAGGTGATCACCAGTCATGCCGCCTGAGAGCCCGACCGTCACCCCACCGAACGACTCCGCCGCGGCGCTCGCGGGCCTGGACGCGCTCGACACCCCCACGGACAACCGCCGTCCCTGGTGGCGGAAGGCCTTGACCACCGGCCTGCCGCCGCTCGTGGCCCTGGTGCTCGCCGTCGTCGTCTGGCAGGCGCTGTGGGCGTCCGCGATCTGGCCGGAGTTCAAGCTCCCCGCGCCGATCGCGGTGTGGGACTCGTTCGCGGCGAGGCTCGTGACCGGCGAGATCTGGTCGATCCTGTGGACCTCGATCAGCCGCGCGTTCCTCGGCTTCGCGATCGCGCTGGTGATCGCGACCCCGCTCGGCCTGCTGGTGGCGAAGGTCAAGGTCGTGCGGTCCGCGATCGGCCCGCTGCTCTCCGGCCTGCAGAGCCTGCCGTCGGTCGCGTGGGTCCCGGCGGCGATCCTCTGGTTCGGCCTCACCGACGCGACGATCTACTTCGTCGTCCTGCTGGGCTCGGTGCCGTCGATCGCGAACGGGCTGGTCTCCGGCATCGACCAGATCCCGCCGATCCTGCCGCGGGTCGGGAAGGTCCTCGGCGCCCGCGGGCTCACCAGCGCCCGCCACGTGCTGCTGCCCGCCGCGCTGCCGGGATACCTCTCGGGCTGCAAGCAGGGCTGGGCCTTCTCCTGGCGCTCGCTGATGGCCGCGGAGATCATCGCCGCCGGCCCGCTGCTCGGCGTCGGCCTGGGCGCGTACCTCAAGCAGGGCAGCGACTACAACGACATCAGCGCCGTGTTCGCCGCGATCGTGCTGATCCTGGTGGTCGGGATCGGGATCGAGCTGCTGGTGTTCCGCCCGATCGAGCGCCGGGTCCTGCGCGCCCGCGGGCTGGCGCTCGGGGTGTAGGCACCCCCTCTCCGGCAGATGAGCCGCGTTCACGCCCGGCGTGAACGCGGCTCTTCTGCGAGGCCGAGAGTCACGCCGCGGACGCGGCCTCGCGGGCCGTCGGCAGCGAGCGCAGCACGGCGCGGGCCACCCCGTCGTTGTAGCGCAGGCTCTGCGCGTTCATCCCGGGCCGTGTGAAGGCCCCGGCGACCTTGACGGTCGTGTGCGGACCCACCGCGAACCGGTGCTCGTGCGCCACCCCGGCGGTGTCGATCAGGGCGCCGTCCGCCGGACGCACCCGGATCAGCCCGGTGCGGCGCAGGACCGTGCCGTCCGGCTCGGTCAGGACGTCCTCGACCACCTCACCCGCCCGCACCAGCGAGGCGAGCAACGGGTCCGACGTGCGCTCCGCGCTGGAGTCCGGGAGGCGGGCGTCGATCAGGATCGTCGAGGTGACCGGCGGGGCCCCCGCGAGCGCGCCGCTCCCGGCGCGGAACCCCTCGTCGTCGACCTCGACCCACATGCCCGGGCCGAGGAACTCGACGAACCCGGCGCGGGAGAGCGCAAGCAGCTGCCGGACGCGGAACCCGGGCGGACCGCTCGCGACGGAGTTGAAGAAGCTCTGCCACCACGGGACGTCCCGGGCCCGGGAAGGCGCCGAGAGCACGTCGAGCCCCTGGATCCGGGTCATCTCGCCGTACACGGACAGCATCGCGACGAACGCGCCGAGGTGGGCGCTGTGCGCGGGGTCGACGTGCTGGCGGAGGTCCTCGGCGATCCGCTCCCGGACGAGCGGCTGCAGCTCCTCCAGGGACTCCGCGCGCAGCCCGTCGAAGGGCCGGTCGAGGGCGGCGAAGTCGAGGCGGAACAGCGGGTCCGGGACGGCCTCGGCGATCAGCGCGTCCATCTCCGGGGTGCCCCACTCCAGCGCCGCGTAGCGCTCCGCGAACACCTCCCAGGGCATCCGCGCCGGGTCGGGGTGGCCGGCGAGGAGCTCGCGGTACCAGCCCCACGCGATCTCCTTGGCCATCACCGGCCAGAGGTGGTCGCGCAGCTCGAGGGGCCGGTGGGCGGCGCTCAGCGCGTCGACGTCGTCCGGTCCGAAGAACCGCGGCAGCGGCGGACGGCCCGCGGCCAGCCCGTAGTGCGACTTGGAGTGGTACGGCGCGCCTCGCGGGGAGCCGACGACCAGGCGCGGCTCCTCCCCGGACGGAACGTAGGTGAGCTCCTCGGTTCCCTCGAACCGGCCGCCCCGGCCCTCGAACAGCAGCACCATCAGATCGATGAACGCGAGCCCCATCCCGCGGGCGATCACCGTCTCCCCCGGCTCGACGACGGACAGGTCCGAGTCCGTCGTCTGCTCCGGCGGGAGGTAGCGCAGGCCCGAGGCATCCGCCCGGGCCAGCATCTCCTGCTCGTCGGCGGTAGGGGCCGCGTCGAGGTGGCCGGACGCGAGGACGACCGTGTCGACGATCAGCGGCGCCTCCCCCTCGAGCGCGACGACCTGACGTCCGCCCTGCTCGGACAGGCCCGTCGCGCGGGTCTCGTGCACATGGACGCACATGCCCGCCGGGAGCGCGACGACGACGTCGCGCAGCACCCGTCCGAGGTACTCGCTCTGCAGGCGCCGGCTGGGGAAGGTCGACGCGGTGACGGCGCGCAGCTCGTCCGCCAGGTCCGCGGGCCAGCCGGCCAGGTCTCCGGCGCGCTCCTCCTGCGCCCAGTCCCAGAACGAGGGGCCGGTGCGGATCGGGCCCTCGCACACCACGGACTCGTCCGTGTACATCGTGACGTCCGCGGCCATGGAGTTCATCGCGAGCAGCGGGGACTGCGCGCTGCGCCAGATCCGGCCCGCCCCCGCGGGGTACGGGTCGATCAGGTGGACGTCGAGCGCGGTGTCCGGCCGCAGCTCGGACACGCTCGCGGCCAGCCGCTCGAGGATGCCCACGCCACGCGGGCCCGCCCCGACGATCGCGATCGCTGTGCTGTGCATCAACGCCGTTCCTCACGTCGAATCGACAACCAGGGACGGCGCTGCCTACAGCGCGGCGGCGGTGCGGCACAGATCGACGTGACGGCGCAGTGCCGGCCAGGTCGAGAGAGCCGCGGGGGTGTTCATCACCCTCGACGGTAACCCGCGCCCGGAGCATCCGCGAGCGATGCGGAGGGACATCACGTCCCCGCACCCCGCCGGGCGCCGAGCTCCGCGGCGTCACCGGGGGTGGGGACGACCCCGGCCGCGGGGGTTCTCCCCCGCCCGAGATGGGGGCGAACGAAGGTCGGTCGTAGGGAGCACTCGATCGTGCCGCGGCCGGATCGACGACAGAGTTCTGCTCATCGGGAGGGACGCACCGAAGGCCCTCCGTGAAACCAGAGGAGATCGAGATGTCCGGCTTCAAGAGCCACCACGACAGCAGTGGCCACAACGACAGCGGGTACGACGACAACAGCTGGGACGGCGAGGAGGACACCGGCGACACCGGTGACGACACGGGCGACGACGGCGGGGACGACGGGGGCTTCCAGGAGACCAGCTGGCAGGACGACAGCCCGGACGGTGGTTCGGACGACGGCTCCGACGACGGCTGGGACGACCAGAGCTCCTGGGACGACAGCTCGCACTACGCCTCCCACTGACCGGCACCGCATTCCCCCCGGCGTTGCGGCCGGCCCGCGGCGGCGTCCCTCCGCGGGCCGGCCACGCCGTCCCCCACGTCCGCCGCACCGCCTCGAGACGCCCCGGGAGGGCCACCATGCTCACCACCGGAAACCCGGTCCTCGCCCCTTCCGACGACACGATCGAGCTCCTCGACAGCGCTCTCGCGGGCGCCGAGGCCAACGACCGCCACGACCTGATCCGCCGGCTCACCGCCGCCCGCCGCGCGGTGACCACGACGGACCGGCCGGGTCCCCGACTCGCCGCGCTGCAGGGCGCGGTCCTCGAGGTCGGCCGCGCGGTCGAGTCCCTCGGCGCAGACCTGCGGTACCGTCGCGGTGCGCTCGCCGACCCCGGCCGGGCGGCCCGGCTCCGGGCCGAGCTCGAGCGGGCCCGGGCCCGCTCCGACGCGCAGCGCGCCCGTTCCCGCGACTGGTCGCCGGCCCTCACCGACGGGTTCGCCGGGATCGTGTCCGACGCCGAGTTCGCGCTCCGGAGCCGCGCCCGCGCGGTGGTCACCGAGACCGAGCGGGCCCTCGAGTCCGGGGACCCGCGCCGCAACGCCGACGAGATCGCCGCCGACCTGCGACGGCGGCTCGTCGCGCAGGCCGAGCAGACCCACGCCGACGCCCGGGCGGCGGTCCGCGACGTCGCCGCCCGGCTCACCACCCACCTGGACCTGCCCGCTCCGCTCCCCGTCCCGGATCTCCCGCTCCTGCCCCCCGCCACGCTCGTCGGCGCGCTGGCCGAGCCCGAGCCCTCGACCGTGGGCCGGCCTCCGGTCCCCGCCCGCCTGCTCACCGTCGTCATGCCCTCCTACGGCGGCGTGATGATGACCTTCGTCGTCCCCCGGTTCCTCGGCGTCCACCTCCCCCTCTGGGTACTGCTGACCGGGGCGCTGGTCGGCGCGCTCGCGCTGGGCGGTGCCGCCCTGACCGGGGAGCGCAAGCGGAGCCTGGACCGACGCCGCGGCGAGGCCCGGACGGCCGCGCGGGTCGTCGTCGACGAGTTCCAGCTGGTGCTCGGCAAGCAGGTCCGCGACGCCGTCCGGGGCGCGAGCACGGAGCTGCGCCGGAACACCCTCGCCGCGCTGGCCCGCCGGGACGAGAAGACCGCCGGGCAGCTCGACGCCGCCCGCAGAGCCGTCGACGGGCTGGGGCGGGTCCGGGCGGACCTGAAGGACATCGACGACGACCTCGCCACCCTTCGCGCGCTGCGGGGCCGCGCCCGGTCCCTGGCCGGTTCGCTCGCCTCCTGACGCGCCGCGGCGGGAACACCCGCGCAGCTCCGCGCCTTGTGCGAGGTGGCCCGCCCTCCACGCGACGAAGGAGCACCCTCATGCCCGTCGAGTTCCTCGGTATCGGCGCCACCAACGACGGTACGGAGACCCACCCGCGGTCCGGGCCGGCGTTCGACCCCGCCTACACCCTCGAGCTGGCCCGGGCGCACGAGGAGACCGGCTGGGACCGCGTCCTCACCGCGTACTCGTCCGGCAGCGCGGACCCGGCGCAGGCCGCCGCGTACATCGCGGACCACACCGACCGGCTGCAGCTGCTGCTCGCGCACCGGCCGAACGTCTCCTACCCGACGTTCACCGCGAAGACCGTCGCGACGCTGGACCAGATGAGCGGCGGGCGGCTGACCCTGCACGTCATCACCGGCGGGAACGACCACGAGCAGCGACGCGAGGGCGACGTCCTGCCCAAGGAGCAGCGCTACGCCCGCACCCGCGAGGCCATCCAGATCATGAAGCGTGCGTGGACGGAGTCCGAGCCCTTCGCCTTCCACGGGGAGCACTACTCCTTCGACGACTTCGTGCTCGACGTCGAGCCCGCCCAGAAGCCGCGTCCGAGGATCTCCTTCGGCGGGTCGTCGGAGGCGGCGTACCGGGTCGGCGCGGAGGAGGCGGACATCTACGCCCTGTGGGGCGAGCCGCTGGCCGGGACCGCCGAGCAGATCGCGACGATCACGCAGCTCGCGAAGGAGGCGGGGCGCTCGGCGCCGACGTTCCAGGTCGCGTTCCGCCCGATCCTCGGCCGCACCGAGGAGGAGGCCTGGGACAAGGCGTACGCGACCGTCGCGAAGATCCAGGAGCGCACCGCCGGCGGGCAGCAGCTCACCCGCCGGCACCGGTTGACGGACCCGGAGAACGCGGGGTCGCAGCGGCTCCTCGCGGTCGCCGAGCAGGGCGAGCGGCACGACCGCGCGCTCTGGACGGTGACGGCCGCGGCCACCGGTGGCGCGGGGAACTCCACGGCGCTGGTCGGCACGCCGGAGACGGTCGCCGCCGCGCTGATGGACTACTACGACCTGGGCGTACGGATCCTGTCCGCCCGCGGCTACGACCTCGTCGCGGACGCCCGGGAGTTCGGCCGGGAGGTCATCCCGCTGGTCCGCGCGGAGGTCGCGCGCCGCGACGCGGCCGCCTGAGGGGTCGTGCGCGGAGATCGTCGCCAGGGCAACGATTTCCGCGCACAGTCGGCGCAGCCGCTAGAACTCCGCGGCGGCCGGGATCACCTCGCGGCCCAGGACCCGCAGCGGCTCGATGTCCGCCACGTTCGGGACCATGCCCTGGATGTGCTGGACGCCGAGCGCCGCGTAGCCCCGGAGCTGCTCGACCAGCGCGGGCGGGTCGCTCGGGTCCAGCGGGCCCATGACCGTCTTCTCGATGTCGTCGTAGTTCCGGCCGACGTCGTCGCAGTGGCGGCGCAGGACGTCGAGCTTGTGCTCGAGCTCGGGGCCGGCGAAGAGGTTGCAGGCCTGCGCGTACTGCGCCACCAGCCGCAGCGTATTCTTCTCCCCGCCGCCGCCGATGAGGATCGGCGGGTGCGGCTTGGTCAGCGCCTGCGGGTGGTTCATGGTGCGGCCCAGCCGGTAGTACTTGCCCTCGTACGGGCCGTCGTCGTCGCTCCACATCTGCAGGCAGATCTGCAGTGTCTCCTCGAGCCGCGCGAAGCGCTCCGCGGTCGGCGGGAAGAACAGGCCCAGGCCTTCGGCCTCCTCCTGGTTCCAGGCCGCGCCGATGCCGAGCCAGGCGCGTCCCTTGGACAGCACGTCCAGGGTCGTGACGATCTTCGCGAGCAGCCCCGGTTCCCGGTACGTCACGCCGGTGACCCAGGTCAGGAGCTCGACCTTCGACGTGCGCGCCGCCAGGTAGCCGAGCGTCGTGTACGCCTCGAGCATGTCGTTCTCGATCGGCCCCACCGGGCGGATCTGCCAGACGTGGTCCATCACGCTGACCCGCGCGAACCCGGCCTCCTCGGCGGCGACCGCGATCCGGGTGAGATCGTCCGCCAGTGCCGTGGGCCCGTTCGGGTAGGTGAAGTCAGCGATGTGCAGTCCGAGCTTCACGGCTTCTCCGTCTTCATCGGGTTCTGTTGCAGGATGAACGCGTTCCCGACCGACGCTAGCCCTGTCCCCGCGGCTCTGCCCGGGCCCGCCGTGACCAGGATCCGCCCCGGGCTGGTCAGCGCAGGACGGCCTGGGTCTGGGTCACCCGGCTCGCCAGCCGGCCCTTCGCGTCCAGCACGTCGACGACCACGACGATCGCCGTGCGGCCGCCGTGCAGGACGGTGGCGACGGCCTCGGCATACCCCTCGGTCACCGCGCGCAGGAAGTGCGTCGACGACGACGTGGTCGCGGTCCGCGTCGCCCCTTCCGGGAGGTTGAGGAACGCGCACCAGCCGCCCGCGGCGTCGGCCAGGCCCATCAGCGCGCCCCCGTGCAGCAGGCCACCCGACGTGCAGCGCTGCGGCGTCCAGTCCAGGCGCAGCCGCACCTCCTCGGCGGTGGCGGTCAGGGCGGTCGCACCGAGGACGGCGGTGAACGGCATGGCGGCATGCATCTCCGCAGTGAGGGTCATGAGAGGACGATCTCGCGGCGGCCCGTCCACGCGCCATTACCTCCGACGTCATCGAACCGCGTCGCGCGCCCGGCTAGCGTCGGCGTCATGACAGCCGTGCTGGCCCGGAACAGTGGGATGACGGAGACCGCCTTCGGGGGGCTGCTCCGCGAGTGGCGCCGGCGCCGCCGGCTCACCCAGCTGGACCTGGGCAACAAGGCGGAGGTCTCCGCGCGGCACCTGTCGTTCCTGGAGACCGGGCGCTCGCGGCCGAGCCGGGACATGGTGCTGCACCTCTCCGAGCAGCTCGACCTCCCGTTGCGGACCCGCAACGAGCTGCTCGTCGCCGCCGGGTTCGCGCCCGGCTACACCCAGCACCCGCTGGAGGCGGCGGAGATGGGCGAGGTCCACCGCTCACTCAACCGCCTGCTCGCCGCGCACGACCCGTTCCCCGCGGTCCTGGTCGACGGCCAGTGGGACATGATCGACGGCAACGCGGCGGCCGCGCTGTTCGTCGAGCTGGCGGACCCGTCGCTGCTCGCACCCCCGGTCAACGTGCTGCGGGTCAGCCTGCACCCGCGCGGCCTCGCCCGATACGTCGCCGACCTCGACGAGTACGCCGCGCACCTGGTCTCGCGGCTGCGCCGGCAGGTCGACCGCTCCGCCGACCCGGCCCTCGGCGCCCTGCTCGACGAGCTGGTCGGCTACTGCCGCGAGCTGGGCCTCGACCCGTCCGCGCACCCCCGCAACCGGGTCGTCCTGCCGCTGCGGTTGCGCCATCCGGACGGCGAGCTCACCTTCTTCTCGACGATCTCAGTGCTCGGCGCGCCGCTGGACGTCACCCTCGACGAGGTGGCGGTGGAGTCCTTCTACCCCGCGGACGTGACGACCGCGGACTACCTCCACCACCGCTTCTCCGCCCGCGCCCGAAACTGAGCACCGACCGACGCCGAGGAGCACCCCGGATGACCGACCGCCCGCCCTTCCACCTCGCCATCCCGGTCGCGGACATCGAGGAGGCCCGCCACTTCTACGGCGAGGTCCTCGGCTTCCCCCGCGGCCGCTCGTCCGAGGTCTGGACGGACTGGGACGTCCACGGCCACCAGGTGGTGACCCACCAGGTCCCGGGACACAGCCCGGCCACCGCGACAGCCGGGCACAGCTCGGTCGACGGGCACGACGTGCCGGTCCCGCACTTCGGGGTCGTCCTCGGCGTCGAGGAGTTCACCGCCCTCGCCGAGCGGCTGCGGGCCACCGGGACCCGGTTCGTCATCGAGCCCTCCGTCCGCTTCGAGGGCGAGCCGGGCGAGCAGCGGACGATGTTCTTCCTCGATCCCTCCGGCAACGCCCTGGAGTTCAAGGCGTTCGCGGATCTCCACCAGCTCTTCGCGGGCTGAGCGCTCACCCCACCAGTTCCGCCGGGAGCCCCAGCACCCCGAACAGCGACGGGCCGAACGTCGTGATCTCCGCGATCGCGTCGCCCTCGACCCGCAGCACGTCGAGCTTGAACCCGCGGAACACCGTGTCCCCGGGGCGGCGCAGGTAGCTGGCCGCCGCGGGCATCCGGTTGACGCCGGTGGGCAGCAGCCGCCAGTCCCTCCTCGTAGGAGGCGAGCATGCGGTAGCAGTGCACGTGCAGCTCGCGGCGGTGCCGGTCCAGCCCCGCGTCCAGCACCGTGTTCATCGCACCGGGGCTCGTCGCGCCGGGGCTCATCGGGCCGGGGTGACGACCTGCTGCAGCGCCCACGAGTTGCCGTCCGGGTCGGCGAAGAACACGAACGACCCGTAGTCCGCCCCCTCGGGGTGCGGCCCCGGGGTCAGCACGCCGCCCTCGGCGAAGTGCACCGGCCCGCTGTTCTCCACACCCGCGGCCTCCAGCTCCGCGTGCGCGGCGACGATGTCCGTGACGACCAGGTGCGTGCCCTTCACGCTGCCCGGCTCCCCGTCGTCCATGCCCTTGCCGAAGACGATCGAGCAGGCCGAGCCCGGCGGCGTCACCTGGATCACCCGGAACGACTCGCCGGCCTGGTGATCGGTGTCGAGGCGGAACCCGAGCTTGTCGACGTAGAACTCCCGCGCCTTCTCGACGTCGCTGACCGGGACGACGACGACTTCCAGCCTGCACTCCATGACGGCCTCCTCCTGCCCCGCGGGGCGTGTGCTCCGTGGCGGTACGGAGGATGGAACGACCGCGTCCGGGAGACCTCATCGGTGTTCCGATGAGAGTTCTCCGCGGCCGAACCGACGAGCGGCACCCCCGCCCCGGGGCAGGGACGAGGATGCCGCTCGTCAACGCGGGAGGGCTACGCCAACGCGCGGCGGAGCGCCGCCGCGGCATGGTCCACGGTCTCCCGGGCGGTGTCCAGCACCCCGCCCATCTGGAAGAAGCCGTGGATCATGCCCGGACACGGCAGGTACTCCGCCTCGACGCCCGCCTCCCGCAGCTTTCCCGCGTACGCCGCGCCCTGGTCCCGGAGCGGGTCGTACTCCGCGGTGACGACGAGGGCGGGCGGCAGCCCGGACAGGTCCTCGGCCCGGCCCGGTGAGACCCGGACGTCCTGGCCCTCGTCCGGCGAGCTCAGGTAGCAGCCGAGGAACCACTCGATCCACGCCCGGGACAGCAGCGGACCCGCCGCGTTCTCGTGCATCGACGGGCTGTCGTCGTGCCGGTCCGTCGCCGGGTAGACGAGCAGCTGGTAGGAGATCCGCGGGCCGCCGCGGCTCTTCGCCTGCTGCGCGACGACGGCGGCGAGGTTCGCGCCCGCGCTGTCCCCGCCGACGGCGAGCCGCGACCCGTCGCCGCCGAAGTCCCCGATCTTCTCCGCCGCCCACACCGCGGCGGCGTACGCGTCGTCGACCGCCGCGGGGAACCGGTGCTCCGGCGCCAGCCGGTAGTCCACCGACGCCACGAGGCAGCCGGACCGGTTCGCGAGAGCCCGGCACAGGGCGTCGTGGCTCTCGATGTCCCCGATGACCCAGCCCCCGCCGTGGTAGTAGACGAGCGTCGGCAGGGGGCCGTCCCCGGTGGGGACGTAGACCCGGATCGGGATGTCCCCGCCGGGCCCGGGCGCCGTCGTGTCCTCGGTACGCGCGACGTCCTCGGGCTCGCCGGCCAGGCCCGCCAGCTCTGCGATCATCGCCCGGTTCTGCGCGACCGTCATGCTCTCCGGGGCCGGGGCGCCCTGCGCCACCATCTGCGCGATCAGCGCCTCGACCTGCGGGTGGAGCGGCATCTCAGGCGTCCTTTCCGGTGAGGAAGCCGAGCACGGGCGGCACGACGGCCGCCGTCTGCTCGAGCGTGGGCAGGTGCCCGGCGTCCGGGATGGTGACGAGCCGGGAGTCCCGCAGCCGCGAGGTGAACTCCTCGGCGTAGACCGGGTCGACGAGCCGGTCCTGCTCCCCCAGACGAGCAGGGTCGGGGCGGACACGCGATGGATGCGCCGGTCGAGGCCCTTGTCCGGGATGGGCCAGATGAAGTGCAGGATGCTCGCCATCCGCATCGCGGCCTCGAACAGGGCCTGCGGGTCGTCCGCGGGCGGGGTCAGCATCGCGGCCAGCGGGCTGGACGGGTCCGCCAGGACGAGCTCCACGAGCCTCTCCGGCGGCACGCCGGCGATGTCCGCGATCGGATGGTCCTCGCGCCAGAACCCGACGGGAGCGATCAGCACGAGCCGCGACACCCGCCGGGGGCTGTTCGCCGCCAGCTCGGCCGCGACCATGCCGCCGAAGGAGTGCCCGACGACGCGGACGGAGTCCAGCCCGAGCGTGTCCAGCAGCTCGTCGTAGAACAGCACGAGCTCCCAGATACCCGGGAGGTGCTCGAGGTCCTCGGACACGTTGCCGCCGGGGTGCTCGACCGCGTACACGGTGTGCTCGGCGGCGAGGGCGTCCAGGAACGGGTCCCAGAACAGCCCGCCCGCGCCGTGCAGGAAGAGCAGCGGTTCGCCGGTGCCGGCGACCAGCACCCGGGCCGCGATCGGTCCGACCTGGACGATCCGCTCGTCGACGGGGCTCTGCGTGGTCGTCATGCCTGGGCTCCCGTCGGCTCGGTGACGGCCCGGTTCGCCGCCCCGGAGGGCCACCATTCATGGGTCCAGCCCTCGGCGTCCCAGATGTGCCGGATCCGGGGCATGACCTCCTCGGCGAACAGCGTGATGTTCTTCTTCGTCAGCTCGTGCGGCATCGAGCCGATCTGCAGCAGCGCGTGCAGGTTGCCGACCCGCAGGGTCTTCGCGACCTCGATCAGCCGGTCCGCCACGGTGGACGGGCTGCCGGCGATGATGAAGCCCTCCTCGTTGAGGGTCTTCCAGTTCTTCTCCAGCGCCGCGGCCGCCGCGATCGCGCCCGGCTGGTTCGTCTTGATCGCGAACTCGGTGCTCTTGCGGGTGCGGTAGCCCGGCGCCTCGAAGAAGTACGGCGGGATGTGCAGGCACTTGTTGAAGAAGTACGTGACGTGCTCGAGGTACTCCTTCTCCGCCCGCTCGTCGGTCTCGGAGACGCAGATCTGCTGGGCGAACCCGGCGCGGAACGGGTTCTTCTCCACGCCGAGCTCGTCCATCTTCGCCCAGAAGCCGTCCATCAGCTTCTTGCCGAACTTCGCGCCGAAGAAGGAGAGGTAGCTGTAGGTGTAGTTCTTGGTCGCGGCCAGCTCCCAGGTCTCGACGGAGCCGCCGCCGGCCAGCCAGACGGGCGGGTGCGGCTTCTGCAGGGGCTGCGGCCAGGGGTTGACGTAGCGGAGCTGGTTGTAGCGGCCGTTGAAGGTGAACGGGCCGGGCCTCGTCCAGGCCTGGGTGATCAGCTCCTCGGCCTCGCGGAACCGCGGCCTGGTCTGGGTGGGCGGCACGCCGTAGCAGAAGTTGACGTCCATCGACGTCCCGACGGGAAAGCCCGCGGCGAGCCTGCCGTTGGACAGGACGTCGAGCATCGCGAACTCCTCCGCGACGCGCGTCGCGGGCGCGTACAGGGCGAGCGTGTTGCCCAGCACCATGATCGCCGAGTTGTTGGGGGTGCGCCGGGCGAGCGAAGCGGCCATCAGGTTCGGCGAGGCCATGAAGCCGTAACCGTTCTGGTGGTGCTCGTTGACCCCGACGCCGTCGAAGCCGAGGCGGTCCGCGAGCTCCAGCTCGTCGAGGTTCCACTGGTAGTACTGCGCGACCTTCCTGGGGTCGCAGAGCTCCGTGTTCGGCGGGGTGATCCAGATGCTCTCGTACCGCTTCTCGAAGTCGGCCGGGAGATCGCGGTAGGGCATCAGGTGGAAGAAGATGGACTTCATCGTCTCGGTTCTCCGCATCGTCGAGGTGACCCGGGTCACTGATGATCCTGCGGAGCCGGGAGGGCGCGGGCATGCACCTCCCTGCCGCGTCCGGGCCGATCCCTGCCAGCTACGGCCTACCGAGCACGCCCGCCCGGTAGGCCGTCGGCGAGCAGCCGTAGTACGCCTTGAAGGCCCGGGAGAAGTGGCTGGAGTCCGCGAAGCCCCACCGCCGTGCGATCAGTGAGATCGGCGCGCCGCCGGCGCACAGCTCGCTGCGGGCGCGGGCCAGGCGGCGGGCCCGGACCACGGCCCCGACGGTGTCCCCGGTGGGCTCGAACGCGCGGTACACGGTCCGGACGGAGACGCCGTGCGCCGCGGCGATGGCGGCCGGGGTGATCTCCCCGTGCAGGTTCCGGTCGATCCAGGCCTCCATGACACGACGGAGGGCCGGGGCCGGCGCGGGCCCCGGGGCGTCCGCGCCGGAGCGGATCAGGCCCGCGAACAGCTCGAGCGCGGCGTTGCGCGCCGGGCCCGCGACCGCGGGCGGCAGCGGGTCCGCGGACGCGAGGACGTCCAGGTAGCGGACGAGGAGCAGGGCGGCGGCCGACGACGGCGCCGGCAACTGCGTGCCGACGGACCAGCCCCGGCCCAGCACCTCGTCGAGGGCCGTGCGCCGGGCGATCAGCGTCCGCTTCGCGAACCGGCCGCGGACGGCGAAGCGGGCAGGCCGGTGGCTCTCCCAGATCAGCAGGCCGCCGGGGCGCAGGTCGGCCTGCACGTCACCACGCGCGAGGAACTCCCCGCCGGACCGGGTCACCATGACCGCGACGAGGTCGTCGTCGGAGCCGGCGATCCGGGCGCGACCGCGCACCCCGCCGCAGGGGTCGCACTCGGCGTCGACGAGCGCGAGGTCCCCGATGGCGCGCCGGCGGACGACGCCGTGGAAGGGACGCGGCGGCCGGTCCGCGGCGAAGCGCAGGCTCATCCCGACGTGGGTGTCCGAGACGATCCGTTCCCACAGCTCCTCGCGGTCGGACTCGGCCACGCCCGCGAGCGTGAACTCCTGCCGGCCCGCCGGCGGCTCGAACGGGGCCGCCGCCGCGGTCACGTCCCCCGATCCGCGCGCGGTGATCGTCATCGCGTCCTCCCGACCTCGTCGTCGAGCGAGCCCCCATCATCACCCCCCTCACGTACGTTCGTGAAGGACCATCCGGCGCATCGGACGCCGATCCCGGACGACCGGCCCGCCGCGTACCGTCCGGGATCGTGACCACCGACGCTCTCGTCCGCCTCGACGTCTCCGGCGGCATCGCCACGATCACCCTCGACTCCCCCGCGAACCGCAACGCGCTCTCCGCGCAGCTGCGTCGCGAGCTGATCGCCCACCTCGACTCCGCGATCGCCGACGCCGCGGTGCGGGTGATCGTGCTGACGCACACCGGGACCGTGTTCTGCGCGGGCATGGATCTCAAGGAGTCGAAGGGGGCGAGCGCGGAGCAGCAGGGGGTCACGGAGGTCCCGCGCATCCTGCAGACCCTCTGGACCTCGCCGAAGCCGGTCGTCGCGCGCCTGACCGGGCCGGCCCGGGCGGGCGGCGTCGGGATCGTGGCGGCGTGCGACATCGCCGTGGCCGCGGAGAAGGCGACGTTCGCGTTCACCGAGGTCCGGATCGGCGTGGTCCCGGCCGTCATCTCGGTGACGGTGCTGCCGCGGCTGCTCCCCCGGGCCGCGCACGAGCTGTTCCTCACCGGCGAGACGTTCGACGCGGTGCGCGCCAGGGAGATCGGGCTGGTCAACAGCGCGGTGCCCGCGGAGGACGTCGACGCCGAGGTCGCCCGCTACACCGGCATGCTCGCCCTCGGCGCGCCCGGCGCCCTGGCAGGG
Source organism: Pseudonocardia sp. T1-2H (assembly GCF_038039215.1). Taxonomy (NCBI): domain Bacteria; kingdom Bacillati; phylum Actinomycetota; class Actinomycetes; order Pseudonocardiales; family Pseudonocardiaceae; genus Pseudonocardia; species Pseudonocardia sp. T1-2H. The sequence goes on from NZ_JBBPCL010000001.1 coordinate 4,890,635, forward strand.
GCCAAGGAGATCCTGCTGCGCGAGCACCCGGCGTCGATGACGGACGACTTCGCGGAGATGAACTCGTTGTCCGCCGCGTACTTCGCCGGCGCGGAGGGCCAGGAGGGCATCCGCGCGTTCGGCGAGAAGCGCAAGCCCTCCTGGGTCACGCCGGGCTGACGGGCACCGGGCCGGCGGGCACGGGACCGCTCCGCCGGGCGGACAGCGCGTAGTAGAGGCCGGCGACCTCGTGGATCGGGAGCCGCGCGCCCTGGCCCGCCACCTCGACGACGTCGAGGAGGCCGTGGCCGTGCGGCAACGCCGCGAACCGGGCGGCGGCCTCGTGCGGCACCCCGCGCGCGGCCAGCGCCGCGGTCCGGCCGGCCGTCTCCTCGGCCTCCCACCCGCGCAGCAGGGACGGCAGCCGCGGCAGCAGGGCCCGCACCGGGGCGGCGAAGCGGTCCGTCTCCCCGCGCACCGCCGACGGCCGCGGGCGGTTGACCAACAGCCACCGTGTCGCATCGTCGAGCAGCCGGCGCGACTCGAGCACGAGCTCGTCGGTCAGCGCGGTGGGCACGGCCACCGGGAGCGCGGCGATCTCGGCCCAGAGCGCCGGCAGGTCGAACACCGCCGTCGCCACCCGGTACGCGCGAGCCGCGTCCGTGGGGCTCGCCCCGGCGTCCTCGCCCAGCCGGTGCGCGAAGGTGATGCCGCCGCCGTCGACCATCTCGTTGACCAGCGAGGTCGTCACGATCTCGCGGCGCAGCGGGTGGGCGGCCACGGCGCCGGGGAACCGCTCGGCCAGCGCCGAGGGCAGGAGACCGGCCAGCCGGTCGGTGAACTCGGGGAGATCGGGCAGGTCGCTGCCGAGGATCGCCGCCTTCAGGTCGAGCTTGGTGTGCGCGAGCAGGACGGCCAGCTCGGGCGAGCTGAGGCCCTCCCCCGCCCGCTGCCGCTCCGCGATCTCCTCCGGGTCCGGCAGCACCTCCAGGGCCCGGTCCAGGCCGCGGCGCCGTACCAGGTCGTCGATCATCCGCCCGTGCACCGCGAGCATCTCGGGGGCGTGCGACCGGGCGACCCCGAGCGCCGCGTTCTGCGCCCGGTTGTCCGCGAGCACCAGCTCGGCGACCTCGTCGGTCATCTCCACCAGCAGCGCGTCCCGGCCGGCGCGGTCCAGCTCGCCCGCCGCCACCAGCCGGTCCAGCAGGATCTTGATGTTGACCTCGTGGTCCGAGCAGTCCACCCCGGCGGAGTTGTCGATCGCGTCGGTGTTGACCCGGCCGCCGGCGCGGGCGAACTCGATGCGCCCGCGCTGCGTGAGACCCAGGTTGCCGCCCTCGCCGACGACCTTGACCCGCAGCTCCCGCCCGTCGACCCGGATCGCGTCGCCGGCCTTGTCCCCGACGGCCGCGTGGGTCTCGGCGCCCGCCTTCACGTAGGTGCCGATCCCGCCGTTCCACAGCAGGTCCACCGGCGCGAGCAGGATGGCCCGGATGAGCTCCGGCGGGCTCGCCACGGTGGTCCCGTCGGCCAGGCCGAGCGCCGCCCTCATCTGCGGCCCCACCGGGACGGCCTTCGCCGTACGCAGCCACACCCCGCCGCCCGGGCTGATCGCGCTCCGGTCGTAGTCGTCCCAGGAGGACCGGGCAGGCCGAACAGCCGGCGGCGTTCCGCGAAACCCGCCGCCGGATCGGGGTCCGGGTCGACGAAGACGTGCCGGTGGTCGAACGCCGCGACCAGCCGCACGTGCTCCGACAGCAACATCCCGTTGCCGAACACGTCGCCGGACATGTCCCCCACACCGACCACCGTCACGTCCTGGGTCTGCGGGTCCACGCCGAGCTCGCGGAAATGCCGCCGCACGCTCTCCCACGCGCCGCGGGCGGTGATCCCCATCGCCTTGTGGTCGTAGCCGACCGACCCGCCGGAGGCGAAGGCGTCGCCCAGCCAGAAGCCGTACCCGGCGGCGACGTCGTTCGCCACGTCGGAGAACCGGGCGGTGCCCTTGTCCGCGGCGACGACGAGGTAGGCGTCGTCGCCGTCGTGCCGCGTGACCCGGGGTGGCGGGACGGTCACGACGGCGCCGTCGTCGCCGGTCACCAGGTTGTCCGTCACGTCGAGCAGCCCCGAGATGAACGTGCGGTAGCAGGCCTCGACCTCGCCCGGCCCGGGGGCGGGAGCGGTGACGACGAACCCGCCCTTCGCCCCCACCGGCACGATCACCGCGTTCTTCACCGCCTGCGCCTTGACCAGGCCCAGGACCTCGGTGCGGTAGTCCTGCGGCCGGTCGGACCAGCGCAGGCCGCCGCGGGCGACCGGGCCGAACCGCAGGTGCACGCCCTCCACCCGGGGCGAGTACACGAAGATCTCGGCCCACGGCCGCGGCGCCGGCATGTCCGGTACCGCCGCGGAGTCGATCTTGAACGAGAGGTGCGGCCGGTCCTGGTAGGCGTTGGTCCGCAGGGTCGCCAGGACCAGGGCGAGCCGGCCGCGCAGGATCCGGTCCGCGTCGAGGCCCGCGACCTCGTCGATCAGGGCCTCCACCCGGCGACGCGCCTCGGCCGACCGTTCGGCGCACTCGGCGGGCGCGAGCGCCGGGTCGAACCGGGCCCGGAACAGGTCCACCAGCCCACGGGACGCGGCCGGGTGGGCCACCAGGATGTCCGCGACGTACTCGGCTCCGAACGGTCCGCCGAGCTGCGCGGCGTAGTGGGCGTAGGCCCGCAGCACCGCCGCGTCGCGCCAGCCGAGCCCGGCGGCCGGGACCAGGGCGTTGAACCGGTCCGCCTCCGCCTCCCCGTGCCACATCGCGCGGAAGGCCGCACAGAACCGCTCCCGGGTGCCGCGCCCGGCCATCGCCCGGGTCGTCCCGGCGTCCGCGGCCAGCCCGAAGTCGTAGATCCAGCAGCTGCTCCCGTCCGGCCGGACGATCTCGAACGGCTGCTCGTCGACCACCTCGACGCCGAGGCTCTGCAGGGCCGGCAGCACCGCGGACAGGGACACGCCGGGCCCTGCCCGGAACAGGCGGAAGCGCAGCTCGTCGCCGCCGGGGCCGCCCTCCGCCGACAGCTCGACGTGGGGCTCGTCGCCGAGGTCCCGGATCCGGCGCAGGTCGAGCAGGGCCTGGACCGGGTCCACGGCGTCCCGGTAGCTCTGCGGGACCCCGGCCAGGAGGTCGGCGAGGTCGTCGGCCGCGGCGCCCGCGGCGTCGAGCACCCAGTCGTCCCAGGTGAGAATGGCCGCCGCGAGCTGCGCCTGCAGCCGGGCGGGATCCGGGGCGCGCACGGCCGGGTCGACCTGGACCGTGAAGTGGACCAGCGCGGGGCCGCCCTCGCCGAGCTCCACGGTGTGGTCGACGCGCCACCCGTCGAGCTCGCGCAGGAGCACCTTCTGCATCGCCGACCGGGCCTGCGCGGAGTACCGGTCCTGGGGGAGGTAGACGAGGCAGGAGAAGAACCGCCCATAGGGCTCTCGGCGCAGGAACAGGCGCAGCCGCCGCGGGTGCTCGAGGTCCAGCGCCCCGACCGCGGTCTCGTGGATCTCCTGCGCGGTGACCCAGAACAGCTCCTCGCGTGGGTGGCGGGAGATCACGTCGAGCATGCGCTGGCCGGACCACGACTCCAGCGGGACGCCCGCGCGCCGGACGGCCGCGCGCACCCGCCGCTCGAGCACCGGGGTGTCCAGCACGTTCTCGTGCAGCGCGGTCGCCGTGAACAGCCCCACGAACCGGTGTTCGCCGGTGGTCCGCCCACCGCCGTCGACGATCGGGATCGCCAGGTCGTAGGGGTGGTCCGGGCGCAGCACCCGGCTCGGCGCGGCGGCCCGGGTCAGGACGACGGCGGCGCCCCCGCCCGCGCCGGGCGCGTGGGCGAGCCCGTCCGCCCCGTCCCGCCGCAGCACGCCCAGACCGGACCCCGGCACGGGACGGAACCGCCACGGCGCGCCCGGGTCGATCTCGTGGCGCCGGTACCCCAGGAACAGGAAGTGCCCGTCCGCCAGCCAGTGCAGCAGGCGGGCGACGTCCCGCCGCTCGTCCGGGTCGTCGCCGGTCGCGTCGGGCACCCCGGCCAGGTCGACGGCCACCGCCGACACGCTCGCGGCGATCCGCTCGCCGTCCTCCGCGAGGTCCCGCACGGCGTCGAGCACCTCGCGCAGCTCGGCCCCGAGCTCGGCGTTCTCCTCGTCCGAGATCGGGTCCAGCTCGAGCCGCACCCACGCCTCGACCAGGGCGTCCGGCGGCCGGTCCTCCGGGGTCACGGCCGGCAGGACCTCGGTCACCCCGCCGTCCGTCGTGCGGCGCACGACGACCATCGCGTGGACGACGCGCCGGACCTGCGGGCCCACCCGGCCTATCCCGGCGAGCACGGACCGGACGAGGTGCGGCACGTCGGCGCCGACCAGGTCGACGACGGCACCGCCGCCGGCCCCCGGGCGGATGTCGACGAGCCACTCGTCGGGACGCCGGTGCGCGGCGAGCCGGCGGTGGGCGCGGGCCGCGGCGGCGAGGGCGGGCCACGAGCCGTCCCGGTCCCCCGACCCGCCGGCGGCCTGCCGGGCGTAGAGCAGGCACAGCTCCGCGAACCGCGGGTCGAGCCGGCCCACCGCGGCGTCGGAGTCCACTCCGGTGCGCGTCATCGCCCCTCCCCGGGAAGCGTCGACGACGGGGCCCGGCCACCCTAGCGAGGATCCGCCGCATCCGGTGAGCCGTCCGCGCACGTGAAGAGGGGGCCCGTCAGCGTTCCCGGGCGGACCGGCCCGCGTCCCGGCCGCTGACGCCGAGCGCCTTCGTGATCCATGCCGCGAGCCTGCCGCGATGCGCGCCGGCGGCATGCAGGAACGCGACACCTATCCTGGATCGCGTGACGAGCACCGCCGTGACCCAGCTCGACCGGGCCCTCGAGGTCCTCTCCGGCCGACGGCTCGTCGCGCTGACCGGCGCGGGCATGAGCACGGACTCCGGCATCCCGGACTACCGCGGCCCGGGTTCGCCGCTGCGCCGCCCGATGACCTACGGCGAGTTCGTCTCCGGCGAGGTCGCGCAGCGCCGCTACTGGGCGCGCAGCCACGTGGGCTGGGCCCGGATGCGCCGCGCGGTGCCGAACGCGGGGCACCTCGCCCTGGCCGCGCTCGAACGCGCCGGGACGCTGCGCGGCCTGATCACCCAAAACGTCGACGGCCTGCACGACACCGCCGGGAGCCGGGAGCTGATCGACCTGCACGGCCGGATCGCGGACGTGGTCTGCCTGGGCTGCGGGCGGATCAGCCCGCGCGAGGTGCTGCAGGCGCGCCTCGCGGAGCTCAACCCGGGCTTCGTGGACTCGGCCGGCGCGGAGATCGAGACGGCCCCCGACGGCGACGTGCTGCTGGAGGCGACGGACGGCTTCCGCCTCGCCGCGTGCGAGGCCTGCGGCGGCGCTCTCAAGCCGGACGTCGTGTTCTTCGGCGAGAACGTGCCGAAGGAGCGGGTGGCGCGGGCCTACGCCATGGTCGACTCACTCGCCCCCGCCGACGGTGCGCTGCTCGTCGCCGGGTCCTCGTTGACCGTCATGTCCGGGCTGCGGTTCGTCAAGCGCGCCGCGAAGGCCGGCGTGCCCGTCGTGATCGTCAACCGTGGTGCGACCCGCGGGGACCCGCTCGCCACCGTGCTCGTCGAGGAAGGGTGTTCCGAGGTCCTGTCCACCCTGGCCGGTGTCGCACCCGGGCCGACGTACCGCGAACCGGCCGCCCCGGCGATCGGTCAGTGGCGGGACCTGGCGCCCTGACGGGAGCGGGCCACGGCCGCGAGACCGAGCCCGACCAGGCGATCCACCCCGGCCGCGGCGAGCCAGCACACCGGCAGCACCACCACGAGCGCGAGCAGCACCTGGAACGGGAACGCGAGCTGGGTCACCCACAGCTCCACCGCGTCCCACCAGTCCGCGACCGCCCGCCACACGGCCCATACGGTATCCGGCCGCGGTCCGGGCTAGATTCCGGGACTATGTTCGCCGTCTACGCCGCAGAGCCCAACGCCGACGCTCCGCTCGACTCGCTCACCGTCGGGGAGCGTCCCGATCCCGAGGTCCCCGAGGGCTGGGTCAAGGTCAACGTCAGTGCCGCCAGCCTCAACATGCACGACATCTGGACGCTGCGAGGCGTCGGGATCAAGCCCGAGCAGTTCCCGATGATCCTCGGCTGCGACGGCGCCGGGACGCTGGAGGACGGCACCGAGGTCGTCCTGCACTCGATCATCGGCGACCCGGACTGGACCGGGGACGAGACCCTCGACCCCAAGCGCACCCTGCTCACCGAGAAGTACCAGGGCGCCATGGCGGACACGATCGTCGTGCCCGCGCGCAACGCCGTGCCCAAGCCGGACGGGCTCACGGCCGTCCAGGCCTCCGTCATGGGCACCGCGTGGCTCACCGCCTACCGGATGCTGTTCACCAAGTCCGGCCTCAAGCCCGGCCAGACCATGCTGGTGCAGGGCGCCTCCGGTGGCGTGTCGACGGCGCTCGTGCAGCTGGGCAAGGCCGCCGGGATGCAGGTGTGGGTCACCGGCCGCAGCGAGGAGAAGCGCGCACTGGCCGAGAAGCTGGGCGCGCACCGGACGTTCGAGTCCGGGGCCCGGCTGCCCGGCAAGGTCGACGCCGTGTTCGAGTCCGTCGGGGACGCCACGTGGAAGCACTCCATGCGGGCGTTGCGCCCGGGCGGCGCGATCATCGTCTGTGGCTCGACGAGCGGCCCGAACCCGGGCGCGGACCTGCAGCGGCTGTTCTTCCTCCAGCTGCGCGTCGAGGGCTCCACGATGGGCACGCGCCAGGAGCTCGCCGACCTCCTGTCCTTCGTCGCCACCGCCGGGATCACCCCCGAGATCGGGCTCGAGGTACCCATGGAGCAGGCCGAGGAGGCCTTCCGGGCGATGCTGGACGGTGAGACTGCGGGCAAGATCGTTCTCACTCACTGAAACCGCACGCGCACAGGTATGGGGTGAGGTTCGGCCTTTTTCCTGCACAGAGCGGAAATCGGCCCAGGTTTTCAGTACAGTCGGTCACCGTGTCTGAACCAGCCAGTCGTCAGGCGCCGGGTCGCGGGGTTCCCCCGCTGATCCCGGCGCCGCGCGTACCCGGCCTCGTCGAGCTCCTCGACCGCGTGGAACGAGCCGTCGCCACGGCGCTCACCCCGGTCACCTCGGCAGAGGGAGTCAGCCGTGACGGCTGGCGGGTCCTGCTGATGCTCGCCCGCGGCGGTGGCCGCAGCATGGGTGAGATCGCCACACACACGGCGCTCCCCGCGCCGACCGCCACCCGCGTCGTCGACCGGTTGGTGGCCCAGCATCTGGCCTACCGCCAGGGCGACCCGGTGGACCGAAGACGGGTGCTCGTCCACCTGGCCGCGGACGGTCGGGCGGTGGTCGAGCGGGTCTGCGGGACGATCGAGCGTCGCGTGGGAACCGTCCTCGGCAACGCCCGGACCCCCCAACGAAGCCAGCTGGCCGATCTCCTCGAACAACTCGCGAAACCCGCCGACCAGCACGTCTGACTCCCCGCACCACCCCGGAAGCGTCTCCCCTTCCCCGCCGCGGGCAGCTTCCCGGTTCAACAGTGAGCCGCCGCGCTACTTCTTCGGCTTCTCCCCGGCCGCGTCCGTCGAGAGCGCTGCCACGAAGGCCTCCTGCGGGACGTCGACCCGGCCGATCGTCTTCATCCGCTTCTTGCCCTCCTTCTGCTTCTCCAGCAGCTTGCGCTTACGGCTGATGTCGCCGCCGTAGCACTTGGCGAGCACGTCCTTCCGGATCGCGCGGATGGTCTCGCGCGCGATGATCCGCGAACCGACGGCCGCCTGGATCGGCACCTCGAACTGCTGGCGCGGGATCAGCTCCCGCAGCTTCGCCGCCATCGACGTGCCGTAGCCGTACGCGTCGTCCTTGTGCCGGATCGCCGAGAACGCGTCCACCGGCTCGCCCTGCAGCATGATGTCGACCTTGACCAGGTCAGCCTCCTGCTCGCCGGCCTCCTCGTAGTCCAGGCTCGCGTAGCCGCGGGTGCGGGACTTCAGCGCGTCGAAGAAGTCGAAGATGATCTCGGCGAGCGGCATCGTGTACCGCAGCTCGACGCGCGTCTCGGACAGGTAGTCCATGCCGCCGAGCTGCCCGCGCCGGCTCTGGCACAGCTCCATGATCGCGCCGATGAACTCCGACGGCGCCAGGATGGTGACCTTCACGACCGGCTCGAAGATCTTCGCGACCTTGCCCGTCGGCCAGTCCGACGGGTTCGTCACGGTCATCTCGGTGCCGTCGTCCTTGATCACCCGGTAGACGACGTTGGGCGCGGTCGAGATCAGGTCCAGGCCCGCCTCGCGCTCCAGCCGGTCCCGGGTGATCTCCAGGTGCAGCAGGCCGAGGAAGCCGCAGCGGAAGCCGAAGCCCAGGGCCGCCGAGGTCTCCGGCTCGTAGGTGAGCGCCGCGTCGTTGAGCTGGAGCTTGTCCAGGGCCTCGCGCAGGTCCGGGTACTGCGACCCGTCCACCGGGTACAGCCCGGAGTAGACCATCGGGCGCGGCTCCCGGTAGCCGGTCAGCGGCTCGGTGGCCCCGTTGCGCAGGCTGGTGATCGTGTCACCGACCTTGGACTGGCGCACGTCCTTCACCCCGGTGATCAGGTAGCCGACCTCGCCGACGCCCAGGCCGCGCGACGGCTTCGGCTCCGGGGAGACGATCCCGACCTCGAGCAGCTCGTGCGTGGTGCCGGTGGACATCATCCGGATCTTCTCGCGCGGCGTGATCTTGCCGTCGACGACGCGGATGTAGGTGACGACGCCGCGGTAGGTGTCGTAGACCGAGTCGAAGATCATCGCGCGGGCCGGGGCGTCCGGGTCGCCGACCGGGGCGGGGACCTGGCGGACGACCTCGTCGAGCAGCTCGCGCACGCCCATCCCGGTCTTCGCGCTGACCCGCAGCACGTCGGAGGGCTCGCACCCGACGATGTGCGCGATCTCCGCGGCGTAGCGCTCCGGGTCCGCGGCCGGCAGGTCGATCTTGTTGAGGACCGGGATGATCGTGAGGTCCTTCTCCAGCGCCAGGTAGAGGTTCGCCAGCGTCTGGGCCTCGATTCCCTGTGCGGCGTCGACCAGAAGGATCGCGCCCTCACAGGCCTCGAGCGCCCGGGAGACCTCGTAGGTGAAGTCCACGTGGCCGGGGGTGTCGATCAGGTGCAGGACGTTCTCCTGCCCCTCCACCGTCCAGGGCAGCCGCACGTTCTGCGCCTTGATCGTGATGCCGCGCTCGCGCTCGATGTCCATCCGGTCGAGGTACTGCGCACGCATGTCGCGCTCGTCGACGACCCCGGTCATCTGCAGCATGCGGTCCGCCAGCGTCGACTTGCCGTGGTCGATGTGGGCGATGATGCAGAAGTTCCGGATCCGCTCCGGCGGGGTGAAGGTCTGGTCGGCGTACGAGCTCACTCAGTGATCCATTCAGCTACGGGGTCCCTCCATGGTCCCACGCCCACGGTGCACCCCGCGCACGCGGACCAGGTGTGAGCAGTCGCACCCCCGGGTACACGGCGCCATGACGAAACCGGCGGACCGGACCAGCTCTTTCGACGGCGCCTCGGGCGCCCCGGCTCCCCACTCCCCCACGGACACCGGGACGTCTCCCACCGACTCGCCGACTCCGGCGGGGCACTCGACCCACCCCGGCGCCGACTCGCTCGTCGGGCACCGCGTACGCAGCCGGGAGGGCAGCTCCCTCGGGCGGCTGACGCAGGTCCTCCCCGGCCCGGACGGCACGCCTGCCTGGGGTGTGGTGAAGCCGACCTTCGGCGGGAAGCGGATGATCCCGCTCGCCGGCGGCACACCGGGCGACGGGGCCGGCGAGCTGCATCTCCCCGTGGACCGGCGGGCCTTCCGCAGCGCGCCCACCGGCGGTTCGGACGACACCGTCGAGCTGGAGCGCCATTACGCCGGCCGCGGCGCCCTCACCGCCGCCCGCGCCCAGCAGTACGAGCGCTTCGGCGGCGTCAAGATCGGCAGCGCGTTCTTCGGCTGGATCGTCGCGGTCGGGCTGACGGTCATCCTCGCGGCGATCGCGACGGGCGTCGCGGCCCTCGTCGGCGCCGGGCCGGACCTGACGAACGCGGTGAACGGCAACGGGGTCAGCGCGGACGTGCAGACCGTCGGGCTGGTCGGCGGCATCGTCGCCGTCGCCGTCCTCTTCCTCTCCTACCTCGCCGGTGGCTACGTCGCCGGCCGGCTCGCCCGCTTCGACGGCGTCCGTAACGGCGTCGCGACCTGGGTGATCGGGTTCGTCGTCACGATCGCGGCGACGATCGGGACCGCAATCGCGGGCTCGCAGGCCGGGTTCGCCGCACGGCTGCCCGGGGTCGCGTTGCCGGAGAGCACCTTCACCGCCGGCGGGCTGGTCGCGCTGGCCGTCGCGGTCGTCGTCACGCTGGTCGGCGCCGTGCTCGGCGGGAAGGCCGGCGAGCGCTTCCACAACCGCGTGGACCGCGCGGGCGAGGCCGCCCTGTAGCCGGGCTCCCGCCCCGGCCCTCGGGACACGGCAGGACCGGGGCATCCCGCGGCCGAGCCCTGCGCCGGGCGGCCGGCGGGAGCACTCAGCCGAGCGCGAGCCGGGTGGCGAGCGTGACGATCAGCGCCGCCACCACGACGAGGAACACCTTGCGCACGAACGCCGAGCCCCGGCTCACCGCGAGCCGGGCGCCCAGGACGCTGCCGGTCAGGTTCGCGGCGGCCATCACCGCGCCGAGGCCGACCAGCACGGCGCCCGTGGGGAGGAAGAACGCGAGAGCCCCCAGGTTGGTCGCGGTGTTGACCACCTTCGCGGACGCCGAGGCCGTCAGGAACGCGAAGCCGACCAGACCGACCAGCAGGATCACCAGGAACGAGCCGGTGCCCGGGCCGGCCAGTCCGTCGTAGAACCCGATCGACGCGCCGCCGGCGACCATCACGGCGAGCTCCGCGCCCCGCCCGTACCGCGGGGTGTGCTCGACGCCGAGCGACGGGCGTCGCCACGTGTAGAGCCCGACGCCGACGAGCGCGACCAGCACCACGACCGTCAGGACCCGCGACGGCAGCGACGACGCGAGCAGCGCCCCGCCCAGCGAGCCGGCGAACGCGGCGGCCGCCATGGGGCCGGTGTGCGACCAGTCGATCCGCACGCGGCGCGCGTAGGTGATCGCCGCGGAGGCCGTTCCGACGACCGCGGCCAGCTTGTTCGTCGCCACGGAGAAGATCGCCTCGCCGCCGGGCAGGATCAGCAGCAGCACCGGCAGCTGGACCAGCCCGCCGCCCCCGACGATCGCGTCGACCGCGCCGGCGCAGAAGGCCGCGACGGCGAGCAGCAGCAGGGCCGCCAGGGTGACGTCGCCGAAGCCCGGCCAGCTCAGGGGGGCGGTGAGCACGGGGAACGACGCTACCCGGGCCTGCCCGACCGTCGGGGCGCGGTCCGCGCCGGCCGCTGCCGGGGCAGCGCCGGGCCGCTCCCGGTGGCCGTGACCGTCCCGGTGCACGAGCATCGGACCCGGCCCGCCGTCGTGCCCGTCCCGTTGCGCAGAACCTCCCGGAGGTCGCCATGGCCGTCACCCCGCTCCCGCCGCCCGACCGTGCCGAGGCGGCGCGCGCCGTGCTCCTCGCGAAGAAGCGCCTCGGCCTGCGCTGGGACGCGATCGCCGAGGCGGTGGGGAAGTCGACCGTGTGGACGACGTCCGCCCTGCTCGGCCAGCAGACCCTGACGCGGGAGCAGGCCGTGGCCGCCGGCAACCTCCTCGACCTGGAGGACGCCGAGGTCGACGCGCTGACGGATCCGCCGGTCCGCGGCGCCTCGGCCGTCGACACGACCGACCCGCTCGTCTACCGGCTCACCGAGGCCGTGCAGGTCTACGGGGCGACGATCTCCGAGCTCGTCCGCGAGGAGTTCGGCGACGGGATCGTCAGCGCCGTCGACTTCGAGATGGACCTCGAACGCGTCGAGGACCCGAAGGGCGACCGGGTGCGGATCACGCTGAACGGGAAGTTCCTGCCCTACCGCGTCTGGTGAGCCCTACAGGCTCGCCCAGAACCGGTTGAGGGCCTCGGCGCCGCGCTTCGGGTCCTCGGCCATCCACCAGTGCCCGAGCCCGTCGAGGCACTCGACCCGCGCTCCGGCACGGGCGGCGGCGCGGTGGCGCTGCTCCTCGGTGCCCACCCTGAAGTCCTCCGACGGCATGATCGCCAGCCCCGGTCGCTGCGCGGCCTTCTCCAGGTCCCGGCCGGCCTCGGCGAGCGCGGGCTGGGCCGCCGAGCGGTAGAGGCGCAGGATGCTCTGCGCCATCGCCTCGTCGAAGCCCGCGGCGACCCGGTCCGCCACCGCGGGCGCCATCCCGCGGTCGGCCAGGTTCGCGGCCCGCGCGGCGACCGGCGCCGCGGCCATCTGCGCCACGGCCTGCTCGCCGACCCCGGGCTGCTGCCAGACCTGGGCGAGGTCGTGCCAGACGTACTCGGGGTCGAAGACGCCGACGATGTCGCTCACCCAGCTGCGCAACAGGTCCGGCCGGGCCATGGCGACGTTCAGCACGTGCCCGCCGCCCCAGTCGTGCCCCACGAGATCGACCGGCCCCGCGTCGAGCGCCTCGATCTCGCCGATCAGCCAGTCCCGGTACTCGGGCATCGTGGCGCCGAAGCCCTCCGGCACCGGCGCACCGAAGCCCGGCGGGGACAGCCGGACGACCGGCGACGGCTCCAGCAGCGGGACCAGCAGGTCCCAGACGGCGGCGGTCTCGGGGTTCCCGTGGACGAGGACGACGGTCATGGGGGCACCGTAGCGACGCCGACCGACAGTCCGGAACGGCAGCGCACAGGTCAGGCCAGGCGGGTCATGTCGACGGTGACGTCCAGGGCCTCCGCGGACCCGCCCGAGTAGATGCCCTTGATCGGGGAGACGTCGTTGTAGTCCCGGCCAACCGCGACCCAGACGTGGCGCTCCCCGATCGGCATGTCGTTGGTCGGGTCGTAGCCCCACCAGCCGCCGGTGCGGGCCTCGATCCAGGCGTGGCTCTCCCCGCTGACCGTCTCGCCGACCGCGGTGTCCCTGCGCGGCAACAGGTATCCGGAGACGTAGCGCGACGGGACGCCCATCTCGCGCAGCAGCACCAGGGAGAGGTGCACGAAGTCCTGGCAGACGCCCTTCCCGGCCTGCAGGGCCTCCGGCGCGGAGGTGTGCACGCCCGTCGTCCCGGCCTGGTAGGTCATCTTCTCGTGCACCCACCGGCACGCGGCGTGCACGGCGTCGACGGGCTCGTGGGCGCCCTTGATGTCGCGGGCCACCTCGGTCAGCGCGGGGTCCTTGCTGACGTACTCGGTGAACTCGAGCATCTCGGTGTACCGGTCCCGGATCGCGACGCTCTCCAGGTCCTCCCAGGTGGCCTTGCGGACCGGCTCGACCTCGTCCCCGGTCTCCACCACCGAGGTGCCGGTGACCAGCAGCTCGGTGTGCGGCGCGTGCAGGTCGAACGCGGTGACCTGGCTGCCCCAGTAGTCCTCGTAGCGGTAGGACCGGGTGGCCGGCACGGTCTCGACGCGGTTGACGATCACGTTCTGGTGGCCGTCGCTGCGCGGGGTCAGCCGCACCTCGTTGTAGCTCTCGTGCACCGGCGCGTTGTACTGGTAGCCGGTCTCGTGCACGACCCTGATACGCCAACCCATCAGATCCGCCAGCCCATCACACGACCTCCGGTGCGGTCCACGCGACCCACGGGGCGGCGTGGAAGAACTGCAGGGACACGGCCTCGCCGACGTCCCGGATGGTCTCCTGCAGGCCCAGCAGCTGGGCGGGCAGGTCGTCGAGCAGCTCCTCCGGGCGGAGGAACTCCAGCTCGCTGCGGGCCCGGCCGAGCAGCCGCAAGGCCTCGGCGTTCGCGCCGACCCGGGCGGTGGGGCGATTGTCCAGCTGCTGCAGGCAGCTCTCCGCCTCCCGCAGCGAGTGGAACACCGACCGCGGGAACAGCCGGTCCATCAGCATGAACTGGACGACCCGGATGGCGTCGACGGCGCCGCGGTAGGTCCGCAGGTAGGTGTCCTGCGCGCCGGCGGAGCGCAGCACGAGCAGCCAGCCCGGGGAGCTCATCCGGTCCGAGACGCGGCTCATCAGCATCCGGACGATCATGTCGACCCGCTCGACGGAGCGGCCGAGCAGGTAGAAGCGCCAGCTGTCGTCGCGGCTCATCGTGGAGGCGGCGAGGCCCGAGAACATCGCGGCGCGGTCCTCCACGTAGGAGAAGAACGCGTGCGGACCCACCCAGCGGGCGTAGCGCTGCCGCTCCGGCAGCGCGTTCCACGTCGCGTTGAGGCACTCCCACATCTCCGAGGAGACCACCTCGCGCGCGCCCCGGGCGTTCTCCCGGGCGCTGGTCAGCGACGAGACGATCGAACCGGGCGACCCGTCGGCGTAGCCGACCGCCTCGGTCAGGGAGAAGGCGTCGAGCGGGGAGTCGGTGCCGGGCTCGATGCCGAGGACGCCGAGCAGCCGGCGGGCGGCCGCGTCGACGTCGATGGTGGCGTCCTCGAGGAGCTGGTGGACGGACACGTCGAGGATCCGGGCCGTGTCGTCGGCGCGCTCCACGTAGCGGCCGATCCAGTACAGCGACTCGGCGTTGCGGGCCAGCATCAGTGATCACGCCCCTGCTGTTGCTGTTGTTGCTGCTGCTGGCCGATCGTGAGCTCCGGGCCGTGCTCGGCCGCGGGGGCCTGCACGGGTCCGATCGCCGCGGCCAGGCCGGCCTGCCCGAGCTCGCGCTCGGCCTCCGGCGCCCGGTTCGGGGCCAGCACCCACGTGTCCTTGCTGCCGCCGCCCTGGCTGGAGTTGACCACGAGGCTGCCCTTCGGCAGCGCGACCCGGGTCAGGCCGCCGGGGAGCACGTAGACGTCCTCGCCGTCGTTGACCGCGAAGGGCCGCAGGTCGACGTGCCGCGGGACCAGCCGGTCCTCGACGCGGGTCGGGACGGTCGAGAGCTGGACGACGGGCTGGGCGATCCAGCCGCGCGGGTCCTCGCGGATCGCCTTGCGCGCGTCGCTCAGCTCCTTCTTCGAAGCGTCGGGGCCGAACAGGATCCCGTAGCCGCCGGAGCCCTCGACGGGCTTGAGCACCAGCTCGTCGAGCTGGTCGATGACGTGCCCGCGCTCCTCGTCGAGCCAGCACCGGAACGTCGCGACGTTCGGGATGACCGGCTTCTCGCCGAGGTAGTACTTGATCATGTCCGGGACGTAGGTGTAGACGAGCTTGTCGTCCCCCACGCCGTTGCCCACCGCGTTGGCGATCACGACGTTGCCGGCGCGGGCGGCGTTCATGATGCCGGCGACCCCGAGGACCGAGGTGGGCTTGAACTGCAGCGGGTCGAGGAAGTCGTCGTCGATGCGGCGGTAGACGACGTCGACGCGCTGCTCGCCCTCCGTCGTGCGCATGTAGACGACGTTGTCCCGGCAGAACAGGTCCCGGCCCTCGACGAGCTCGACGCCCATCTGCCGGGCCAGCAGCGAGTGCTCGAAGTAGGCGGAGTTGTAGACGCCGGGGGTCAGCACGACGACCGTCGGGTCCGCGACGTTCGGGGCGGCCGCGGCGCGCAGGGCGTGCAGCAGATGGGTGGAGTAGTCCCCACCGCCCGGACCCGCTGGCGGGTGAAGAGGTCCGGGAAGACGCGCGCCATGGTGCGGCGGTTCTCCATGACGTAGGAGACCCCCGACGGGTTGCGGAGGTTGTCCTCCAGCACCCGGAAGGTGCCCTCGGCGTCCCGGACCAGGTCGATCCCCGCGACGTGGATGCGGACGCCGTTGGGCGGGTTCAGCAGGTGCGCGGAGCGCTTGAAGTGCTCGCAGCTGGTGATCAGCCGGCGGGGGAGCACGCCGTCCCGGACGATCTGCGCGTCCCCGTAGACGTCGGCGAGGAAGGCCTCGAGGGCCTTCACCCTCTGCACGATGCCGCGCTGCAGCTTGTTCCACTCGGTCGAACTGATCACCCGGGGCACGATGTCCAGCGGGAACGGGCGCTCCTTGCCCGACAGGGAGAACGTGATGCCCTGGTCCAGGTAGGCCCGGTCCAGCGCCTCGGACCGCACGGTCAGGTCCGCCGCGGCGGTGGGGGCGATCGCGTCGTGCAGGGCGCGGTAGGGGCTGCGCACCGTGCCGTCGGCGTCGAACATCTCGTCGTACGCGTCCGGATGGGGCCGATCGGGCTCCAGGTAGCCGTCGAAGAGCGCAGACTCCGCCAGATCCGTGGTCCTGGTGCGGGCGACGCCGTTGCGGCGGGCGGGGGCGCCCCGGGAGGGTCTCGGTCTGCGATCCACTGCTCGGCTCACGAGGGTCATCTTGACCGTTCAGCGCAAGGTGGGCCATACGGACGCGTGCTACGAGCGAGTTACGGTCGGATCATCGGCCGATGCCCCCGTGACCTCCCGTCCCACATCTGGGCAGGGTGTTGCCGGCAGCGGGTCCGGGACGCCGACGGCCGTGTGTCAGGATGGGGTCGCCCCCGGCACCGCGGGAGTACCTGCACGCGGGAACGGGGCGGTGTGACCGTGCGTCTGGTGCGCTGTTAGCATGGTTGACCGAGTGCTCGGCGTGCTCGACCGGATTCCTATCACGTTCGGTGTCGCCTGGGCCCCCCGAACTGCAGGCATCTTCGACGACTCGAGGCAAAACGCGTGGCGAACATCAAGTCCCAGATCAAGCGGGTCAAGACCAACGAGAAGGCGCGTCAGCGCAACAAGGCGGTCAAGTCCTCCGTGAAGACGGCCGTCCGCCGCTTCCGTGAGGCCCTCGACGCCGGCGACGGCGAGAAGGCCCTAGAGCTGCAGAAGGCCGCGGCGAAGGCACTGGACAAGGCGGCCTCGAAGGGCGTCATCCACAAGAACCAGGCCGCGAACCGCAAGTCGGCGCTGGCCAAGCGCGCGAAGGCCGTCAGCGCCTGACGCACGCACTGCATCCGCCGAAGGCGCCATCCCCACCGGGATGGCGCCTTCGGTGCGTTCGGGGCCGCCGCCTCCCGCCACTTGAGTGGCTCGAGCGTCAGCCTGCGCTGCTCGAGCCACTCGAGCGGCGTGGTACCCGAGCAGGCCCGACGGTCGAACGGCAGGGGGTCAGTGGGGGTGGCGGGCCTCGACGATCGCCAGGACCGCACGCTCCAGGGCGTAGCCCGTGTCCGCGGCCGCGCCCTTCACGTCCGCGTTGACCTGCGCCGTCGCCGCGATCGCCACCGCGAGGCCCTCCGGCCGCCACGCTCGGACCTGTCCCTGGGCCTTGCGGACCTTCCAGGGCGGCATCCCGAGCGCACCGGCGAGCCGGTTGGGGTCCCCGCGCCCCGCGGCCCCGACCTTCGCCAGCGTGCGGACCGCGTCCGCCAGG
Source organism: Pseudonocardia sp. T1-2H (assembly GCF_038039215.1). Lineage (NCBI taxonomy): Bacteria > Bacillati > Actinomycetota > Actinomycetes > Pseudonocardiales > Pseudonocardiaceae > Pseudonocardia > Pseudonocardia sp. T1-2H. The sequence goes on from NZ_JBBPCL010000001.1 coordinate 4,907,981, forward strand.
GCGTCCGCCACCAGGACCGGGGCGACACCGAGCACGAGCGCCCAGCGCAGCGCCTCCAGCGCCCCCGTCCGGTCCCCGGCCACCGCCTTGTCCGCCACCGCGAAGCCGGAGGACTCGGCGCGGCCGCGGTGGTAGCGCCGGACGGCGTGCACGTCGATCGAACCACCGGTGTCCGCGACGAGCTGGCCGGTAGCCGCGGCGAGTTCCCGCAGGTCCGAGCCGACCGCCTCCAGCAGGGCCGCGACCGCGTCCCCGCTGATCGACCCGCCCGCGCGCCGGACCTCGGACCGGACGAAGTCCGCGCGGGCCTCGGCGCGGGTGATCCGGTCGCAGGTGGTGACGTTCGCGCCGCGTTTGCGCAGCTCGTCCGCCAAGGCCTTGCCCCGGGCCCCGCCGGCGTGCAGCGCGACCAGCACGATGCCGTCGGCCGGTTCGGCCGCATAGGAGGTGATCGCGGCGGCCATCTCCTTGTTCGCCTCCTGCGCGGCCTGGACGACGACCACGCGTCCCTCGGCGAACAGCGACGGGCTGAGGTATCCCGCGAGCTTCCCCGGAGTGATCTCGGAGGCGCGAAACCGGCGGATCTCCGCTTCGGGGTCCACGGCCCGGGCGGCGCGGAGCACGTCGATCACCGCGCGCTCGACCAGCAGTTCCTCCTCGCCCACGATCAGCTGCACGGGGGCGGGCGGCCGGGTGCGCGGAGAGGCTGCGGAGCTCACCCCTCCATCGTGGCCCACCGGGCCGGTGGATCGTGACCCGCCTCCCACATGCGGGACTCCGGCTTTCGCAGACCGAAACCCGTGCCGTAACGTCTCGGTCATCCACGTGGCGAGGTTCGCCTTGCCCGGTGGCACAACTGCATATGGCTCATCCAGAGGGGTAGAGGGAACGGCCCGTTGAAGCCCCGGCAACCGGCGTCGAGCGACGATCCGCGCGAACACATCCGTGTCCGCTCGTCGACGAACCAGGTGCCAATTCCGGCCCGCGAACCACGCGGGACAGATGAGGAGATCTCGTGACTCTCACTGCTGACATCCCTGCCGGCACGTCGTACGACCTCGGCCCCGCCCGCGCGCTCTCGTGTCGCGAGTGCGGCCACCAGATCCCGCTGGCCGCGGAGTTCGCGTGCCCCCGGTGTTTCGGCCCGCTCGAGGTGGCCTACGACTTCCCGGCCATCACCCGCGAGGCCATCGAGGCCGGCCCGAAGTCGATCTGGCGCTACAAGGACCTGCTCCCGGTCCCGACGAACGTGCAGACGTTCCCGAATACCGAGCCCGGCCTGACCCGGCTGATCCAGGCGGACCGGCTCGCCGCCGAGCTCGGCGTCCGCAAGCTGTGGGTGAAGGACGACACCGGCAACCCGACGCACTCGTTCAAGGACCGCGTCGTCGCCGTCGCCCTCGCCGCCGCCCGCGAGCTCGGCTTCAAGGTCCTGTGCTGCCCCTCCACCGGCAACCTGGCCAACGCCGTCGCCGCGGCCGCCGCCCGCGCCGGCTGGGACTCGGTCGTGCTGATCCCCTCCTCGCTGGAGCAGGCGAAGATCACCACCACCGCGGTCTACGGCGGCACGCTGCTCGCCGTCGACGGCAACTACGACGACGTGAACCGCCTCGCCACGGAGCTGGCCGCGGAGCACGAGGAGTGGGCGTTCGTGAACGTGAACGTCCGCCCGTACTACGCCGAGGGCTCGAAGACCCTGGGCTACGAGGTCGCCGAGCAGCTCGGCTGGCGGCTGCCCCGGCAGATCGTCGTGCCGGTCGCTTCCGGCTCGCAGCTCACCAAGGTGGACAAGGGCTTCGCCGAGTTCGTGAAGCTCGGCCTGGTCGAGGACACCCCCTACACGATCTTCGGCGCGCAGGCGACGGGCTGCTCGCCCGTCGCCGCGGCTTTCGAGAACGGGCACGACGTGGTCCAGCCGGTCAAGCCGGACACCATCGCCCGCTCGCTCGCCATCGGCAACCCGGCCGACGGCCCCTACGTGCTGGACTCGGTGCGGCGCACCGGCGGCGCCGTCGGGCACGTGACCGACGAGGAGGTCGTCGAGGGCATCCGGCTGCTCGCCCGCACCGAGGGCGTCTTCGCCGAGACCGCCGGTGGCGTCACCGTGGCGACGGCGAAGAAGCTCATCGAGGCCGGGCTCATCGACCCGGACGCCGAGACCGTCCTGCTGATCACCGGCGACGGCCTCAAGACCCTCGACGCGGTCTCCGGCCAGGTCGGCCCGACCGCGACCGTCCCGTCCACCAGCAAAGCCGTGCGCGAGGCTCTTTCCTTCCTCGACGACTGAACCCGCCCGGACCTTGTGCCCGCCCGGACCCGGAGCCCGCTCCGAGCCCGGGGCGGGCCGCATCCGCGGGGGCGGGCAGCGGGCTGCCCCGCGTCGAGCTCCGGTCCCGCCACCGTGCGATCTCAGCCTCTCAGCCGGCGTTCGCGTCAGGCGGGTCGGCTCCGTCCGGGATGCGACCCCAGAAGCACCGTCGCATCTCGGCGTACGGGCCCCGAACCGTCGGCCGATAGGGGGATCGAACCCTCGACGGTGGTACCGGCTCCCGGCCTGGAACGGATCTCCAGCCGACCACCGACCGCGCCCATCCGGGCCAGCACGTTGCGCAGCCCGCGGCCCGGCGACCCCGGCTCTGCCCCGAGGTCGTATCCCGGCCCGTCGTCGCGCACGGTGAAGCACAGCCACTCGGCGGCCTCCGCCAGGCGCACCGCCACGGCCGCGCCAGGCGCATGCTTGTGAGCATTGCTGACCGACTCCAGGCAGCAGAAGTACACGGCGGCCTCGACGTCGGCCGGGAATCGGCGGTCGGCGACGAGGCCGCCGAAGTCCAGGGTGACCGGCGGGTGCCCACCCGACAGCTCCAGCTCCAGCGCCGCTGCCAGACCCCGTTCGGACAGCAGCAGGGTCGACACCCCGGTCACGGTGTCGGCGAGCACCGCCTCCACCGTCTCGATCTGCCCGGGCATGTCGTCGAGCTGGTTCCGGGCCTGGTCGAACTGCGCAGTGGCGACCTGGTGCTGGACCAGGCCGAGGGCGAGACGCAGGGACACCAGACGGTGCTGGGCGCCGTCGTGCAGGTCACGCTCGATCCGCCGTCGTTCACTGTCCATCTCCGCAACCGCCCGGCGCCGCGACACCGCGATGTCCTCGGCGTGCGCCACCGCGGTCCGGAGCTGGCGCTCCAGCTCGAATCCGGCCCGGCTCGCCTGTACCACCACACCCAGGCTGTCAGCCATGTTCATCATCAGGCGACGTCGTTCCGCGTACATGCCGACGACTGCCCCGCGGTCCACGGCGATCGACCCGATGCGCTCCTCGCCGTGACACACGGGCACCTCGACCAGATCCTCGGTGCCCGGGTCGGTGCCGTCCTCGGTCCATGAGTAGCTGCGGTCGGGCAGTCCGGGCCGGACGACGCTCAGTCTGCAGCTGGCTGCCCCCAGGCTTCGTGCGATGGCCTCGGCGACTCGTGCCAGATCCGGAGCATCCCTCGGGGTGAGGCGCGACAGTGCCGCGAGGCCGGCGAGCACGCTGTAGGGCGTCGGCCGGGTCCCGTAGAGCAGCCGGTCGACCAGCCGCTCGGCGCGCATGTGTACGGGTAGGAACGACAGCGCTTCCAGCGCCGTGGCGAGCACCGTGACCAGAACGAAACCGCCCAGGACACCGGAGACGATCGAGGCGACGAGTATCCCCTCGACGACCACGAAGCCGCCGCCGACCAGCGCCACCACCAGCGTCGTGGTCAGCGCCAGGCTCAGCACCTGCTCGGTGTTCCACAACCCCGTCCGCCGCGTCGCGACCAGCACGGCTGCGGCGATCGCCGCCGATGCGAAGCGGGCGAACCAGAACAGCAGCGCGGTCGGCTCCCCGCTCCCGCCGCTGCCACGTGGCGTCGGATCGACGATTGTCGCGGGGGGCCAATACACCCCGGGAAACGCAACGCCAGCAGCGTGACCAATCCCAGTGCGGCCGCGATGGCGAGCACGGCCGCCAGCACCGTGAACAGCATCCGGGCCTGGCTGCGCTGCTCCATGGTCGTGCCGGGGCGGATCTGCCGCCGCGTCAGCGCGGCCAGCACGACCACCGGGACGAGAAACCCGAAGAACAGCACGGTGCCGATGCTCTCCGGGATGAGCCCGGCCCCCTCGCCGACCAGCATCAGAGCACTGACTCCCACGGCGATCAGGATCTTGCGCAATTCAGAACCCGGGCGCAGGAGCCGACCCCAGGGGAAGAGCAGCAGCCCCAGGAGATAGCTCGCGTAGGCCACGCCGCTCAGCAGAACCTGGGGCAGATTCCCTACGGGCAGGGCTCCCGCAGCCTGCACCGCGACCGCCCCGGCGTTCGCCTGCAGGTTGAACGCGCCCGCCGAGGCGACCATCGCGATCGTCAGCAGCCGGATGGGCCATTCCTGTGCGCGCGAGGCCAGCAGCATCGCGGCGATGGTCAAGTTGAGCGCACTGAACGCGTAGTCCAGCGCGGCTTGGGAGAGCGACTCGCAGCTCCGCTCCGCCTCGAGCAGCCCGCGCGCCCAGAAGTGGCCCTGCGCCCCAACTTCCAGTGCCGCTTTGATACCCGGTGCGGTATCCGCGGCCACCACCACCGCACCCAGAACGAGCGAGCCGACCGAGAGGACACCGGAGATCCCCAACAGCACGGCGAAGCCCACAGTGGCCGGCCGGGACCAGCTACGCCCCCTCATCGCACCTCCGCCACGACGGTGCTCGACTCGACGAGCGGGGGCTCGAGCCGGTCGGGCAGCCAGGCCCGCACGATGACCATCCGGCCCGGTGCTGCCCCACGGGGGGTCGCGACGTCGGAGCCCGGTTCGCATGCTGCCCCCTCGGCCTCGACTGCCGGCTCGTCGGTCAGGTCGAGGTCTCCACCCAGGGCCTCGAGCCGCTCCGTGTCGCCGGCGAGTGCGTCACGCAGTTGCTCCACAGCGACGGCGGGTGCGGCGTCCTCGATCTGCACGCTCAACCGGCCCGGGGTCTGTTCGAAGTGCACCAGCAACTCGCGCTCGGCTGGCCGGCCGGCCAGTTTCTGCACCGCGCAGGCCGCGACGTAGTAGATTCCGGACTCGATCTCCCAGGCCAGCCGTCGAGTGAGGTCGCCGGTCAGCCGCACCGGCCGCGGCAGGTCCGCGGCCAGCTCGTCGAGCGCCGCCACCGGTCCCTGCTCGCGCAGCACCGCCGGGTACACCCCACGAGCAATCACGCGGAACCGGTCGGTCAGGTCGTCCAGCCCGACGCGGGCCCGCTCCAGGGCATCTTTCACCCTGTCCGCCCGTTCCCGCCCGGGGTCGAGGTCCGCCCGCGCCTCGAGCACCTCGGTCCGTAGCGCCGCGAGCCGATCCGTCGTCGCGTGACCGAGCTCTGTGATCAAGCGGCGGCGTTCGACCTCGCGCGCCCGGGCGAGCCGCTGTCTGGACGCCTCGAGATCGGCAGCGAGACCATCGACCCGGCGGATCCGCTCCGCCACCTCGGCGTTGAGCGCGACGCAGCGCAGCAGTAACCCGGCGCCGTTCGCCATGTCCTGCACCAGCCGGTGGTCCTCCGGCGTGATCCCTGCGTCCGGCTTCTCGACGGCCAGCGCCGCGCGCAGCACCGTCCCCTCGAGTACCGGGACCACACAGCCGGTGCCCGTTCGGTCGAGCAGGACGGCGAGGTTCTCGATGGTCGGCGGTCCCGCGCCTTCGGGCGGCTGGGTGGCCGCGCTGTGCAGTTGGTCGCCGACGGCGAGCCACACCGCGGTCCGGCTGGCCCCGGTACCGTCCGCCAGCACCTTTGCGAGGCCGGGGAGAGCCTCCTCCAGGGAGGCTGCTCGCATCTGCGTCGCGGCCGCCGCCAGGGCCGAGTACGGGCTCACCTCACGGTGGTGGGTCAAATGGCCGATCAGCCGGTCGATCCGCGGCCGCAGCACACCGAGCCCGACCACGCACACTGCCGCAGCCACGAAGGGCAGCAGTACGGCGAAGGGCCCGAGTACCGGCGACTTCCGGAGCACCTCGCTGCCGATCCGCACCACGCAGATCAGGACCGCAGCGACGCAGATACTGATCAGCAACGGCCGCGCGAGCTGCGCCACGATCGTCCGGTTCATTCCGCACCACCGGTCCCACCCGGATCCCCCGTCGGCTGGTAAGGGGACACCCTAGGCCTCCTGTCGGACGGTGCCAAGGACGCCGCACACTGCAATCACTTCGGTTCCTCGCAGTGAAGCTGCCTCCACGAAGACGAATCCCCGCCATTCCCGGCAACGAACAAAGGCTGGAGTGGATTCAATCAAGCGCCTGCGAAAAGGGGAGCCGGAGCGAGCGGCCCAAGATGCGGCAACCCCTCCTCCGGAGGCACGAGCAAGGCATCCGTGCCCGGAAGTCGAACAGCGGAAACCGTCGACGCTTTATGACGAAATTCGCCTCGAAAACCGTCATCCTGTGTTCGATTTCGTCGACGACGTTACGTACACGGCGTAGCCGAGTACGGGGATACCGTTGCCGGAGCCGGCGTGACCGAGAGAAGCTGTGTGAGGCGCTGGCGTGGGTGGTCATGGGGAGCGAACGCGTCCCCGGGCGGTGCGGTACGGGGTTGTGCCGGGGCAAAGAGGAATCAGCAGCCGACGGAGTCAGACGTTGGTCGCAATCGACGGCGAGGCGATATGACTGCTTCCTCGATTCGCGCCCGGACGGGTCGTCCGAAGAGCCGGTCCCGCTGCCCCGGTGAAGATTCGCCGATGCACAGATCAAAGCTCTCCCGGACACCACCATGAAACGATCTCCGACGGAGGAGATGTACTGGCGGAGGCCATTCCTGGCCGCCGAAGCAGGTTGTCGCGGTCGACGGTCGGGCGGATCTGGACGACCGTCGGGCTCCACCTCCACCCGCCGCAAAGGAAGCTGGTCCCGTAATGGACGAGAAGAGCCGGATCGGGCTGTGGACCGTTCGACATTGATAGTGTCGACAATTCCGGGAAATTCCCCAGCGGCGCACCACGACTACGTCGGGCACGGCATCACGACGCTATCGGCCGCCGTCCACACGACCGGCGGGAGGTGGTCCGCTCAACCCCTCGCCGTCACCGCGCCGACGGCGTCAGTGAGTTCCTGATGAAGCCGGACGAACTGGTGTCGGCCGACACGGACGTGCACCCTGTGAGGTGCCGGTGGCTCGCGCCCGACCGCGGGCGCATCCGCGCTTCCACAGGCACTTCATGCGACCCGGCTCGTCCTGGCTCGACCTGGCCGAATGCCGGTTCGGGCTACTGACGGCGAGCAGCTGTTCCGTCGCGGGTTCCGCCATACCTCGAGGTCCTCGGACACGGCATCCGCGCCTGGGGTCAGGGTAGAACGCCGGACCGGCCCGTTCGTCCGGACAATGGCGCGACAAGACTCAGGCCCGGCTCGCCATCCATCTTGGTTGAATACCGGCACAGAGCGCTCGGTACGTAGAACTGCGTACGGTCGAGAGCGCTCTGATGCTCGTGCGGGCACCTTCCACCCGATGGTGTGGCCCGGTCCACAGGGGGACGTCGCGTCAGCCGGCCGGACGCTGGTGGCACCCCACGGCCCGGCGAGCGGGTCCTGGGTGTGGCGCCGGGAAGATCCACGTGGACCGCTGACCGATCAGCATTCCGGCCGCCTCTTGGAAGGCAGGTAGGGTTAACCCTCCCACGGAGGCGGGTGTCCCCCCGGCCTCCCGGGGGCGGACCCCATAGCGACGTGAATCTGGTATGGGCACGCTCGATGGGAAGGAGTGGGCCCGGAGGCCCCCAGGAGACGACGAGCCCTGGCGAAGGTCGCCGACAACCGGCCGGTGGGGTTTACCCCAACGCGGAAGTAGGGTTCGGCCCCCATTGTTCGGGGGTGCACTCCCTCCCGTTCTCGATGCGCGGCTGGCAGTCTCATCGAGGAGATGAACACCGAGAAGAGGAACCCAGGCCTGGGCCCCGCAGGAGACATCATGGCGAAGTACCTGAGCTGCTGCGAACTCAAGACCCAGCAATACATGGCGTCGCTGGTGAGGGCCTTCCTGGTGATGGCCTTGCTGGTCTCGGCCTTGCTGGTCTCGGCACCGACGGCATGGGCCACTACCGACCTCGTCGGTGCGATGAACAGCGGCGGCGTCCACGGTGCTGGCCAATCGGGCTGTGATACTCCGATATGGGTTCCTAAGCCGCCGGGCTGTCCCCCTGATGCAGCGACTGATGCTGCCGCGGCTCCGGTAGAGGCGCCCGCGGTGTGCGCTCCACCGTTCGCCGGAAGCCGCTCGACGTCGGCCTCGGTATCCCTCCGGCGGCGAGCCTGCGAAGGAGTTCGACGCGCTGCGGCCGATCCTCGGCTGACCGGCGGAAGGCTCAGCGGTCGTTGTCAGGTGCTCTCCCTCCTCGACGACCGAACCGCCCGGACCCGGACCGCCCGGACCGTGGCCCGCCCCGAGCCCGGGGCGGGCCCCGTCTGCGTGGGGCGGGCAGCGGGCTGCCCCGCGCGACGAGCTCAGGTCCCCGGTGCGTGTCCGGATCGGCCACGACCGCGACGTCCCCGGACTGATCCGTGCGCCGCACCGTCACCCCGGCGCGGGTCAGCGCCTCCATCAGCCCCGGGTTCGGGTGCCGGTAGCTGTTCCCCGCACCCACGCTGACGAGGGCGGCCCGCGGCCGGACGGCGTTCAGGAACTGCAGGCTCGAGTAGCGCGACCCGTGGTGCGGGATCTTGAGGACGTCCGCCTGCAGCGGCGAGCCCGATGCGAGCAGGTCCGCCTGGGCGTCGAGCTCGACGTCGCCGGTCAGCAGCACGCTGCCCGCGGGCGTCCGTGCCCGCAGGACGACCGAGGTGTCGTTGACCTGCGTGCCGTCGTCCGGGTCGACCGAGGCCACCGGGCGCACGGGCGCCAGGACGTCGAGGACGAGGCCCGGCCAGGTCAGCCGCCGTCCGCGGTCGAGCTCGACGAGCGGCGCCCCGGCGGCCGCCGTCTCCCGCACCACCCGCTCGAACGCCCACCGGGGCTCGCGGGCCGGGCCGACCGCCACACCGGAGACCGCGCGGCCGCGCAGCGCGCCGGTGAGCCCGCCGATATGGTCCGCATGCAGGTGGCTGAGCACGACCAGCGCCAGCCCACGGACGCCGAGCCGGCTCAGGCAGCCGTCGATGAGGCCGTCGTCCGGCCCGGCGTCGACGAGCACGGCCCAGCCCGGCGTGCCGGTGGCGAGGACGAGCCCGTCGCCCTGCCCGACATCGCAGGCCACCACGGTCCAGCCGGACGGCGGCCAGCCCGGTTCGCGGACGCGGGTGGGGATCAGCACGAGCAGCAGCCCGACCAGGATCGCCAGCAGCAGCGCGCGCCACCGCGGGGACCGGAAGAACACGAGCAGGACCAGCAGGATCCCGGCGAGCAGCGCGGCCCCGAGCACGCCGTCGGGCCACGGGACGACACTGCCGGGCACCGCCGCGGCCCGGTCGGCGACGAGGATCAGCCAGCCCACGGCCGGCTTCGCCAGCCAGGCGCACGCCGTGGCGACCTCCGCGCTCAGCGGTGACAGCGTTGCCGCCAGGACCCCGAGCACCGTCGCCGGGGCAACCGCCGGCACCACCACCAGGTTCGCCAGGACGGTCACCAGGCTGACCTGCCCGCTGAGACCCGCGATCAACGGCGCCGTCACGAGGCACGCGGCGGCCGGGACGGCCAGCGCCTCCGCGGCACCCTGCGGTACCCCGCGGCGCCGCAGCGCGCGGGCCCAGCCGGGCGCGATCAGCACCAGCGCCGCGGTGGCCGAGACGGACAGCGCGAACCCCACGTCGACGGCGAGCGCCGGATCGACCAGCAGCAGCACGAGTACCGCGACGGCCAGCGCCGGCACCGCCGAGCGGCCGCGGCCGAGCGCGAGGGCGAGCAGCGCCACGCCACCCATGACGGCCGCGCGGACGACGCTCGGCGACGGCCGGGCCAGCACGACGAACGCGGCGATCGCGAGCCCGCTGAGCAGCGCGGCCAGCCGGGGATCGGCCTTGGCGCGGCGCAGCAGGAACAGGACGGCCCCGCCCACGATCGCGAGGTTCGCCCCGGACACCGCCGTCAGGTGGGTGAGGCCGGCGGCCCTGAAGTCCGTCTCGACCTCGGCCGTCTGGTTGCGGGTGTCGCCCACCGCGAGGCCGGGCAGCAGTCCCGCGGAGCCCTCCGGGAGGGCGCGCGCGGCCGCGTCCCGCAGGCCGTCCCGGAGCGTTCCGGCGGCGGTCTGCCAGCAGGGGGCCGGCCCCACCTCGGCGGCGGGGCCTCGGACCCGAAGGACCGCGATCGTGAGGTCCGAGCGCTGGGCCGGCACGAGCAGTCCCTCGGCGCGGACCTCCTGGCCCGGCAGCAGCTCCCGCCAGCCCTCGGCCGGGGCGATCAGCAGCACGTTCCCGCCGGACGTCCAGTTCCCGTCGCCGACGGAGACGGACACGAGCTCGGCCGCCACGAGAACCCGGTCCTCGCCCGCTGACGCGCCGTAGCCCGCGGTCGTGATCGCCCGCGGATCGTCGAGGAGGACGACGCGCATGGTCGCCGCGGACCCACGTTCGGCGGCCACCCGGAGCGGATGGCCCTGCACCTGGACCGCGTGGGTCGTGACCAGCACGCCGGCGGCGAGCGCGCAGCCAGCGGCCGCGATCAGCGCCGGCCCGGTGCGGCCGGCCCGGCGGCGCGTCCTCGCGAGGGCGCCGATCAGGCCGACGACGGCGAGCGCGGCGCCGGCGATCCCGCCGAGCGGGCCGGCGGTGATCCCGAACAGCATGACCGCCCAGGTCGCGAGCGCCGCAGGGACCAACCGCAGGTCCGGCCGGGCGCGCGGCTCCTCGTCCTGATCGTCGGCCGGCCGGGTGATGCTGGGGCTCACACCGTCACCAGGTCCTTGAGCTGGGAGAACCGCCGCTCGCCGATCCCCTCGACCTCGCGGAGCTGGTCCACCCGGGAGAACTTTCCGCTGCGGGTGCGCCAGTCCAGGATGCGCTGTGCGGTGACCGGCCCGACTCCGGGCAGGCCGTCGAGCTGTTCCAGGGTGGCCTTGTTCAGGTCGACCTTCCCGCCCGACGCCGGGGCGGCGGCGTCCCCGGAGGCGGCAGGACCGGCGGGAGCGGCGTCGACCGCGGCCGGGACGCCGATCGACACCTGTTCACCGTCGGCGACCCGCCGGGCGAGGTTGACCGTGGCCAGGTCCGTGCCGGGGAGCGCACCGCCCGCGGCGTGGAGGACGTCCGCGACCCGGGAGCCGTCCGGGACGCGGACGAGGCCGGGCCGCCGGACCCGTCCCGCGACGCTGACGACCAGCTCGGCGGCCGGCGCCGCCGGGGTGGTGGCGGTCGCGGCGGCCAGGGGCGGCTGCGCCGAGGGCGGCGCGGACGGCACCGCGGTGTCGATCCCCACCGCCGGCAGCCCCCCGACCGGCTCCGCCTGCGGCCGCCCGCTCCACACACCGACCGCGGCGAGCACGGCCGCCACCGCCGCGACCAGCACGAGCGCGACGGCGCCGGGCCGTCCGGGGTCGAGGCGGGCACCGCGCCAGGCCTCGGGGACCCAGCGGCGGGCGAGCATCCCGAGCCGACCGGGCCAGGGCTGGGCGGGAACGGGCTGCGGCGTGTGCTCCTCCCGCTCCGGCCACGCCGCGTCCTCCCGCCCGTCCCACCTCGGCTCGACGACGGGCACCGACCTCGGCACGGGCAGCGGCAGCGGGATCGGCACCGTCGGCGGGTCCCCGGGACCTGGCGGGGCGGCCGCCACCCGCCCGGACCCCACCGCCGGGGACCCCGGCCCGGGAGCGTCGGGACCGGGGGTGTCGGCGGGGTCCGGGTAGGGGCGGCCCAGCGGCGTTCCCAGCACCGCGGCGAGCCGGGTGCCGGGATCGGGAGGAGCTGCGCGCCGGGCCACACCGAGGACGCTAGGTCCGCGCGGGCCCGGTTCCGGGACGAGTCGTCACGCTGTGGATGGCCGGAGCGGGGTGGGGACAACCCACCCGCGACGAGCCCGGATCCGGCAGAACCGTCGGTGCCGTGTGGCAGGCTGCGCGGGTCCTACCCGCGCGGCACCACGACCACCCCGAGCGCGCCGTTCCCCACGTGCGCCCCGAGCACCGCACCGACCTCGGAGACGAGCAGCCGCGACGCGCTCGGCAACCGCTCCCGCAGCCGGTCCGCCAGCTCCTCGGCCCGATGGGCCGCCCCGAGGTGGTGCACGGCGAGGTCCGCGCCCTCCCCTGCCGCCTTCACCGCGAGCTCGACGAGCCGCTGCGTGGCCCGGGCCGCGGTCCGCACCTTCTCCAGCGGCCGGATCCGCCCCTCCGCCAGGTGCAGGATCGGCTTGACGGACAGCGCGGTGCCCAGGAAGGCCGTGGCCGCACCGATCCGGCCGCCCCGGCGGAGCCGGTCCAGGTCGTCGACGCAGAAGAAGACGCGGCAGCGGGCGGCGACCGCGGTGGCGGCCTCCTCCACCGCGGCTCCGGCGCACCCGGACTCCGCGGCGCGGACGGCCGCGAGCACCGCGTACCCGAGGCCCATCGCGACCGCACGCGAGTCCACGACCCGGACCCGTCCCGGCCCGACCTCCTCCGCGGCGAGCCGGGCGGCGTCCCAGGTGCCGGACAGCTCCCGGGAGAGGTGCACGGACACCACGGACGGCGCGCCGTCCGCGAGCAGCGCGCGGTACACCTCGGCGAACGCGGCGGGCGTCGGCCGGGAGGTCTGGACGTCCAGGCTCCGGTCCGCGAGGGCCGCGCTCAGGTCTCCCGGGCCGATGTCGATGCCGTCGCGACCGGTCCGTTCCCCCATCCGGACCTCGAGCGGCACGATCGTGATGGCGCTGCGGGCGGCGACCCCCGACGGGAGGTCCGTCGTCGAGTCGGTCACGACGGCGACGGGCGAGGGGGGCATGACAGCCGACCCTAGCGGCCGGGCCGGGCGGGCAGCTCGCGCGCCAGGATCGACCCGAGCGCCTCGCCGACCCTCCGGTGCCCCTCCCATCCCCAGTGCATGCCGTCCGGGTTGCCGTGCCCGCCGAGCACGTGCGCCGCGACCAGCGTCGGGACGTCCAGGATCCGCGCCCCGACGTCCGCTGCCCAGTCCCGGGTGGCCCGCTCGGCGGGGACCCGCCCGGGGTGCGCGTGGCCGTAGACCGCGGCGCGGTGCACGGACGGCAGGGCCGCGACGACCGGGATCCCGGGGCGCAGCGCGAGCACCGCGTCGCGGCATCGTTGCAGGTAGGAGACGGTGAGCCGCGGTGGGAGCGCCACCGGGCCGCCGCCCGGGAGACGGGCGAACGCCCGCGAGAGGCCGGGCTGCGCGCGCAGGTAGCCGTCGCGCAGCACCCGTCGCGCGCGGGCGGGGCGGACCGCCGGGATCAGCTCGCGTAGTGCCGTCGGCAGCGGTGACGGGAGCGTGTCCATCCCGCCCGTGCCGAGCACCAGCGCGTCGATCCTCGGCATGAGGGCCCACACCCGCGGGTCGTGGGTGAGCGCGTGCCAGGCATGCCGGGCCGTCCAGCCGATCCCGGCGACGATCTCGGCGTGCCCACCCAGCGCGGCGGCGGCGATGTTGGGCCAGAGGCGCGGATCGTCCGACGGCTCGGCCCGCTCGGGTCCGTGGAAGGTCAGCGAGTCCCCGAGGACGAGGAGCGTGGGACGGCCCGAGAAGCCAGCTGACACCGATGTTGTACCCGGACAGCCGCCAGCGCGGGTGGTCCGCGCGCCTCGCGACGACCGCCCACTTGCAGTTGCCCATCCCGCCGATGATCGGCCACGTGGACTCGGGAAGGTCCAGCAGCCCGCACACCATCCCGGCGATCATCCCGCCGTGCGCCACGAGGAGCAGCGACTGCTCGCCGACCTCGTCCGCGTACTCCTCGTCGATCTCCTCGACGACGGGCAGCGAGCGCCGCACGACGTCGACGCGGGACTCGCCGCCGGGCGGGGTCCAGCGCGGGTCCCCGCGCCACTCGGTGATCGCGCCCGGGTAGTCGACCTCGACCTCGCCGACGCTGCGGCCCTGCCACTCCCCGAGGTGCGTCTCGCGGAGCCGCTGGTCCAGCTTGACCGCCAGTCCGGAGGCGGCGGACACCTCCTCGGCGGTGTCCACCGCCCGGGTCAGGTCCGAGCTGATCATGCGGTCCAGGGACATCCGCGCGATGACCGGGGCCGCGCGGCGCGCCTGCTCGCGCCCCTCCTCGGTGAGGTGGGAGTCCAGGTGGCCCTGCATGCGTCCGGCCACGTTGTAGTCCGTCTGCCCGTGCCGGAGCAGGACGACCCGGCGGAGGCTCACGGAGCCGTGACGGTGTCGTCGGGATCCGCCTCGACCCGGGCCTCCGGGAAGTCGATCCGCGGGCAGTCCTTCCACAGCCGGTCGAGACCGTAGGTGCTCCGCTCCTCGTTGTGCTGCACGTGCACCACGATGTCGGTGAAGTCCAGCAGGACCCAGCGGCCCTCGCGCGCACCCTCGCGGCGGGTGGGCTTCACCCCGTTCTGGCGCAGCTTCTCCTCGACCTCGTCGACGATGGCCTGCACCTGGCGCTCGTTGGGCGCCGACGCGATGACGAAGCAGTCCGTGATGACGAGCTGGTCGGACACGTCCAGCACGGTGATGTCCTGGGCCAGCTTGTCGGCGGCGGCCGCCACGGCCACCCGGGCCATCTCGAGTGCCTCTTCTGTTGCCGCCACTGCGGTCACGACTCCCTCTGTGCTCAGCTGCTCTCCGGCCCACCCGATGAGAGGATGCAGCCGGGTCCAGTGTGGCAGCCGCGCCCGGCCGCTCCCGAGGCGCGGGGGTCGGCGGGCACGGGCAGGACGGACCTAGGCGGGATGCGAGACGCCGACCGGCTGATCGGCGGCGTAGAGCCCCGTCTTCGAGATGTACTGGACGACGCCGTCCGGCACCAGGTACCAGACCGGGCGCCCCTCGGCGACGCGGTTCCGGCAGTCCGTGGACGAGATCGCCATCGCCGGTACCTCGACCAGCGTCACGGAGCCCTCCGGCAGGTGCTCGTCGCCCAGGTCGTAGCCGGGACGGGTCACGCCGACGAAGTGCGCGAGCTCGAACAGCTCGTCGACCTTGCGCCAGGACAGGATCTGGGAGAGCGCGTCCGCGCCGGTGATGAAGAACAGCTCGGCGTCGGGCATCGTGGCGGCGAGGTCCCTCAGGGTGTCCGCGGTGTACGTCGGTCCTCCTCGGTCGATGTCCACCCGGCTGGTGCTGAACCGCGGGTTCGACGCCGTCGCGATGACCGTCATCAGGTACCGGTCCTCGGCGGGGCTGACGGACTTGGCCGACTTCTGCCACGGCTGCCCGGTCGGGACGAACAGCACCTCGTCGAGGTCGAACCGGTCGGCGACCTCGCTGGCGGCGACGAGGTGCCCGTGGTGCACGGGGTCGAACGTGCCGCCCATGACGCCGATCTTGCGCTGCATCGACGCAGACTATGCGCCCGCGGGCGTTGCGTCCTCACCCGTTCGGCCACGTCCCGGCCGTCCGGCGCGTTCGGTCACGCGGATGTGCCGGAGGGAACCGCCGGGGCACCAGGTACCCAGACCCCTCCGCCACGACGATCGACGGCCGGCCCGGCCGGACGGGTCACCGGGAGGCGGGCTCGGGGGCCGGCGGACTCAGGGGACCGGATACGCGTGGCGGAACTGGATGCTGATCCGGGCCCCGGCCGCCCGCACCTTCGGCACCGAGTGCTGCCACGTGCGCTGACACGACCCGCCCATCACGAGCAGGTCCCCGGGCCCGGGCAGGAACCCGACCGACGTTCCGCCACCCGTCGGCCGGAGCCGGAAGGGCCGCATCTCGCCGAGCGACACCAGCGCCACCGTCGCCGTCGGGAGCTCGCGGGCCACCCGGTCCCCGTGCCAGGCCACGCTGTCCGCGCCGTCCCGGTAGAGGTTGGCGCCGACCTGGGTGAACTCCTCGCCGTAGCGGCCGGACAGGACGTCCGCCATCTCCCCCAGGATCGGCTCGGGGAGCCCGTCCGCCCGGCTCCACCGGTGGGTCAGCCGCGGCTCGGGCAGCGTGCACTCGTACATCCGGACCTCGCGGCTGCGCCACGGCGTTCCGGTGAGCAGCCGTTCGAACAGCTCGCCCGCACCGCGGAGCCACCCCGGTACGACGTCGACCCAGGCGCCGTCGCCGAGCTCGTGCCGCCGGAGCCCGTGGAACCCGGGGTCGAGCTGGGGGCGCCGGGAGTCTCCAGGAGAGACGGCTGCCACATCAGATCGACCAGCATGCCCTCGAACGTACACGGGATCGAACATCAGTTCGAGACAGTAGCCTGACAGTCCTCGACCTCGACCACGCACGGCCCCGGGAGCTGCGATGACGATGATGGTGTGGATCGTGCTGGCGATCGTCGGCCTGGCCACGCTGGCCGCCGTCGTCAAGGGGCTGCAGGACCGGAGGAGGCCGCCGCACCGGCCCGACGATCCCAATCTGTAGGACGAAGTTCTCAGCATCCGATATCCATGCGTAGGGTGCCGGACCATGACGACCCCGCCCGCGACCCGTGAGGACCAGGTGCGATCCCGGCGGCGGTGGGTCGTCCTCGCGCTCGGCGTACTGGCCCAGTCCTCCGCCTGCTCGTTCGTCTACGGCATCCCGTTCCTGGTCCCGACGCTGCGGGACACCCTGGGCCTGTCCCTCGCGGAGGCCGGCGTCTACGTCGCCGGGCCCACGGCAGGCCTGCTGCTGACCCTGATCCTGTGGGGCGCTGCCGCGGACCGCTGGGGCGAGCGGCGGGTCATCGCGTCCGGCCTCGGCATCCAGGCACTGGTCGTCGGGCTGGTCGCGTTCCTGCCACATCCCGGCACGGTCCCGCTGGTCGTTCTGCTGGCCCTGGGCGGCGCCGCAGCCGCGTCGGTGTTCGCGGCGAGCGGCCGGATGGTGATGGGCTGGTTCCCCCGGGACGAGCGCGGGGTGGCGATGGGGATCCGGCAGACCGCGCAGCCGCTGGGCGTCGGCGTCGCCGGGCTGACCCTGCCGAGCCTCGCCGCGCACGTCGGCGTGCTCCCGTCGCTCGCACTCCCGGCGGCGTTGTGCCTGCTCTCGGCGGTGCTCGTGGCCGCGTTCGCCCCTGACCCGGCCCGCCCGCCACGCGCCCCCGGGGAGGCCGGGCCAGGCTCTCCGTACGGCGCCCCGCTGCTGTGGCGGGTCCACGCGGCCAGCGCGCTGCTGGTCGTGCCGCAGTTCGCGATCGCGGCGTTCTCCACCGAGTACCTGGTCCGCGAGCACGGCTGGGCGATCGCGACCGCCGGCGTGTTCGTGGCCGTCCTCCAGATCGCCGGCGCGGCGGGCCGGATCGGCGCCGGCTGGTGGTCGGACCGGGTCGGCTCCCGACTGCGGCCGATGCGGCAGCTGGCGGTCGGCGCGACGCTGGTCCTGCTGTCCTTCTCCCTCGGGGACCTGGTGGCGCCCTGGCTCGCGATCGCGTCGCTCGCGGTGGGCGCGGTGGTGAGCGTCGCGGACAACGGGCTGGCGTTCACGGCGGTGGCGGAGATCGCCGGCAGCTCCTGGTCCGGGCGAGCGCTGGGGATCCAGAACACCGGCCAGAACGTGGTGTCCTCGCTGGCGCCGATCGTGCTCGGCGCGATCATCGGCGGCTCCGGCTACGCCGCGGGGTTCGCCGCGGCGGCGCTCGCGCCGGTGCTCGCGATCGGCGTCACGCCGGTGCGGGACGAGCCCGCCCCCGACTGATCGACGCGCCCCGGATCAACCGACGCCCGCGTCGAGTGCCTCGGCGAGGAACCGCAGCTCACGGGTCATCTCGGCCTTCGCGGCGGACTCGTCGTCCGCGTGCCGGGCGACGGAGTGCCGGTAGCTCACGGCGGAGGCCAGCAGCAGCGCCACGGTCTCGACGCCCCTCGGGTCACCCTCCCGCGCCCCCAGGACGACGTCCCGGATCACCTCGACGAGCCGGGCGAAGCGGTCGTGCAGCGCGTCCCGGACGGCCGGGTGGGTGTCCGCCTCGCGCCACAGCAGGTGCGAGAGCGTGGCGGAGGCGCCCAGCATCCCGTCGAGCACCGTGACGAGCCGGCAGAGGCTCTCGGTGACATCCCCCGGGACGATCACCGCGTATCGGTCCACCCGCTCCTCCGGGAGCCGCTCGACCAGCGCGCTCAGCAGGTCCGGCTTGCGGGTGAAGTAGTAGTGCACGAGCCCCTTGGGGACTCCGGCGCGCTCGGCGATGCGGGAGGTGGGCGTCGCGTCGAAGCCGCGCTCGGCGAAGAGCTCCTCGGCCGCGGCGAGGATGCGCTCGCGCGCCGGGCCGCTGTCGGGGTCGAGGGGTCCGGTCATCTCGGGTCCTTCACGGTGGGTCGGGATGCACGCACGCGGCGGCCGCGGCCAGGAGGCCGCGGCCGTCGAACCGCTGGTGCAGCCTTGCGTACTGCGTCAGTGCGAGCCCGCCAGCCCGCGGTGGGCGGTGGTGGCGGCCGGCAGTGCGGTGGCGGCCACGAGGACCGTCAGGACACCGGCGACCCAGGACGTCCAGGACGCCCCGCCGAGGTCGCTGAAGCTCATCACCCACGGGGCGATGAAGATCAGGACGCCGAGCACGCCGTGGGTGTACTCACTGGCGACGGAGCCGGGGACGGCGAGCGACCACAGCGCGCTCAGGGCCAGCACGACCCCCAGCACGACGGTGGTCCACGCGGCACCCGTGTCCGCGTCCGTCACGAGCGGGGACAGGGCGAAGAGCACACCGATCACCAGTGCGGCCCAGTCCTGCCAGCGGGTCCACGCCTTCGCGGTCATCACGATCACTTCCTTCTTCAGAAGCTTCTTACGACAACCACAGGTCTACGCCTTGATTGGCCGGCCGGTCAAGGCGTGTTCCGACGATCACAGGCCTCCTCGGCGAGGCCACTCCCCACCGCCGCCCTGCCGGATCTCACCGGTCTGCTGCTGAGACGGTTCGGCTCGCGCCCCGCGCCGCCCACACGAGGACCGGCACCGCCATACTGACCCCGTGATCGGGCGGGCCGGACGGGACCGGAAGGCCGTCGAGCGGGCGCTCGACGTGGTGCAGGAGCGGGCGTTGCACAGCGACCGCGTGGACTGGCCGCAGGCCCGCGAGGAGGTCGCGGCCGCGTTCGGGGACCCGGAGGCGCTGGAGCTCGCGCTGTTCCGGATCGTCCGCGCGGCGGGCGGGCCGCACAGCGGGCTGCGCGGGCGCGCGCTGGCGCACGGGGCGCCCGAGCTGCCGGCCGTCCGGATGGAGGGTGACGCGGCGGTCCTCACCCTGCCGGCCTGCGCCGCGCGGGACGCGCGCGAGTACGAGGCGGCCGGCCAGAAGGCGCTCGCAGGTGCGGGCGCGGCGCAGTGGGTCGTCGACCTGCGCGGGAACGGCGGCGGCTCGATGTGGCCCATGCTCGCGGTGGTGGCACCGCTGCTGCGCCCCGAGCCCGACGGGGCGATCGGCGCGTTCGTCGACCGCACCGGCGGGTCGACGCCGTGGCGGCTCCTGGGCGGCGTGCTGCTCCTGGGGCGCCGGCCGATGGCCCGCGCGGCGCGGGACAGCACGTCCGGGCCGGTGGCGGTCCTCATCGACGGCGCGACGGCCAGTTCCGGCGAGGCCGTCGCCGTCGCGTTCCGGGGCGCGCCGGACGTGCGCTCCTACGGCTCCCCCACCCTCGGGCTGAGTACCGGCACCGAGACGCTGCCGCTGCCGGGCGGCGTCGTCCTCACCGTCACCACCAGCCGGTTCGCCGACCGCACCGGACAGGTCCACGGCGGCCGGATCACCCCGGACGTGCCGAGCGAGGACCCGCTCAGCATGGCCCTCTGGGACAGCCAGGGTCTGTCCTAGACGGGCAGCAGCGCCTCGACGACGTCCGCCAGCTGGCCGGCCGTGCGGCACTCGTGCATCGGCATGACGTCCGCGTACCGCAGCGCCGCGGAGTCCCCGCTGCCCCACTGCCGCCGCGGCTCCGGGTTGAGCCAGTGCGCGTGCCGGGCCTGGGAGATCAACCGCCGCAGGACGGCGAGGTTCGGGTCCCGGTAGTTCGTGCGGGCGTCGCCGAGGATCAGCACCGAGCTCTTGGACGTGATGGCCTCGCCGTAGAACTCCGCGAAGCTGCCGAGGGCGCCGCCGTAGTCGCTGTGCCCGTCGAACGCGGTGAGGTCCGCCTCGCGCAGCACCCGCTGCATCACGCCCGACAGCTCGGCGCCGGGCTCGAACAGGTGCGTCACCTCGTCCGTCTTCTCGACGAACGCGAAGACCCGGACCTTGCTGAACTGCTCCCTCAACGCCTGGACCAGCAACAACGTGAAGTGGCTGAACCCGGCGACGGAGCCGGAGACGTCGCAGAGGATGACGAGCTCGGGGCGTCCGGGCCGGCGCGTCCGGTACGCGGGCTTCATCGGGACGCCGCCGGTGGACATCGAGCGGCGCAGCGTCCGGCGCATGTCCAGGGTGCCGCGTTCGGCGTGCTTGCGGCGGACGGCGAGCCGCGCGGCGAGGCGCCGGGCCAGCGGGTGCACCGTGCGGCGGAGCAGGGTGAGCTGCTCGGCGTAGGCGGAGAGGAACTCGACCTGCTCGGCCTGCTTGGGCACCGCGGTCTTCGCCACCTGCTCGCGGCCGCGCTGCTCGGCGGTGCGGCGGCGCACCTCGTCGGTCACCATCTTGCGGAACTGGGCGATGCGGTCCCGGATCTCCCGGCGGCGCATCTCGTCGGTGAAGTCCGAGTCGTCCGGCTGGCGGAGGCCGTTCATGATCGACGCGAGCAGGGTCTCGGGCGAGATCACCCGCAGCGCCTGGTAGGCGGACCAGCTGGGCTGCGCGCTCGACCCGCGGACGCCGGTGCCACTGGCCCCGGCCTGCCCCAGCGCGTCGACGACGGCGCGGGCGAGCGCCCGCAGCGCGTCGGTGTCGCCGTCCCGGAGCAGGTCCGCGAGGATCTCACGCAGGGCGTCGACGTCGACCGGCCCGTCGGGGGCGTCCGGATCCTCGGCCTCGACGCGCGGGACGTCGACCTGGCCGCTGCCGGCGCCGAGCGCGGCGGGCCAGTACAGCTCGAAGAGGGTGTCGAAGACCTCGCGCTGCCCGGAGCGGCGCAGCAACGCCGCGGCCAGCCCTTCCCGCAGCTCCTCCCGGCGCAGCAGGTCCAGGGCGCCGAGGACCTCCGCGGCGTCGACGGTCTCCCCGGGGCCGACGGAGACGCCGTGGGTGCGCAGCGCCGCGACGAAGTCGACGAGGTGCCCGGGCAGGCCGTGCTCGTTCGCGGTGACCGGCATCGGGGCGCTCCTAGTTGAGATGCAGTTCGGCCGTGGCCTTGACCTGGTCCGACCGGTGCTTGAGGACCACGCCGAGGGTGGCGCGCACCGCGTCGTCGTCGAGGGTGTCCATGCCCAGGGCGAGCAGCGTGCGGCCCCAGTCGATCGTCTCGGCCACCGACGGGGCCTTGCGCAGCTCCATCGCCCGCAGCACGCGGACCGTCCGGACCAGCGCGTCCGTCAGGTTCTCGGTGAGCTTCCGGGACGCGGGACAGGACGATGCGCCGCTCGAGGTCCGCGTCCGGGAAGTCCAGGTGCAGGAACAGGCAGCGCCGCTTGAGCGCCTCGGAGAGCTCGCGGGTGGAGTTGGAGGTCAGCAGCGCGAACGGCTTGCGCGTCGCGGTGACCGTGCCCATCTCCGGGATGCTGACCTGGTAGTCGGAGAGGACCTCCAGCAGCAGGCCCTCGACCTCGACGTCCGCCTTGTCCATCTCGTCGATGAGCAGGACGGTGGGCTCGTCGCGGCGGATGGCGGTGAGCAGCGGCCGCGGGAGCAGGAACTCCTCGCTGAACACGTCGTCGCGGGTCGCGTCCCAGCTCTCGTGGCCCTGGCCCGCGGTGATGCGCAGCAGCTGCTTGGCGTGGTTCCACTCGTAGAGGGCGCGCGCCTCGTCGATGCCCTCGTAGCACTGCAGCCGGACGAGCCCCGCGTCGGTCGCCTGGGCGACGGCCTTCGCGAGCTCGGTCTTGCCGACCCCGGCCGGACCCTCGACGAGCAGCGGCTTGCCGAGGCGGTCCGCCAGGTAGACCGTGGTCGCGACCGCGGTGTTGGCGAGGTAGCCGACGGCGGCGAGCCGCTCGGTGACCTCGTCGACCGAGCCGAACAACGGGGGCTGGATGGCGTTCACCGGATCATCCTGCCTTGCGGATCCGGGCTACGCAGCCCTGAGAACCGTACGGTCGTTAAGTTGAGGTGAGGGGTGCATCACACCAGCCGCGGATCGTCCATGGCGTCGCCCGCGCCCGTGGGTGCCGCGCCTCGACCCGGTCTCAGACGTCGTCCGCCGCCGGGCGCCCCGCGGACCTGCGCATCCCGACGACGAACGCCACGACCGCGAAGCCGACCGCCGGGACCCAGAGCCACCTGTTCGTCGCGGCACCGAGGCACTCGCCCTCCGCGGTGGTGCCCGCCTCGGCCGCGGCGGTGTCCAGGACCGGACCGGAGAGCCCGCCGAGGTCCTGGGCCCGCAGGGCCGCCGCCGCCACGACGCCGCTCGCCCGGCAGCGGTCCCCGGTCGGCGTGGCCTCGGAGAGGAACAGCTGCAGGGGCGTGGCGACGACGAGCGCCGCGGCGAGAGCCGCCACCCCGGACACCGCCACGAGCTGGCGACGACGCGGGGCCTCGCCCGGGGCCGGGAGGTGGAAGTACGCCGCGAGCACGGCCAGCAGCACGACGCCCGCGATCGACGCGAGCCACTCCCACGGCCCCTGTCCGCCGAAGGTCAGCGCGACGACCGCGGCCAGGGCCGCGCCGAGAAGCGCCGCACGGTCCACCTGACTGCCACCGGGCTGCTCCACGCGCCGGAGCCTGACAGACGACGGCAGCGATCGGGAGGTCCCGAGCCGGGGCGCCCGGGAACTGTCGGGGGTGCGCGCCATCATGGTGGGCGTGACCACCACCGAACAGGATCTGCGCACGCGCGCCGAGGAAGTGCTGGCCACCCTGGCCGGCGAGGGCGCGACGCTGCGCGAGGACCAGTGGACGGCCATCCACGCGCTCGTCGCCGAGCACCGGCGGGCGCTGGTCGTGCAGCGCACCGGATGGGGCAAGTCCGCGGTGTACTTCGTCGCCACGGCGCTGCTCCGCGAGCAGGGCGCCGGGCCCACCGTGATCGTCTCGCCGCTGCTCGCGCTGATGCGCAACCAGATCGACGCGGCGACGCGGGCCGGGATCGTCGCGGTCACGGTCAACTCCGCGAACCTGGACGACTGGGAGCAGACCTACGCCGAGATCGACGCCGGCGAGGTCGACGTGCTGCTCGTCAGCCCGGAGCGGCTGAACAACCCGGACTTCCGGGACCGGGTCCTCCCCCGCCTCACCGCGAGCGCCGGGATGCTGGTGGTCGACGAGGCACACTGCGTCTCGGACTGGGGGCACGACTTCCGGCCGGACTACCGGCGGCTGCGCAACCTCATCGCCGAGCTTCCCGGCGGGGATCCCCGTGCTGGCCACCACGGCCACGGCGAACGACCGGGTGGTCCACGACGTCACCGAGCAGCTCGGCCTCGACCCTGCCGACGGCCGCTCCGCCGACGCTCCGCGGAGGGGGGCTCCGCTGGTCCTGCGGGGTTCGCTCGACCGCGCGAGCCTGCGCCTGTCGGTCGTCCCGATCCCGAACCCCGCGCAGCGGCTGGCGTGGCTGGCGTCCCGGCTCGACGAGCTGCCGGGCGCCGGGATCGTCTACACGCTCACGATCCAGACGGCCGAGGAGGTCGCGGAGTTCCTGCGCGAACGCGGCTACGCCGTCCGCTCCTACACCGGCAAGACCGACCCCGAGGCCCGCCTCGACGCCGAGGCGGACCTGCTCGGCAACCGGGTCAAGGCGCTGGTCGCCACGAGCGCCCTGGGCATGGGTTTCGACAAGCCGGACCTCGGGTTCGTCGTGCACCTCGGCGCCCCGGCCTCGCCCGTGGCCTACTACCAGCAGATCGGCCGCGCGGGCCGCGCGCTGGACCGCGCGGAGGTCGTCCTGTTGCCGGGCCGCGAGGACCGGGACATCTGGGCCTACTTCGCCTCGCTGGCGTTCCCGCCCGAGCCGCTGGTACGCCAGACGCTGGCCGCGCTGTCGGAGCACCCGGTCTCGACGGCGTCGCTGGAGACCCGGGTCGATCTCTCCCGCACCCGGCTGGAGATGCTGCTCAAGGTCCTGGACAGCGACGGCGCGGCCAAGCGCGTCAAGGGCGGCTGGATCTCCACGGGCGGGGAGTGGACCTACGACGGCGAGCGGCACCGCCGGATCGCCGAGGCCCGCAAGGCCGAGCAGCAGGCGATGCTGGACTACATCGCCACGGACGAGTGCCGGCTGGTGTTCCTGCGCCGCCAGCTCGACGACCCGGACCCCACGCCCTGCGGCCGCTGCGACGTCTGCAGCGGCACGGTCTGGTCCCCGGACGTCACCGCCGAGAGCACGGCCGCGGCGGAGGAGCGGCTGCAGAGGCCGGGCATCGAGGTCGCGCCGCGGAAGATGTGGCCGAGCGGGATGAAGGAGCTGGACGTCCCGGTGTCCGGCAGGCTCAAGGCGGACAAGCTCGCCGAGCCCGGACGGGCCGTCGGCCGGCTCTCGGACATCGGCTGGGGCACCCGGCTGCGCGAGCTGCTCGAGGGCCCGGACCGGCCCGTCCCGTCCGAGCTGCTGGACGCGGTGATCCGCGTGCTGGCCGGGTGGGGCTGGGCGGAGCGGCCGGTCGGGGTGATCGGGATCGGTTCCCGCACCCGTCCCCACCAGCTCGAGCACCTCGCCGGGCGGATCGCGGAGATCGGCCGGCTCCCGCTGCTCGGCACGCTCCCGCCGGCCGGGGAGCGGCCGGGCGCGCACGAGAACTCCGCGCAGCGCCTCGCGGCGGTGTGGCACGGGTTCGACACGTCCGCGCTGCCCGATCTCTCCGGGGTCGGCGGGCCGGTGCTGCTGGTGGACGACGTGGTCGACTCGGGCTGGACGATGACGGTCGCGGCGCGGGCCCTCCGCAAGGCGGGTGCCCCGGCCGTGCTTCCACTGGCCCTCGCCCAGGCCGGGTGAGCGCGCCCGGATGTGGCCGGGTACCACCGGGTGGTACGCGAACCATCCCGGCGCGTCCTGCTCATGCCCTAGCTCGGCCCGTCCCCGAGCAGCTCCCGGATCAGCCGCTCGTGCAGCCCGTGGTCCGGCGAGCGCCAGCCCTGGTCCGCGTAGGAGTACAGCTCGCCCGCGAGGACCTCGCCGATCGGCCCGGGATAGACCTCGCGGGCCCGGCGGGCGGCCCGGCGGACCCGCACCCTCTGCTCGGGCAGCAACGGCGGCTGGCCGCCGCGGTTCGCCCACCACACGGGTCGGCTCGGGACTGGGGCGCGGGCCGGTTCCAGCCGGGCCACGACGCGGCGCTCCTGCTGCTCCATGATCCACTCCTTCCGGCCCGGCCCGCGCGTGCAGGGACGGACTCGGTGGGGCGCCGCTCGGCGTCAACCCGCCGCCGCGACGCTCAGCCGGACGTGCTCCTTCGCCACCACCGCTCCCCCCGGGAAGCTCCGCGCCGGCCGGGGCCGCGACGATGGCCAGGTCCGCGGCGTGCGGCCGGCCCGCGTCGACCCAGTCGGCGACCCGTTCCAGCAGCAGCGCGGCGAGCTCCCGGCCGCCCGGGCCGAACGCCTGCACCGCCGAACCGCTGACGGCCCCGCCCTCCCCGGCCGGCCCGGGCCCGCCCGGCCCCCACTCCGGCCGCGGGCGCGGTCTCGGGACGGGGGTCCGCCTCTCGGTCACCAGCGCCGCGAACCCGTCCCGACCGCCGAGCGCGACCGTCGCGCGGTCCCGCCGCACCGGGAACAGCGCGGCACCCACCCGGGAGTCGGCCGCCTCCCTCGTCGCGAGCAGCCGGAACACGGCCGGATCGCCGAGGGCCAGCCACAGCCCGAGGCCGTCCCACACGTCCACGGCGTCGAGGCCCGGATCCGGCACGACCGGCCACGCCGGTCCGGGCTCGGCCAGCCCGGCCCGCACCGCCGCCACGTCGATCTCCGCCTCCTCGGCCATCTGCACCGACCAGCCCTCGCAGTCCCCACCCAGCGGTGTCGAGACGTCGGGTCCCGCCCCGGCGCCGCGGAGCCGGATGAACGCGCAGCTCCGTACCGACGCGCTGCGCAGCAGGCCGTCGTCGAGCGCATCGAAGGCGATCGAGAGCTGGCTGCCCCGCACGGTGAGCGGCAGCAGGATCCGCCCGTACGGCGCGAGCTGCGCCACCCACTCCGGACGCACGTCCCAGCTGCCGACGGTCAGCACGATCCGGTCGTACGGTGCTCCCTCCGGACAGCCGAGCGCGCCGTCGCCGCAGACGACCCGTACGCCATCGACACCCGCGGCAGCGAGGTTGTCCTCGGCCTGTGCGACCAGCTCCTCGTCGATGTCGACCGAGGTCACGGAGCCTTCGGGGCCGACGATCCGGGCCATGAGCGCGGCGTTCCAGCCCGTCCCGGCGCCGATCTCCAGGACCCGGTGCCCGGGCCGCAGCCCGAGCTGTTCCAGCATGATGGCCACCATCGACGGCTGGGACGCGGAGCTGGTGGCGACGCCGTCGACGAACTGGGTGGCCACGGCCTCGTCCGCGTAGGCCTCGTCGAGCGGTCGTCCGGGCAGGAAGAGGTGCCGCGGTACCGCACGGAAGGCCTGCTCCACGGCGGTACCCCGGATGCGCCCGCCGCGGACGAGATCCTCCGCGAGCCGCTCCGCCTCGATGCTCATCGCGCCCGAGTGTGGCGCGTCACGGCGCCCGCCGCTAGGAACCGCTCAGAGCAGTACCAGGTCGTCCGCGTGCACGATCTCCCGGCGGTGGTCCGGCGGCAGCTCCGTCGAGCGCTTGCCGATCAGGGCCGGGAGCTCGGCGGAGTCGTAGTTGACGACTCCACGCGCGACGACCACGCCGTACGGCCCGACGAGGTCCACCACGTCCCCGGAGACGAAGTCCCCGTCGATCCCGTGCACGCCCGCGGCGAGCAGGGACCGCCGGCGGTCGACGACGGCGGCGACCGCGCCCGCGTCGAGATCGAGGCGTCCGCGCACGTCCGCGGCGTGCCGCAGCCAGAACCGGCGCGCGGACATCCGCCGCCCGGATGCCCGGAACGCCGTGCCCACCTTCGGTCCCTCGGCCCCGCCGTCCAGGGCCTGCGCGACGTCCTCGGCGGACGCGAGCAGCACGGGGATCCCCGAGGCGGACGCCATCGCGGCGGCGGTGATCTTGGTGCTCATCCCGCCGGTGCCGAGCGCACCTTGCCCCGGCCGGGCGACGGTGACCGCGTCCAGGTCCGACGGCGCGCCGACCTCGGCCAGCAGCCGCGAGCCGGGCTTGCGGGGGTCGCCGTCGTAGAGCCCGTCGACGTCGGAGAGCAGGACCAGTGCGTCCGCGCCGACGATGTGCGCGACGAGCGCGGCGAGCCGGTCGTTGTCCCCCACCCGGATCTCGTCGGTGGCGACCGTGTCGTTCTCGTTGACGACGGGCAGCACGTCCAGCCCGAGCAGGCGTTCGAGCGTGCGCTGGGCGTTGCGGTAGTGCGAGCGGCGGATCATGTCGTCCGCGGTGAGCAGGACCTGCCCGATCCGCTGCTCGTGCCGCAGGAACGACGCCGAGTAGGCGTGCGCGAGCAGGAGCTGCCCGACGCTCGCCGCGGCCTGCTGCGTGGCGAGGTCCCGCGGCCGCTTGACCAGGCCCAGCGGCGCGAGCCCGGCGGCGATGGCGCCGGAGGAGACCAGGACGACCTGCGAGCCCGCGGCCCGGCGGCCGGCCAGGGCGTCGACGAGGCGGTGCAGGCGGTCCGGGTCCAGCCCGCCGGCGAGGCTGGTCAGCGAGGACGACCCGACCTTGACGACGATGCGCCGCGCCGCCCCGATCTGCCCGCGGGTCTCGCTCACCGCGGCCGCCGGAGGCACTCGTGAGCCCGACGCCTCGCGAGACGGAGCGAAAGGGCCACAGGTGCCCCGGCGGAGGCGCTCATCGGGAGCTGTGGTCCTCCGAGTCGTTCCACACCTCGAGCTCGTCGTCCGGGAAGCTCGAAGGTCTCGTCCGAGACGTCGGCGTCCCCGTCGTCCGCGGCCTGCCCGCCGAAGGTCTGCTCGTACTCGTAGCTCGCGCCCGCGGCCAGCTCCGCGTCCGACAGGTGCCGGCGACGGGCGTTGCGGGCCGCCTTGCGCTCGGTCGCGCTGAGGCGGTTGCTCTCCTGCTCGAGACGCCGGTCCGTGCCGCGCCCGGACATCACCATGGCGATACCGGCGGGCGTGCTGGGCTCCCAGTCGAACGTGACGTGCCCGATCGTGACCGGGCAGCCGGGCCGCGCACCGGCCTTGGCCAGCGCGTCCTCGACCCCGAGCCGGGCCAGCCGGTCCCCGAGGTAGCCGACGGCCTCGTCGTTGTCGAACGAGGTCTGCCGGATCCAGCGCTCGGGCAGGGCGCCGCGGACGATGAACCCGCCCTCGAGCTCCCGGTCCTCCTCGACGGTGAAGCCCTGCTCGTCGACGGCGGCGGGCCGCAGGACGATCCGCGTGGCCTCCGCGACGGGCTGGGCCGCGCGGTAGGCAGCGACCTGCTCGGCCATGGCGAAGGAGAGCTCGCGCAGCCCGCTGCGGGTGGCGGTGGAGATGGCCAGCACCGGCCAGCCGAACCGTTCCCGCAGGTCCTCGGAGACGATCTCGACCATGTCCGCCGCGTCCGGGACGTCGATCTTGTTGAGGGCGATGAGCCGCGGCCGGTCCGCGAGCTCGCCACCGAGGGCCGGGGTGTACCTCGCCAGCTCGTCCTCGAGGGCCTGGACGTCCGCGACGGGGTCCCGGCCGGGCTCGAAGGTGGCGCAGTCCACGACGTGGACCAGCACCGAGCAACGCTCGATGTGCCGCAGGAAGTCCAGGCCGAGCCCGCGGCCCTCCGAGGCCCCGGGGATGAGGCCGGGGACGTCCGCGACGGTGTAGATCTGCTCGCCCGCGCTGACGACGCCGAGCTGCGGGACGAGCGTGGTGAACGGGTAGTCCGCGATCTTCGGACGGGCCGCGGAGAGCGCCGCGACCAGGGAGGACTTGCCCGCGGAGGGGAACCCGACGAGGCCAACGTCCGCCATCGAGCGCAGCTCGAGGACGAGGTCACGGGTCTCCCCCGGCTCGCCGAGCAGCGCGAACCCGGGGGCCTTGCGCGCGGCGGAGGCGAGCGCGGCGTTGCCGAGGCCGCCCCGGCCGCCCTCGGCCGCGATGAACCGGGTCCCGGGACCGACGAGGTCCGCGATGATGTTCCCGGCCTCGTCGAAGACGACCGTGCCGTCCGGGACGAGCATCTCCAGGTCGTCCGCGTTCGCGCCGGCCCGGAAGCCGCCCTGACCCTGGGTGCCGTTCCTGGCCGCGGCGTGCGGCCGGTGGTGGAAGTCGAGCAGGGTGTGCACACCCGGGTCGACGACGAGGACCACCGAGCCCCCGCGGCCGCCGTTGCCCCCGTCGGGGCCGCCCAGCGGCTTGAACTTCTCTCGATGGACCGACGCGCAGCCGTTGCCGCCCGCCCCTGCGGTGGCGTGCACCACGACCCGGTCGACGAACCGCGACATCGTTCTTCTCCTGTACATGAGAGAACGGCGGACCCTCCCGGTAGGGACGGCCCGCCGTTCTCGGTGCTGATCAGGGTGTGCGGGCCTCAGACCTGCGCCGGCACCACGTTGATGACCTTGCGGCCACGGCGGGTGCCGAACTCCACCGCGCCCTCGACGAGCGCGAACAACGTGTCGTCGCTGCCGCGGCCCACGCCGGTGCCCGGGTGGAACTTGGTGCCGCGCTGGCGGATGAGGATCTCGCCGGCGTTGACGGCCTGGCCGCCGAACCGCTTGACCCCGAGCCGCTGTGCGTTCGAGTCCCGACCGTTGCGGGAGCTGGACGCACCCTTCTTGTGTGCCATGGTGCGTCTCCCTTACTGGCTGATGCCGGTGACCTGGACCTTCGTCAGCGGCTGACGGTGCCCCTGACGCTTGTGGTACCCGGTCTTGTTCTTGAACTTGTGAATGCGGATCTTCGGGCCCTTGGTGTGCTCGACGACCGTGGCGGTCACCGAGGCCTTGGCCAGCGCATCCACATCGGTGGTCAGCTGGTCGCCGTCCACGAGCAGCACGGCGGGCAGGCTGATCTCGGCGCCGGGCTCACCGTCGATCTTCTCGACGGTGACCACGTCGTCGACGGCCACCTTGTACTGCTTACCGCCGGTCTTGACGATCGCGTACATCGTTGACGCACGACTCCTGAATATCGGGGGACTGAGGCGCGCTGGTCGCGCGCAGGCCACCTGCCGGAGACGTCGGACGACGCCCGCCTGCCATGGCTCCTTGCATCCCAGGGTACGGAAGGGTGATTCGCAGGGTCAAACCGGGTCCCCCCCGTTCGTCCCTGCCGTGTTCTCGGCGCTCACGTTCTCAGCGCTCGGGTTCTCGCTGCCTGTGGTGTCGCTGCCGGTCCCCGCCTCCACGGGCGGGCCCGCGGGTCGCGACGCCGCGCGACGGGACCGCCGTGGCCGCGTGGTGACGGCCGCAGGCTCCGGCTGGACCGGAACGGGCGCCGTGACGACGGCGACCTCACTGCCGGCGTCGACGGTACCCGTGCCGTTCGGCGTGCCGCCGGCCGGTGCGGTCAGGACGGCGGCCTCGGCGCCCGCCGGGGCGCCCGCGGACCGGGTGACCCGGGCCCGCTTGCGCCGCTCGGGCTTGGCGGGCGGCGTCTCCGGCTCGACGGTCGGGGCGTGGGAGTGCCCGTTGAGGTTCCCGTCGGTGACGGGGGCCTCGGCCGGCGCGGGGGCGTCGGGTACGGGAGCGCTCGGGGCCGCGGACTCCGCGACCTCGACGGCACCGTTCGTGGCGTCGACCGGCACCTCGGCCCGCTCCTCCCGGCGACGGCTCCGCCGCCGGCCACGCGAGGGTGCCTCCTCGGACGGGGCCTCCTCGGAAGGGGCCTCCTGCGCCTGCGCCGGAGCGACGGACGTGTCCTCGGCCGGCGTGTCCTCGACCGGCGGGACGGCGGGCGTCCCGGTCTCGACAGCGGCCGCGGCGGCCTTCTCCGTGCTGCGGCTCGCGGCGGCGACCGCCGCGGCACCGGCGACGGCGGCGACCACGTTCGGCGCGGTCACCTCGTTCACCGTGTCGACCGGCGCCTTCTCGACCGGCGCCTCCTCGACCGGGGCCGGCGTGCGGTCCTGGTCCTGGTCCCCGCCCCTGCGGCCGCGGTTCCGGCGGCGTCCGCCGACCTCGCCGCTGCCCGACCTGTTGTCGGAGCCGTTCGCCTGGCCGTTGGTCGAGCCGGGCCCGTGGTCCTGGCGCGCCTGCTCCACCGGGTCCGTCGTGATCACGACGCCGCGACCCCGGCAGTGCTCGCAGGGCGCGGAGAAGTGCTCGAGCAGCCCGCCCCCGACCCGCTTGCGGGTCATCTGGACCAGGCCGAGCGAGGTGACCTCGGCGACCTGGTGCCGCGTGCGGTCCCGGGCCAGGCACTCGGTGAGCCGGCGCAGGACCAGGTCCCGGTTGGCCTCGAGCACCATGTCGATGAAGTCGATGACGATGATGCCGCCGATGTCCCGGAGCCGGAGCTGGCGGACGATCTCCTCCGCCGCCTCCAGGTTGTTCCGGGTGACGGTCTCCTCGAGGTTGCCCCCGGAGCCGGTGAACTTGCCGGTGTTGACGTCGACGACGGTCATCGCCTCGGTCCGGTCGATCACCAGCGTGCCGCCCGAGGGCAGCCAGACCTTGCGGTCCAGGGCCTTGAGCAGCTGCTCGTCGATCCGGTACTCGGCGAAGACGTCCTTGGGTCCCACGTGGCGGTGCAGCCGTTCCTTCAGTTCTGGCGCGACGTGCCCGATGTAGGCCGACACGGTCTCCCAGGCCTCGTCGCCGGAGACGACCAGCGCGGTAAAGTCCTCGTTGAACTGGTCCCGCACGACCTTGACCAGCAGGTCCGGCTCCTCGTACAGGAGCGTCGGCGCCTTGGGCCTGTTCGGGCCGGTCTTCTCGGACTTCTCCTTGACGACCTCCCACTGCGCCTGCAGCCGGCGGACGTCGCGCTCCAGCGCCTCGTGGCTGACGCCCTCGGAAGCGGTGCGGATGATCACCCCGGCCTCGCTGGGGACGATCTCCTTGAGCATGTCCTTGAGCCGCTTGCGCTCGACGTCGGGCAGCTTGCGGCTGATCCCCGCTGCGCCACCGGACGGCACGTAGACGAGGAACCGGCCGGCCAGGCTGATCTGCGTGGTGAGCCGCGCACCCTTGTGCCCGATCGGGTCCTTCGTGACCTGCACGAGGACGCTGTCGCCGCTGCTCAGCGCCTGCTCGATGCGCCGGGCCTTGCCGTTGAGCCCGGCCGCGTCCCAGTCCACCTCGCCGGCGTAGAGCACGGCGTTGCGGCCGCGCCCGATGTCGACGAACGCCGCCTCCATGCTGGGCAGCACGTTCTGCACGCGGCCCAGGTAGATGTTGCCGACGATCGACTTGCTGGTGTTGCCGGTCTTGTCGTTCCCGCCGGAGCCGGCACTGGCCACGAAGTGCTCGACGAGGATGTCGTCCTCGAGCACGCCGATCTCGGTGCGCGAACCCTCCTGGCGGACGACCATCGTGCGGTCGACGCTCTCCCGACGGGCCAGGAACTCGGCCTCGGACAGGATCGGGACGCGGCGGCGCCCGGCGTCCCGCCCGTCCCGGCGGCGCTGGCGCTTGGCCTCGAGCCGGGTGGAGCCGCGGACGCTCTGCACGCCGTCGTCCGAGTCGTCCCGGGTGTCCCGCTCGCGGGTCTCCCGCGGCGCCCGGACCCGGGTGACGGTGTTGGGCGGGTCGTCGTCGGTGCGGTCGTCCGCCCCGTCCCCGGAGCCCTTGCGACGGCGACGGCGGCGACGGCGACGCGTGCCGCCGGCGTCCGCGCCGTCGGTCTCGTCCTCGGTGTCCTCGGAGTCGTCCGAGTCCTCGGCCTCCTGCTCGGCGGCGGCCGGCTCGGCCGCCACCCGCTCGGGGGCGTCCGCGGTGCTCTCGGCCTGCTCGTCGACGGAGTCCGGCTCGCCGTTCTCCTCGTCCTGGCCCTTGCCGCGGCCACGGCCACGGCGTCCGCGACGACGACGACGGCGGCTGTCCTCGTCGGAGTCCTGGTCCTGGTCCGCGTCCTCGGGGCCGGTGGTCGAGGGCCCCTCGGCCTCCTCCTCCGGGGCGGGGGCCGGCACGGCGGGCGTCTCGGCGGCGGGTTCCTCGACCGGCTCGGCGGCCTTGCGGCGCGAGCGGGCGGGCTTGGCCGCGGGCGGCTGGAAGACGGCGGCCGGCGGCGCGAACAGCGGCGCCAGCGGGCCGGTCTTCTCCGCGGGCGCGGCGGCGTCCTCCACCTCGCCGGCGGGGGCTGCAGCGGGCTCCACGACCGGCGCGGCCTCCTCGATGACCGGGTCGGCCGGGCTCTCCGCGAGGACCGGGCTCTCCGGTGCGGCGGCACCGCCGGAGTCCGGCACGAGGGCCGAGACGACCTGCTCGGCCGTCTTCCGGTCGACGCTGGACTGGGCGCTGCGCGCCGCGTTGCCGAGATCGGCGAGCGCGGTGAGCACCTCCTTGCTCGTGCGTCCGATCAGCTTCGCGAGGGCGTGCACCCGCAGCTTCTCGGGCAGCTCGGGCAGGGGGACAGGCCCACCGGAATCCCCGGTAGGCGCATCGTTGATCGACATTCAGCTCCTTCGCCCCCGGGCGCCCTCGGGTCAGAAGGCGGCCGCGCAGGGGCCGTACGCGTTCTCTCCCCACGCGGTGCGGGGGAGCAATCCTGTGGACAGCTAGCCGGCGGTGCTCGACGGCGTGCCACGAGCTTCGTCACCGGCCCGGTGGCGGGCCGGCGACGCACCGAACCGGCGGTCAAGCCTGGGCGGTGACCCGGCCAGGACCGAGAGGATCGGCGAGGGCACCCCGGTCGTCGAGCAGGCCCTGGGCCATCCGGGTCGCCTTCGCGGGCACCGGTGGCTTCAGCCCTGCGACAACGTCGAGTGCACCCAACACGTCGTCGGGTCGAACGGCGGGTGTCGTCTGCCGTACGACCGCTCCCAGTATCGCACATTCGGCGGACGAAGCGGCCACTCCAGGTGTGACACCGCTGTTGCCGTCGTCGTCCACCGGCCCCGTGGAGCCGTCGGAAACGGACGCGGAGACGAGCGCCGCACGCACGTCGACCTGGCGTCTCCCGTTCGGTGTGACGCGTTCGACGATCAACGTCTCCCGCGCCAGCAAGGCGTCGAGCGCCGCGCGCGCCGCGGCCGGTGCGACGCCCGGGAGCGCGATGGACCAGGAGCTCGCGTCGATCCGGTCCGCGAGCGAGGGCGGGGTGGCGACGACGGCCTCGAGGATGTCCAGCCCGACCGGGAGTACGGCGTCCAGCGCCGACCGGACGGTCTCCGGCTCGACCGGACGGGTGAGCCCGATCTCGAAGTACTCGGCCTCGCTCGCCGATCCGGTGGGCGCGGCCCCGATCCACGAGATGCGCGGGTGCGGGCTGAAGCCGTGGGAGTGCGACACCGGGACGCCGGACCGGCGGACCGCCCGCTCGACGCTGCGGGCGACGTCGCGGTGGGACAGGAAGCGCAACCGGCCCCGCTTGGCGAAGCGCACGCGGATCCGCTGCACCGTGGGGGGTGCGGGGTTCGCGGCCTCCCCGGGCCGGACTCGTGCCATGTGCTCCAGCGT
Organism: Pseudonocardia sp. T1-2H; assembly: GCF_038039215.1. NCBI lineage: Bacteria > Bacillati > Actinomycetota > Actinomycetes > Pseudonocardiales > Pseudonocardiaceae > Pseudonocardia > Pseudonocardia sp. T1-2H. The sequence goes on from NZ_JBBPCL010000001.1 coordinate 4,942,640, forward strand.
ACGAGCCCGGCCCGGGAGGGCGTGCGGCGGACCTCAGTCCCCGGGCCCGGGATCGTCGACGGGGCGGTCGGCCCGCACCGGGTCCTCGCCGGTGAGGCCCTCCCGTTCGGCCGCGACGGCGAGGACGCTTGCCCACGCGGTGGGGGATGTCCGGCGGTCCCGTGCGCCCGCGTGGAGACCGGCGCGGATCTCCGGACGCCAGGTCCGCGGTGCCCGGCTCGCCATCGGGAGCCGGTGCCGGTGTCCGGATGATCCGTCTCGGCGGAGAACTCAGCCGGGGTGGAACTCGCCGGGGTCGAGCGCGAGGAGCGTCTCCCCCGCCGGCCGGAAACCGGCGCGCCGGTAGAACTCGAGACTGCGCGCGGTCGGGGCGAGGACGAGGCGCCGGTAGCGGCGCTCCCGGGCGTGCACGATCACGGCCTCCAGCAGCGCCTGCGGGACGCCCTGGTCCGAGAACGCGTTCAGCACGAACGCGTTGCCGACCTGGCCGACCCGGCCGCCGCGCCCGCCCGGACGCGGCATGTGCACGATCTCGACGACGTTGATCGAACCGATCGCGGTGTACCCGGAACGCTCGGAACCGACCTCGGCCAGCCAGAACGTCCGTCGCGGCTGCTCGGTGCGCCACCACTGCTCGAAGCCGGCCTCGAAGCCCGGGTCGTCGACGGGCCGGCCGGTCCGCTCCTCGACCCACACGCGGCGGAGCTGGGCGAGAGCGGCGCCGTCCCGCTCGTCCGCGACCCGGACGCCGATCGTCCTGGAGCCGGGGGCCTCACGTGCACCGGGGCCGAGCTCGGCACCCAGCTCCCGCCCGACCGGGTTCACCACCGTCAGCGGGAGCAGGGTCGTCCCGCTGGGCCCGACCTCGATGTCCGCACCGGTCGACGGGCAGACGCCGCAGTCGAAGCAGGGGGTCCAGCGGCAGTCGTCCTGCTCGTTGCCGGCCAGCGCGTCCTGCCAGTCGTCCCAGAGCCAGTCCCGCTCCAGCCCGGAGTCCAGGTGGTCCCACGGGAGGGCCTCGTCGCCGTCGCGCTCGCGAGTGGTGAACCAGGCCAGCGAGACACCCCTCGGCTCGAGCTCGGCCGCCGCGGCGTCGATCCAGCGCTGGTAGGAGAAGTGCTCGCTCCAGCCGTCGAACCGGCCGCCCTCGCGCCAGACCCGTTCGATCACCGCGCCGACCCGGCGGTCGCCGCGGGCGAGCAGGCCTTCGATCAGCGACGGCTGGCCGTCGTGGTAGCGCATGCCGATGTTGCGGCCGATCTTCCGGTCGCTGTTGACGGCCTCGCGCAGCTTGCGCAGCCGGGCGTCGACGACGTCCGGGTGGGCCTGCGCGGCCCACTGGAACGGGGTGTGCGGCTTGGGCACGAACCCGCCGATGGAGATGGTGCAGCGGACGTCGTTGCGGCCCGACGCGGCGCGGCCGGCCTTGATCACGCGGTGCGCCATGCCCGCGATCTCCAGGACGTCCTCGTCCTCCTCGGTGGGCAGCCCGCACATGAAGTAGAGCTTGACCTGCCGCCAGCCCTGCGCGAACGCCTCGGAGACGGTGCGGATGAGGTCCTCCTCCGACACCATCTTGTTGATCACACGCCGGATCCGCTCGGAGCCGCCCTCGGGGGCGAAGGTGAGCCCGGAGCGGCGGCCGTTTCGGGAGATCTCGTTCGCGAGGTCGATGTTGAAGGCGTCCACGCGCGTGCTCGGCAGGGAGAGCGACGTGTTCGAGCCCTCGTACCGGTCCGCGAGGCCCTTGGTGATCTCGGCGATCTCGGAGTGGTCCGCACTGCTCAGCGACAGCAGGCCCACCTCGTCGAACCCGGACGCGCGCACCGCCTTGTCGACCATCTCACCGATGCCCTGCAGGGACCGCTCGCGGACCGGGCGGGTGATCATCCCGGCCTGGCAGAAGCGGCAGCCGCGGGTGCAGCCGCGGAAGATCTCGACGCTGGCGCGCTCGTGCACGGTCTCGGCCAGCGGGACCAGCGGCGCCTTCGGGTAGGGCCACTCGTCGAGGTCGCTGGTGGTGCGCTTCTGGACCGTGGCCGGGACGCGCTCGTCGGTGGGGGTGACGCTCTCGATCGCGCCGTCGTCGCCGTAGGTGACCTCGTAGAGCGACGGGACGTAGCAGCCGTCCGTGCGGCTCAGCCGGAGCAGCAGCTCGGCGCGGCCACCGGACCGTCCCTCGGCCTTCCACGCCTTGACGACGTCCGTGATGTCCCCGACGACCTCCTCGCCGTCACCCAGCACCGCGACGTCCACGAAATCCGCAATCGGCTCCGGGTTGAACGCCGCGTGCCCGCCGGCGACGACGACGGGGTGGCTCTCGTCCCGGTCCCGCGCGTGCAGCGGGACGCCGGCCAGGTCCAGCGTCGTGAGGAGGTTCGTGTAGCCGAGCTCGGTGGAGAAGGACACGCCGAGCAGGTCGAACGCGCCGACCGGGCGGTGCGTGTCCACGGTGAAGGCGGGGACGCGGTGCTCCCGCATGAGGGCCTCGAGGTCCGGCCAGACCGCGTAGCAGCGCTCGGCGAGGGCGTCGGGACGCTCGTTGAGGACCTCGTAGAGGATCATGATGCCCTGGTTGGGCAGGCCGACCTCGTAGGCGTCGGGGTACATCAGCGCCCAGTGGACCTCGGCGGTGTCCCAGTCCTTGGCTTGAGCGTTGAGCTCACCGCCGACGTACTGCACGGGCTTGGACACCCGGGGCAGCAGGGGCTCCAGGGCGGGGAAGACGGACGCGGGGCTCACGCCGACCCAGGGTAGCCCCGCGCCACGGCGGCTCGCCGACCGGGCGAACCAGCCACGACCACCCCGCGTGTCGGGGTCGCCCACCCTGCGAGTCGCGATCCCGGACCACGCGAGTCGCGATCTCAAGCCACGCGAGTCGCGATCTCCGGCCCGGTGAATCGGACCGGGAGGGTGCCGCGCTCACCCGTCGACGTCCTCGCTCAGGCGGCCCGAGGGCGCGGCTCGCCCGGTCCCGGAGCGCGACTCGCGGGGTCGTCAGGGGAGGAGGTGGGCGGCGCGGAGGGCGGCGCGAACGTCCTCGTGGTGCCACTCGTCGAGCGGGACCAGGGGGAGGCGGATGCCGTGGTCCATCAGGCCCATCTCGGCCAGTGCCCACTTCACGGGGATCGGGTTGGCCTCGACGAAGAGGGCACGGTGCAGCCCGGCGATCTCGGCGTCGATCGCGGCGGCGCCCTCGTCGTCCCCGGCGACCGCGGCCTTGCACATCCGCGCCATCGCCTCGGGCGCGACGTTCGCCGTCACCGAGATGTCCCCGTGGAAGCCCATCAGCATGCTGGCGCGGGCGGTGGCGTCGTCGCCGGAGTAGAGCGCGAAGTCGTCGAGGCCCAGCGCGACCAGGTCACGGACCCGGTCCAGGTCCCCCAGCGCCTCCTTGAGCCCGACGATGTTGGGCACCTCCGCGAGCCGCTCGACCGTCGACGGCAGCATGTCGCACGCGGTGCGCCCGGGGACGTTGTAGAGGTACTGCGGGAGGTCCACGGCCTCGGCCACGGCCTTGAAGTGCCGGTACAGGCCCTCCTGCGGCGGCTTGTTGTAGTACGGCGTGACGAGCAGGGCGCCGTCCGCGCCGGCCTTGGCCGCCGCCTTCGTGAGGTGGATCGCCTCGGCCGTGTTGTTCGCGCCGGTGCCGGCGATGACCGGGACGCGGCCGTCCGCCACGTCGATGGTGCGGCGGATGACCTCGGTGTGCTCCTCGACGGTCAGCGTCGAGGACTCCCCCGTGGTGCCGACGGAGACGATCGCGGACGTCCCGGCCAGGACCTGCCGCTCGACCAGCCGTTCCAGCGCCCCGTGGTCGATCGTGCCGTCCTCCCGCATCGGGGTGACCAGCGCGACGAGACTACCGGTGATCATGTGCTCGGCCCTTCGGACGCTCAGGTGGTGAGGGCCGACGGTAGCAAGTGCGACCGGTTCAGCCCCAGGCCAGCCGGGCCGGTTGGACCGACCGGCTCACCCGGCGGATCGTCGTCGTCACCACGACGACCAGTGCGACGACCGCCGCGACCACCACCGGCACGGGCGGGCGCGCCGCCGCGACCCCGACCAGGGCCCAGGCGACCGCGGCCGCGTACCCGACGACGGCGGTCCCCGCGTTGACGACCGCCGTCGCGATCACGGCCACGACCAGCAGGACGACGATGGCGGCGACGTCCGCCAGTGCCCCGTCCCCCGGCAGCCCGATCCGGACGCCGGTGGCCGCCGTGCCGAGGGCCACCGCCACGGAGACCCAGCCCGTGTACACCGAGACGGTCCCGCGCAGGACGATCCGTTCGAGCCTGCCCTCCGCGGGCTCGTGGCTCAGCCGGCCGAACACGAGCGCGAGGATCACCAGCAGCACGATGAGCAGGATCTCGGCCAGGAACACCTCTCGGCTGCCGAAGGTGAGGATCCACAGCGGGTTCGCGACGGCCGCGGCGGCGAGCCACCACCCCGTGCGCCGGTGGACCGTGCGTGCTCGCTGGCCGGGCAGCAGCTGGTAGACGGCGTAGGCGAGGAAACCGATGTAGATCGGCCCCCAGATCGCGAACGCCCAGTTCGCGGCGAGCAACGGGGTGGCATAGGAGCGGGCGACGTCGCCGACGGGTTCGCCGACGACGCCGCTGCCACCGAGCCCGGAGAGGACGAGCTGGGCGACGGCGAGCACGGCCACCACGACACCGCGGACGAGGTCCGCCGTGGTGGCACGTGGGGTCAGGACGGTCATGGCGCCATCCTCACCCCACGGATGTGTGACGGCCATTCGGTCCGGCCCGTCATCTGCCCGGGTGACCAGGTGGAGATCACGGGTGGCCGGGAACCCGACGGAAGCCGCTCAGTCCGCCAGCTGCCGCTGGAACCAGTGCTCGTCCCGGACGTCGTCCGGCCCGAGGCGCAGGGCGCCCGGGAACACGCCGACCTCGGTCCAGCCCTGCTTGACGTAGAACTCGGGCAGCCGCGTGCCGCCGCGGGTCGAGAGCAGCAGCTGCTCCAGGCCGAGGGCGCGCGCGAGATCGACGGCGCCGTCGAGCAGGGCTCGTCCGTGGCCCCGTCCCTGCAGCTCCGGGTGGACCATCAGGCGGACGACGGTGCCCCGGTGCGCGATCACCTGGCCGTCACCGGGAACGACGAAGACGACACCGCCGAGGTCGGCCGCGTCGCCCAGGACCAGCGGGTGCGCCCGGCCCGCCTCGACGTCGGCGATCGCCGCCTCCGCCTTCGCGCGGATGTCCCGTTCCGGGGCGTCGTGGGTGAAACCCACGGCACCGCCGGCGCGGGTCACCGCGAGCCAGAGATCACCGAGCGCCGCCGCCCCGGGCGCGACGCGGTGCGGGCCGGCGATCCCGGCCCCCGCCCTCACAGGTTCGGGAACCAGAGCTTGATCTCGCGGGCGGCGGACTCCGGCGAGTCCGACCCGTGGACGAGGTTGAGCTGGGTCTCGAGGCCGAAGTCGCCCCGGATGGTGCCGGGGGTGGCCTTCTCGACGGGGTCCGTGCCACCGGCGAGCTGGCGCCACGCCGCGATGGCGCGGGGGCCCTCGACGACCGCCGCCAGCACCGGGCCGGAGGTGATGAACTCCAGCAGCGACTCGAAGAAGGGCTTGCCGTCGTGCTCGGCGTAGTGCTGCGTGGCGAGCTCGCGCTCGACGGTCCGCAGTTCGAGGGCGACGAGGTCGAGGCCCTTGCGCTCGATCCGGGCGAGCACCTCACCGACGAGCTTGCGTGCCACGCCGTCGGGCTTGACGAGGACCAGGGTGCGTTCAGTCACGCCGATCAGGATATCGAGCGCCCGGACGATCTCCGTCACGGGACCTTCGCCCTGCGCATCTCGGCGCAGCGGTGGTGTGCGCAGAGCAAAGGGGCGGGAGGAGGACCTACTGCCGCTGACTCGGCAGCTCGCCCCGCGCCATCTTCCCCGCGACGTCCCGGCGCATCAGCAGCAGCGTGACCCACACGAGACCGAAGATCACCCCGACGGCGGCCAGCGACACGTGGATGAACCCGCACGCGATCAGCGCCACCTGCAGGACCAGGGCGAGCGGCAGGCCCCACGGCTTCCGCTGCACCCCGCAGGCGACGACCATCAGCACCGCGAGGACCAGGACGAGCGTGAGCCCCACGCCGTTCATCGCCCCGACCGTGAACTTCGAGACGACCAGCAGCGCGAGCAGCACCACGATCGTCTCGAGCACGAGCACCGCGGCGAAGATCCCGCGAATCCCCTTCATCGGGTCCTTCGCCGGGGGCCTGATCGCAGGTTGCTCGCTCACGACGGCTCCAGCCCGAACACCGACCGCGCCTCGCCGGCGGTCACCACGGAGCCCGTGACGATCACCCCGATACCGGAGTCGCCGGCCTCCTCGGCCAGCTCCCCCGCCTGCTCGATCGCCGTCCGGAGGTCGGGCTCGACGCTCACCCGGTCCCGGCCGAACACCTCGACGGCCAGCCCGGCCAGCTCGTCCGGGTCCATCGCCCGGGGAGAGGAGTTGGCCGTGATGACCACCTCGTGCACCGCCGGCTCCAGCTCCGCGAGCAGCCCGCGGGCGTCCTTGTCCTTCATGACGCCGATGACCCCGACGAGCCGGGTGAACCGGAACTCCGACATCAGCGACGCGGCCAGGGCGCGGGCGCCGTGCGGGTTGTGTGCGGCGTCGAGCAGCACGGTCGGGGCGCCGGGACCGCCCGCGACGACCTCGAGCCGGCCCGGCGAGCGGACGGACGCGAACGCCGCCCGCACCACGTCCGGGTCGATGGGCTGTTTCGGGCCGGCCCCGATCAGGGCCTCCGCGGCGGCCAGCGCCAGCGCCGCGTTCGACGCCTGGTGCTCGCCGTGCAGCGGGAGGAACACGTCGTCGTAGCGGCCGCCGAGGCCCTGCAGCTCGAGCCGCTGCCCACCGACGGCGATCTCCCGCTCGCGGACGCCGAACTCGGCGCCCTCCCGCGCGACCTGCGCGCCCACCTCGGCGCTGCGCTCGATCAGCACCTCCGCGACGGCCTTGTCCTGGGCCGCGAGGATCGCGACGGAGCCGGGCTTGATGATCCCGGCCTTCTCCCGCGCGATGCCGAGGAGGTCCGTGCCGAGGAACTCGGCGTGGTCCAGCCCGATCGGGGTCAGCACGGCGACGTCCCCGTCGGCGACGTTGGTGGCGTCCCAGCGGCCGCCCAGCCCCACTTCGACGATCGCCGCCTCGACGGGCGCGTCGGCGAACGCGGCGAAGCCCATCGCCGTCAGCACCTCGAACTTCGAGAGCGGCACCTCGCTCCTGGCGTCCACCAGGTCCACGAACGGCGCCACGTCCCGGTAGATCTGCACGTACCGCTCCGGGGTCACCGGGCGGTTGTCCAGGTTGATCCGCTCGGTGGCCCGCTGCAGGTGCGGACTGGTGTAGCGGCCGGTGCGCAGGCCGATCTCGGTGAGGATCGCGTCGATCATCCGGGCCGTGGACGTCTTGCCGTTCGTGCCGGTCAGGTGCACAACGGGGTACCCGCGGTGCGGCTCCCCCAGCACGTCGACGAGTGCGGTGATCCGCTCCAGCGACGGCTCCATGACCGTCTCGGGCCAGCGCTTGTCCAGCACGGCCTCGACGGCCAGGAACTCCGCGTACCCGGCGACCGACGACTGCGCCGGCACGACGTCCGGGGTCTCGCCGCCGCGGATCTGCTCCAGGACCGCGGAGATCACCGCGTCCTGGACGTCGCCCTCGGGCGTCGGGACCGCGCCCTCGCCCTCCGGCAGCTCCTCGGGGTGGTCCGGGAACTCGTCCGGGTACTCGCCCCGCTCCTCGTCGTCGCGGCTCATGACTCGGGCAGCGCGGCGAGGCGGCCGGAGACCCGCTCGATCTCCGCGACCGCCGCCTCGCGGCGCGCGCGGATCCCGTCGACGACGGTCGCCGGGGCCTTCTCGGTGAACTTCGGGTTGGTGAGCTTCTTGTCCGCCTGGTCCAGCTCCTTCTGCGCGGCCGCGAGATCCCGGCCGAGGCGGGCCCGCTCGGCGGCGACGTCGATCGCGCCGGAGGTGTCCAGCTCGACGTGGACCTTGCCCCCGGCCACCGTGACGTCGACGGTGGCGGTGGGCGCGAAGTCGTCCCCGGCGGGATCCAGCCTGGTCAGGAACCGGACGGCCGCGCCGTGCGCCTCGAGCCCGGCCGCGTCCAGGCCGACGAGCCGCGCCGCGACCGAGCGCCGGTCCGGCAGCCCCTGCTCGGTGCGGAACCGGCGGACCTCGGTGATCAGCTTCTGCGCCGCCTCGACCCGCGCGACCACACCGGCGTCGACCGGCAGGCCGGTGTCCTCGCCGGGCCACGCCGCCGTCACGACGGTCTCGCCGCCGGTGAGGGTGGTCCAGAGGGCCTCGGTGACGAACGGCGTGATCGGGTGCAGCATCCGCAGCAGCGCGTCCAGTGCGTGGCCGAGGACCGCGCGGGTGCCGTCCGCCGTCGCCGGGTCGTCGAACTGCGGCTTGGCGAGCTCGAGGTACCAGTCGCACAGCTCGTCCCACGTGAAGTGGTAGAGCCCCTCGGTGGCCTTGGCGAACTGGAAGTCCTCCAGCAGCGCGTCCGTCTGCTCGCGGACCTCGCGCAGCCGGCCGAGGATCCAGCGGTCCGCGTCCGTCAGGTCCTCGACGGCGGGCAGCGGCAGCGCCGGGGACGCGCCGTTGGCCATCGCGAACCGCGTGGCGTTCCACAGCTTCGTCGTGAAGTTGCGGGAGCCGGCGACCCACTCGTGCGAGAGCGACATGTCCGTGCCCGGGTTCGAGCCGCGCGCGATGGTGAAGCGCAGCGCGTCCGCGCCGTAGGCGTCGATGAGCTCGAGCGGGTCGATGACGTTGCCCTTGGACTTCGACATCTTCTTGCCGTGCTCGTCCCGGATCAGGCCGTGCAGGTACACGTCCCTGAACGGCGCCTCGCCCATCGCGTAGATGCCGAACATCATCATCCGGACGACCCAGAAGAAGAGGATGTCGTAGCCGGTGACCAGCACCGAGTTCGGGTAGTAACGCTCGAGGTCCGGCGTCTTGTCCGGCCAGCCCAGCGTCGAGAAGGGCCAGAGCCCGGAGGAGAACCAGGTGTCCAGGACGTCCTCGTCCTGCCGCCAGCCCTCGCCCGTCGGCGGCTCCTCGTCGGGGCCGACGCAGACCATCTCGCCGTTCGGGCCGTACCAGACGGGGATGCGGTGGCCCCACCACAGCTGCCGGGAGATGCACCAGTCGTGCATGTTGTCGACCCAGTCGAAGAACCGGGACTCCATCTCGGCGGGGTGGATCGTGGTGGCGCCGGAGCGGACCGCGTCGCCGGAGGCCTTCGCGAGGGACTCGACGCGGACGAACCACTGCAGGCTCAGCCGCGGCTCGATCGGGACGCCGGTGCGCGAGTCGTGGCCGATGGAGTGGATGTAGGGGCGCTTCTCGGCGACGATCCGGCCCTGCGCGGCGAGTTCCTCACGGATGGCGACGCGCGCCTCGAAGCGGTCCATGCCGTCGAAGCGCGTGCCCGTCCCGGCGATGACGCCGGACTCGTCCATGATCGTCGGCATCGGCAGGTCGTGCCGGCGGCCCATCTCGAAGTCGTTGGGGTCGTGCGCCGGGGTGATCTTGACGGCGCCGGAGCCGAACTCCGGGTCGACGTACGGGTCCGAGATGACCGGGATGTCCCGCCCGGTGATCGGCATCCGGATGGTCTTCCCGACCAGGTGCGCGTACCGCTCGTCGTCCGGGTGGACGGCGACGGCGGTGTCCCCCAGCATCGTCTCGACCCGGGTGGTGGCGACGACGATCGCGTCCTCCCCGTCCCCGTACAGCATGGAGACGAGCTCGCCCTCGACCTCCTTGTGGTCCACCTCGATGTCGCTGATCGCGCTCTGCAGCGCGGGCGACCAGTTGACCAGGCGCTCGGCGCGGTAGATGAGGCCGTCGTCGAACATCCTCTTGAAGACGGTGTTGACGGCGCGGGAGAGCCCCTCGTCCAGGGTGAAGCGCTCGCGGGACCAGTCGACGCCGTCGCCGAGGCGGGTCATCTGGCCCAGGATCGAGCCGCCGGACTCGGCCTTCCACTCCCAGACGCGCTGGACGAACTCCGTACGGCCGAGCTCGCGGCGGCCCGGCTCACCGGCCTCGGCGAGACGGCGCTCGACGACGCTCTGCGTGGCGATGCCCGCGTGGTCCATGCCCGGCAGCCACAGCGCGTCGTAGCCCTGCATTCGGCGGCGCCGGGTCAGGATGTCGATCAGCGTGTGGTCCATGGCGTGCCCGAGGTGCAGGCTGCCCGTGACGTTCGGCGGCGGGATGACGATGCTGTACGGCGGCTTGCCGGAGTCCGGGTCCGCGGTGAAGTAGCCGTTCTCGACCCACCGCCGGTACATGCCGGCCTCTACCTCGCCCGGGTTCCACTTGGGCGGGAGGTCGGCAGTGGCGCCTCTGATCGGGCGCGGCGGAAGGGTCTCGGTCACGCTGTCAAGTCTACGAGCCCGGCGCACCCCGATTCCTCGCCCCCGCGAGTCGCGGTCTGAGCCCGCGCGAGTCGGGATCTCAGCCCCCGCGAGTCGGGACCCGAGACCACACGAGTCGGGACCCGGCGCGGGTCACCTCGGGAGGAACGCCGTGTGGAGGCGGTCGAAGCCGAGGATCGGGCGGAGGCGGCGTTCGCGGATCGCGGCGGGGTCGAGGGGGCGGACGGTGGCGCTGCTCGGCTCGTACACCCGCCAGGTGCCGTCGTCGGAGATCCGCAGGGCGAGGCAGTAGTGGCGCGGGACCCCGGCTCCCACCAGCAGCGGGACCGGACGGCGGGCGCCGAGCGCGGCCTCGATCTCCCGGATCACCTGCTCGACGTCGGCGCCCGACAGGTCGTCGACGAACCGGATCCGGTACCGACCGACGCCCGGCGCGTACCTACGGAGCCAGCCCGCGAAGCCCCACGGGGTGGTCCCGAGGGCCTGCGGCCAGAGCCGGTTGGTCTGCCGGTGGACCCGCTTCTGCAGCGCGTCGTAGCGGCCGGCGAAGCCGTCCACGACCCCCGACGGCGTGGTCTCCCGGAATTCGAGCTTCTCCAGCTCCGCCGGATCGGCCCAGATGGCGAGGGCGACGAGGACCGCGCTGCCGCACGTCGTGCCGTCGACCTGGTCGAGCCTCGCGCCCTCGTGCCGCTTCTCGCCGAGCGCGTCGGTGACGAGCGCGCGGCGGGGGCCGTTCAGGGACCGGACCGCGGCGACCGGGACCGGGGCGGCCCGGTGGAACAGCCGCTGGACGGCGCTGCCGATGGCCGAGACCGTGCGCATCCGGGTCCTCCGTTCGTCGGGTGCACCGTGCCACGCCGCACGGCGACTCGCCGACGCGAACACGCCGACTCGGGCGGACTCAGAGCGCGACTCGCGCGGTCTCACAGCGCGACTCGCGGGGCCTCAGAGCGCGACTCGCGCGGCTTCACAGCGCGACTCGCGGGCGGTCCGGTCACGAGCCGGGAGTTCAGGTCGTCAGCGTCGTCGCCCACAGCTCCTCGCCCCGCTGCCCGCGCAGCGTGGCCCGCAGCTCCCGCCCGCCCGGCGCGACCTCCAGCTCGCCGAAGTTCTGGAACCCGTCGAGTGGCGAGGTGTTCTGTGCGGGCGGCGGCTGCACGAACACGGCCTCCGGGCCGAGCGAGGGATCCAGGTCGCCGGGCCCGAACGCCCCGGCGTGCAGCGGTCCGGACACGAACTCCCAGAACGGGTCGAAGTCCTGCACCGACGCGCGCTCGGGCGAGTAGTGGTGCGCGGCCGTGTAGTGGACGTCCGCGGTCACCCAGACGACGCCCCGGACCTCCCGCCGGTGCAGCCCCTGCAGCACCCCGGCGATCTCGGACTCGCGCCCGCTGGGTGCTCCCGGGACGCCGTTCGCGACGGCCTCCCAGGCGCCCTGGCCGTCCGCGACGCAGAGCCCGAGCGGCATGTCGGCCTGCACGATCTTCCAGGTCGCCCGGCTGGAGGCGAGCCCGTCGACGAGCCAGCGGGCCTGCTCGGCGCCGAGGATGTGTCCGTCCGCGCCGGTGTTCGGCCCGTTGGAGTCCCGGTAGGTGCGCATGTCCAGGACGAAGATCTCGACGTGCGGGCCGTACGGGATCCGCCGGTACACCCGCCCGTCGACGGCCCGGCGCGGGTCCAGCGGCACCCACTCGTGGAACGCCTGCGACGCGCGTGCCGCCAGGACGTCGACGCGCTTCTCCGTGTACTCCGGCAGGGTCAGGATCTCCCCGGGGTACCAGTTGTTGAGCACCTCGTGGTCGTCCCACTGGTTGATCTGGGCGACGGACGCGGCGAACGCGCGGACGTTCTCGTCGAGCAGGTTGTAGGCGAACTGCCCGCGGTACTCCGCCAGCGTCTCGGCGACCTTCGACTTCTCGGGCGTGACGACGTTGCGCCAGGTCCGGCCGTCGGGGAGCGTGACGGTCTCCTTCAGCGGCCCGTCGGAGTAGACGGTGTCCCCGCTGTGCAGGAACAGGTCGGCGTCCCGGGCGGCCATCGCGGAGAAGATCCGCATCCCGCCGATGTCCGGGTTGATCCCCCAGCCCTGCCCGACGACGTCACCGGACCAGAGCAGCCGGACGCGCTCGTCGCCGCCCGGCTGTGTCCGGAAGACGCCCGTCAGCGGCTCGCTCGTCGTACGGCCGTCGAGATCCTCCGCGGTGACGCGGTAATGCGTGGTCCGGGCCGCGGCCGGGACGCGGACCCTGCCGGTGAGGTCCGTGTCCGGGGTCAGGACCGGGCCGGGAATCCGCCGGACGCGGCGGAACTCCGGGTTGTCCGCGATCTCGACGACCATGCGCGACGGCCGGTCGGCGCGGGTCCAGACGAGCCCGGAGCCCGGCAGCACGTCACCGGCCTGGACTCCGTGGGTGAGGACCGGCCGTGCGCCGCGGTGCACGAGTGGGGCCGCGGTGCCGAGAGACGGGAGCGCGAGCGTGGCGGTGGCCGCCGAACCGGCCACCGCGGCGGTCCGGAGGAGGGTGCGTCGGGAGAACGGGGAGCTCATGCGGCCTGACATAACCCGTTCGAGTGATCACGTTCCGGAGCGCAGGGCGACGTCCGGGTGAACACCCGGCGACGTGATCCGCGTACCGCAGGTGGTCCGCAGTACGTTCCGGGCATGTCCGAACCGAGCACCGCGGCGTTCTCCCCCGAGGTCGTCGAGTTCCTGAGCCACGGCACCCGCACCGGGAAGCTGGCCTACACCGCGTCGGACGGGCGGCCGCTGATCGCGCCGGTCTGGTTCCTGGTGGAGGACGGTGCGCTCGTCTTCACCACCGCCACGGACACGGCGAAGGCCAAGGCGATCCGCCGCGATCCGCGAGTGGCGCTGGCCGTGGACCTGGAGGCGCCGCCGTACGCGTTCGTGCAGGTGCAGGGGGTCGCCGAGCTGAGCGAGGACCCGGACGAGCTGCTCCGCACCGCCACCGCACTGGGCGGGCGCTACATGGGTGCGGACCGCGCCGAGGAGTTCGGCAGGCGCAACGGGGTCCCCGGCGAGCTGGTCGTCCGGGTGCGGCCGACGAAGGTCATCGCCATGCTGGACATGACGGCCTGAGCCGGCCCGCACCCGGGAGGGTCAACCGCGGGCGTCCTGGTCGTTGGCCGGGACCCCGCGCTCGGTGTCCGCGTCCCAGCCCTCGGCGAGCTTGGACACCTTGCCCGCGTAGTCCCGCGCGGCGACGGCCGGATCGTCCGCCCGCCCCGCCGCCACCCCGATGAGGAACGCCGTGACGGGCGCCGCGGGGCGGCTGACCCCGTGCGCCACGTCCGACGTCATGTCGAGGACGAGATCGACGCTCGCGTCGCTGTCCAGGGCCCCTTCGAGGCCGAGCTCGCGGGCCACCGCGGTGACCCATTCGGACATGGCCTTCGCATCGTCACTCACGACGGGAACCTACCCGTGCGGCGCGGCTCCCATGCGCGGCGTTCAGCCGAAGAGCGCCGGGATCTTGATGACGAGCTGGTAGAGGCCGTAGAGGAACGGCAGCACCACCCACAGCCAGGCGATCACGACGAGCACGACCGGGGGCTTGCCGGTGGTGTCGGGGGTAGCGCTGCTCATGTCTGGGCCTCCGTCCTGTCCTCGGCCACGACCTCGTCCGGCTCGTGCCACTTCGTCGCGACCGGCCTGATCAGCTCGTTCGCCACGAAGCCGATCACCAGCAGGGTGATCATGACGGCGAACGCCGGTGTGTACTTCGCCGGACCGGGGACGTCCGCGCGGGCGTCCGCGATCGCGTTGACGACGATCGGGCCGAGCACGCCCGCGGTGGACCACGCCGTCAGCAGGCGGCCGTGGATCGCGCCGACCTGGTAGGTGCCGAAGAGGTCACGCAGGTAGGCCGGGGCCGTTGCGAACCCGGCGCCGTAGAACGACAGGATCAGGATCGCGCAGACGATGAAGAGCGGCCTGCTGTGGGCGCCGACGAGCGTGATCAGCCCGTAGAGAACGGCACCCAGCCCCAGGTAGAGGCGGTAGATGTTCTTGCGCCCCACGGTGTCGGACACCGACGACCAGATGAACCGGCCGAGCATGTTGCCCAGCGAGAGGATCGAGACGAAGGCCGTCGCCGCCGCGGCGATCGCCGCACTGGGCGGCACCGTGCCGAAGAAGTCCCGGAAGATCTGGGCGGCCCGCTCCAGGATGCCGATGCCGGCGGTGACGTTGAAGCAGAGCACGACCCACAGCAGCCAGAACTGCGGCGTCCTGATCGCGTTGGCGGCCGAGACGTTGTTCCTGCTGATCATGCCGTGACTCTTCTGGGCCGAGGGCTCCCAGCCGGCGGGCTTCCAGTCGTCCGCGGGAACCCTGATCAGCAGCCAGCCGAGCGACATGAAGATCGCGTAGGCGACACCGTGGATGAGGAAGGCCAGCGCGATGCCGTGCGGGTCCACGGAGGGCGCGGACGCGGACGCCCCGAACGCGTTCAGCATGGACGCCGTCCACGGGTTCGCGATGAGCGCCCCACCACCGAACCCCATGATCGCGATCCCGGTGGCGAGGCCCGGACGGTCCGGGAACCACTTGATCAGCGTTGACACCGGCGAGATGTAGCCGATGCCCAGGCCGATGCCGCCGACGCCGCCGTATCCCAGGACGACCAGCCAGTACTGGCCGGTGTACACGCCCAGCGCGGCGATGAGGAAGCCCGCGGCGAAGCAGGACGAGGCGACGACCATCGCCCACCGCGGCCCGTTCGCGTCGACCTTGGTCCCGAACAACGCGGCCGACAGGCCGAGCATCACGATGCCCAGGGTGAAGGGCAGCGCGCTCGCCACGCCTCCGATGTCCATGCCCTTCTCGAGCGACGTCTTGAACGCGCTCCAGGCGTAGACCTGGCCGATCGAGAGATGGATGGCCAGGGCCGCGGGTGGGATCAGCCACCGGCTCCAACCGGGTGGGGCGACTATTCGCTCCCGCTCCAGGAATCCGGGCTTTCCGGATGCTTCTGCCATGGCGGCCTCCGAGGACTCGTGACGCGCGCGAACAGTAAGCGATCTTGGGGTGCACCACCATCCGGAGGTATCCGTTCCGCCTACCGCGACCCGGCGGAGCCCCTCCGGACGTCGCGCCGGGCCGTGCTTTGCTGACGGGGTGACCGCTCCCCACCCCCTGCGCCCCCTCACCGGCACCCGGGTCGTCTCGTTCGAGCACGCCGTCTCCGTCCCCTACGCCGGCCGCCTGCTGGCCGATCTCGGCGCGGACGTGATCAAGGTCGAGCGCCCGGGCACCGGCGACTTCGCGCGCGGCTACGACGCGGCCTGCGGGGACGTCTCCTCCTACTTCGCCTGGATCAACCGGGGCAAGCGCTCGGTGGTGCTGGACCTCAAGGACGCCGACGGGCTCGCCGCCGCACACCGGCTCGTCGACACCGCGGACGTCGTGCTGGCCAACCTCGGCCCGGGAGCGACCGCCCGCCTCGGCCTCGACGGCGAGACGCTCCGGGCGCGCCGGCCGTCGCTGGTGACGTGCGAGCTCACGGGCTACGGCGAGGGCGGCCCGTCGGCCGGACGGAAGGCCTACGACGCGCTGATCCAGTCCGAGGCCGGGCTGCTCGAGATCACCGGCGACGGCCCGGTCACCGCCCGGGCGGGCATCTCCGTCGCCGACATCGCGGCCGGGGTGCAGGTGCAGTCCGCGGTGCTGGCCGCACTGTTGCACCGGGAGCGGACGGGCGAGGGCGCGACGCTGCGGATCACCCTGCTCGAGGCCCTCACCGAGTGGATGCACCAGCCGATGCTCTACGCGCTCGGCACCGGGACGGCGCCCACGCGCAGCGGCGGGCACCACCCGTCGATCGCCCCGTACGGGCCCTTCCCCTGCGCAGACGGCGCGGTGCACCTCGCGGTGCAGAACGAGCGCGAGTGGCTGCGGCTCTGCACGGTGGTGCTCGGGGACGCCGCGGTCGCCGTCGACCCGCGGTTCACGACGGTCCGGTCGCGGGTGGAGCACCGGGAGGAACTGCACGCCCTGCTCCACGCCCGCTTCGCTCCGCTCAGCTCGGCGCACCTCGGCCGGCTGCTCGACGGCGCCGACATCGCCTGGTCCGCGGTCGGGCACGTCGGCGAGCTGCCGCAGCATCCGCAACTCGCGGCCCGGGGCCGGTTCGTGCCGGTCGCGGTGCCGGGCGGGGAGCCGGTTCCGATGACGGTGCCGCCGGTGGACTCCAGCGCCTGGCCGCCACCGTCGTCGCCCGCGGTGCCCGCCCTGGGCGCGCACACGGCGGAGGTCCTCGCCGAGCTCGGCTACGAGGACAACGAGATCGCCGCCCTGACGGCCGGCGCCTGAGTGGCTCAAGCAGCGCACGACCCTTCGCCCACCTGCTGCTGGAGTGGCTCAAGCAGCGTTCATTGACGCTTGAGCCACTCGAGCGGCGGGACGGGGCACGCACGAACGCCCGCCCCGCACGAGGCGGGACGGGCGTTCGGGTCGTGCTCGAGCTACGCGGAGCGCTCGCGGCGCTCCCGGCGCGGGGGCTGCCGCGGGACGATCGTCGGGTTGACGTTCTCCTTCACGGTCTCCCGCGTGATGACGACCTTCGCGACGTCGTCCCGGCTCGGGATCTCGTACATGACCGGGAGGAGGACCTCCTCCATGATCGCGCGCAGGCCACGGGCGCCCGTGCCGCGCAGGATCGCCTGGTCCGCCACCGCGTCCATCGCGTCGTCGGTGAACTCCAGCTCCACGCCGTCCATCTCGAACAGCTTGCGGTACTGCTTGACCAGGGCGTTGCGCGGCTCGGTCAGGATCTTGACCAGGGCGTCCTTGTCGAGCGACGTCACCGAGGCGACGATCGGCAGGCGGCCGATGAACTCCGGGATCAGGCCGAACTTGATCAGGTCCTCGGGTAGCGTCTCGGCGAAGTTCTCCGTGGACTCCAGGTCGTTCTTGGAGCGGATCTCCGCGCCGAAGCCCAGGCCCCGCCGGCCCACCCGGTCGCTGATGATCCGCTCCAGGCCGGCGAACGCGCCCGCCACGATGAACAGCACGTTCGTCGTGTCGATCTGGATGAACTCCTGGTGCGGGTGCTTGCGCCCGCCCTGCGGCGGCACCGAGGCGGTGGTGCCCTCCAGGATCTTCAGCAGCGCCTGCTGGACGCCCTCACCGGACACGTCGCGGGTGATCGACGGGTTCTCCGACTTGCGGGCGATCTTGTCGACCTCGTCGATGTAGATGATCCCGGTCTCGGCCCGCTTGACGTCGTAGTCCGCCGCCTGGATGAGCTTGAGCAGGATGTTCTCGACGTCCTCGCCGACGTAACCGGCCTCGGTGAGCGCCGTGGCGTCCGCGATCGCGAACGGCACGTTCAGCATCTTGGCCAGCGTCTGCGCGAGGTAGGTCTTGCCGCACCCGGTCGGGCCGAGCATCAGGATGTTCGACTTGGCGATCTCGATGCCGTCGCCGTCCGCCCCGCGCCCGTTCTTGTCACCGGCCTGGATGCGCTTGTAGTGGTTGTAGACCGCGACGGACAGCGTCCGCTTGGTCTGGCTCTGCCCGACGACGTACTGGTCCAGGAAGTCGTGGATCTCGGCGGGCTTCGGGAGCTCGTCGAGCTTCACGTCGCCGGCCTCGGCCAGCTCCTCCTCGATGATCTCGTTGCAGAGATCGATGCACTCGTCGCAGATGTAGACGCCAGGTCCGGCGATGAGCTTCTTGACCTGCTTCTGGCTCTTCCCGCAGAACGAGCACTTCAGCAGGTCACCGCCGTCACCGATGCGTGCCATGAGTGCAGACCCCAGTCCCATCCGGCGCGCCCACCGAGGGCGACGCCACTTCGTGACGGTACCTGCCCGACCCGCTTCCCGGGGAGCGGTGAGTCGCTCCGGCGGACCACGTTTCGGCAGGCGGTCGAGAAACTGTTCGCGTCAAGCCGTGTCTCCGGCATCCACCAGGGTAGATGCCGGAGACCAGAACGGCAGTACCGAAAAATCAGCCGACAGCGGACAGCTTCCGGCTCTGGATGATCTCGTCGACGATCCCGTACTCCTTGGCCTCGGTGGCCGTGAGGATCCGGTCCCGCTCGATGTCGTCGTGCACCTGCTGGGACGTGCGGCCCGTGTGGTGCGCGAGCGTGGTCTCCAGCAGCGACCGCATGCGGGTGATCTCCGCGGCCTGGATCTCCAGGTCCGACACCTGGCCGTAGAAGCCCTCGGTGGCCGGCTGGTGGATCAGGATGCGCGCGTTCTGCACCGCGAGGCGACGCCCCGGGGTGCCCGCCGCGAGCAGCACCGCCGCCGCCGAGGCCGCCTGCCCGAGGCAGACGGTCTGGATGTCCGGGCGGATGAACTGCATCGTGTCGTAGATGGCCATCAGCGAGGTGAACGAGCCACCCGGCGAGTTGATGTACATCGAGATCTCGCGGTCCGGGTCCGCCGACTCCAGGCACAGCAGCTGCGCCATGACGTCGTTGGCGGACGCGTCGTCGATCTGCACGCCGAGGAAGATGATGCGTTCCTCGAAGAGCTTGTTGTAGGGGTTGGACTCCTTGACCCCGTAGCTGGTGCGCTCCACGAAGGACGGGAGGACGTACCGGCTCTCGGGCATCTGGAAACCACTCACGGTCAGCTCCCGTTCCCGTTGGACGGCGAGCCGGCGTCGGGCAGCTGACCGGCGCGGGAGATCACCTGGTCCACGAAGCCGTACTCGAGGGCCTCCTGCGCGGAGAACCAGCGGTCACGGTCGAAGTCCGCGGTGATCTTCTCGACGGTCTGGCCGGTGTGCCCGGCGATCAGCTCCGCCATCTCCTGCTTGTGCCGCCGGAACAGCTCCGCCTGGATGCGGATGTCCGACTCGCTACCTCCCACACCGGCCGACGGCTGGTGCATGAGGATCTGGCAGTGCGGCAGCGCGTAGCGCTTGCCGGGGGTCCCCGCCGAGAGCAGGAACTGCCCCATCGACGCGGCGAGGCCCATCCCGTAGGTGGCCACGTCGCACTCGATGAACTCCATCGTGTCGAAGATGGCCATGCCCGCGGTGACGGAACCACCCGGGGAGTTGATGTAGAGCGCGATGTCCGCCGTGGGGTCCTCCGCGGAGAGCAGCAGCATCTGCGCGGCGATCCGGTTGGCGATCTCGTCGTCGACCTGCTGGCCGAGCACCACGATCCGCTGCGCGAGCAGCCGCTCGTAGACCGAGTCGCCCAACGTCATGCTCGCGGATGCGGAACGCATCTCGAGTCGGTCCTGCTGACTCACTTCACCCTGCCTTCTGCTGGCTCGCTCGGGGTAGTTCGGCCGATTCCGGGCCGACCCTACGCGGACGCGGTGACCCGCGTCCGCGAACGGGGAAGATGTTCGCCCACAGCGCAGCGAACACCGGGTCGGGCCAGGTCAGCCCGACGATGGTGGCCGGAGGATCAGGCCTTCGCGGGCGTGTCGCCGGCGTCGACGACCTCGCCCTCGACGGTGTCGCCGGCCTCGGCGGTGTCGCCGGCCTCGGCGGTGGCGCCGGCTTCGTCCGCCGCGTCCTCGGCCCCGGGGACCTCGAGGATCTCCGGCTCCGCGGCCCCGTCCTCGTCACCGAGGAGGTCCGAGAGGTCCACGGGCTCGCCGGACTCGTCCGTCACGGTGGCCGCGCGGACCGCCGTGATGAGCGCCTTGCTGCGGCGCACGTCGGAGTAGATCGCGCCGAGCTGGCCGGCCTCCTGGATGCGCTGGACGAACTGCTCCGGCTGCATGCCGTACTGCTGGGCCTGGTAGACGATGCGCTCGGTGAGCTCCTGGTCGTTGACCTGGACCTCCTCGGCGTCCGCGAGGGCGTCGAGCACGAGCCGCGTCTTGACCGACTTCTCGGCCTCGGTGCGGGTCTCGGCGTCGAACTCCTCGCGGGTCTTGCCCTGCGTCTCGAGGAACTCCGCGAACTTCGCGTCGTCGTGGTCGAACGCGTGGACGGCGTCGTGGGCGCGGGACTCGACCTCGGCCGCGACGACGCTCTCCGGGAGCGGGACCTCGGTGCCGTCGACGATCGCGTCGAGGATCTTGTCCCGGGCCTGGGTGACCTGCTCCATGCGCCTGACCCGGCCCAGCCGCTCGCGCAGGTCCGCCACGAGCTCGTCCAGGGTGTCGAACTCGCTCGCGAGCTGCGCGAACTCGTCGTCCGCGTCCGGGAGCTGGCGCTCCTTGACCGCGGTGACCTTGACGGTCACCTCGGCGTCCTTGTCCGCGTACTCGCCGGCGACGAGCTTGGAGGTGAAGGTCCTCGACTCGTCCGCCGACAGCCCCTCGATGGCCTCGTCGATGCCGTCGATGAGGCCGCCCTGGCCGACCTGGTACGAGTACCCGGTGGTCGTGGCCTCCTCGATCTCCTCGCCGTCGACCGAGGCCGACAGGTCGATCTGGACGAAGTCGTCCGTCGCGGCGGGCCGGTCGACCCCGGTGAGGGTGCCGAAGCGGGCGCGGAGCTGGTCCAGCTGCTCGGTGACGTCGTCCTCGTCGATCGCGACGTCGTCGACGGAGACCGCGAGCCCGTCCAGGTCCGGGAGGGTGATCTCCGGGCGGACGTCGACCTCGGCGGTGAAGCTGACCTTGTCCCCGTCGGCGAGCTCGGTGACCTCGATCTCCGGGCGGCCGATCGGCTTGACCTCGTCGGACGCGGCGACGGCCTCGCTGTACTTGGCCGGGACGGCCTGGTTCAGCACCTCGTCCAGGACGACGCCGCGGCCGAGCCGGGCGTCGAGGATGCGGGCCGGCGCCTTGCCCGGGCGGAAGCCGGGGATGCGGACCTGCTTGGCCAGGGCCTTGTACGCGCGGTCGAAGTCGGGCTTGAGCTCGTCGAACGGCACCTCGACTGTGAGCTTGACGCGTGTCGGGCCGATGTGCTCGACGGTGCTCTTCACGGTGGAACTCCTCGGACTGCTTTCGGGCAATGGTCCTGCGGCGCGCGATGGGCACCCGGCCGGAACCGGGCGCGAACGAGCCGCTGCGGCCGGTGTGGACCGGCGCTGGCGAAACGTGCTCCGGCGAGTCTAGGCGAGAGCGGACCCGCGCGTTCGAAGCGGGTTTGCGCACCTGGGGCACAGTGCGGTCCGACCGGTGACGGCGGGTGGGTCTACCCGGCGACGTCGGCGACCGTCACCTCGACGTCCACGTCCCCCAGGACCTCCCGGACGAGGCCGGTGAGCTGCTCGGCGAGCCGCGGCAGCGGGCCGCCGCCCGCGTGGGCCACGACCGCGATCTCGACGGGTTCGTCCCCGACCCCCAGCCGGACCCCGAGCACGCGGCGCCCCGGCAGGTGCGAGGCGATGCTGCCGAACGGGCCGCCGTCGAGCCGGGCCACGCCGGGATGGGCCAGCACGGCGGAGGCGACGGCGGCGGCGCGCTCGGCGGGATCGGCGGAGGTCGGCATCGGCAGAGCCTAGGGGCGAACCCGCTCGGCTCCCGGCTCCCCGTGTCGACGGGCACCGACGGCGGCCGAGCACTACCGTCGACCCCGCTGGTGACCGCCTACCCGTCGGAGCGGCCCGCGGCCGCCGCCCACGGATCGCCCCGACGCACGACCCGAGCGGAGAACGGTGCACGCCACCCGGCCGACCGACGACGTGGCGCCGCGTCCGGCACCACCGGTCCGCGTCCCGGAGCCGGGTGCGGTGCCGCCGGAACGGGAACTGGACGAGGTCACGCTGGTCGTCCGCGCCCAGGAGGGCGACGTCCGGGCGTTCGAGGTGCTCGCCCGTCGCCACCAGGGGGTGCTGTTCCGGGTGGCGGTGCGGATCGTCGGCGACCCCGCCGACGCCGAGGACGCCCTGCAGGAGGCCCTGCTCGACGCGTGGCGGCGGATCGCGGGGTTCCAGGGGGACTCGGCGTTCTCCACCTGGATGTACCGCATCGTCACCAACCGCTGCCTCGACCTGCTCCGGCGCCGTCGACCCGTCGTGCCCGTCGACGAGATCGGCGAGGACCGGCTGGTCGCGTCGGGTCTGGCCGCGCCCGGGTCCGACGAGCCCGAACACGCCGCGCAGGTGGACGCCGGGCTGGCCGCGCTGCGCGTCGCCCTGGCCCGGCTGCCCGACGAGCAGCGCGTCTGCTGGGTGCTGCGCGAGCTGGAGGGCCTGGGCTATACCGAGATCGCCCAGATCACCGGGGCGACCGCGACGGCGGTCCGCGGACGCATCCACCGCGCCCGCAAGGAGCTGGCGGAGGTGATGCGGTCATGGCGCTAGACGCCCCCCCTTCCGGGGTGGGCCCGGAGGGGCAGATCGAGCCGCTCGCCTGCGGCCGCGACGCCGCGGACGTCTGGGACCACGCGGCCGACGGCGTGCTGGACGAGCACGAGCGGAGCTGCCCGCACTGCGCCGCCGCGGTCGCGGACGCGCGCGGGCTCGACGGCGTCGTGCACCGGATAGCGGACGAGGCACCGCCGCCTCCGCCGTCGCTGATGGACACCGTGATGGAGGCCGTCCTCGACACGGTCACCGCCGAGCTGCGCCCGCAGGACCTGCTCGCGCTGGACTCCCCTGCCGGCCCGGCCCTGCTCTCCCGGCCCGCCGCCGCGCGGGTGCTGCGCCACGTCGTGGACCGGATGGACGGGATGCGGGCCCGGAGCTGCCGGATCGAGCAGGACGGCCTCGCGCTGAGCGTGGCGATCACGGTGACCGCCCGGTTCGGCGTCGACCTCGCGTCCGTGACGGCGCGCGTGCGGCAGATGGTGGTCGCCGCCGGGGAGCAGGCGCTCGGCGCGCCGGTGGCCCGGGTCGACATCACGGTGGTGGACCTGTGGGAGGAACGATGAGCGTGCTGCACGTCGGTGACCTGGTCGTGGCGCGGGTCGCGGCGCGGGCCGCGCGGGCCGTGCCCGGCGTCGTCGCGCTCCGGCCGGACCTCACCCAGGCGCTGCTGGGGATCGCGGGGACCGTCTTCGGTCGGGACCGGAGCCGGCTCTCGGCGGACGGCGCGTCGGCGGTCGTCGAGGGCGGGCACGCGGAGGTGTCGCTGACCGTCGTCGCGCGGCTGGGGCACAACTGCCGGGACCTCGCCGCCGCGGTGCAGCGCGCGGTGACCGACGAGGTCGCCGCCTACACCGGTCTCGACGTGTCGGTGCGGGTCACGATCGCGGACGTGCTGATCGAGAGGCCCCGGCCCGGGGGCTCGTGAGTACGCAGTCTCCGCAGGTCCCGCCGCCGGGGACGCGGTAGTAGAGGCAGCAGGAACGCCGCCGGAAGCTCCAGCCGACGTCCGGAGGCGCGGCGGGGAGCCGGTCCCCGGCGCCGGCCAGGGCGGGATGGTCCAGGATCTCCGCGGCCACCCGCGCCGCCGCCCCGGCGCTGCCCGGACGATCGGCCGCCAGCACCCGCTTCGCGCCCGCCACGGACGACGCGACGTTGCCCCACAGGACCTTCGCCGAGACCCCGACCCGGGCCCGGACGGCACCGATCAGCGGCGCGAGGAGCTCGTCGACGAGCACATCCGGCAGCGGGGTCGAGGCCGGCCCGGGCGACGCCAGCCACAGCGGCCACGGGCCCGTCATCGAGACCCGCCACTGCAGCGCGTCCGCTGTCACCGCGGGCACGAGCCCGTGCAGCGCCGCCACCGCCAGCGGACCGGACACCAGCCGCGCCGCCAGCCCCTGCAGGGCGATCGACGCCGCGACCCGCTCCTCGACGGCGTCGGCCCCGCCCAGCACGGTCCGCACGTGCGCGATCCGCGCCCCCAGCGGCTCCGGGTCCTCGACGAGGTCCCGGAACGGCCGCCACGTCGGGTCGGCCTCCTCGGCCGGGTTCGTGCCGATCTCGAAGAACGGCCCCACCCGGGCGGCGTCGGCGAGCGCACTGCTCACGGTCGGGGTCGGGTCCATGTCGGGGAGTGTCCCCCGTGCGGGATCCCCGCCGCGACGGGCGCTCCGGCACGACCCGCGTCGTTCGGCCGGACGAGTGAGCTGCGCAGATCACACGTAGGGCCGACAACCGCCCCGGAATTGTCCGCCCGGATGGCTCCGGTACCGCCATTAGGGTGTAGGTCGCGCAGGTCACAGGCGTCATGGGGTCTTCGTCTGGCTTTTCGTCACCCCTCCGTGCGACTCTCTGCGGAGAGAGACCGCGCCCAGCGCTGCGTGCGGTCGCACCGTGAAACGGCAGGGATCGGGGCCGCAAAATCGCTCCCGGTCTACACACGTGTGTCCGGACACCCATACCGGCCCCGCGACGAGTCCGAACGGTGCACCCGAACGGAGTAGCACCACGCGATCCGGCGGAAGCATCGCTGTACCCTGGGCCCCTTCAGGATCCACCGAGCTGGACACAGCTCTGTGAACCGAGGGATCCACGTCGTCCCGATGCGACCGTCGGGGTGCACCGAGACGACAGGAGGAGCTGTTGGCTGCGACCAACGACCTGACCGTGCGTGACCAGATCACGCAGGGCGGTCTCTACTCCCCGCAAGACGAGCACGACGCCTGCGGCGTCGCGATGGTCGCCGACCTCAAGGGCCGACGCGACCACGGCATCGTGCAGAAGGCCCTCACGGCGTTGCTGCGCCTGGAGCACCGCGGCGCCCGCGGCGCCGAGGAGAACACCGGCGACGGCGCGGGCATCCTGATCCAGGTCCCGGACGAGTTCTACCGCGCCGTGGTGGACTTCGACCTGCCCGAGGAGGGCGCGTACGCCACCGGCATCGCGTTCCTGCCGCAGGACGAGGCCGACGCGGAGAAGGCCGTCGCCACGATCAACGAGCTGGCCGCGGAGGAGAACCTCCGCGTGCTGGGCTGGCGCGGCTCCCCACGGACCCGGAGAAGGCGGACCTGGGCCCGAGCGCGCTGGCCGCCATGCCCGGGTTCAGGCAGCTGTTCGTCGCCGGCATCGAGACCGGCATCGTGAAGCCGCCGCCCGTCGGCATCGAGCTGGAGCGGCGCACCTTCTGCCTGCGCAAGCGGGTCGAGCACGCCACCGGCGTCTACTTCCCGAGCCTGTCCCCGCGGACGATCGTCTACAAGGGGATGCTCGCGGAGCCGCAGGTCGAGGCGTTCTACCCGGACCTGTCGGACCCCCGCGTCACGAGTGCGATGGCGGTGGTGCACTCGCGGTTCTCGACGAACACGTTCCCGGCGTGGCCGCTGGCCCACCCGTACCGCTACGTCGCGCACAACGGGGAGATCAACACCCTGCGCGGCAACCGGAACTGGATGAAGGCGCGCGAGGCGCTGCTGGCGTCCGAGGTCCTGCCGGGCAACCTGGACCGCCTGGTCCCGATCGTCACGCCGGACGCGTCGGACTCGGCGACCTTCGACGAGGTGCTGGAGCTGCTGCACCTCTCGGGCCGGTCACTGCCGCACGCCGTGCTGATGATGATCCCCGAGGCGTGGGAGAACCACGCCGAGATGGACCCGAAGCGCCGCGCGTTCTACGAGTTCCACTCGAACCTGATGGAGCCGTGGGACGGGCCCGCGCTCGTCGCCTTCACCGACGGCACGCAGATCGGCGCGGTCCTGGACCGCAACGGCCTGCGGCCCGCCCGCTGGTGGCTGACCGAGGACGGTCTGGTCGTGCTGGCCTCGGAGGTCGGCGTCCTGGACGTCGAGCCGTCGAAGGTCGTGCGCAAGGGCCGGCTCGAGCCGGGCCGGATGTTCCTGGTCGACACCGAGGCCGGGAAGATCGTCGCGGACGAGGAGATCAAGGGCGAGCTGGCCGCGGCGCAGCCGTACGAGGAGTGGCTGCACGCGGGCCGCATCAAGCTCGAGGAGCTGCCCGAGCGGCAGCGCGAGATCCCCGCGCACGCCGAGCTGACCCTGCGTCAGCAGTCCTTCGGCTACACCGAGGAGGAGCTCACCCTCCTGCTCAAGCCGATGGCCGCCGCCGGTGCGGAGCCGATCGGCTCGATGGGCAACGACGCCCCGCTGGCCTTCATCTCGGAGAAGCCGCGGCAGATCTACGACTACTTCATCCAGCTGTTCGCGCAGATCACGAACCCGCCGCTGGACGCGATCCGCGAGGAGCTCGTCACCTCGCTGCGCTCGCTGCTGGGCCCGGAGCAGAACCTGCTCGACGCGGGCGCGGCCACCTGCCGGCGGATCGTGCTGCCCTTCCCGGTGCTCGGCAACGACGACCTGGCGAAGATCGTCCACGTCAACGACGACGGTGACCTGCCCGGTTTCGCCTCCTACACCGTCAAGGGCGTGTTCCGCGCGGCCGACGGCGGCGAGGGCCTGGTCCGGCGGCTGCAGGAGATCCGCGGCGAGGTCTCCGAGGCCATCGCGGACGGCGCCCGCCTGATCGTGCTGTCCAGCCGCGGCGTCAACGCCGAGTTCGCGCCGATCCCGTCGCTGCTGCTCACCGGCGCCGTGCACCACCACCTGGTGCGCGAGCGGACCCGCACCCAGGTCGGCCTGATCGTCGAGTCCGGGGACGCCCGCGAGGTGCACCACATCGCGCTGCTGCTCGGCTACGGAGCGTCGGCGGTCAACCCGTACATGGCCATGGCCACCGTCGAGGACCTCGCCGAGCGCGGAGACCTCGACGTGGACGCGAAGACCGCGGCGAAGAACCTGGTCAAGGCGCTCGGCAAGGGCGTGCGGAAGACGATGTCGAAGATGGGCATCTCGACCGTCGCGTCCTACACCGGCGCGCAGATCTTCGAGGCGGTCGGGCTCGGCAAGGACGTGGTCGAGGCCTGTTTCGCGGGCACCACGTCCCGCCTCGGCGGCGTCGGCTTCGAGGTGCTCGCCGAGGAGGTCCTCAAGCACCACCGCCGGGCCTTCCCCGCGGACGGCACCCGGGCGAGCCACCGGGCGCTCACCACGGGCGGCGAGTACCAGTGGCGGCGCGAGGGCGAGCTGCACCTGTTCAACCCGCAGACCGTCTTCAAGCTCCAGCACTCGACCCGCTCCGGCCGGTACGAGATCTTCAAGGAGTACACGAAGGCCGTCGACGACCAGTCGAAGCGGCTGATGACGCTGCGTGGGCTGTTCACCTTCAAGGAGGGCGCCCGCGAGCCCGTCCCGATCGACGAGGTCGAGCCGGTCGAGTCGATCGTCAAGCGGTTCGGCACGGGCGCGATCTCCTACGGCTCGATCAGCCAGGAGATGCACCAGACCCTCGCCATCGCGATGAACCGCCTCGGCGGTCGGTCGAACACCGGTGAGGGCGGCGAGGACCCGGACCGCTTCACCCCGGACGCGAACGGCGACAGCCGGCGCAGCGCGGTGAAGCAGGTCGCGTCGGGACGCTTCGGCGTGACGAGCGAGTACCTGGTCAACGCGGACGACATCCAGATCAAGATCGCGCAGGGCGCCAAGCCCGGCGAGGGTGGCCAGCTGCCCGGCAGCAAGGTCTACCCGTGGATCGCGACGACCCGGTACTCGACGCCCGGCGTCGGGCTGATCTCGCCGCCGCCGCACCACGACATCTACTCGATCGAGGACATCAAGCAGCTCATCCACGACCTGAAGAACGCCAACCCGAAGGCCCGCATCCACGTCAAGCTGGTCAGCCAGCTCGGGGTCGGGACGGTCGCGGCGGGCGTCGCGAAGGCGTACTCCGACGTCGTGCTCATCTCCGGGCACGACGGCGGGACGGGTGCCTCGCCGCTGTCGTCGATCAAGCACGCGGGTGGCCCGTGGAAGCTCGGCCTGGCCGAGACCCAGCAGACGCTGCTGGCGAACAACCTGCGGGACCGGATCGTCGTGCAGACCGACGGCCAGCTCAAGACCGGCCGGGACGTCGTCATCGCGGCCCTGCTCGGGGCCGAGGAGTACGGCTTCGCGACGGCGCCGCTGGTGGTGTCGGGCTGCATCATGATGCGGGTCTGTCACCTGGACACCTGCCCGGTCGGCGTGGCGACGCAGAACCCGGTGCTGCGCGAGAAGTTCGACGGGCGGCCCGAGTACGTCGTCAACTTCATGCGGTTCGTCGCCGAGGAGGTGCGCGAGTACCTGGCGCAGCTCGGCTTCCGGTCCCTCGAGGAGGCCGTCGGGCACGCGGAGCTGCTCGACACCGACGCGGCGGTGCACCACTGGAAGACCGAGGGCCTGGACCTACGGCCGGTGTTCTACACGCCGGAGCTGCCCGAGGGCGCGTCCCGGCACCAGACCCGCAGTCAGGACCACGGGCTGGACAAGGCGCTGGACAACACGATGATCCAGTTGGCCGAGGGCGCCCTGCGCTCCGGGGACAAGGTCCGGCTGGACCTCCCGGTGCGCAACGTCAACCGGACCGTCGGGACGATGCTCGGCTACGAGCTGACGAAGCAGTGGGGCCGCGAGGGCCTGCCGGACGACACGATCGACATCACGCTGACCGGCTCGGCCGGGCAGTCGCTCGGGGCGTTCGTGCCGAAGGGCATCACGCTGCGGATGATCGGGGACACGAACGACTTCTTCGGCAAGGGCCTCTCCGGCGGCCGGCTGACCCTGCGGCCGGACCCGGAGGCGCCGTTCGCCGCCGAGGAGAACATCATCGCGGGCAACGTCATCCTCTACGGGGCGACGTCCGGCGAGATGTACATCCGCGGCATCGTCGGCGAGCGCTTCTGCGTCCGGAACTCCGGGGCGGTCGCGGTCGTCGAGGGCGTGGGCGACCACGGCTGCGAGTACATGACGGGCGGCAAGGTCGTCGTCCTGGGCAAGGTCGGGCGCAACTTCGCGGCCGGCATGTCCGGCGGGGTCGCGTACGTGCTGGACCTGCACGCGGACGACAACTTCCTGGCCAAGCGGGTCAACCCGGAGATGGTGGATCTGGACCCCCTCGACGAGGAGGACCGCGAGTTCCTGCGGGCCGCGGTCGAGAAGCACCACGCCGAGACCGACTCCCCCGTCGCGCACGCGCTGCTGGCGGACTGGGACGCGGCCTGCGAGCGCTTCGGCAAGGTCATGCCGAAGGACTACAAGCGGGTCCTGCAGGCCCGCGAGCAGGCGGAGAAGGACGGCCGCAACGTGGACGAGGCGATCATGGAGGCGGCTCATGGCTGACCCGAAGGGCTTCCTGACCACCCCGCGCGAGAACCCGAAGCGCAGGCCGGTGGACCTGCGCCTGATGGACTGGCGCGAGGTCTACGAGGACTTCCCGCACGACCACCTGGAGAAGCAGGCCGGGCGCTGCATGAACTGCGGCATCCCGTTCTGTCACCAGGGCTGCCCCCTGGGGAACCTGATCCCCGAGTGGAACGACCTCGTGTGGCGCAAGGACTGGCGCGAGGCGATCGAGCGGCTGCACGCGACGAACAACTTCCCGGAGTTCACCGGGACGTTGTGCCCCGCCCCGTGCGAGGCGGCGTGCGTGCTGGCGATCAACAACGACGCCGTCACCATCAAGCAGGTCGAGATCGAGATCATCGACCGCGCCTGGGAGGAGGGCTGGGTCCCGCCGCAGCCCGCCGAGACGAAGACCGGCAAGAAGGTCGCCGTCGTCGGGTCGGGTCCGTCGGGGCTCGCCGCCGCGCAGCAGCTCACCCGCGCCGGGCACGACGTCGTCGTGTTCGAGCGGGCGGACCGCATCGGCGGGCTGCTCCGCTACGGCATCCCCGAGTTCAAGATGGAGAAGTCGCGGCTGGACCGCCGACTCGCCCAGATGCAGGCCGAGGGCACGCACTTCCGGGCCTCGGTCGACGTCGGGACGGACGTCACCGCGGCGCAGCTCCGCGAGGACTACGACGCCGTCGTGCTCGCCGCCGGGGCGACGGCCTGGCGGGACCTGCCGGCCAAGGGCCGGGACCTCGAGGGCATCTACCAGGCGATGGAGTTCCTGCCGTGGGCCAACCACGTGCAGCAGGGCGACATCGACGCCCCGAAGATCACCGCCGAGGGCAAGCACGTGGTGATCATCGGCGGCGGTGACACCGGGGCGGACTGCCTCGGCACGTCGCACCGCCAGGGCGCCGCGTCGGTGACCCAGCTGGAGATCATGCCGACGCCGCCGGAGCACCGGACCGAGGGCATGCCCTGGCCGACGTACCCGATGGTCTACCGGGTCTCCTCGGCGCACGAGGAGGGTGGCGAGCGGCTGTTCTCGGTCAACACCACCGAGTTCGTCGACGACGGCACCGGCAAGGTCAAGGCGCTGCGCCTGGTCGAGGTGAAGCGCGGGGAGAAGGGCTTCGACCCGGTCCCCGGCACCGAGAAGGAGATCCCGGCGGACCTGGTCCTGCTGGCGATGGGCTTCGTCGGGCCGGAGAAGGGCAAGCTCCTCACGGACCTGGACGTCGACCTGGACGAGCGGGGCAACGTCGCGCGGGACGACAGCTACATGTCCAGCGTCGACGGCGTGTTCGTCGCCGGGGACATGGGCCGCGGCCAGTCGCTGATCGTGTGGGCGATCGCGGAGGGCCGCTCGGCCGCCGCGGGCGTGGACGCGTACCTGACGGGCCGGGACTTCCTCCCGCGCCCGATCAACCCGACGGACCGCCAGATCGCTTGATCCGCACCCGGAGAGGGCCCGGCCGCCGACGCGGCCGGGCCCTCTCCGCGTTCCGGCCTCGGCCTCCGGCGCTCGAGTGGCTCGAGCAGCGCAGGCTGACGCTTGAGCCGCTCGGGCGGCGGGGCGGTCCGGCGGCGGGGCTCGGGCGTCGGGGCCTCAGGCGTCGGGGGTGGCGAACGTCGGGCCGTAACGTTCCAGGACCCTCGCCCGGACGGTCTCGTCGTTGCGCGGCACCGGCTCCAGGAAGATCTCCTCGAGGTCCGCGAACTCCGCCCGCAGCTGCGCGTCGATGTCCACGCAGGTCCGCTCGACGTCCGCGGCCCCGAGGGTGTCCACGAAGTCGATCCGGGCGCAGACCAGCACGCTGTCCGTGCCGAGCATCATCGTCAGCAGGTCGACGACGGCCTCCACCTCCGGGCGCGCCGCCAGCCGGTCCCGCACGGCGAACACGAGCTTGCGGTCCGCCTGCCGGCCGATCAGCAGGCCCTTGTTGGTGCGGCCCAGCACGTACGCGACGCCCGCCAGCATCAGCCCGATCAGCAGCGACGCCAGGCCGTCCCAGAACGCGGAGCCGGTGAGCTGGTGCAGCCCGACTCCCCCGAACGCCAGCAGCAGCCCGAGCAGCGCCGCGCTGTCCTCGAAGAAGACCGTCTTCACCGTCGGGTCGTCCGTGGTGCGCAGCCACGCGCGGAAGCCCACGTTCTCCGCGGCGGCCTCGTTCCGCACCTGCCGGACCGCCTGCAGCCAGGACGTTCCCTCCAGTAGGAACGACGCCCCGAGCACGGCGTAGGCCACCCACGCGAGCGTCTGCTCGTTCTCCCCGCCGAGGATCGTCGAGATGCCCTCGTAGATCGCGAACACCGCCCCGGAGACGAAGATCGACACTGCGGCGATGAGCGACCAGAAGAACCGCTCCTTGCCGTAGCCGAAGGGGTGCCTGCGGTCCGGACGTTTCACCGAGCGGCGCAGCGCCGTGAGCAGCAGGCCCTCGGTGGCCGTGTCCGCGGCCGAGTGCGCGGCCTCGGCGAACATCGCGGCGGAGCCGGTGAACAGCGCCGCGACGAGCTTCAGCACGCCGATCGCGAGGTTCGCCCCGCCCGCGATCAGGACGGTCAGGGTGCTCTCGCCGCCCCCGTTCTCCTTGTCCGGAGCCCTGTCGTCCGCCTCGGTGCCCGCCACGCGGCGACTGTAGCCCCGCGGATCCTCACCGACCGCGCGTAGCGTCCGCCGCGTGACCGCCACGCCCAGCCGTCGTCGCGCTCGCGGCGGCGAGCTTCCACGCCGTGGCCCGGACCAGCGGGGGTACGGCCGCAGCGACGCGCCGGAGGCCGTCGAGCCGGGGTGCGGGCACTGGACCCAGCAGGAACGCCCCGCCGAGGTGAGCACGCACTGATCGCGTTCGCCCGTTCGGTGGGGAGCTGAGCACCGAAGAAGTTGCACCGGCACGGAACTAGCCCCGGGTACTACCGGTCGTCGCGCACGGACCGCCGCTCGGCTGTGGAGGGGTGAGCGGGACGAATCAACCCACAACTCCCGTGCATCCGACGCGTTGAACTGATCACCGGTGCCGGTGGAACTGGGGAGCCCCCACCGGCACCGGACAGCAATCGCGCGGTGCCACCCGGGATCAGGACGCGATCCGGAACACCGGGAAGCCCGGTGCGACCGCGAGCAGCTCCTCGTCCGAGGACGTCGCGTCGATCCCGTCGAAGAACCGGCCGACCTCCCAGGCCCACCTGCGCAGGTACTCCCGCAGCACCGGCGGCTTGTCCGCATCCGGCAGCTCCACCGCGGTGAACGCCTCGGCCCTGCGCCCCCGCCGCAGCTCCCCGCCGCCCGCGGCCCGCATGTTGCGCACCCACTGGGTGTGCCCGCGCGGCGCGACGAGGTAGCGCTCGCCGTCGACCGTCATCGGGTTCACCGGGACCGTGCGCCACTCGCCGCTCGTCCGGCCCCTGACGGCCAGGACGCGGCTGCCCGCCACGCTCAGGCCCGTCCTCGTCAGCCGGGCGACGACCGTGCCGAACAGCTCGTCGGCGCGCTTCGGGGCGAGGTAACGGGGCTTCGCGTCCATGGCCATTGCTCCTCCTCAGATCGAGAGCAGTGCTCTCTGATGAGAGGAGTGAACACCCCGGACGACATCGAGTCAAGAGCAGTGCTCTCGTCACATACGACTGTTCTCCGCGAGTTCGAGCTCGAAGGCGTCGTCGCCGATCCAGACGCGCACGCCCTCGGCGTCGTCGGTGATGTAGCCGTCCTCCTCCTCACCGAGCTCGCGGGAGGCCCCCAGGGCGAGGGCGGAGAAGGCGATCCGGCCGCCACCGAGGTCGACGGGCCGGTACTCGCGGGCCAGCCGCGCGGTGCGGCTCTCCGTGGCGAGCCACTCCGCGTTCGCCTCACCGACGTCGACGACCCAGCTGTCATTGCGCACGAGCGCAGTGTCCGTGCCGCAGCGGGCTTCCGGCGTCTCAGATCGAGACGGTGATCCGAACCTCAGCGTCCGGAGAGCGCCGGCTCGGCAGCGGCCGCCGTGACGGCTGCGAGCTCGCGATCGAGCCCGCGGCGACGGCGGATCGCCCCGCGGATCCGGCGGACCAGCTCGAAGCCACCGCCGGTGAGGATCGCCATCGCGATGCCGGCTGCCAGGCAGAGCAGGGGGTTCCCGCGGGTCATCGGGCCGAGGACCAGCCCGACCAGCAGCATGTAGAGGCTCCACACGGCCGAGCTCGCGGTCGTCGCCGGGAGGAAGCGGCGCAGCGGTAGCCGCACCCGGCCCGCGGCGGCGGTGCTCACCAGGCGGCCGCCGGGCACCAGCCGGGCCCCGACGAGCGAGACCTCCGGCCGGGAGTGCAGGTTGCGGCGCACCCAGGCGCCGATGCCGCAGTTCTTCTCCGCACCGCGCAGGATCCGGTTCGACGAGCGGCCGAGGGAGTACACGAGGACGTCCCCGAGCACCGATCCGAGCATCGAGGCGACGAAGAGGCCGAGCACCGCGGCGAGGTCGTGCGTGCCGAAGGCGGCCGCGGCGGCGGACATCAGCAGGGTCTCGCTCGGGAGAACCGGGAACGGACCGTCGAGCGCGATGAGGACGACGAGGACCGGCAGCAGCCAGATGCTGTGCAGGACGGCGTCGAAGGCCGCGATCACACCGAACAGCTCGTGCACGAGTGCCCTTTCTGCATCGGGTGTGGCTCTGGCGGGCCCGTCGTGCGGCCGCCCTGTCGGGAGACGCCCTCCAGGGTGACAGACCTTTCCCGGAAGCTCGGTGGGGCTACCCCCCGCGTTTCACCTGTGGTCAGCCACACGCCCGCCGAGTGCGACGAACGGTGGCGTGTCGGGGACCGCGTGTACGTTCCGCGCGTGACCGGATACGCCGTCCTGCTCCGAGGCATCAACGTCGGCGGCAACAAGAAGGTTCCGATGGCGGACCTGCGGACGCTGCTCGAGGGTCTCGGCTACGGCGACGTGCGCACCTACCTGCAGAGCGGCAACGCGGTCGTCACCACGGACGAGCCCGCGGCGACCGTGGCGAAACGCTGCGAGGCCGCGATCACGGAGGCGTTCGGCATGGACGTGCGG
Organism: Pseudonocardia sp. T1-2H; assembly: GCF_038039215.1. Taxonomy (NCBI): domain Bacteria; kingdom Bacillati; phylum Actinomycetota; class Actinomycetes; order Pseudonocardiales; family Pseudonocardiaceae; genus Pseudonocardia; species Pseudonocardia sp. T1-2H. Next base: position 4,977,045 of record NZ_JBBPCL010000001.1, read on the forward strand.
TGCCTGGTGCTCTCCGGCGCGGAACTGCGGGAGCTGGCGGACGCGCACCCGCTGCGGGACGTCGCGGACAACGGCTCCCGGATGCTCGCTCTCTTCCTTCTCGATCCCCCGCCAGCCGATGCCGCGGATCCCGCCGAGCTGGACCCGCAGCGCATTCGGGTGGCGGACCGGGTGATCTACCAGTGGTGCCCGGACGGGATCTCGAACGCGCCGGACGTCGCGGCGTTCGTCCGGAAGAGCTGGAAGGTGCCCGTCACCGGCCGGAACTGGAACACCGTCGAGAAGTTGTTGGCCCTGCTCGGTGCCTGACGGCGGTGGCCACTCAGCGGGGCTCACGAAGGAGTGGGTTCCCGGGTTCGCCGCCGGACCCGCCGCGACGGGCAGATAAGGTCCGCCTGGCAGCCGCTCCGCCGAGGGCAGGGCACGACGGATCGGGGGATCATGACGGACCGGGGCGTCCCGCAGGGCGGCATCGGGCGGTCGGCGCGGCTGGCGTCGCTGCCGCTGGCCTTCACCGGACGGGCCGTGGCGGGCTGGGGCCGCACATTGGCCGGGGCGGACTCCGACGAGGTCGCGGCCGCGACGGTCGCGCGCAACGCCGAGCAGCTCTTCGCCGTGCTCGGCACGCTCAAGGGCGGCGCGATGAAGCTCGGCCAGGCGCTCTCGGTCTACGACGCGATGATCCCCTCGGAGTTCGCCGGGCCCTACCACGACGCGCTCGCGAAGCTCCAGACGTCGAGCCCGCCGATGCCCCGGCGCGACGTGCACCGGATGCTCGCCGAGCAGCTGGGCCGCGGCTGGCGGGAGCGCTTCACCGACTTCGACGACGAGCCGCGGGCCGCCGCGAGCCTCGGCCAGGTCCACCGCGCCACCTGGCGCGGCGCGGACGGCGGCGGCCGGGACGTGGCCGTCAAGATCCAGTACCCCGGTGCGGACGTCGCCCTGGACTCGGACCTGCGCACGCTCGAACGGTTCTCCCGGCTCTTCGCCGCGGTGTTTCCCGCCCTGGACGTCCGGGCGCTGATCCGCGAGCTGCGGGAACGGACGCTCGAGGAGGTGGACTACCGCATCGAGGCCGACCGCCAGCGCCGGTTCGCCGCGGAGTTCACCGGAGACCGCGACCTCCTGGTGCCGCGCGTCGTCGCGTCGGCCCCGAAGGTGCTGGTCACGGACTGGCTCGACGGCGTCCCGCTGCGGGACCTGCTGGGGGGCGCGGGCGACGAGGCGGACCGGGACCGCTACGGCCACACGATCGTCGAGTCCATGTTCGCCTCACCCGCGCGGATCGGGCTGCTGCACGCGGACCCGCACCCCGGCAACTTCCTCGTCCTCCCCGACGGCCGGCTCGGGATGATCGACTTCGGCGCCGTGGCGGAGCTGCCCGGCGGGATCCCGCCCGTCCTCGCGCGGATCCTCGTCCTCACCGCCCGGGGCGAGTCCGAGGCCCTGACCGCGCTGCTGCGGGACGAGGGCTTCCTCGCCGCGGACGCCGAGTCCGCGGACGTGCTGCGCTGGGTCGGTGCGCTGGCGGACCCGCTGCGCGAGGAGCGCTTCCACTTCACCCGCGAGTGGATGGGGCGCCAGGGATCACGGGTGGCCAACCCCGGCAACCGCGCGTACCGCGAGACCGGGCGGGCGCTGGCCATGCCGGCGGAGTTCGTGCTGGTCCTGCGGGTGCTGTCCGGCTGGATGAACATCCTCGCCCAGCTGGACTGCACGGTCGCCGCCCGCGGGGTCGCCGAGCGCTGGGTGCCCGGCTTCGCCTCCGTCTGACCGTCATCCACGCCGCAGGACCCGGGGCAGGAGCACGGCGATCGCGACCGTCCCTACCGCGATCCACGGCGAACCTCCCAGAGCCCAGGCCGCGAACACCGCCAGCGCCACGATCTCCGCCCCGAGCGCGGCCACGGACGTGGCGGTGGCGCGGGCCCGCCCGCTGACCCGCTCCTGCAACCGCGAGTCGACGACGACGAGCACGCACTGCTGCAGCCCGTGGAAGACCCCGAGCGCGACGAGCCCCGCCGCTCCCCCGGCGCCGGCGAACCCCAGCGCCAGACCCGCGACGCCGAACACGCCCGCGAGCGCGAGGGGGCCCAGGCGGCTCGCCCGCCCGCCGAGGCCCGCGCCGCCCGCCCCCGCGAGCGCGACGACGAGCAGCAGCAGCGGGACCGCGGCGATGGCGGCGCCGCCGGGTCCCTGGCCGACGATCAGCGGGAAGTACTCCTCGAGCGCGTCCATGCCGTTGACCAGCGCGACCGCGAGCAGGGCACCGCGCAGGAGGGGCAGGCCGGCGGCCTCGGCGACGCCGACGCGGAGGGTGGCGAGGTAACCGGGCCCGACCGCCTCCGGCGCGGCCGTCGACGGCCGCTCCCTGTCCGGCTCTCCGTCCGGCTCGGCGTCCTCGTCGGGCGGCGGGCCCGCTCGCGGCGGCTCCGGGAACGTCTGCGCGAGGGCCGCGGCCGCGAGGCAGGTACCGACGCTCACCCAGCCCGCCGCGGCGTACGCCCCGGCGGCGAACAGCAGGGTCGCGGCGGCCGCCGAGGGCAGCTGCGTGAGGTGCGCGGCCGCGGTGATCCGGCCCCGGACCGTCGGGTAGAGCTCTGGGACCCCGGCCTCGCTCAGGCCCTCGAAGACCAGCGCCTCGACGGTGCCGGAGAACAGCGACGTCCCGATCCCCCAGAGCACGAAGCCGGCGGCGAAGCCCGCGAACCCGGGCAGGGCCAGCCAGACCGCGTAGCCGCCGGCCTGGAGCACGCCGCCCAGCCCGAGCACGTGCCGCCGGGGGAACCGGTCCGAGAGCGCACCGGAGGGCACCTCGGTGAGCAGGCCGGTGACCGACCAGACCGCGAACAACGCGGAGATCTCGGTGTCCGACATGCCCGAGTCCGCGAAGAACAGGGCGTACAGCGGGTAGAGCGGGACGACGTCGGCCAGCATCGCCCACCCGACGACGCGCCGGGAGAGCCTGCGAGCAGGGGGCGGTAGCGGGCGTCAAGGGAACGGCACGGACGGAGGGTAGCGGCGGCCGCCGACGGCCGTCGCGGGAATTAGTGTCGGGGTGACCACCGGTGCAAGGGAGCACAGATGACCACGGCCGAGCCGAGCCCGGAGACCCGTACCGCCCTCGCCGTCCGCCTCCGCGAGCTCGTCGCCGAGAACCCGGACGCCCCCGCCGTCACCGACGACGACGCGACGATCACCCGCGCGGAGCTCGACGCGCGCACCAACCAGCTCGCCCGCCGGTTCGCGAGGCTCGGCGTCACGAAGGGCTCGCTCGTCTCGATCGCGCTGCCGAACCGGATCCGGCACACCGAGTCGTCGGTCGCGGCGTGGAAGCTGGGCGCGATCCCGCAGCCGCTCTCCCACCGGCTCCCGGCCGCCGAGCTGGCGGCGCTGCTGGAGGTCGGGGACCCGTCCCTGGTCGTGGGCCTGGAGCCGGCCGACGGCCGGGCGTGGCTGACCGGCGCCGAGGACGTCTCGGACGAAGACGACTCGCCGCTCCCGGACGTCGTCGGGCCGTCCTGGAAGGCGCCCACCTCGGGCGGCAGCACCGGCCGCCCGAAGCTCATCGTGGCCGGTCAGGAGGCCAGCGTGGAGTCCGTGCTCGGCACGAAGGCGGAGTCCCTGCGCTTCGACCGCGACGGCGTCATGCTCGCGACCGCCCCGATGTACCACAACGGGCCGAACATGTTCTCGCTGATGGCGCTGCTGCAGGGGCACCACGTCGTCGTCATGCGGCGGTTCGACGCCGAGCGGGCCGTCCGGCTCGTCGCGGAGCACCGCGTCACGTGGCTCTACGTCGTGCCCACGATGATGGGCCGGATGCTGCGGTTGCCCGAGGAGGTCCGGGCGGCGTCGGACTTCTCGTCGCTGCGGACCGTGCTGCACGTCGGCGCGCCGTGCCCGCCGCACGTGAAGCGCGGCTGGATCGAGTGGGCGGGCGCGGCGACGCTGATCGAGCTGTACGCGGGCACGGAGTCCCAGGCCAGCTGCGTGATCGACGGCGCGGAGTGGCTCGAGCACCCGGGTTCGGTCGGCAGGGTGGCGTCGGGCGAGATGCGGGTCTGCGACGACGAGGGGCGCGAGCTGCCCGCCGGCGAGGTCGGCGAGGTGTGGATGCGCCGGGCCGCGGACACCCCGCCGACCTACTACTACCTCGGTGCGCAGGCGAACGAGCGCGACGGCTGGGAGTCCCTGGGCGACATGGGCCACTTCGACGCGGACGGCTACCTCTACCTGGCGGACCGGCGCTCCGACATGATCCTCGTCGGCGGCGCCAACGTGTACCCGGCGGAGGTCGAGTCCGCGCTGGCCGAGCACCCGGCCGTCGTGTCGTCGGCGGTGATCGGGCTGCCGGACGAGGACCTCGGCAACGTCGTGCACGCGATCGTCCAGACTTCGTCCGAGGTGGGCGCCGACGAGCTGCGGGAGTACCTCCGCGGGCGGCTCGCGCCGTACAAGGTCCCGCGGACCGTCGAGTTCAGCCCCGAACCGCTGCGGGACGACGCGGGCAAGGTCCGGCGGAGCGCACTGCGGGCGGAGCGGCTCACCCGATCCGGAAACCCGTGCCGGTCTCATCCCGCCACCGTGACACCCTTCCATCCGTGATCACGCTGCACGACGGTTACGAGATCGACGACGATCCCGCCCGCATCGACCGCGACGCCGTGTGGGAGTTCCTCTCCACCCAGGCCTACTGGGGGCGCTGGCGCGCCCGCGCGCAGCTCGAGACCCAGATCGACGTCGCCTGGCGGGTGCTCGCCCTCTACGGACCCGGGACGGGCAGGACCGTCGGCTTCGCCCGCGCCGTGTCGGACGGCGTCTCCTTCGCCTACCTCGCGGACGTCTACGTGCATCCGGACGTCCGCGGGCACGGGCTCGGTGTCGCGCTCGTCCGCGCGATGCTCGACACCGGCGCGCACATGCGCTGGACCCTGCACACCCGGGACGCGCACGAGTTGTACCGGCGCTTCGGGTTCAGCGCCCCCGACGAGACCGCCCTGGAAAGGCCGGCGCCACCACGATGACCAGCGGCGACGGGTTCGGCGGCGACCACCGGTCATGAGGGCGCCCTAGGGCTCGAACACCGCGTCCGGCTCCACGGTCACCTCGAGCACCAGCGGCGTCTCCCGCCCCACCAACCCGGGCACGACGTCGTCGAGCGCCTCCTCCAGCGCGTCCCAGGTGTCGACGCGGCGCGCCGGGCAGCCGAGCGCCTCCGCCAGTCCGCCCACGCTGACCTCGGTGAACGCGGGCCACGGCGCCTTCCCGTCGCCCTGCTTCTCAGCCAGCCGGTCCATGATCGCGTAGCGGCCGTTGGCGAGGACGACGAACAGCACGCCCACCCGGTAGTGCGCCGCGCTCCACAGCGCCTGGATGCCGTAGAGCGACGACCCGTCCCCGACGACCGCGACCACCGGCGTGCCCGGCCGCGCCATCCGCACGCCGATCGCGGCGGGCAGGGCGAAGCCGAGACCGCCCATCGCCGCGCTCAGGAACCCGAGCGGGCGCCGGGCCGGGAGCAGGCGGTGCAGATCCGGCCGGCTCGACGGAGTCTCCTCGACCACCACGGTCTCCGCCGGGACCCGCGCGGCCAGCGCGGCGAGCACGTGCGCCGCCCGCAGCGGCTCCCCCGCCGTCGGTGGTTCCGGCGCCGAGGCGCGGACCGGGGAGAACGCGCCCCCGGCCGGCTCCGGCAGGCGCTCGGCCAGGGCCGCGCAGACCGCCGCCGGACCGGCGACGACGGCCAGGTCGACAGGGCTGTGCCGGGCGTCCTCCGGGTCGTCGGTGATCATCGCGAGCCTCGTCCCGGCGGCGACCAGGGGCCCGGGTTCGTAGGGGTACTGCCGGAACACCGGCGCGCCGACGGCCAGCACGACGTCGTGCGCGGCCAGTGCGTCCCGCAACCGGGCCCGGCCCGCGGGCAGGTGCCCGGCGAACTGCGGATGGTCCTGCGGGAAGCCCGCGCGCGCCGCGAACGGCTCCTGCCAGACCGGGCAGCCCAGCTTCTCCGCGAGTGTGACCAGCGCGGACCACGTCCCGGCACCGTCCGCGTCCGCCCCGACGACGAGCGCCGGGGACCGCGCGTCGCCGACGAGCGCGGCCAGCTCGTCGACGACCGACGGGTCGACGGCCGTCCCGTGGCGCAGCACGGCGGGCGCGGCGACCTCGCCGTCCCCGGCCTCGGCGGACCAGTCGTCCGACGGCACGACGACCAGGGCCGGACCCCGGCCGTCGCGCGCCTCGTGCCAGGCCCGCGCGACCGCGCTCGGGACGTCCTGGGGCCGGGCCGGGGTCGTCGTCCAGACCGGGTAGCTGCCGGCGAGGCCCTCGAGGTCGCCGGCCAGGAACGGCCGGAACGCGAGGTGCCGGCGGTCCTGCTGGCCGACGAGGACGACCAGCGGCACCCGGTTGACCCGCGCCGTCGCCAGGGCACCGACGGCGTTGCCGAGCCCGGCCGTCGTGTGCAGGTTGACCAGGGCGGGGCGGTCGTTCGCGGTGGCCCAGCCCGTGGCGATCCCCACCACCGAGCCCTCGTGCAGGGCCAGGACGAAGTCGATGTCGTCGGGCAGGTCGGTCAGGAACGCGACCTCGGTGGAACCCGGATTCGCGAAGATCGTCGTCAGGCCGTAGCGGCGCAGGACGTCGAAGGTGGCGTCCCGGACAGTTCTCATGCGTCGGCCTTCCGGGTGGGCGCGCCGATCCGGCCCACCGCCGCCACGGCGACCGCGCCGAGCGCCGCGACCAGCGCGAACACGTAGAAGCCCCAGGGGTAGGCGATCCCGGCGGAGAGGAGCGCGCCGCCGATCAGCGGCCCGGTGATCGCGCCGAGCCGGCCGATGCCGCTCGCCGCGCCGAGAGCCGTGGCGCGTACCGCGGCCGGGTAGTGGCGGCTGATCGCCGCGTAGACGAGCACCTGTGAGCTGAACACGAACACGCCGGCCAGCAGCACGCTGACGTACACGCCGACGCCCGGAAGCCGGATGCTGAGCAGCGCGAGGAAGACCGCCGCCGCCGCGAACCAGCCGATGACCGCCTTCCGCAGGCCGATCCGGTCCGCCACGCGGCCGGCGACGAGCAGCCCGACGATCGCGCCGACGTTGAGCACGAGCAGCAGGGCGAGTGCGGCACCGAGCTCGTAGCCCGCCGACCGCATGATCTCCGGCAGCCAGGTGTTCAGGCCGTAGACCAGGAGCAGGCCCATGAACGAGCTGACCCAGAAGGCGAGCGTCGCCCGGAGGTAGCCGCCACGGAACAGGGCGGCGACGGGGTTACGGGTGCCGGTGACCTCGGCGGTCTCGGCAACGGCGTCGCCGGTCAGGGACTCGGGCAGCCGCGCCGCGATCAGCGGGACCAGGACCAGTGCCGGGAGCGCGCCGATGACGAACATCGCCCGCCAGCCGAACGAGGGGATCACCAGGATCCCGAGCAGCGCGGTCGCGACCGCCCCGACGTGGTAGCCCGTCATCAGCGTCGTGGTCGCGCTGCCGCCCTTCCCCACCCGGGCGAACTCGTTGACCATCGCCAGCGCCACCGGCAGCACACCGCCGAGGCCGAGCCCCGCGAGGAACCGCAGGACCCCGAACATGACCGGACCGGTGGCGAAGGCACAGAGCAGGGTGAACACCGAGAACGACGTGACGGTGATCAGCATCATCCGGCGGCGGCCGAAGCGGTCCGTCAGCGGACCGATGCCGAGCGCGCCGACCATCACGCCGAGCAGCCCGACGACCGAGATCAGCGACGCGGTCCCGGGATTCAGTCCCCAGGCCGGGTCACGCAGCAGGGACGGCAGCACCACCCCGAGGACGACGAGGTCGAACCCTTCGAGCGCCACGGCGGTCCAGCACAGCGGCGCGACCCAGCGCGGCGACCCCCGTCCTCCCGGACCGGCCTTCTTGCCGGACATCGACACTGATTCGGTCACGGTCACTCCCCCGGTGAGCAGGTGCGGGAAGTATGGGTGCCGATGTCCAGCCTGTCAGGGCGCGCTTCCGTTGGACGGAAGCCGGGGGGTCAGATGCGAATACGCGGCGGTCGCGCGGCCTGCGACCGGGGGGTTCCGCGGCGCGCATCGGCTCCGCAGGAGACGCAGACGTTCGACGAGTACTCCGTCATCGACGGGCCGCCGCGCTTCGCCACGAGGGTGAGGCGATCCGCGTGCTCGAGGCAGAACTCGCCGCCACATCCGACGCACCGGCCGAGGGCCGCGCCCGGACATCCGGTCGCCTCGCCGGGCATCGGGACCGCGCAGTTCGTGGCCATCGAAGGGGCCCTCCGTCTCGGTGCCGACGAAACCGGACTCCTCGGCAGGAGGCTCACATTATCGATGGAAGCGACAATCCGGAAGAACTCTCGGCCACTCTCAGGAGGCGGCTGCTCACCGGAGGTGTTCGCGCGCCCAGATCGCCGCCTGGACCCGGTCGGTGACCTTGATGCGCTGGAACACGTTCGTCAGGTGGGCCTTGACCGTGCGCTCGCTGATGCCGAGCCGGCGGGCCACCTGCTTGTTGGCGAGCCCCTCCGTGACGAGCGTCAGGACCTCGCGTTCGCGCTGGGACAGGTCGGTGACCACCGAGCGCGCGCGCTGCCGGTCGAGCAGTACCCGGCCCGCCCTCGGGTCCAGCGGGGCCTCCCCGGCGTCGACCGCGCGGACGGCGTCGATCAGCGCGTCCGGCTCCACGTGCTTGAGGAGGTAGCCCCGCGCGCCCGCGTCGAGCGCCTCGAGGATGCGGGCCTCGTCACCGAACGACGTGAGGATGACGACCCGGACCTCGGGATGTCCGGTCACGATCCGCCGGGTCGCCTCGATGCCGTGCATGACAGGCATGTGGAGGTCCATGAGCACCACGTCCGGCAGGTGCTCCCCGACCAGGGCGACGGCCTCCTCGCCGTCCGCGGCCACCGCGACGACCTCGATGTCCGGCGCGGTCTCCAGCAGTTGGTGCAGGCCGTGCCGCACCACGGCGTGGTCGTCGGCCACGATCACTCTGATCATCCGAGCGGTACCTCCAACCGCAGCACCGTGCCGCGTCCGGGCACGGACTCGAGCTCGAGGACGGCGCCGAGCGCCTTCGCCATGTCCCCCAGGGACCTCAGCCCGAGGTGGCCGGGCCTGCCGGGCACCGGGCCCGGGAGGCCACGACCGTCGTCCGCGACGGTCATCACCAGCGCGTCACCCGCGCGGCCCACGGTGACCACGACCCGGCCCGCGTCCGCGTGGACGACGACGTTGCGGACACCCTCCCGGGCGACGCGGTACAGCAGTTCCATCTGCTCCCGGGCCAGGACCTCGACGGGTACCTCCACCCGCAGTTCGGCCTCGATCCCACGGGGGCTCAGGCGGGCCAGCAGGTCCGACAGCGCTGCTTCGAGGCCCTCCGCGTACAGGTTCGGGGGTAGATCTCCACCAGCAGCGAGCGGAGGGACCGCACCGCGTGCCGGATCCGCCACGCCGCGCCGTCCACCTCGGCGACGTTCACCGCACCTCCCGCGCGCACCACGGCGCCCAGCGCGAACGCCACCCCGGCGAGGTCCTGCACGACGCCGTCGTGCAGGTCCCCCGCGATGCGGCGGCGATCGGTGTCGGTCGCCTCGATCACCCGTCGCAGCAGGGTCTCACGCTGACGCTGGGCCCGCCGGAGCCGACGGGCGAGGGCGACGGCGATCGGCAGCTGGAGCAGCGCGAGCAGGACGAGCGCGCCGAAGAGGGAGGGGGCGAACCTCGTCCAGGTGCGCCTGCTCTCCTCGGTGATCCCCTCGTAGCGGTGGTAGGCCTCGAACAGCACCGGCACGCCCGACGGGGTCGTCAGCCGCTCGTAGACCTCCAGCAACGCGACGTCGTGGTCCTCGAACCGGTTCTCCGGACGGGTCAGGTCGCTGAGCCCCGCGTGCCTCTCGCCGGTCGCGAGCACCCGGCGCTCGTCGGCGCTGAACGCGAACTGCTGCCCGCGCAGGCGCGGCTCGTCGGAGTACAGGATCCTGCCGCCCTCGTCCCAGATCTTCACCCGGACGAGGGAGCTGAGCACCCGGGGGCGTACGACCTCGTCGAGGGCGGCCACGGCGCGGGGATCGCCCCTCAGGACGGCGTCGTCGAGGGCGGGCCGGACGGCCAGGTCGCCGACGAGGGCGGTGGCGCGAACCGCGGCGTCGATCGCCACCTCGGTGCTCATCGTGCGGCCGGCGTGGGCGGCGACGAGGGCGACGGCCAGGAGGGTGACGAGGCCGGTCAACGCGTAGCGCACGGCGAGGCCCGCGCTCGAGGGCTGCCGCTCGTCGTCGTGGACGTTGCGGCTGCGCCGGGTGCGCGACCTGCCGGCGGGCGCGTCGACACGGCCCGACCTCGTGCGCGACACGCTGCGGACGCTCATCGGCGCGGCACGGACCCCGCGCTCACCGCGGCCGCTCGGGGGACGACGGGTGACGGCCCGACGCAGCGATCATGGCCGCGGCGTCGTCGCCCTCGGCCTGTGCGCGCAGCGCGTTCCGGACCGCGATCGCGAGCTCGGCGGTCTCTAACGTCCCGACCGCGCTCACCGACCGGTTGAGACTGCGGTAGAACTCCTCGGTGCGGTCCGCCGAGCGGGGATCGACGCCGCTGACGACGCAGCCGGGCAGATCGCTGTCCTCCATGACGTACCCGAGGGACACGTCGCGTCCCACCTGCAACGGGGTGAGCAGCTCCGCCGTGGCGGAGAAGACCTCGGCCGCCTGCCCCAGCCGCGTGTCGCCCTCGAGGATCACGAGGGCCCCGGCACGCAGGTACGGGGCGAGCGCGGCCGCGGCCATCTCCGCGTCCGTCTCCGGCGCGGCGGCGGACAGCGGGCAGATCGCGACACCGAGACCGGCGCACGCGGCGGTGTCGCCGGTGATCAGGCACCGGCCGCGGCGCATCGCCCGCCGCAGCACCCCGGCCGCCCAGTCGTTCGCGGACAGGCCGCGGACGACCTCCCGGATCCATCCGGCGTCCTCGGCGAGGGCGGTGACGTGGTAGTTCGCCTCCAGCGCATCGACGATCAGGCGGACGCCACGCTGCCCCAGGTCCATGACCACGAGACGGGGCGAGTCGGCGCCCGTCCGTCTGTCGGGGACGGGAGAGGGGTGGGGCTCAGCGCACATCGGAACTCCAGGACTGGGGAGACGGCGCCCCACATCGGGGGCGTATTTCCAGACTGACCCGTCACCGCGTCACACACCATCGGACCTTGGTCGTAGGACCAGCCGGCCACCGCCCGGGCCTCGCGGGGTGGTCATGGTGGCTCCTCGAGAAGAAGGCGGCAATGAGCGTGCTCATCGAGAATCCGCCCGATCCACCCCGCCACGGGAGCCGTGCCGAAGGGGGCCGCCACCCCCCAAACGGAGGGGTCAGCGCTCGCGGCCCAGCGCGGCGGCCGCCGCGGGCGACCATGCGGTTCCGCCCGAGGCCACCCGTCGGATGGCGTCCACCACCTCGTCGGGCGGGGCCGACTTCGAGAGGTAGCCGACGGCGCCCGCGGCGTGCGCCCCGCGGACGGTGTCGCCCGACACCGAGGACGTCAGGAAGAGGACCCGGGAACCGGGAACCGCGGCGAGGAGCCGGACGGTCGCGGCGACGCCGTCGACACCGGGCATGGCCGCATCCATCACGATCACGTGCGGTTCCCGGCGTTTCGCGGCCTCGACGCACTCGGCGCCGTCGGCGCACTGGCCCACCACGGTGAATCCGCCGACCGAGTCGAGCAGCGCGCTGAGGCCGGAGCGGACGGCGGCACTGTCGTCGACCAGCAGCACCCGGATCACCGCGGAGCGGCCGGCGGCGGGTCCAGGGCGCCTCCCACCTCCGCAACGGTGTCCATGTGATCACCCCTCCCAGAGTCGACCGGGCACACAATCCTCTTCCAGGGGCCGAGCCGGACATCAGGTCGGACTGCCGGGGCCGATCCGGCTAAAAGCGGTGCCGGCAAACGGGGTGAAGGTAACACCTCCGTTTCCGGACCGACCCTCATCTTGACGCGTCAACGACGGAAGGGGGGGCACATGGACGACGCGAGCGTGGGAATGACCCGCGTGGAGACGGCGCCCGCCGAGTTGCGGGTGCTCGTCGTCGACGACCACACGACTTTTGCCGAGCTGTTGTCCTTCGCCCTCTCGACCGAGCAGGGCCTGAGCTGTGTCGGCACGGCCTCCAGTGCCGCGGAGGGGATCGTGCTGGTCCAGGAGCTGCGCCCGGACATCGTGATCATGGACATCGAGATGCCGCGCCAGGACGGGCTCGCCGCCTGCCGCAGTATCCGCGAGGTCGCCCCGGACACCGTGATCGTCGTCGTGACCGCGCACCGTGAGCCGGACTGGGTGGTGCGGGCGACCCAGGCGGGTGCCTCGGCGTTCATCCCGAAGAACGGTTCGCTCACCGAGATGCTGGACGTCCTGCGCCGGGCGCGCAGCGGGAGCATGCTCATCGCCCCGTCGGCGTTCGCCCTGACCGGCGCGGCGACCCGGCAGAACCCGGCGATGCCGAGCCTGACCCAGCGCGAGCGGGACGTCCTCGCCTGCCTGGGCCGCGGCATGGCGCCGAAGGCGATCGCGCGGGTGCTGGGCATCAGCGTGCACACCTGCCGCGGTTACGTGAAGTCGCTGCTGTCCAAGCTCGACGTCGAGCTCTCCAGCTGGAGGCGGTCGTCAAGGCGCAGGAGCTCGGCATGCTCGACGAGCCGCGATGAGGGCCGGGTCCCCGGTCTCCCCGGTCCGGCGGCAGGTCACGACGTTCATCACGGTCGGCGTGGTCGTCCTCGCGGTGATCGCGTTCGGCGCCGTGCTGGCGAGCCGGATCGTCGCGCGGGCCGAGGCGCTCCGGGACGCCGAGCGCGTCACCGACCGACTGGCCCACCTCGTCGTCGGACCGCTGCTGGTGGGCACGTTGGCCGAGGACCCCGGTGCCCGTGACCAGCTCGACCTGGCGATCTACAACCGGCTCGGCGACGGCTCGATCAGCGAGGTCAACGTGTGGCGGCGGGACGGCACGATCGTCTACGCCGACCAGGCCCGCATCATCGGGACGCAGAAGGCACCGCCCGCCGAGGTCGTCGCGGCGATCGATCGGGGCACCGTGAGCTCCGAGCTCCAGGACTCCGACGAGGCGGGCGTGCTGCCGGGTGACGAGCGGTTCGTCGAGGTGTACGTGCCGCTGGCCCTGGCCGACGGCAGCCGGTACGCGTTCGAGGCCTACTTCAGCTCCGCGCGCGTCGACAGCCAGGCCGCGTCACTGGTGGGGACGCTCGTCGCGCTCGCCGTCGTCCCGCTGGTCGTCCTGCAGCTGGTACAGCTGCCCATCGCGCTCTCCCTCGCCCGGCGCGTCCGCCGCCAGGAGGCGGAGCGGGTGCGGCTGCTGCAGCGGGCGCTGTCGTCGTCGGACAAGGAGCGCGCGAAGATCGCGGCCGACCTGCACGACGGGGTCGTGCAGGACCTCGCCGGGGCGGGGTACGCGCTCGCCGCACTGCGGACGTCGGTCGCTCCCGAGCGACGCGGCGTCGCCGACACGGTCGCGGGCGCGGTGCGTTCGGCGGTCGACGAGCTGCGCCACCTGATGGTCGACATCTACCCGCCCGACCTCTCGGGGCCCGGCCTCGCCGTCGCCGTCGAGGGCCTCGTCCGGCCTCTGCGGGAACGGAACGTCGACGTCCTCGTCGACGTCGCGCCGCTGCCCGCGATGGATCCGGAGACGGCGGCGAGCATCTACCGGGTGGCACGCGAGTCCCTGATGAACGTCTCCAAGCACTCGGGGGCGTCCCGCGTGCAGGTGGTCCTCGAGGTCCTGGGGCCGGAGCAGGAGGCCATCCGGCTGCGGGTGTGCGACGACGGCGTCGGCATCCCCGCCGCGGAGGCGGACCGGCAGCAGGACGGTCACTTCGGTATCCGGATGCTCTCCGACCGACTCATGGACCTCGGCGGCCGCTTCTCCGTGATGCCCGGGCCCGCCGGCGGCACCGTCGCCGAGGCGGTGCTCCCGCTGACGGTCGTCGGCTGACCCCCAGATCTGGGGGTCCGACCCACCCCCACCCTCGGCTGCCACCCGGCCGCGCTTCCGACCAAGATCGCCCGCGACGACACGGCGCGACGGTGGGAGACGAATGCTCGAGCGGGCAGGCGTGCTACGCCGCCGGATGGGGATCGCACTCGTCGTCTGGATGGTCCTCGGCCCGGCGACCTCCTCGCATCCGTCGGTCGGGAGCGTCGTGGCGCCGGCCGCGTCCGCCCTGCCCGCCTCCCTCCCCGCCGGCACAGGTGTGACCGGCGAAGGAACGGCCGGGAGTGGACCCGTCGACAGTGGACCCGTCGAGAGGGGACCCGTCGAGGGTGGACCCGTCGGCAGTGGAGCGACGCGAAGGACGGTGACCGCGGTCGGGATCGCGCCGATGGTCCAGGACGCGTACCTCGCCGCGGAGCGGACGCTCGCCGGTGCGGTTCCGGGCTGCAAGCTCACGTGGTCGCTGCTGGCCGGCATCGGCCGGATCGAGTCCGGCCATGCCGGCGGCGGCGAGGTCGACGGGGCCGGGAGGACGCTCGTCCCGATCCTCGGGCCGCAGCTCTCCGGGTCGAACGGGTTCGCGACGGTGTCGGACACCGACGGCGGATCGCTCGACACCGACCCTGCGTGGGACCGCGCGGTCGGCCCGATGCAGTTCCTGCCCGGCACCTGGCGCACATACGCGGCGGACGGCAACGGTGACGGGACCGCCGACCCGAACAACGTGTTCGACGCCGCCCTCACCGCGGGACGCTTCCTCTGCTCGGGTGGCAGGGACCTGTCCACAACAGACGGCGTGACAGCGGCCCTGCTGCGCTACAACGCCTCCATGGAGTACGTCCGAGACGTCCTCGCGGCCGCCGCCGCCTACGCGGACGGCCTCGTACTGCCACCGGCGCCGGTTCCCGCGGTGTCGGTGAGTGCCGCCAAGGTCCTCGCCGCCGAGGCCCCTCCGGTGCCCGCCGTGCCCCTTCCCGTCGCAGCGCCGGTGTCCGTGGCCGCCCCTTCCACGCCCGTGACCGGAGCCGCTGTGCCCGCGCCGGTCCCGGCAGCGCCCGTTCCCGCGGCGCCCGTCCCCGCGGCGCCCGTCCCCGCAGCGCCCGTCCCCGCGGCGCCCGTCCCCGCGACGCCCGTCCCCGCAGCGCCCGTCCTCGTAGAGACCCTGCCGCCGTCCGTCCCCGCAGAGGCGCCGCCGGCAGTCACCACCCCGCCGGCCCCGACGTCCGCACCCCCGACGTCCGCACCCGCCACGTCGTCCACGCCCCTGGCCGCGTCGACGTCCGCGCCGCCCGTCCGGCGCACCACGACGGTCCCTTCGGCCCCTGCGGCCGCCGTGTCGCCGAGCTCGCCCGCGCCCGATTGCTCAACTGCGGCAACGACATCCGCCGTGGCGACGCCCGCCTCGACGGAGCCCTCGCCTCCTCCTGTCACGCAGTGTTGATCGCACGGACCCCCCAGAGTCGGGGGGCACGGTTCCCCCAACCACGGCTGCCCGGTACGGCCTCCTCGCCGCAAACTCGACCAGGCCGACAGTCCGAACCAAGTCGAGGAGTACGACGATGTCCACCCGGGCCGTCTCCCGTCGCGACCTGCTGAAGGTCTCCGCGCTCGGCGCCGCAGCACTGGCTCTCCCGTTCGAACGCGTGGTGCGTGCGAAGGGAATCTCCCGCATCGCCGAGAGCAAGCTGCCGAAGCCGTTCACCGTCCCCTTCGTCGTCCCCCCGGTCGCCAAGCCCGTCCGCAGCGACGGCACGACGGACTACTACCAGATGACGATGCGCCAGGTGAAGGCCGAGATCCTGCCGGGCGTCGGAACCGACCTCTTCGGCTACGACGGCCAGGTCCCCGGCCCCACGATCATGGCGAGCCAGGGCCGGCAGGTCGTCGTCCGGCACATCAACGGGTTGCCCGCCAAGCACCCGCGATGGTCGTACACGCCGTGGACGTCGGTGCACCTGCACGGGTCCGCCTCGCTCCCGCAGTACGACGGCTACGCCAGCGACATCACCAACCCGGGCCAGTACAAGGACTACGTCTACCCGAACATGCAGCCCGCACGGACGCTCTGGTACCACGACCACGGCGCCGCCCACACCGCGGAGAACGCCTACATGGGCCTCGCCGCGATGTACCAGCTCACCGACGCGCAGGAGCAGGGCCTGCCGATCCCCACCGGCCGCTACGACGTCCCGCTGATCCTGTCGGACAAGATGTTCGCCGCGGACGGCCAGCTGATGTACGAGGACAACAGCCACTCGGGGCTCTGGGGCGACGTGATCACGGTGAACGGCAAGCCGTGGCCGCGCATGCCCGTGGAGCGGCGCAAGTACCGGTTCCGGATCCTCAACGCGTCCCTCTCGCGCGGGTACCGGTACAAGCTCTCCACCGGGGAGCCGATGACGGTGATCGCGACGGACGGCGGGCTGATGAGCGCCCCGCAGCAGGTCGCCGAGATCCGGCACGGCATGGCCGAGCGCTACGACATCGTGGTCGACTTCGCGAAGTACAAGATCGGGCAGCGGGTCGTCCTGCAGAACCTCGGCGTGAAGAACTCCACCGACTACGACACGACGAAGCAGATCATGGCGTTCGACGTGGCGGCGGAGCCGACCGACGGCACCAAGAACGAGGTCCCGTCCGTGCTGAACCCGAACCCGTCCGCGATGGGGCTGACCGAGTCGATGTCCACGGCGACCCGCAAGCTGGAGGTCATCCGCGGCAACGGCCAGTGGTCCGTCAACGGCGTCACGTGGGAGCAGATCGTCGCCTCCGGCTACCGCAAGGTCCTCGCCAACCCGGCGAAGGACGCCGTCGAGGTCTGGGAGGTCACGAACAAGTCGGGTGGGTGGTTCCACCCGGTGCACATCCACCTCGTGGACTTCAAGATCCTCTCCCGCAACGGCAAGCCGCCGCGACCCGAGGACTGCGGCCCAAGGACGTCGTCTACGTCGGCGAGAACGAGAGCGTCCGGCTGCTGATGAAGTTCGAGCACCAGACCGGCCGGTACATGGTCCACTGCCACAACCTGCCGCACGAGGACCACGACATGATGACGCAGTTCGAGGTCGGCACCGCCGGGCCGGACCCGATCACGGCCGCGCCCGCCCTCCCGTGGACTGAGGGGCTGAAGCTGTGACCGACCGGACGGGGACCCGGGACGTCGAGGAGGACGCCACGGCCGGCCTCCGGTCCCCGGGACCGACCGTCACCGCGGGCCTCGTCGCGGCCGGCGCGGTGACCCTCGCAGGGGTGCTGCACCTGCTCGCCGCCCTGGAACACGTGCAGCACCAGATGACGTTCGCGGTGTTCTTCATCGTGGTCGGCCTGGTGCAGACGGGCGCCGGCGCGGGGCTGCGCCGGGGGTCGACGCCCCTGCGGGTCGGCCTCGGCCTGGCCGCCCTGGTCGGGCTCGTCGTGCTCTACGTGTACAGCCGCACGATCGGACTGCAGATCGGGCCGCACGCCGACCGGCCCGAGGACCCCGACTTCCTGGGCATCACGGTCGTGGTGTGCGAGCTGGCCGCCATCGGGGCGATGATCACCCTCCTGCCCGACCGGCGGCGTCCGGTGGCGGGCAACGCGGTGCTGGTCGTCGGGATCGGTGTCTGGGTGCTGTGGGCGACCGGCGTAGTCGGCTGACCCGGCCGCGGTTCCGGACGGTCGTGACGGCCCTCGCCGTCACGGCCGTCGTCGCGGTCGGGCTCGGCTCCGCCACCGGCGTCGTGCCGTTCGAGCTGGTCCGCATACCCAGCGACAGCATGGCGCCGACCCTGGAACCCGGGGACCATGTCGTGCTGGACCACCGCGGCCGAGCCGTGTCCCGGGGGACCTCGTGGTCGTGCCCGACCCGCAGGACGGGATGCTGATCGTCAAGCGGGTCGTCGCCGTCGGCGGGGACATGGTGGGGATCTCGGACGGCGTGCTCGAGGTCGACGGCCGTGCCGTGGACGAGCCCTACGCGGACCGGAGCCTGGAGAACGGGGTGTACTACGGCCCCTACCCTGTGCCGGACGGCCGACTGTTCCTGCTCGGGGACCATCGCGCGGTCTCGGTCGACTCCCGTGAGTTCGGCCCGGTGCCCGCGACCGACGTCGTCGGCACCGTGGACGTCCGGGTCTGGCCGCGGCCGGGCTCGCTGGACGAGCCCGCAGGCTGAGAGGTCGTTTCGGAATGGCTCCGGCATGTCTGCTGTAGACGGACGGTGATCTCCGCCGGGCTGCCGCTGTTCCCGGTGACTCGACGCTGGAGATCCGACGCCTCCCTCACCGGAGGTCGAGGTACTGGGTGATCAGGACGGTGAGCTCGTCGATGACGGTGGCGCGGTCCAGCTGCGGGCGTTCCAGGACGTAACTGATCGTGACGTGCTCGACGGCGCGGACCAGGACCCACGCGATCGCGTCCGCCGGGCGCGCGGGGTCGTGGTCGGGTCGGGCCAGCAGCGCGGCGGTCATCATGTCGTCCATGCGGCGGGCGAACACGGCCCGCACGCTGTCCGGGGAGCGCGGCACCTGCTCGACGAGCACTCGCAGCAGGTCGGCGTTCTCCTCGAACGCGTCGAGCATCGCGGTCACGACCATCCGCTTGCCCTCCTCCGTGGGCGCACCCAGCGAGCGCAGGAACGCGTGTGACAGGCGAGCAACAAGCTCGTCGGCGTAGCGGTCGATGACCTCACCCAGGATGGCGGTCTTGTCCGGGAAGTACTGGTAGAGCGAGCCCGGGCTGATCCCGGCCGCCGCCGCGATGTGGTTCGTGGTCGCCGCCTCGTAGCCCCGCGCCACCAACACCTCCCGCCCCGCCGCGATGATGCGCTCCACCATCTGCTTCGAGCGGAGCTGCCGCGGCTCGCGGCGCAGCGCGCTACGGGTCCTGGGTGGCACGGCGAACCCCCTACGCGAATTGAACGCGAGCAATTGTTCGTGTCAGCATCGGATCATGGTCGCACAGCTCGCCGACGCCCACCCGAAGACCCCGGTCGCCCCGCACCGCTTCGCCAGCGCGCGGGAGCGAAACGGGCGGCTGGGCCGGTCGCTGCGGTTGATCGGCCGGGTGCGCACGGTGGACGAGCGGCTGGTCGATCAGATCGGTCGGCGGATGTTCGCCCGCGACGAGCTCGGAGCGCAGCTGGTCGCGGCGATGCGCCGGGAATCGGGCGACAGCGAGCGGGTCAGCATGGCGCAGTTCCAGCGCGTGCTCGCCGACGGGATCGAGGCCGTGCCCGACGCGCCGGCGGCGCTGCGCGAGTTCTTCGCGGTCGTCGACCGGGTGCCGGACTGGGTGGACGTCGAGCTGCTGGAGCACGGGGCACGGGCGTTCCGGCGGTTCGGGCACAGCCGCGAGGACGTGCTGCTGCAGCTGTCGCTGATCGGTGGCTACCGGTTCGTCGGACCGGCTGACCTGCTCGTGCTGACCGGCGGGCTGACCGGGTCGACCGCCATGCGCCGGCTCGGGGAGACCCAGAAGTGGGTCGACGAGCTCTGCGCCCCGGGCGGGATGGCGCGCACCGGCGAGGGCTTCAAGCTCACCGTGCACGTGCGCCTGATGCACGCGCTGATCAACCAGCAGTTCGAGGTCAACGGCCGCTGGGACGTCGACCGGTACGGGTTGCCGATCAATCAGAGCGACCTGGCCGGCACGCTCGCGCTGTTCAACAGCACGGTGCTGCTCGGGGTGCGCATGCTCGGCCGGGTGGTGACCCGGGCCGAGTCCCGCGCGGTCATGCACCTGTGGAAGTACGTGGGCTGGCTGATGGGCGTCGATGAGGACTGGCTGTTCGACACCGAGCGCGAGCAGAACGTGTTCAACTACCACCTGCTGCTCGCCCAGGGCGGCCCCACCCCTGCCGGCGCCGACCTGACCACCGCGCTGGTCGACGGGAAGCTCACCCTGGACTACGGCCGGTTGAGCCGGCTACGGGGCCGCTACCACCGGCTGCGCACGCTGAGCATGCTGCGCTACTTCCTGGGCTCCGAGAGCCTGCGCGACCTGGGTCAGCCGATCACCCCACTCTGGGCGGTGCCACCGGTCATGGTGCGCAACCTCGTCGAGTCCGTGCTGATCGCCCGAACCCGGGCCGGGCGCCGATACCTGGAGCGCGCGTCGGACCGCCACGGGCGGCGCCAGTCCCGGCTCCGATTCGCCGGCGCACCGGCCCGGATCGGGCCACTGCCGCACTGACCCCGAGCGGTGCTGCCGGTCAGCCCGTGGCGTTGAGGGGGTAGTAGCGCACCCAGTCGACGTGCATCGCCGAGGGCGTGACGCTGCCCCCCTTGGGGAACCAGTCGAGCTGGATCGTCAGGTGCATCGGGCCGGGCGGCAGCGTCGAGGTGTCGGTGGTGCGGAACCACTCCTGCCCGTCGACGAAGGCGGCGATGTGGTCGGGGGTCCACTCGACCGCCCAGTTGTGCCACTGCGTGGCGTCGATGTTCACCTGGCCGTGGAGCTGGGAGTTGTCGGCCCCGTAGTGGAGGAACATGTCCGTCTTCTGCCGGGCGGGGTCCGACATCTCCATGAAGTCGACCTCGCCGCCCTCGGGCCAGTTCTCCGCGTCGGGCCAGAGGAGCAGGAGGGCGTTGTAGGACGGGTCGCTCGCCGGGGCCATGACCCGGCCCTCCCAGCGGCCGTACTGCGCGCCCTTGCCCCAGGCCATCCCCCCGGTGGTGCCGGCGGAGTCGCCGCTGATGGTGAGGACCCCGTCCTTGATCGACGCCGCAGCCGGGCTGCGGGTGCCGTTGCCGGCGTGCCCGGGACCGTCGTAGAGGCCCCACTGGCCCAGGTCCCCGGTGAACTCGTCGCTGCGCGACGGCGTGCCCCACCCGAACTTCGCCGCCGCGGTGACGCCGGGGTCCGAGGTGGCCGTCACGGTTCCCGACGACGACGTGATGCCGGACGCGCCCGACCTGCCGGACGTCGTGGTGCCGTCGCCGCTCGTCCCCTGTCCCGCCGCGAGGCCGTCCGCGTAGCCCGCGGCGTACCCGGCCTGGTAGTCGGCGGAGGTGCTCGGGCCCGCGGTCGCCGGTTCGGACGTGGGGGCCACCGTCGCCGTGGTCTCGGGGGCGGTGGTCCCCGTGCCCTGAGCGGCGGGCGTCTCCGTGAGCGCCGCGGCCGGCGCGGGCTCCGAGGTGGGGGCGGTCGCCGAGGCCGTGGTGATCGTGGCGGACGAGGCCCCGCTCGCGATGTCCGCGGTGAGCGCGGGGTCGACGCTCACCGGCGCGGTGTCCGTGACGGTGCTCGCCGCCGGGTCCTCGGGGAGCAACGGCGCCGCGGCCGGGACCGTGCACGTGGAGGCGGGATCCGCCGCGGAGCAGGTGCCGGCCGGGACGAACGTCGCGGGCAACGTGGGCGCGACCGCGCCGGAGGCGACACAGACCGCTGCTGCCAGCCCTTTGACCACCGCGAACCTGACGACCATCGCCTACTCCCCTCGCGCATCCGGCCGATCGGACACATCGACCCTCACGCTGCTGCCTGGGCCGCTCCCGCGGCAGACCGAGGAGGGGGGTGGGAGCCCCCCGCACCTGGGGGGTGCGTCCCGGACAGTGCCTGGCGACCCCTCCGTTTGGGGGCCGATGGGCCGCTCGATTGAGGCTGTTCGGCCTAGCCGATCGGACCGATCATGTGCGCTCGTGAGCTCCCACGTGGGTCCCGAACCGGGTCGCCGGTCCGTTCCGACCCCGGGACCGACGGCCGTCCCGGACACCGCATGACCGACGTCGCGGGGCGCGTTCCGCCCGGTCCGCCCGGTCTCCGGATCATCGACACGGGCACCCACCGGTCCCGGTCGGCCGGACGTCACAGCAGGGTCGAGGCCGACGCCGGCCCGCTCCCGGATCGGCCGGCCGCCTCGACCCGCCCGCCCCTACCCGACCCGTCCCGACCCGCCCCGCCCCGATCCGGCTCGGACGTCCGCGGCGCCGAACCGGCCGTGCGGACGTCCCGCATCGCCGTCCAGTACGTCGTCACGGCACTGATCTCCGTGCTGGTGGTGGCGCTGTGCAGCGTGTGGGCGAGCCGGGTCGTCGCCGCCGACTACGCCGTCGACGGCGCGATCGCCGGGACCCAGCTCGCCGCCGACGAGGCGGTGGCCCCGGTCCTGACCGACGCCGTGCTCACCGGGGACCCGGCAGCGCTCGAGGGGCTCGACAGGGCGGTCCGGGAGAAGGTCCTGAACGTCTCGATGGTGCGGGTGAAGATCTGGGACGAGACCGGACGGATCCTCTACTCCGACGAGCCCGCGCTGATCGGAGAGCGGTTCGGGCTCGGTGCGAACGAGATCGAGGCGTTGCACGGCGGGGCCCCGGACGCCGAGATGTCGGATCTCTCGGCCCCGGAGAACCGGCTCGAGGACCGCAGCGTGCCCCTCCTCGAGGTCTACCTGCCGCTGCGCACCCCCGGCGGGGTGCCGGTGCTGTTCGAGGCCTACTCCCACTACGCCGGGGTCACCGAGGCGACCCAGCAGGTCTGGACCCGGTTCATCCCGCTCGGCGTGGGTGCTCTCGTCCTGCTGGAGCTCCTGCAGATTCCGATCTCGGCGGTACTGGCCCGCAGGTTGCGCCGGGCCCAGGTCCAGCGGGAGGAGATGCTGCGCCGGACACTGACCGCCCTCGAGGACGAGCGCCTGCGCATCGCCGCCGACCTGCACGACGGCGTGGTCCAGGACCTCGCCGGCGTCGCCTTCGCACTCGGGGCGGCCGCCCGCGTCGGCGGCCCCGCCCGGGTCGCACCCGCACAGCTCGCCGAGTCCGCCGACACCGTCCGCCGGTCGGTCCGCGCACTGCGGTCGCTCCTGGTCGACATCTACCCGCCGAACCTCTACGCCGAGGGCCTGCCGGCCGCGCTGTCGGACCTGGCGGCGAGGCTCGTCCCGCCGGGCACGACGTCGGTCCTCGACGTCCGGGACCCGCTGCCCCCGCTCCGCCGGGAGCAGGTCGAGCTGGTCTTCCGGGTGGCCCAGGAGGGTCTGCGCAACGTCGTGCGGCATGCCGCGGCGAGTGTCGTGGAGATCGCTCTCGGCCAGGACGGCGGCGTTCTCGTCCTGTGCGTCACCGACGACGGGAAGGGGTCCGCGCCCGACCGGCTCGTCGCGTCCGGGCACCTCGGGCTGAAGGCGTTGAGCGGGCTGGCCGCGCAGCACGGCGCCGTGCTCGTCCTGGACTCCGCCCCGGGCCGGGGAACGGCCCTGCGGCTGGAGGTGCCCCTGTGACCGGGGAACGGGGGCCCGGTGCCCCGTGCATCGACGGCCCGTCCCCCGCATTGAGGGTCCGCGGTCCCCCAGCGATGGGCTGGACGGATCATGCCCGAGACCGCGATCTTGTACACCAGCGGGCCACCCGGCCCCGCCCCTGTCGGCCCCCGGCCTGCAGGACCACCCGACGACGGGGGCCACCGCGATGATCAGGCTCATGGTGGTCGACGACCACGCCATCGTCCGCCGAGGACTCGTCCGGGTCGTCGAGACCGCCCCGGACATCGAGCTGGTCGGGACGGCGGCCAACGGCATCGAGGCGCTGCATCTCCTCACCAGGAGCCGGCCGGACGTCGTGCTCATGGACATCGGCATGCCCGTCCTCGACGGCGTCGGCGCGACCCGGCTGATCGTCGACCACGACCCGCAGGTCCGGGTCGTCGTCCTGACGGGTTCTGCCGACGACCGGGTCTCCGAGGCACTGGAGGCCGGCGCCTGTGCGGTGGTGCTCAAGGACGCCGAGGTGGAGGTGCTGCTGGAGGCGATCCGGCGGGCGGCGGGCGACCGCGGCTTCGCGCATCCCCAGCCGCCCGCCGCCCCGCGTGACGGCTTGAGCCCCGGGAGAGGGAGGTCCTCCGCCTGCTGGCCGTGGGCCGTTCCAACCGCGAGATCGCCCGTGCGCTCGGCATCACCGAGCGCACGGTCAAGGCCCATCTGCACCGCGTCTTCCGTGTCCTGGGGGCGACGGACAGGGTCCAGGCCGCGCTCCGGGGCCGCGAGCACCTCGCCCGGGCGGGGTCGTAGGACCAATGGCCAATGGCCGACGGCCACACCGCCGGGTGAGGGTCGTCCGAGCAGGCCCGGACCTGCCGGCCCACCGTCACGCTCAGGAGCTGCAGATGCCTCGCACGTCCTCGACCGAGCGTCCGACGGTGTTCGTCCGGCCAGGCCTGGCGGTCGTCGTGTCCACCGGGTGTCGGGGCACCGCCCGATGACCACCCTGCTGATCGTGCTCGCCGCCTGGGTCGTGGCGAGCGTCCCCCTCGGGATCGCGTGCGGAGCCGTCCTCGCCCGCGGCCCCCGCTCCTTCCGCGGGCCCGACAGGCGCCGGGTCCGCCCCTCCCCCCACCACCAGGAGACTCGATGCCCCAGGACAACACCCCTCTCCCTCCCGTGACGGACGCCCGGCGCCCCGTGCCCCGGCGCGCGGTCGTCGCCGGGACGGGTGCCGTCGCGCTCGGCGCCGGACTCCTCGCCGCCGGGTGCGCGAGCTCGGCCGCCCCGGCTCGGCGGCCACGACGACCTCGGCCGCGGCTCCCCCGACGGCGGGAGCCCCGACCGCGGCCGCCCCCACCACGGCCTCCGGCAGCACGGCCTCCGGCAGCGCGGGTGCACTCGGCTCCACGGCCGACATCCCGGTCGGCGCCGGCAAGATCTTCGCCGACCGGAAGGTCGTGGTCACCCAGCCGACCGCCGGAACGTTCGTCGGGCTGTCGGCGGTGTGCACGCACAAGGGCTGCGTCGTGAACAAGGTGGCCGACGGCACGATCGACTGCCCGTGCCACGGCAGCAAGTTCCACCTCGACGGCACCGTCGCGAACGGGCCCGCCCAGGCCCCGCTCCCGACGATGCCGGTGACGGTGGAGGGCACCAGCATCAACCTGGCCTGAGCATCCTTCGTCGTACCCGCGGACGACGTCCGGCGGCCGGATCCGCGGTGGTCACCCGGCTGGTACTAGGACCTTCGTCCACTGGGCCGGTCGGGCCGCAGCTGTCAGGCTCGAACTCTCGGCCGGCCCGTTCCCCGGGCCCGCCCGCCCTCGAGGCGGGCCCGCTCCGCCGGCCGTCGAGAGCCCGGTGTGCGGTCGTCCCCCTCCGCCGCACACCGGGGCCCTCGCCGAGCCGGTGCCTCTGGGTGATCGGCCGATACCCCCTGCTTTGAGGGCCGGCCGACCCCCTCCGTCGGGCTGCCCCCGGCGCCGCCCCCGTTGCGACAGTCGTCCTGGCGTCGGGACCGTTCGCACCACAGCAGGGCAGGCAATGACAGAGGACTGGAAATGCGGCGGAAGAGCCGACCCCACGAGGGGGAACGACTCCCGACCCGTCCGCCGTGGAGTGTCGCGCCGGCGGATGCTTGCCGGCTCTGCGCTGCTGGCCGCGGCAACGGTCGTCACCGGCGGCGCGTCGGAGGCCCTGGCGGCGACCGGTCCCGTGCAGGTACCGACGCCCCCACCGACGCCGCGACCGCCCGTGGGACCGGCGGACGGCAGCCCGCTGCCGGGTGTGGCGCGTAGCAGGCACGCCGTCGGTGACCCCCGGGGCAGCGACGTCGTGGCCAGGTTCGGCCGGGCGCGCGAGGCCCGCTTCGGCACCATGTTCAAGCAGCTCACCGGGTTCGCGCCGGACGACGACCTGCTGGTCGGGCTGTCGGAGAGGATGGTGGAGGCCCGCGGCGCCGAGGACGACATCCGGCCCGACGGGCTGGACAACCCGGACATGCCGGCCGGGTTCATCTACCTGGGCCAGTTCATCGACCACGACATGACCCGGGACCCCACGCCGCTGGCCGACCAGCGCGCCGACCCCCGTGGGCTGACCAACTTCGACAGCCCGCGGTTCGACCTCGGCTCCGTCTACGGCGACGGACCCGCCGCGAACCCCGAACTCTACGACCCGCAGCGGCCCGGTTACCTGCTGCTGCGCCAGAACGCCAACGGCCTCGAGGACCTGCCCCGCGGCGCGAACGGCTCGGCGTTCGTCGGGGACCCGCGCAACGACGAGAACCTGATCGTCGCCCAGATGCAGATGGCGTTCATCAAGCTGCACAACCACTTCATGGACACCGAGAAGAACTTCACCCGCGCCCGGCAGCAGACCCGCTGGCACTACCAGTGGGTCATCGTGAACGACTTCCTGCCGCACGTCGTCGGTCGGCAGCTTCTCGACGAGATGATCTTCGCCCTGGGCCGGCGGACCCGGGCCCGGACGCTGTTCTACCGGCCGGGGAACCCGCTGCGGCCGATGATGCCGATCGAGTACTCCGTGGCCGCCTACCGCTGGGGACACAGCGGCATCCGCGCCGAGTACGAGATGCACGACACGCCGCTGTCGCCCAATCCCGCGGTGCTGCCGATCTTCAGCACCGAGACCGGCCCGAACCCCCGCGACCTGCGAGGCTCCCGCCCGCTCTTCACCGACGCCACGGTCGACTGGAACTACTTCTTCGACATCCCCGGCGTCCGGCCGCCCGACGACCGCAACATGGCACGGCTCATCGACACCCAGGTCGCGCGGCCGCTGCATGACCTGCCCGACTCCGTGGTGGCCCACACCCCGGGCGCGATCATCGCGCTGGCCCAGCGCAACCTGCTGCGGGGCAAGCGGCTCGGGCTCCCGTCCGGCCAGGACGTCGCCGCCGCGATGCGCACCCGGGTTCCGACGATGCCCGCCCCGCTCACGAACGACCAGCTCGGGTTGGCCGACCCGCGGTGGGGAGGCAAGGCGCCACTGTGGTTCTACTGCCTCCGGGAGGCGAAGCTCGGTGGCGGGCGCCGTCTCGGCCCGGTGGGCGGGCGGATCGTCGCCGAGGTCATCCTCGGGCTGATGCAGATCGACCTCGGGTCGTACTGGAACACCCCCGCCGGCTTCACCCCGGTCGGCGGCCCGTCGTTCCGGATGGGCGACCTCATCCGGCTGGCCGGGGCGCCCGTGGTGGTGCCCGCCTCCTGAGGCGTTCGGCATCCGACACGGAATGCCGACGGCCTCCGTCCCGAGGCCGCCCGGCCCGGTTACGGGCTGGGTGGGAGGGCCGTGGTCGTGGTCGTGACCACGGCGGTCACGGTCGCCGAGGTTCCCGCCACCACGCTCGACACCACCGGCGGCGGCACCACCGGGGGCACGACCACCGGCGGTGGCGGCGGAGGCGCCGACGACGTGGTCGACGACACCGGCGGAGGAGCGGTGGTCGTCGTCGACGGCGTCACCGGCACGACGACGGGCGGTGTGGCCGCCGGTGTCCCCGGGCTCGGGACGACCGGCGAGGTGACCGGCAGCGTCGTGGCAGCCGGGGCCGGCACCGTCGCGGGCACCGTGGCGGCCGGAGCCGCAGCCGGCGGGGCGACGACCGCGGGCGCCACCACCGGCGCCGGTGCGGGAGCCACCGGGAGTGCGGTCGCCGGCACGGCCGGCACGGCCGCCGGCGGAAGCGCCGCCGGGGGCGCCACGAACTCGTCGGTCACGGGTGCGGTCGGCCCCGGTACCGCGGGGACGACGACCGTGTCGATCGGGCCGGTGATCAGCGAGCCCGGTCCGGCCGCCGGCCGGGTGGCGCCGAGATAGTCGTCGCCCTCCCACCGGAC
Source organism: Pseudonocardia sp. T1-2H (assembly GCF_038039215.1). Lineage (NCBI taxonomy): Bacteria > Bacillati > Actinomycetota > Actinomycetes > Pseudonocardiales > Pseudonocardiaceae > Pseudonocardia > Pseudonocardia sp. T1-2H. Next base: position 5,004,586 of record NZ_JBBPCL010000001.1, read on the forward strand.
GGACGCGACCTGCACGAGCGCGCCGGTGTGCGGGGCGTTCACCATCCGCCCTCCGCCCAGGTAGAGCCCGACGTGGTGCACGCGTCGCGGCGTGCCGTAGAAGACCAGGTCACCGGGCTTGAGCGCGGCGTCGGCGGGCACGTGGGGCCCGGCGTAGAACTGCGTGTGCGCGGTGCGCGGCAGGTCGATCCCCGCCGAGTCGTAGGACGCCTTGGTCAGCCCGGAGCAGTCGAAGCCTCCCTCCCCGCTCGCCGGTCCGTCGCCGCCCCACACGTAGGGGATGCCGATCTGCTTCATCGCGAAGGTGATCGCGGTCCGGGCCCGCACGTCGGGATCGGCGGTCGTGACCGACACGTCGGCGCCCGGGCCGCCGTTCTCGGCCGCGAGGGCCACGGCCAGCGGCGGCGCCTCCGGGCCCGGCACGGGCCCGGCCGCCACATCGGCCAGGGCTCCCGGCGGGGCACCGCCGGGAGCCGTCGCCCCGCCCGGCGACGCGAGCAGGCCGATCAGGGCCGCGACGGCCACCGCCCCGGCGAGCAGCGCGTAGCGCGAGCCTCGGGCGGCGGGAGCAGCGGCCCCACCTCATCCGCACCGCAGCGTCGCCGGTCGCAGGTGCCCCACCAGTCGTTGTGCAGGGACCCGTCGTACTCGTCGTACTCGTCATCGGACCGGTCGAGTCCGACCTCGGCCTCGCTCCGGTAGTCAAGGCCGTCGGCCATTCGATCCCTCCGAAACCTGTTGCCTGCATGGTTCGGGGGACGCGGAGCTGCGGGAACCCGCAAACGGTGGCGGGCCGGACACCCAAATTTCGGGGTCGTCCCCGCCGCCGGCTGACGCGCCGTCCCACGCTCGACCGGACATAACGTCCCGAAATGACATATCGGCGAATCATGCTTTTCCGCCGATCTCCGCACCCCTATTTGCGGGTATCTCGCCCACCCCAAGAACGGCTGACGCAAATCGAGCGCGAGACGCATTCTTGCTCTCGACCGGCACGCGAACAGAAGGCTCGTAGGAGCTGAGCCCGCCGGCGCGGAGTCGTCCACGGAAGAGGTCGAGAACATGCCCGACGGGTCCGAACGGAATGGCGTCGATACCGGAATCGAAGACTCGACGAATGTGCCCGTGCACAGGAAACTGATGTCCCGGCGGGCCATCCTGCGGATCGGCGCGGCCGGAACGGCGGCCGTCGGCCTCCAGGCCGCCCGGTCACTGCTCGTCCCCTCGCTGTCGCAGGCCGGCCTGCTCTCCCCCGACGGCGTCGTCGGGGTGGCGTCGATCGCGTGGGCCGACGCCATCTACACCGAGGCCTTCCCGACGAGCCCGCTGATCCTCTCGCCCTTCACCGACAAGCTGCCGATCCCGAAGGCGCTGGCCCCTGTGCCGCAGTCGGTGTACAGCGGCTGGGCCAAGCCCCCCGGCCCGGGGAACGGGCAGCAGAGCTCGCTGGGCAACGAGCGGCACCAGAAGTGGCCGGACTCCGTCGGCTATCCGGACCCGATCGTCTACAAGATCGACGTGCTGGTGCGGGGCCACGCGTTCACGACCTCGAAGGTGCTGCCGATCGACGCGAACGGCAAGCCGACGGTCTCCTTCGACGTCGCCGGCAAGACCTACGCCGCGGGCACCCAGCGGACGCTCCCGCTGAGCACCATCTACGGCTTCAACGGCAGCTTTCCCGGGCCGCGGATCAACGCCGAGTACGGCAAGCCTGTGCTCGTCCGTTTCGAGAACCACCTCGACGAGAACCCGCTGGGCCTGGACCGCCAGGATTTCGGTGCTCCGGACTGGTCCTTTCTGACCCACCTGCACAATGGGCACACCGCGCCGGAGAGCGACGGCAACCCGCATTACACGATGAAGTACGGACCGAAGTCACACGGTTACCTGCCGCAGATGTTCGTCGACAACCTTTACCTGAACTGGCCGGCCGGTGGTGACGACCGGGAGAAGCAGAGTTTCTTCTGGTTCCACGACCACCGGATGGACCAGACCGGCTCGAACGTCTACAAGGGCATGGTCGGCCTCTACCCCATCTACGACCCCAAGGGCGGTCTGGACATGGGTGACGAGCGCCAGGGCTTCCGGCTCCCCGGCGTCCGCACGAACAACCCGGACGGCTCCTTCGACGTCGACTACGACATCCCACTGGCCATCTTCGACGCCCGGCTGGACGACGGCGTCACGCTCCACAACGACATCCACGACAAGGAGTTCCCGGACGCCAAGAACCCGAAGGTGCATCCGGAGTGGTGGGGGAAGACGTTCTTCAAGCACTTCCCGAACCACGGCTTCGTCGGCGACATCTTCACGGTCAACGGCACGGCCTACCCGACGCTGGAGGTGAAGCGCCGCAAGTACCGCTTCCGCTTCCTCGACGCGTCGGTCTCCCGGATCTACGAGTTCAAGCTGATGAGCTCGACGCAGGGCCCGAAGTCCGCGGCGTCCCTCGGCTACTCCGACACCGAGCTCGAGGGGCAGTACCGCATCCCCGACGGGCAGCAGTGCATGAAGTTCACCCAGATCGCCTCGGACGGCGGGCTGCTGCCGTTCCCGATCACCCGGGACTCGTTCGAGCTGTGGCCGGCTAAACGGCGGGAGTTCGTCGTCGACTTCACCCGGTACCAGGACGGCTCGCCGACGACCAAGGGCGACGTGATCTACCTGACCAACGTCATGAAGATGCCCGACGGGCGGATGTGGTCCACCTCGTCGCGCGCCTCGGCCGACCCCGACTACAAGGTCCCGGTCATGAAGGTCGTGATCGGTGACAACGCCCCCGACGACAGCCAGATCCCCACGCAGATGCGCCCCCTGCCGCCGCTGCCGAGCAACTGGCAGAACATGCTCGACGACCGGCTGATCTTCGAGGTGAAGCGCGGCAGCGCCGGCGGCGAGACGGAATGGCTCATCAACGGCAAGCAGTTCGAACCCGCGACGGTGTCCACCAGCCTGAAGAACAAGGCGGGCAACGCGCCGCCGGCCCAGCAGAAGATGAACAGCTTCAACCTGTGGGAGATCCGCAACGGCGGCGGCGGCTGGGTGCACCCGTTCCACCTCCACATGGAGGAGCACCGCACGGTCATGCGCAACAACAAGGACGTGACGGGCGGGGACCCGTCGCATCCCGACGACGTCTCGCGGGAAGACCTCGTGGCGCTCGACCCGAGCGAGTCGGTGATCATCTACCGCGGCTTCCGCGACTTCGTCGGCCCGTACGTCGCGCACTGCCACAACCTGGCCCACGAGGACCACTCCATGATGTTCGGCTGGGAGATCACGCCGTAGCGCCCTTCTGCCCACCCCACGAGACGAGCGAGATCACCATGTCGAACACCTTCAGGGGGGACCTCCTCCTCGCGCTCCGGCGCCGGTTGCCGGTCCCCTGGCCGACCGTGGTGTCCGCGGCGGTGCTGATGGCCTACGCCGACGGGTTCTGGTCCACGTCGCTGCAGGGCGCCGTCGGCGCGATCGAGCGGACCCAGGCGCCGTTCGCCGGCTGGTTGCTGCACTCCACACTCATGCTGCCGATGTTCCTGGTCGCCGTACTGTGGGCGTTCACCTTCGCCCGCCGACGGCTCGGGCCGGCGCCGGAGCCGCTCAAGCAGGTGCTGGTCGTCGGGATCCTCGTGGTGGCGGCCGGGACCCTGGTCGGCATCGCCCAGGTGATCGCCAGCGCGGCGTACGACTACACCCTGCAGTCCGCCCTGCTGCAGAACACCGGCTCGACCCACACACACTCGGCCACCCCCGCCACGGGCGGCCTCTGCGGAGCGACCTGCCAGGCCCAGAACCTGACCCTCCAGGTGCACGTCCGCGGCGCGGCCTACGCGAGCATCGTCCTGCTGGTCACGAACCTCGTGCTCGTCGTATGGGTCGCGGCGATGCGGGGTGGGCGGCTGGACACCCGGCGGGCGGGGTGAATGCCCGTCAGCTCGCGGAGCGCGGTTCCCGGGCGCCCGACGTCAGATGACGCCGTGGTGCTGCAGGTACCGGAACGCCGCGATCCCGGGCAGCACCGGAAGCCAGTAGGTCAGCAGCCGGCAGGCGAGGACCGACGCCACGGCCACCGTCGGCGCGATGCCCAGCGCAGTCAGCCCGCCGATCATCAAGGCCTCGACGGGGCCGAGGCCCCCGGGGACGGGGGCGATGTGGCCCAGGGTCTGACCGACCATGAACACGGCGAGGACGCCGAACAGCGGGACGGGAGCGTGGAAAGCGGCCAGACTGGCCGCCAGGCCCAGTCCGGACAGCAGCAGATGTGCCGTCGCCCCGCCGAACAGCTGGGCCGCCCGCACCGGCTGACGCAGCGTCGCCAGGAGCTCGCGGGTCACCTCCAGCGCCGGTCGGACGACCTTGCGGCGCCCGAAGGGCGAGGCGAGGACCGCCGCTGCGGCGGCCACGACGACGGCGGTCGCCGCCACCACGGGCCATCCGAGCGGGATCCGCAGGCCGCCCAGCGAGTTCGAGACGCCGATCCCGAGCACGCCGACGACACACCACACCCCGCCGACGACCCCGGTGGCGGTCATGTTCAGCACCGTCGCGCCGACCGCGCTGGAGCGGCGGATGCCGAGGCGCTCCATGAAGGCGATGTTGACGCCGAAGAAGCCGATGCCGCCCGGGGTGGTGCGCCCGGTGAACGCCGCGGCGAGCTGCACGGCCGTCGTCCGCCAGAACGGCAGTGGCGTCGGGCTCGACCCCAGCATCGACACCGCGGACGCCACGATGGCCAGGAACCCGGTGAGGGTCGCCACCGCGAGCCACCCCCGGTCGGCGGTCCGGAGCGAGGCGGCCACCTCGCGCATGCTCGACAGCTGCGGCAGCACCGTGTAGACGGCGGCGCCGAGCAGCAGCAGACCCACGACGGTCGCCGGACGCACCGGGGAGCGCAGGGGCGGGATCGGCCGGTCGATCCGTTCCGCAAGGGTCTCCCGCAGGTCGATGAGCAGGTAGCGCTCGTCGCTGAGCTGCGTGCGGATACGGCGCGGCAGGGCGAGCGGATACAGGTAGGCCAGCGCCGGCTCGAGCCGGTCCGGCGACAGGACACGGCAGGCGCTGTCGATCGTGCGGGTCACGCCGACGACCGAGGTGAGGGAGACCAGCGCGTCGGCGAGGTCCTGGGCGGTGCGCGCCGTCGAGGCGCCGATCTTGCCGAAGGTGAGGTTGAGCAGCCAGGGGTCGCCGGCGGTGTCGACGAGGACGTTCTTGGCGCGCAGGTCGTGGTGGGCGACGCGGGCCTCGCACAGCGTGGCCACCTGCTCCCAGATGTCGTCGAGCAGCCGGTCGTCGATCCCGTCGGGCGGCAGCTCCGTGAGCCGCCGTCCGTCGACCTGCCGGCGCACCAGCAGCGGTGGCCCGTGCCGCGTGGCACAGGTCAGCACGAGCGGCGGGGTGCGCACGCCGGCTTCCTGCGCGAACAGGGTGACGAGCGCTTCGTGGTCGGTCTCGTGGTAGATGCTCGACAGCGACGGCTCGTCCTCGACCTCGAGTGACGCCAGCAGCCTGCGCAACCGGTACAGGGGCCCGGCGCGACGATGCAGCCGTCGCACCACCTGCACGCGCAACCGGTGCCCGTCGGTGGTGGTGACCAGGAACTCCAGGGGTCCGAGCATGCGGCCGCGGATCGGGATGATCTCCAGCGGCGCGAGCCCGGCCTGTTCCAGGGCCCGCCTCACCGCGGGCTCGGACGTCTGGCGGCCCGGGGCACCGAACGCCAGGTGGAAAACGGCGCCGACGCCCGCACCGAGGAACGCCCCGGCGAACACGTCGAGGGGCAGGTTCGTGCCCAGGTACACGTCCGCGGCGGCGACCAGAACCACCACACCCCAGGCGATCCTGCGATACCGCGACCGGAGATAGGGCCCGGCCACCGCCACCATCGCCGCCGCGACCGCGGCGTGCAGGGAGGGGAACGCGAACCCCGCAGCACCGGGCAGCCGGACGCCCGCCGCGGTGAGCAACTCGGCGGGCAGTGGCCGCGGACCGACGAGCCCGCCCACGGCCCGGACGAGGAACCAGGCGAGCACGCCGGCCGCCGCCACCTGCAGCCCGAGCCTGATCCGTCTCAGGTACAGCGCCACCACGGTGGCCACCACGATGCCGGGCCAGCCGCCGGCCATGGCGAGCACCTTCCACACCACCGTCGACGCCGCCGGGATCTGCCCGATCTGCTCGAAGATCGCCACCTCGACGGGGTTGGCGCCGGGCCTGCGCGCCACCAGTGAGCACAGCACCACGACGGCGGTGGCGACGCCCAGGACGACCAGATCACGCGGGTGCCGGCCGATCGGGGTGACGGGCGGGGGCGGCCCGGTGCTGGTCGCCATCGATCCCCGCTCGGAGGTTGCGTCGCCCGACGACGCGGTTCCGCGCTCGTCGTCCATGCCGCCGTGCGCTCGGCGCCACCCGTGATCCGATGTGACCATGTGCGTTCCCCCGACGGACGAACGGATCCGAGTGACTGTTCACCCCGCTCCCCGGCACTGCAACAGGAACCGGCCTCAGGGCGTCGGGGACACGACCCCGGCGGGTGGTTTGCCGGCCCGCCGACCCGGGGACGCCTCGCACGCCCGCCCCGGTTCACTGCCGGGGCGACGGATCCTGGAGGGCCCATGCCGACCACCCGTCCCGAGTCCGCCGACGCCGAGCGCGAGGCCGCCGAGTTCGGCGGGGAGTGAGCGGACGCGCGAGACAGGCCGGACGCGCCACACGAGGAGTTCGGATGCGCGTGGGCAGGGCGGCCGTCGCGGTCATCGCCGCGTTGCTGTTCCTCGGATCCGCCGGCGGGTGCACCACCTCGCCGCCCGTGCCGGGGCTGATCCGGATGATGACCTGGAACGTGAACACGATCCACTTCGCCCCGCAGGACTGGGCGCCGGTCGTCGCGGCCCGGGCCCCGGACGTCGTCGCGCTGCAGGAGATCTGCTCGGGTGACGCAGAAGAGCTACGGGCGATCCTCGAGCGCGACCACGGCATCGGGTACCGGCTCGTCCCCGGCCCCGTCCCCACCTCGGTCGACGGCGGCAGGGTCTTCGCGAGCGTGGACTGCGATCGACGGAAGATCGGGACCGGCGCGTACGGCCAGGCCCTCCTCACGAGCCTGGAGGTCGTGCCCGGCTCGACGGCCGTGGTCTCGCTCCCCGTGGTCGGCGGCCTCGACGACGACGAACCGCGCGCCTACCTGGCGACGACCCTCCGGACTCAGGACGGCCGGGACATCCGGGTCGTCACCACACACCTCTCGACCCGAGGTGCGGTGCGCGGGGATCAGATCGCGGTCGTCGCGGAGGCCGCGCGCGCGTCTGCGACGGCGGTCGTCCTCGGTGATCTCAACACGAGCCCGGCCGAGACATCGCTGCTCGCGCCGCTGCTCAGGGACTTCGAGGACGTCGACCGCGCAGGGAACCGGTCCACCAGCCGCAACCAGGTCGACGGGCGCGAGTCCGAGCCGCAGGGCGAGAGGATCGACTACCTGTTCACCCGCGGCCTGGCCACCGTCGGCGAGCCCGAGACCTACCCGGTGACCTCATCGGATCACCGGCCGCTGGTCGCCGACCTCCGATAGGGCACGCCGTCACCCGGCCTTTTCGCGTCATCACCGGTGGCTGGGAGGGTGGAGGCCATGACGCGATACGAGTACCGGGTGTCGGAGATTCGGGAGAGCATGATCGGCGGGAAGCTCTCGGCGGACAAGCTGGAGAAGCTCCTCAACGAGGAGGCCCGTCAGGGCTGGCAGCTCAAGGCGATCACCAGCACCGAGGTGAAGGGCCGGGTCGGGCCGGGCGGCGTGGAGGGCCTGCTGGTCACCTTCGAGCGTCCGGTGGGGTGACCGGGCCGCAGCCGTTCCCTCATGACCGAGGGCCCCGTCGCGTCTGCGACGGGGCCCTCGGGATCAGGCTGCAGTGGGGTTACGGCACTGGCACCGCCGCGCTCTCGCTACCCGTGCTGAGCTTGGCGACGACCTGCGTCGCGGGCCGGGCGTTGAGCTTGGCGCCGCTGCGGGCGTCGAAGCTGGAGCCCGCCGGGGGTGCGGCCGACGTCAGCGCCGCATTCGAGATCAGCGGCTTCGTGGTGTCGGCCACCAGCTTGCCGGTGGCGGCGTCCGTCTTGGCCGCATAGATCGTGACCGTCCCGGTGGTCGCCGAGGTGCTGCCGATGACCCGCAGCTCGGCACCGGCCTTCCAGGTCACCTTGCTGATGGCCACCGTGTCCGCCACCGCCGTCACCGTGGCCGAGACCTGGGCGGACTCGGGGCTGACGGCGCCCGCGGCGTTCTTGGCGGTCACGGCGAACTTGTAGTCGCCGGCGGCCAGGCCGGTGATCACCTGCGCGGTGCCGGTGTTGGCCGGCGGCTGCGTCGCGAGCTTGGTGGTGCCGTCCGCCTGGTAGGCGACGACCTGGTAGCCCGTGGCGTTCGGGACCGCGGTCCAGGCCAGGGTCACCTGGCCCTGACCGGCCGTGGCCTTGAGGCCGGTCGGCCCCGTGGTCGTCCCCGCGGCGGCGTCCGGCGTGTACCACCCGTCCTGCGCCGCCTTCGCGCTGTTGCCCGCGGTGTCGAAGGCGGCGAAGCTCAGGTTGGTCGCCTTCGTGATCGCGACCGGCCCCGTGTACAGCTTGGCCGTGCTGGAGGGGCCGTCACCGAAGGTCGCCAGCGAGCCGTCGTCGGTGTAGAAGATCTGGCCGTTGTCGCTGGTCGCCGTCACCGAGGTGGCCGCGGCGGGTGCGGCCTCGGTACCGCCGGCCGGGGTGACGGTGAGGGTCGGGATGACCGTGTCCTTGGGTGCGCCCGTGGCGGTGCCCTCGACGGCGCCGATCGTGTACGGGGCGCTCAGGGCCGTTCCGGCGAGGGAGCGGACCTCGACGTCGTAGGTCACGGCCGGGTCCAGGGCGAGGGTGGTGCTGGTGGCGGCCGCACCGGTGCGGACGACGACCCCCGGCTTCTCGCCCGCGGCACTCGCCGTGGTGGCGATCGCCTCGACGCTGTAGCCGGAGACGGCGGTGGCGCCCGGCTGCGCGGTGGCGGCCGACCAGGTGACCTTCGCCGACGTCTTGTCCGCCGACCGGATCACCGCGGCGGTCCCCGCGGCCGGGGCCGCGGCGTTGCCGGGGCCGGCGGGGCAGCCCCCGAAGCCCGGGCCGCCGACCTCGCCCGCCTCGGCGATGCTGACGCCCTGCCGGTTGCCTGCGGGGTCGACCGTCTGCCACTGCAGCAGGCGTTGGCCCCCGCCGTCCCTGGCGACCGTGGCGACCGCCGGGTCCTCGAACACGTAGGTCGCCGTGAACGTCTTGCCGTCGGCGCCGACCGCGAGCTTGGACTTGTAGGTGCCCTGGGTCCCCGTCTTGGGCGCGGTGACGAAGTCACCCGGGACGGCCCGGATGTCGCGCTTGCCCAGGCTGGTCCGGAACCCGTCGGGGTTGACGATCCGCTGCTCCATGTTGGCGGGGTCGGGTGCGTTGTTGGCGGGGTCGATCACGCCCTCCACGGTGAGGGTGTCGTTTTCCACCGTGGTCGTGGTGATGGTGTTCGTCGTCGGCGTGGGAACGGCGCCCGCGAAACCCGCGCTCTGCACGGTGCTGTCGCCGAACGCCGTCCCGCCGAACTTGATGGTGGCGACGTCGCCGGGCTGGATGTCCGGGGTGACGTTCACACCGGTGCCTGCGCCCCAGCAGACGCCGCCGGGGTGGTTGATCTCGAACGCCACGTCGCCGCCGGAGACGATGCCCTGGGCCGAACCGACGATCTGACCGGCGCGGGTCAGCTCGATGGTGCCGACCTCACCGGCGTGGCTCTGGTAGCCCTCGATCGTGATGAAGTCACGGTTGGGGAAGACGAGCAGGTTGTCGGGCGCCGTGGGAATGGCCGCGAAGGCCGTTCCCGCGGTGAGGACGCCGGCCGTCGTGGCGACGAGCGCGACCGCGGTCAGTCCGGCGAGCGCGCGTCGGCGGCGCCCACGGGGGTGGGGGCCCGGAGCGGTCGCGCCGGGTGGCGGGTGGTGGATCATCGGTGCTCCTCGGCTCCGGGTTCGACCTCGTCACGCCCCTGACAAGGAGCGCAGTCGATGGGATGAGAGTCCGCCGGAAACGCTTTGTTCAGCAGCCGCGAGCGGGGGGTGCAAGCACCCCGCAAATGAGGGACAGGCAGCTCGAGACCATTTCTTTAATTCTCCTTTACCCCGTGCCGCCGATGGAGGACCCGCCGCCGGGTGACGGGCAGACCTACGAGTGGGCGGTCCGGTTCCCGGACAAGGTCCTGCGCGCGGCCCCGATCGCCGGCACCGCGCAGAACACGCCACACGACTACCTGTTCGGGAAGGCGCTGATGGAGGCGTCACGTCCGACCCGGGCTTCGCCGAGGGCGAGTACGAGTCGAACGCAGCCCGGCCTATTCGACCGCTGACCCAGAAGGACCAACTGCTTGGCATTGTATTGGCCGGACGCTACGGATGAGCCTTCTCGGTATGATCGGTCAAGGCAGAATCTCGACGTACCCGTCGGTTCCGTGCACGCGAATCCGCTGCCCATCGGGGATCAGCCGGGTGGCGTCCACCACACCGACGACGGCCGGCAAGCCGTACTCCCGTGCGATCACGGCGCCATGGGTCATCAGGCCTCCCACCTCCGTGACCAGGCCCGTGATCGCCACGAACAGCGGCGTCCAACTGGGGTCCGTGTAGGCCGTGACCAGGATGTCGCCCGCATCGAGATCGGCCTGCGCCATATCCAGGATGACGCGGGCCCGCCCTTCGATGACCCCGGCGGAGACCGGTAGACCGACCAGGGCGCCGGTCGGCACGTCGTCGCGTCGGTACGCCCCGGTGACGACCTCGCCGTCCGATGTGAGCACCCGGGGCGGCGTGAGTGCTCGATACGACCTGAACGCGTCCTTGCGCCGGCGGATGAGCTCGTCATCCACGTGGTTCGTACGCGCGACGTCGTGGAGCTCGGGGAACCTCAGGTAGAAGATGTCTTCCTTCTCACGGAGCACGTGGGCCTGCACGAGGCGCTCGGCCTCTTTCAGCAGGGCCTGCTTGTAGACGAAGTAGCGGCTGACCATGCCGTACTTCGGGTACTCCCGGTACCCGATGAAGGTCCGCACCCGGTCGATCATCTGCTTGGCCTCTTCGGACTTCCGCTCCCCGTCCGGCAGGGCCCGCAAGCGCTCCAGCACGTCCTGTTCCTTCGCCCATGCCTCCTGCCGCCCCTGCTCGAAGCGCCGCGCGCCGGCGCCCGGCTCGAAGTTCTTGATGTTGCCGAGGAGCACGGACACGAGCGTGGAGGGGCGCTCGCTCCACCTCGGCCGCGTGATGTCGATCTCGCCGACGCAGCGCATGCCGTACTTGTCGAGCCACGCCTCGATGGCGTCTCGCGCTTCCCGCCCGCCCGAGAGTTCGGCCAGTTCGTCGAGGAAACCCTCGTCCTCGACGTGGTGCAGAAACGCCACCACGTCCGGATGCGGGCGGATCACGTCCGCGACGTCCAAGAGCGCCAGCCCCATCTCCGAGGTGACGTTGTGGGGAACGGACTGCGTGAGCGTGTCAGCCGCGTTCTTCTCGCCCAGCCACGCCTGCAGCTGATCGTTGAGCCACCACGCGGCCTCCATCGCCGACATGAACACCTGATGGCTCCGCGGATCGAACAGGATCCGCTTCAGCTCCTGGATGTCCTCCTGGATGAAGTCGAGCAGCGCCTCTCCCGACTTCGTCCGGATGTCGCGTTCCGAGGCGGCGATCGATGCCTGGCTGCGCCCGATCAGCTCGGTGACGATGGCCGGATCGGTCTCGATCGGAGCCGGCGCGCCGCCGAACAGTGGCCCGGGGGGACCCTCGTCAGGGAGCGGCCGGATGAAGCCGTCGCGCTCGAGGATGGTCTGCAGCGCGTCCCCGGTCAGCGGATCGGATCTCCCCAGGGCCTCCAGGACGCCGGCGCGGCTCGCCGGCGAGGCCAGCCTCTGGGTGACGTCGACGAACAGGCGGCCGCCGGCCTCGGCCATGGGCGCGGGGGTCGTCATCTGCCAGAAGGACAGCCCGAGGGGCTTCATGGGGTCGGTCATCATCTGCTGATGACCGACGGAGACGTAGACGTGGTTCTCCCGGTCGCCGGACTCGGGGATGGGGAACAGCGTGGTGATCGGCCGGCTCTGAACGATCTGGAAGCCGTCGTCGACCAGGCACCATTCGATGTCCTGGGGGCGGCCGAAGTGCGCTTCGATCCGCCGGCCGAGCTGCGCGAGCCGCACGACCTGCGCATCCGTCAGCGCAGGCTGGTCCTGCAGCTCCGGGTCGATCGCCTGTTCCTGCGTCCCGCCCGCCGGCGAGGCGCGGATGGCGAGCTGCTTGGTGCCGACCGTCTTGGCGACGACCTCGCCGTCGCGCACCTTGTAGACGTCCCCGTTCACCAGGCCGGAGACCAGGGCCTCACCGAGGCCGAAGCCGGCCTCTACGGAGGCGACCCTCCGGTCGGACGTGACGGGGTCGGCCGTGAACAGGATGCCGGCCGCCTGCGGGAAGACCATCTGCTGCACGACCACGGCCATGTGGACCGTACGGTGGTCGATGCCCCTCCGCTGGCGGTAGGTCACGGCCCGCTCGGTGAAGAGCGAGGCCCAGCACCGGCTGACGTGCTGGAGGATCGCGGCCGGGCCCACGACGTTCAGGTAGGTGTCCTGCTGGCCGGCGAAGGAGGCTGTCGGCAGGTCCTCTGCCGTCGCGCTGGATCGGACGGCGTAGGCAGCCTGCTCGCCGAGCTGGGCGAGAGCGCGGGTGATCGCCGCCGCGAGATCGCCAGGGATGGCGATCTCTTCGAGGGTCTGGCGGATCTCCGCGCTGAGCGTGCGGATCGCCTCCCGGTCGTCCGGGTTCAGGCGCGACAGCTGATCGAGCCGATCATCGATCGACGGCGCTTCCGCCATGATCCGTCGGAAGGCGTCCGTCGTCACGCAGAAGCCTGCCGGCACGCGGATGCCGTCGATCCGCGATAGTCCACCCAGGTGCGCGCCCTTGCCGCCGACGACCGCGACCTGCATCTCGTCGACCTCTTGAAGACCCAACACGGACCGCTCGATCATCGCGATACCTCGGAGGCAGCCGTGCTCCGTTGCCCTGCACTGGCCGGTCGAATCACCGCCGTCTCGTGCAGTGTCGAACCTCTTGTTCGGCACGTCCTCATCGCTCGCTGCCTTCCCCCGACCTGTCGGGCGGCGTGCACACGCGCACCTCCCGCGCCCAGCGCCCGCACCGCACCGCCAGTCCCACCAGCGGTTCGTCACCGCGTCCCCCGTCCGCCGACAACAACACACGCACGTCGTGGCCCCATGGCTTCGTCCGTTCTTGGTCAGGCCGCCGATTCTGCGGCCCGACCCGGGTCTTGCCGCAAGCCCCCCGGTGCGCTATAGGTTGAAAGTGGCAGGAGTGAGATCTCCTTGCCTCAGAGCGACCGGCAAATGAGGCCGTCGGCGTGTCGTTCGTCGAGTCCTATCTCTACCTTGCTGCCGCACTGACCGTAATCCGGCGACTGAAACAGCGGGACGCGAAAGCTGAAGGGTCCGAAGTCGACCGCCGGCAAGCGGACCGTTGCTCTACCTGCGGCGCTCCTACCGGAAATCCGAGAGCACCTCGACCGCTACGCGGAGGCCGGACCGCATGACCGAATGTTCATCGGCCCGCAGAAGGCGTCGCCGCGCCGAAGCTCGTTCAACCCGATCTGGAGGAAGGCCCTCAAGGGCTCGCACGCACCTGGGCCGGAGCCTGTGGAGCGGGCGACGGGAATCGAACCCGCGCAGCTACTGTGGAAGGCAGCGGGTCGGGATGCTCCAGCGCTTCTACCAGTACCAACAGTCTCTGCGGGTCCTCCTCTGATGCCTTCTGAGCACCCCCGTGAACTCATGTTCACGCCACATGTGGTTCCACGTGTGAGTCGGTTAATGCGCACCGAAGCCGACTGTCCGGTCCCGCATGCTGGCCGCCCCGATCTCCCCCGAGCGCCTCGAGGAGCACTTCCGCGCCGGCCGCGTGTTGCTTGACGGCGAGCCGGTGGAGAGCCTCGACGTGCTGGCGCCGCTCTACCTGGCCGAGGTGCTCGCCATGGACGTCGCCGAGCTGATCACCATGCTGGCGTCCCATGAAGGCCGCGATCCGCTCGAACGGCTCGACGCGTGGGACCACGACGAGCTCCGCCGTCGATCTGACCGATAGCGTCGGATTCCGGACCTCAGGCCCGGGTATCTGCCTGCGGAATGGGCCCCGGGCGCTGTATCGGTGCGCAGCCGGAGTCGGCCCGCCGCGACGTGGCCGCTCGTAAAGGGGCGAGGCATGGTGAGCCGGCATTGCGCGCCGTCGTGCGGCACGCAAGGGTCCGGCGCGGGCGTGTCGGCCCGCTCACCGAGCTGGTCGAACGGATCATTCAGGAACCGGGACGGGAACGACCGTCAGCCCATCGATTCCCGCGAAGTCATCCGGGTTGCTGGTGTGCACGGGTAAGCCGCGGGCGAGCGCCACCGCGGCGATCATCGCGTCGTACGCGCGCGCCTGGGGCTTGCGCCCGCTGCGCCGCAGCGTGGCGGCCACCCTGCCGAACGCCCGCGCCGCCGCGGCGTCGAAGGGCAACGGGTCGAAGTCTGCCTCGGCCTGCTGCAGGACCGCCTGTCGGGCGGCACGCTCCCGTTCCGAAGTGGCCACCAGCGGGCCTACCGACAACTCCGCGAGCGTGATGGTCGAGATCAGTGGCACGTCGGGCAACGCCGTCGCAGCGGTCAGCCGCGGGAGGTTGATCACCGTGCTGGTGTCCAGGAGCCCCGCCACCGCAGCGGTCACAGCGACGGGTCCAGCACCGCGTCCACGTCGGCACGGAAGGCCTGCGTGTCGACCGCCGGAACCGAGCGCCAGCGCGCCAGCAGCGTGCTTGCCGTGAGCCGAGGACGTGGCAGTGGCCGCAGCTCCCCGACCGGCACCCCGGAACGGGTCACGGTCAATGTCTCGCCATGCTCGACCCGGTCCATCACTTCCCCGCCATGGTTGCGGAGATCGCGGATCGTGACCTCGTCCATGGCATGACTGTATCACGCGTGAGACGCAACTAGTCGTCGACGCTCGCAACTGCCCTCGCGCCCGACCGTCGAGCACGGGCTGGCAGTGTCGTGGAGTTAACTCCGCGCGGGCGTGGGCAGGACCGCTCGAAATTGGTCAAGGAGCGGCACGGTCAGGAACGTCGATGGCTGTGGTGAGCACGGCGGCGATCTGGCGACCGAGTTCGTCCGGCATGGCGGAGCCCGCCGGCCGGTACCACTTGTAGCAGCGCCCCCGAGGGTGCAGTGTGCTGCTCCCGGGAGCAGGGATCGGCTGAAGTCCGAGATGGCCCGGGCCTCCTCGGCGAGCGCGATCCAGGCGCGGGAGCGCGAGATCCTCAAAGGCGCTCCTCTAACCAGAGTCGGGCTTGGTGAATGCCCGTCGGCTGCACACGAGCAACTCGCGTACCGCGGGGCCGCTCGTGCTCTTCCAGATCAGGGCGAGCAGGGCGGGTGTTTCGACGTCGTCGATGGTGCGGGCAGTGAGCCGATCGCGGTAGTGCGCGGCCATCGAGTCGCTGAGGATGGCGACGGCGAGTCCGCGGGTGGCGAGGTCGGCGATGGCATCCGCGGCGCTGGCCTGCAGCGCGATCACAGGTTGGAGGTTCTGTGCAGCGCAGGCCTGATCGAATACCGTGCGCAGGCCGGTGCCGGGTGGCATGCACACGATCGGGTAGGCGACCAGGTCGCGCAGGGTGACCCGTCGCCGTTTCGCCAAGGGGTGCCCAGCCGGGACCGCCGCGACGAGCCGCTCGCTGATGATCGTCAGCGCGTCCAGCCCGTCCGGGGTGGCGAGCGCGGTCCCGACGAGAGCCAGGTCGACGGCGCCTTCGCGCACCCGCTCAACGAGCCGGTCGGAGTTGTCCTCCAGCAGCGAGATCTCCACACCTGGATGCGCCCGGTGGAACGCGGCGAGGGCGTCGAATAGCGGCGTGACGATGCACCCGATGACCATCCCGACGGTGAGCCTGCCCCGGATCAGGTCGGCCACCTCGCCCACCGCCTGGCTGACCGCCCCGGCGGCGGCGAGCGTGGCGCGGGCATGTTCGAGCGCGGCCTTTCCCGCGACAGTGAGGGTAGCGGTGCGGGCCGACCGGTCGAACAGTTCGGCGCCGAGCTCACGTTCCAGCTGGCGGATCTGGGCGCTGACACCGGACTGGCTGATGTGCACCCGCTCGGCCGCCCGAGTGAAGTTCTGCTCCTCGGCCACCGCGACGAAGTATTCCAGCTGCCTCAGTTCCATGACTACAAATTCTAGCTCCTAGTAGATCCATCTGTTGGACTTCTGATCGGCGGGCGACCACGCTGGGAAACGCTGTAGCCCACCGCCCAGGAGGAATCCATGCCGGAGTACGAGAAGGCCATGCAGCCCGATGACATCACCCGCTTGTTCGTCGAACGATCCAACGCCGGTGACGCGGCCGGGGTCGCCGCACTCTACGAACAAGACGCGGTGATGGCCTACCCACCCGGCGCCACGACGGTAGGCCGGGAGGCGATCCGCGCACTGTGGGAAAAGGTCCTGGCCAACGGTCCCCACTTCGAGCCGGAGCAACCGCTGCCGACGTTGATCAGCGGCGAGATCGCCCTCACCTCGACCCCGCCGAAGGACGGGAGCGGCGCCCGCGCGCAGGTCGTCCGGCGTCAGCCCGACGGAAGCTGGCCACGCCTGCTCGACCAGCCGGAGTTCGTTACCCCAACCCGCTGAACCACCCGCCACTACGTTGACCCACCTACCGACGCGGCAATGACACCGAGACACCGACAACCGATATGAGAAGCATGATCAGGCTTGCCCTCGGACAGTGGTTACGTCGTTCCGCACCATGGCACTTGGGCATGGCCTGGACACGGGTCGGGCTCCGGCATTTCCTCTGCTGTGGTGTCACACCCGCGAAACATCGGGAGTTCCGCACGGGCGGCGGGCGCCGTGCTGCGGCGTTCCGAGCTCGCGAACCTCCTGGTCGAGGATGTCAGCGCGCACGACCGCGGGCTGGTCCTCAGCCTGCCACGGTCGAAGACGAACCAGCGCGGCGAGGAGCACCAGCTCGTCGTGCTCCCCCGCGCCGGGCGCCGGGCACACTGCCCGGTCACCGCCGGCATCGCCAGCGGGCCGGTGTTCCGCAAGATCAGCCGGGGTAACCGGGTCCTGGGCCGCGCCCTGCACCCCGAGCCGATCAACGACCTGGTCCAGGCCGCGATCGGCCGGTCGACATGCGCCACGGCCGGGAGGCGCAGGTCACCCCCGCCCGTGTCACAGGGAGTCGCGCTACCCCGTCTCAGGAGGTGTAGCCACTCACGACCACGAGGAGCACACCATGGACGCGCGCCTGAACTTCTTCGCCGACCCGACCGCCGGCAAGGTCCTCAAGCACTTCCTGTCGACGGGCCGGATCGTCAAGGACTCGCCGCTGCCGGCCGCCACGCAGGAGCTGGTGGCGCTTCGCGTCAGCCAGATCAACGGCTGTGCCGTCTGCATCGATATGCACACCAAGGAGGCCGCCGCTGCCGGTGAGGCCCCGGTGCGGCTCAACCTGGTCGCGGCGTGGCGGGAGGCCACGGTCTTCACCGAGGCCGAGCGCGCCGCGCTGGAGCTGGCGGAGGAGGGGACCCGGGTCGCGGATGCGGGCACCGGGGTCACCGACGAGGTGTGGGCCTACGCCGGCAAGCACTACGACGAGGAGCAGCTCACCGCGCTGGTGATCGTGGTCTCCTTCATGAACGCGGTGAACCGGCTGAACATCATCTCCCGGCAGCCGGCCGGCGACTACGAGCCCGGGCAGTTCCACTGATCGGCATCGGCCTCGAGGAGGATGCGGTATGGGCAAGGCCGAGGAGTTCGAGGAGCTGCGGCCGTTGCTGTTCTCGATCGCCTACCGGGTCCTGGGCAGCGTGGGTGAGGCCGAGGACGCGGTACAGGAGACCTGGCTGCGCTTCGACGGCTCGGCGACGCGGCCCACGTCGACCAAGGCCTTCCTCTCGGCGACGGTCACGCGGATCTCGATCGACGTGCTCCGTTCCGCGCGGGTGCGGCGGGAGGCGTACGTGGGCTCGTGGTTGCCTGAGCCGCTGCTGAGCGATCCCTACCAGGATCCGGCGCGGTCGGCGGAGCTGGCCGATTCGGTGTCGATGGCGGCGCTGCTGCTGCTGGAGCGGCTCAGCCCGCTGGAGCGGGCGGTGTTCGTGCTGCGGGAGGTGTTCGCCTTCGGGTTCGACGAGGTCGCGGCGGCGGTGGGGCGTTCCGAGTCGGCGTGCCGGCAGCTGCTGGTGCGGGCGAGGCGGCACATGGAGGCCGGGCGGCCGCGCTTCGAAGCGGACCGGCAGGAGCGGCAGGGGCTGGCGGACCGGTTCTTCGACGCGCTGAAGGACGGCGATGTCGGCGGGCTGCAGGACCTGCTCGCCGCCGATGTGCAGCTGGTCGGCGACGGCGGCGGCAGGGCCCCGCAGCTGGCCCGGGCCGTCGCGGGGGCGGAGAACGTCGCCCGGGTGCTGGGCACGGTCTTCCCCTGGCTGATCCGGATCGACGTGTCGTTCGAGCCACAGGAGGTCAACGGCCAGCCCGGCGCGATCTTCCGCGACCGGGACGGCAAGGTGCTCTACGCCCTGGCTCTCGACGTGCTCGACGGGAAGATCCAGACCATCCGCGGGGTGATCAACCCCGACAAGCTCGGCCACATCGGGCCGGTCGCCGACGCCTGGGCCGTCGATCGCGAGGTCAAGCGGACCCGCCGGCAGCCCCACTGACCTGCCAGCCTCACCGCGATGACGTCGCTCCGCGGACACCCGGGTGGGCGTCCCGGGCCCCCGGGACCACGCCCGCGAGGGCGGCGTCAGCTTTGCGCGCCTATCCACAGCTGCGGATCGCCGAAGGCCGTAACCCGCAGCCCAGCGCAGGGCTGATCGACTCCCAGACGGTGAAGGGTGCCGACACTGTCGGGCGCGAGTCCCGCGGTCAGAATGTGGCGATCGGGTTGACCGGGCTGCCGGACGTACCGGCGAAGCGGACCGGCGCGACTGCGAGATGGAAGTCCCACTGGCCGAGCTCGGCAGCCGTCGTCGCGCACACCTCCAGGTCGCAGTTGTCGAGCAGCCACAGACCCATCGCAACGAGGCTCACGGCGTGAACCGGCATCAACACGTCTTCGTACCCCGACGGCTGAACGTCCTGGGGGGTGTCAGCGCCGATCAGCGCGACCTCCCGTTCATGCAGCCACGGCAGGCAGGACGCGTGCCAGCCGGCCTGCGTGAAACCGCTGGCCTCACCGGCCTCGTGCCGGACGCGGCCATAGCCCGTCCGCAGGAGTACCGCATCGCCGGATCGCACCCGCACACCCTGGCGACGCTCGGCCTCCTCGAGATCGTCGGGAAACACTCCCTGCCCCGGTTCCAACCACGGCACATCGCGGACCCTCGCAATGTCCAGCAGGACACCACGCGTGATGATCCCGTTCGCCGCCGCCGTGACGGCCGCCCACGCCGATCCCGTTGCGGCGTCGACCAACGAGTGCGACCGCCCGTTGTACATCGTGCCGTCCCAGAAGATGTGGCACGGCGAGTCGACGTGGGTGAGGGTGTTGCCGTGGAACGTGATGCCGAGCCGCTCGGACGAAAAGCCCCAGCGCCGGTCGGCGCGGAATCCGGGCACCGGCATGTCCTCGGCACCCGGCATGTCGGCGGCGCACGGGCACGTCGTCGTCGACCGCTCCATGTCTTCCGGTACGGCAACCTCCCATGCGCACGACACGCTCCTGCCGTGGCGCACGGCCCGCGCCGCCGCCAGCCGGACGTCGTCGGTGATGTGGTTCAGAGTGCCGAGCTCGTCGTCGTCGTCCCACCGTCCCCAGTTCGACAGCGTGTCGAAGTACCCGAGCACGTCGTCCTGTGTGGGCACCGGCCGCCCTGCCGTCATCCCAGCATCGACTCCCCCGGTCACGCGGTTCGAGGCACCAAGGCTCGCTGAACTGGCATGACACTAGATCAGCGGGCCAGCAGTCGGCCGGTCAGGAGATAAGGGACGGCACACCTGTGGTGCGGTGGCACCGGTAGCCGTTGATATTGCGTGCGAGGTACTGCTGGCGCAGTTACAGAATGACAAAGCTTTGTAAGAGCGTGTTTGAGGAGATCAACTACTGGTGGTGAAGGTGCGTCGCTGCTGGCGGGTGATGGTGTTGATCGCGGCCCAGCGGATCATGGCCTCGGAGATGGCGGGATCGCGTTCGTAGTCACGGCCGGCCTCCGGTCTTCACCTCCGGCAGCAGCGGCTCGATCAGAGCCCCCTGCGCGTCTCTGGTGTCCGAGGGGTACCGGCTGCGTCGTGCCACCCGCCCAGAGTTGATCACACGGCGGGTGAGTCACGCAGATACGCCGATCCTTCTCAAACGCGCTCTCAGCTAGATCACTGCAGGTCAGCCGCCATCGTTTCAGCCGTCCACATTGTTCAATCCGACCTAGGGAGCAGTCAGGATGGCGGGCAAGTTCGAGGTCTACCTGGACCGGGGCGGCAAGTACGAGATTTGATGCTGGCACCCCCGCCCCAGGTCACTACCCGCTCGGGTGGGTCGATGAAGCCGTGCTCCTCCCACTCTGAGACGGACGACACAGACGTCGCGGGTGATCGGCTGACGAAAGCCAACTCCGGGCGTCGCGGATCCGAGGAGTGGGAACGATGACGTCTGACACCGACGGGGCCGGCCGGAGCACGAACGGTCAGGTGACCGAGGAGCTCGATGCCGTGGTGCTGGGAGCCGGCGTGGCCGGCCTGTACCAACTCCATCAGCTGCGTGAGCAGGGCCTGCGCGTGAAGGCGTTCGACGCCGCAGGCGACGTGGGCGGCACCTGGTGGTGGAACCGCTACCCGGGCGCTCGGTTCGACTCCGAGGGCTACATCTACCAGTACCTGTTCGACGAGAAGCTCTACAAGGACTGGAGCTGGAGCCAGAAGTTCCCAGGCCAGCCTGAGATCGAGCAGTGGATGCACTACATCACCGATCGGCTCGACCTCCGTAAGGACATCACGTTCGGCACGAAGATCACTGCCGCCCACTTCGACGAGGA
Organism: Pseudonocardia sp. T1-2H; assembly: GCF_038039215.1. Classification (NCBI taxonomy): domain Bacteria; kingdom Bacillati; phylum Actinomycetota; class Actinomycetes; order Pseudonocardiales; family Pseudonocardiaceae; genus Pseudonocardia; species Pseudonocardia sp. T1-2H. The sequence goes on from NZ_JBBPCL010000001.1 coordinate 5,025,701, forward strand.
ACGCGGCCGATGGACGGTGCACACCGACCGGGGCGACGTCGTCGACACCCAGTTCTTCATCTCGTGTGCCGGCATGCTCTCGGCGCCGCTCAAGAACATCGAGGGCACCGACTCCTTCAGCGGCGAGCTCGCGTTCAGCTCGTCCTACCCTGCCGAGGGTCTCGACTTGGCCGGCAAGCGGGTCGGCGTGGTCGGCGTCGGCGCCACCGGCATCCAGATCATCCAGACCATCGCTTCCGAGGTCGGGCATCTGACCGTGTTCGCCCGTGGTCCGCAGTATGTGCTTCCGATGAAGAACCCGACCTACACGAAGGATGATCAGGACTGGTACAAGAGCCGCTTCGAGGAGCTGCGCTCGACGATCCCGCACACGTTCACCGGTTTCGAGTACGACTTCGAGCACACCTGGGCGAACTGCACACCGCAGCAGCGCCAGGACATCCTGGAAGAGATCTACCAGGACGGGTCGCTGAAGCTGTGGCTGGCCGGGTTCGGCGAGATCTTCTTCACCGAGGAGGTCAGCGAGGCCGTCTCTGAGTTCGTCCGCGCCAAGATGCGGGACCGCTTGAAGGACCAGCATCTGATCGACACCCTGGTCCCGACCGACTACGGGTTCGGCACGCACCGGGTGCCGCTGGAGAACGGCTACCTGGAGGTCTACCACCAGGAAAACGTCGATCTGGTCAACGTGCGGGACAACCCGATCGCGCAGATCCGACCGGAGGGCATCGAGCTGTCGGACGGCACCGTCGTCGACCTCGACGTGATCATCCTGGCGACCGGGTTCGACGCCGGCACCGGCGCGCTGACCCGCATCGACATCCGCGGCCGCGAGGGGCGCTCGCTCGCCGACGAGTGGGGCCGCGACATCCGCACCACCATGGGACTGGCCAAGCACGGCTACCCCAACCTGCTCACCACCGCGGCCCCGCTCGCCCCGTCGGCGGCTCTGTGCAACATGACCACCTGCCTGCAGCAGCAGACCGAGTGGATCTCCGGCGCGATCAAGGATCTGAAGGCGGACGGCAAGACGACCATCGAACCGACCGCCGAGGGCGAGGACGCCTGGGTCGCCCACCACGAGGAACTGGTCAACGCCACCCTCGTGCCGAAGACGACCTCCTGGTACCTGGGCTCGAACGTGCCGGGCAAGCCGCGCCGGCTGCTGTCCTACATCGGCGGTGTCGGCACCTACCGACAGAAGTGCGACGACGAGGCCGCCAACGGCTACCCGACGTTCACGCGGACCTGACCAGATCCCCCTCACACTGAGAGAGAGCGGGCGGCTGGACTTCGACGCCCCCGTCGCGCAGTTCTGCCCGGAGTTCGCCGATCTTCAGGTGTTCGACGGGTTCGACGGCGACACCCCGCGGCTGCGTGCGCCGCGGACCCAGGCCACGGTCCGCAACCTGGTCACACACACCTCGGGTCTGGGCTACTGCCCCGGGCGGGCGAAAGGCCGGGACCGGCGCCTGGGCAGGCCTGTTCAACACGCACTTCTGGGTAGACCGCACCAGCGGTATCTGCGCGTCGATCTACACCAACTCGCTGCCGTTCGTCACACCGGAGGCGTTCGCGCTCTACGGCGAGTTCGAGCAGGCCCTCTACGCCTCGTTGTGAGGGCCTCCTCGTGAGCAGTGACCCGGGCCGGGCAACTAGGCCCGGGTCAGCCCAGCAGGCCCTGTCGGCGAGCCACCGACACGGCCTCGGTGCGGTTGCCGGCGCCGAGCTTGCTGTAGATGTTCTTGAGGTACCACTTCACCGTGTTCACGGTGACTCCGATCGCAGAGGCGATCTGCTGGTTGCCGCGACCGAGGTCGAGCATCTGCAGGATCTCGCGTTCCCGCCCAGTCAAATCCGCCGGCGAGGGAGCATCGTCCCGGTCCGCGACGGCGAGCACCGCTTCGAGTTGCTCGACGGCTGGCAGGGTGTCCGCCGAGGCCCCCTCACGCGCTCGAGCGGTGACTCGTTCGAGCACGGCTCGGACCTCCGGCCCACCTTCGCGCACGAGCTGGGGCGTCCCCCTGGCCACCACGCGGTCCAGGACGCCGGCGAGGGTGCGCTCGGCGGCCATGAACCGCGACGCCCGCTCCCGGATGCCGGCGAGCTGGACCGACATTTCGACCGCCGTCCGCAACTGGCCCCACCGCCGGGCCTCCACGATCAGGTCTTGGACCAGCGCGATCGCCCGCTCATGATCACCCTCGGCCGAGTGCACCGCGGCCAGCGACGAGGTACGGAGCTGGTCGATCCGGGTTCCGATGCCGCCGTGCCGGACGGATCCTTCCGGCAGATCCCTGGCCACTCGCCGAGCCTCCCGGATCCGGCCGCGCGCCAGGAGCTGGGATATCCGCTCCGCACCGACCGCGGTGCGTAACCGCGTCAGCCCGAGACGGTCGGCGACCTGCGCACCCTCGAGGAGCAGCTCGGCCGCCTCGTCCGCGGCGCCGCGACCGGCCTTGATCCGGGCGAGCAGAGCGAAGCTGGCGATCATGAAGTCGACGACCCCGCTCTCTGCGCCGCTTCCCCGCTCTCCGCCAGCAGCCGCTCCGCCTCGTCGAGCTGGCCACGCACATAGTGCAGCTCGCCGAGCAGTGCACCGGCCAGCTGCGCGGCGTGCGACCGCCGCCCGGCCGACTCCCGGGCCAGTACGACCGCACCCTGCAGGTGCGCTTCCGCACCGGTCGTGTCGAGTTGCGACAGTGCGGCCATACCGGCGAAGCAGCGCCCATAGACACCGGCGAACGGACCGGTCGTGCGGTCGTGGAAGCGACGCGCCCACTGCTGTCGCTCCCGCGCCGCCGCAAACCGCATCGCGTGGATGTCGCAGAACGACTGGATGTTCGCCGCGACAGCCACAACCCACGGCCGGTAGCTCTGCGAGCGGTCCAGGCTCATGCGGACCAGCCCCTCGGCCCGGTCGGTGCGGTCGCCGTAGATGTCGATGCACGCCTGAACGACGTCGGCCTCGCTGCGCATCTCACCGTGCTCGTCGTGACAATCCTCGTCGTCGCGGTGCCCGTCACCTCCGGGCAGCACCGAGCGCAGGACGTCGAGGGACGACTGCGCCGCCTCGGGGCGCTGCAGCAGGCAGTTCGCCCACGACACCGCCATCAGCAGCGCGGGGCGGTCGTCGGCGGCCGTAGCCGGCAACCGTCCGAGCAGGCCCAGGAGGCTGACCATCCGACTGTGCTCGACCAGCGGCATCGCGTGCTGCTCGACGAGATCGGTGGCCCGTTCGACATCACCACCGGCCAACGCGTGGTCGACGGCCTCGGACACCAGGTCGTGCTCGGCGAACCACACTGACGCCCTGGCGTGCAGTCCCGCCGCTCGGCCGGGATGGTCGCGCTCCAGCCGCCGCCGCAGGTAGTCGGCGAACAGGTGGTGATAGCGGAACCACTCCCGCTCGCCGTCCAGCGGGCGCAGGAACAGGTCCCGGCTCTCCAGCTCCTCCAACATCGCCTGCCCGTCGCCGCGCTCAGCGAGCACGCCGGCGAGATCCCCGCAGAGGCGATCGCACACCGAGGTCGCGAGCAGGAAGTCCAGGACGTCAGGCGCGAGCGCATCGAGCACGTTCTCCGCGAGGTACTCCCCGACCGAATGGTGCCGTCCTGAGAAGCCGCTGATCAGCGCGTTCGGGTCGTCGCTGTCCCGCAACGACAACGACACCAGCTGCAGGGCGGCGACCCAGCCGTCGGTGCCTTCGGACAGTCGCGCGACATCGGCACCGTCGAGCCGCAGGCCATTCAGCTCGACCAGGAACTCCCTGGCCTCGTCCAGGTCGAAGCGCAGCACGTCGGCGTCGATCTCCACCAGCTGATTCCGCACCCGCAACCGGCTCAACGGCAGTTGCGGGCGACGACGGCTGGTCAGCACGATCGACAGGTTCGGCGGCGCGAAGTCCAGCAGGTGTACCAACGCCCGTCGCACCGCGGCGTCCTCGACGACGTGCCAGTCGTCGAAGGCCAGCACGAATCCGCCCTGGTGCTCACCGATGAGCTCGAGCAGGACCGACAGCGTGTAGCCCTGCATGTCCTCGGAACCCTGCTCGATCAGCTCGACCAGATCGTCGATCGCCTCCGCGGCGCCCGGGAGCACCCGCCGTACCGCCTCCAGTAGGTGTGTCAGGAACCAGTGCGGGGCGTTGTCGTCGCGATGCAGCCCCAGCCACGCGACCGACGCGCCGGCGTTCTGCAGGACCTCCAGCCACTGGACCGCCAAGGTGGTCTTGCCGTAGCCCGCCGGGGCGTGGATCACCGTCAGCTGCCGCCCGGCGCTGCCACGCAGCCCGTCCAGCAACCGCCGCCGCTCGATCACGTTGCGGACGTGGGTCGGAGCCCGGAATCGGGCCGACGGGGTGCGGGGACGCCCCGCGGCGAGAAGGGCGCCCGGACCTGTGGCTTGGTCGTCGTCATCGACTGCCCTCCTCGCCGACGGCCCCGTCAGCGCGACCCTCATCACCGGCCCCGACTACGCGGTAGCCGACGCGGGAACCCCTCAGCGGACGAACTCGCTCACGAACGCCAGCCAGGTGACCCCGACCACAGTGTCCGCCCCGTCGAGCCGGTTGCCCACCCGAATGGGTAGTCGAGAGCACTGAGCTTTTTCCGACCTGGCCGGATCGGCGGACGATCGGACCGCCTCGAGGTGTTCCGGCACCGGCGCGCTGTCTCGACCGCAGGTCACGCCATTGCGGCCGACGGGCCAGCTTCCCAGTCCCTCTGGCCTGACCTGCGAGGATGTTAGGTTGGCAAAGGCTGAGCGGGTCTCGCCCGCCGTACACACGCACCCGCAGAGCGCCACTCGCGAGGGTCTCGATGTTCCCGCGAGCGCGCCTGGTTCCGGTGCCAGGAGCTGACCGAGGAGATCGTCATGGTCGATTTCCTACTGCCCCACTCGCACGGCGCTGTCTGGCTGTGCGGCAAGGCGCGGCGGAATCTCCAAGGCGTCGGGGTCGGTGACGACGTCTAGGCCGTGTTTAAGAAGTTCTGGCGGCGAGGGCGCGTAGCCAGATGTTGATGGTGGCGATGTGCACCGTGGCCTCGTAGCGCAGCGCCAACTTGTCGTACCGGGTGGCGAGGGCGCGGTGCTGTTTGAGCAGGTTGATCCCGCACTCCACGGCGTGGCGCTGTCGATAGACGATCTCGTCGAAGGCGGGTGGGCGTCCACCGGCAGAGCCTCGGGCTTGTCGGTGGGCGTGCTGGTCGACCTTGACCGGGATCGTCGCGGCGATCTTGCGGCTGCGCAGGTAGCCGCGGTTCGCCTTCGACGAGTAGGCCTTATCGGCCAGCACCCGGTCCGGGCGCGTGCGTGGTCGTCCCGGCCCGAGCCGGGGCACCCGCAACGCGTCGAGGACCGCGATGAACTGCGGTGAGTCACCGCGCTGACCCGCGGTGATCAACGCAGCCAGCGGGCCACGGCCCTGTTCACAGGCCAGATGGACCTTGGTGGTCCAGCCTCCGCGGGAGCGCCCCAACCCGTGATCGGCCGGTTCGTCACCGGGCGGCTCGACCTGAGCGGCCGGATTGCGGCGGGCCCCGGCGGCGTGGTGGTGGGCGCGGTTGATCGTGGAGTCGACCGAGACGTCCCAACGGATCAGCCCGCCGGCGTCGGCCCAGGCCAGCAGCGTCGACCACACCAACGCCCACACGTTCTGACGCTGCCAGCGTCGGAACAGCTGATAGATCGACTGCCAGTGTCCGTAGCGTTCGGGCACGTCGCGCCACGGGGCGCCGACGCGGGTCCGCCACCGGATGCCGTCGATCAACCTGCGGCGGGGCCACTTCCGCGGTCGGCCCCTGCCCGTCGGGGCCGGGAGCAGCGGTTCCAGGATCCGCCACTGCCGGTCCGTCAGGTCCTTACGTGCTCCGATCGATAGGCTGCGCAACGAGGTCTCCGGGCGGGCGGTCTTCTTGGTCGTTGATCACCTACCGGAGACCTCACCCATGTCCGCGCACCGACACGCCCACCGCGGCCGCCCGCCGACTTCTTAAACAGCTCCTAGCAGCGCCGGGCGGGGAGTGGCCAGCGCCCGCCGCGAGCGCCGCCGCGGCCCCCGCGTGACCGCGCAGCGGCTGGTTCAGCCCTCGCGCAGCAGCGCGGTGTCGGAGACTGCGGCCATCGCGGTCGCCGCCGCTTCAGCATCGCCGGCCCGGATCGCGTCGGCCACCTTGCGGTGCGCCAGCAGCGATTCCTCGGGCCGACCGGGCTGTGCCAGCGACTCGATGCGGCTCTCCCGGATCAGCTCGGCGATCTCGGTCATCAGGCCGGCGAGCAGCCCGGAGTGCGCCGCCGCGGTGACAGCGGCGTGGAAGTGCTCGTCTCCCCCACCCCCCGCTCGCCCTGGGCGATCTCGCGGGCCATCAGCGCCAGGGCATCGTCGATGGCCTCGAGATCCTCGAGCGTGCACCGCCGGGCGGCGAGCGCGGCGAGCTTCACCTCGAGGGCCTCCCGTGCCTCGATGACCTCCCGCAGCCGGTTGCGGCGAGCGCGCAGCGCGGCCAGGATCTGCCGCTCCGCCGGGACGTCGAGGATCACCGGCCGTCGCCGTGCCGCACGTCGATGACGCCCTGCACCTCGAGTGCGACCAGCGCCTGGCTCACCGATGCCCGGCTGACGCCCAGCTGGGTGGCGAGCTCGCGCTCGGCCGGGAGGTCGTCGTCGTCACGGTGCCGCTGGCGGCGCTCGGGTCGCACACCAACACCCTCGCGGGGCGGACCGCGATCGCGGTCGGGACGGACCGCGGCCCCCGCGACGTCGTCGGGACGCTCCTCGACGCCCTCGCCGCGAAGGTCGACGACTGCACCCCGGGTGACGCGAGCAGCAGCAAGGAGTACCTCGCGGACGCGATCGTCTCGCTGGTCATCGCCGAGCTGGTCGACATCGTCCCGCAGGGCGCAGGCGACGACCTCGCCGACCGCGTGCTCGCTCACTGCCTGGCGCACCTGCCCGATCCGGGGCTCAAGGTCGAGTCGGTCGGGCGGGCGCTCGGGGTGGCACCTGAGCCGCGCCCTGAAGGCCGAGTTCGGCATGACCGCGAGCGAGATCCGCCGGTCGGGCCGCTGGGAACGTGGCGGGCCTCGCCCGCTGCCGGAGCGGCCGCGCCTCGTCGGGACCGAGCCACTGCGCCGTCCGGCCACGGGCTGACCGGACGTCACCGGCAGACCCCGGTCGACACGACCGTCCATCACTGTCCACTGTGTACCGACAAGGAGTTCCCATGACCACGAGCGCGCAGAAGGTCGCGATCGTCACCGGTGCGTCGCGCGGCATCGGAGCCGGCGTCGTCGAGGGCTATCGCAAGCAGGTGGCGGCCGTCGTCAACGCCATCCACCATTCCGCCGGCGTGACGAAATCCAGATCGAGCTGTTCTACCGCGAGAACCACCCGTAGCACCGCCCGACGCGATCCGCTCGGTGGTCCGACAGACAGGAACCAGCATGTTCGGTGACGCATCCATCCCCACCCAGCTGACCCGCGAGTACGGGCTGCGCCACCCGTTCGTCAGCGCGGGCATGGGGTTCGTTGCCTACGAGCGGCTGGCGGCCGCGGTGGCCGAGGCTGGCGGGCTGGGGATGCTGGGCGCCACGCCGGATCCGCCGGAGAGCCTGGAGGTGATGGTGGGCCGGCTGCGCGCGGTGACCACTGGCGCATGGGGGGTGGACCTGATCCACGCGCAGACCGGGTTGGGCCCGGCCTGCCACGACGGGCACATCGAGGCCTGTGCGCGGCTGCGCGTGCCGTTGGTGGTCTTCCACCACGACCTGCCGTCCGCGGAGTGGGTGCGGCGGCTCGTCGCGGCCGGCGCCCGGGTGTGGATGCAGGTGTCCTCGGTGGAGCTGGCGGTCGGTGCGCTGCAGCTGGGGGTACACGGGCTGGTCGCGCAGGGCAGTGAGGCGGGTGGCCACGCCCGGGGCACGGTCCCGCTGCTCGCGCTGCTCGACCAGGTCCGGCGCCGGGCGGGGGACGTGCTGCTGCTGGCCGCCGGCGGCATCAGCGACGGTGCCGCGGTGGCGGCCGCGCTGCGGGCCGGCGCCGACGGGGTGTGGGTGGGCACCCGGATGGTGGCGGCCGAGGAGGCCTACGCCCACCGGGAGTACCAGGCCCGGCTGGTCGCCTCCCCCGGCGCCACGGTGCGCACCACCAAGTTCGGCCCGGAGTGGCCCGACCAGCCGTACCGGCTGCTGGCGACGGCCTTCGCGCAGGGCCAGCCGGCGCCGCCAACAGAGCAGGGCGCCGAGGCGCCGATCGGGCACACCCGGCTGTTCCCGCACTCCGCGAACGTGCCCTACGGCATGCCGCCGTACTGCGCGCTGCCGCCCACCCCCGACACCGCCGGCAACTGGGACCTGATGGCCTACCCCGCCGGGCAGGGCGTCGGCGCGGTACGCGCGGTGGCGCCGGCCGCCGACATCATCGCCGAGATGATGGCCGAGGCGGCGGCGGAGCTGGCCAGGCCGCTCACCCAGCCGGGCCGGTGAGGGGCGCCGGGGACTCGACGGGCGCGATCGGCAGGGCGGGCAGCCGCGAGGCGAGCGTCTTGCCGTGGCTGTCCAGGGCGAGGGAGGCGGTGATCCCGCCGTCCACCACCTGCTGGCAGACGAAGTGCAGCGCTGCCAGGATGGGCAGCTCGTAGCGCACCACCTGGCCCGCCACGAACCCGGCCAGATGCGCGCGCACCCGCGCCGCAGTGACCTCCCGTGGGCCGCGGACCGCGCGTGTTCCCTACGGGTCTTGCGCCGTGTTGGCCAGCGACGTCGTGTCCCTCTGTCCTCCTCGCGAGGTGCCGGTGTGTCGTGAGAAGGACAGGACAGGCGCCCGCCCCGTGACATGGGGGTTGTCACTGCCTTTCCTGCGGATCCGCCGTCACAGATCCGCGGGCCGTCCTGTCCTCGCCGCCGACGCCGCCCCGCCACAGCGTGGCGGCAGGACCGCGTTCTGCATTCGACCCGTTGCGGCCGCGCGGCCCTTCACCCGCCGCGGGTGATGAGCCGAAGCACCGGTCGGTAAACCGTGGTCGGGTGATCGACCTGTCGGTCGCGACGCGGTGGGGATGCCCGGGCCGTTCGGATGAAGGGATACGTCGTGAAGGTCGTTGTGATCGGTGGGACAGGGCTGATCGGGTCGAAGCTGGTGGCCAAACTGGGCGAGCACGGCCACGAGGCGGTGCCCGCTGCCCCGAACACCGGGGTGAACACGCTGACCGGTGAGGGGCTCGCGGAAGCTCTCGAGGGCGCGGCGGTCGTGGTGGACGTGGCGAACTCCCCGTCGTTCGCCGACGACGCGGTGCTGGAGTTCTTCCGGACCTCCACCACCAACCTGCTCAGGTACTCCGCGAAGGCCGGGGTCGGGCACTACGTGGCGCTGTCGGTGGTCGGGACGGACGGGCTGTCGGAGTCGGGCTACTTCCGCGCGAAGATCGCCCAGGAGCAGCTGATCCGCGAGTCGGGCCGCCCGTACTCGATCGTGCACGCCACCCAGTTCTTCGAGTTCGTCAAGTCCATCGCGGACCTCAGCACGGTCGATGGCAAGGTCCACCTCCCGCCGGTTCTGATCCAGCCGATGGCGGCCGACGACGTGGCCGCCGCGGTCGGCCGCGTCGCGGTGGGAGAGCCGCTGAACGGGATCCGTGAGGTCGGTGGCCCGGAGCAGTTCCGGCTCGACGAGCTGGTGCGCAAGGGCCTCGCGGCGAAGGGCGACCCGCGCGAGGTGGTCGCCGACGAACAGGCCCGCTACTCCGGGGCGCGGCTCAGCGAGCGAACGCTGGTCCCGGGTCCGGACGCCCAGCTCGGGGGGATCACCTTCGACATGTGGCTCGCCCCGCAGTGAGCGCAGGCCGATAGGACGCCGGGTACCGGCCGCCCGCAGCCGCGGTCGCCCGGTACCGCCCCGGCGCCGGCCGCACCCCTGAATGCTGGTGACGGGCACGTGTACCGATCCCATATGCACCGCGCGCGGCGGGCGTGTCACCCTGGCCTCGCCCGTAGTCGGCATCAGCCGGCGAGTACCGGCCGAGAACCTCCGCGACCCCGACAGCGTCGATCAGCGCCGCGCGGCCGTCGGCCTCGACCCGATGGCCAAGTACCTGGCGCTGATGCGCGAGCCACCACCGGAACAGCCGTAGGCCGGGCCGATTCGGCGAGGCTGGCGTCCTCATGGCCATTGCACCGGCTGTCCTGATCAACCCTGGCTCGCCTCCGGGTAGTCGGCCCGCGTCAAAGGCCGAGGCCATTTAGGGCGTGTCCTGTAAGGGATCTGAGCTGGTCTGATTGATCATGGCCGGGTGGTCGGTCGTGGCGAGCTGACAGACAGGGCGTGGGCACGGATTGAGCCGCTGCTGCCCGCGGTGGCCGGGAACGGCCGCCGCTGGCGCGACCACCGCCAGGTGATCAACGCGATCCTGTGGAAGCTGCGTACCGGTGCGCCCTGGAGGGACCTTCCCGAGCGCTACGGACCCTGGAAGACCGCCCATGAACGCCTGCGGCGCTGGACCGCGGACGGAACCTGGGACCGGATCCTCGACGAAGCCGTGATCAAGGACGACTCCGTCGGTGCCGTCGAGTGGACCATCAGCGTCGACTCCACCCACGTCCGAGCCCACCAGCATGCCGCCGGGGCCCGGAAAAGGGGGCTGCACCAGCGCCTGGATCGAAGACCTCGCCGTCGACGGCGAAGCCCTCGGCCGATCCCGCGGCGGGCTGACCAGCAAGATTCACCTTGCCGTCGACGGCCGCGGCCTGCCAATGTCGGTTCTACTCACCCCTGGCCAGGCCGGGGACAACCCGCAACTGCTGCCGCTGCTCGATGAGATCTCGGTCCGTCGCGATGGACCCGGCCGCCCGCGCAAGCGACCGGACCGGGTCGTGGCAGACAAGGCCTACTCCCACCCCTCCACGAGAGCGGCCATGCGTCGGCGCGGGATCGGGTTCACCAGCCCCGAACGCGACGACCAGATCGCCCGCCGCCACGCCAAAGGCTCCCGCGGCGGGCGCCCACCCGCCTTCGACCCGGCCGTCTACGCCGGCCGCAACGTCGTCGAACGCTGCTTCAACCGGCTCAAACAGTTCCGCGACCTGGCCACCCGCTACGCCAAGCGGGCCGCCTACTTCCGAGCCGAGATCACCATCGCCGCGACGATCCTCTGGCTCCGCCAGGACTTACAGGACACGCCCTAGCCGACCTGCCCCGTTCAACGGGTACGGCCCTCGGCGATGTTGGCACCGTGGAAGCTGTCCCGGCCTCGGGGTGGTCCCCCGTGCCAGTCCAGACAGACGACCGTCGCGTCATCGCGCAGGTCCCCACCCGTCGCCCGCATCACCGCCTGGCCGAGGGTGTGGACGACCTCGCGGGGATGCAGATTGCCACTGTGCGCGAGCGCCTCGGGGACGTCGAGATGTGCCGCGTTGCGTTCCAACATGCCGTCGGTGACGAACACGACCCGGTCGCCGGGCTCGAGCAGGAAGCGCTGCAACCGGAACGACCTGCCCGGATAGAGACCGAACGGGATGTCGATGTCGAGTTCGATCTCGTCGACCTGGTTCTCGCGCAGGCGCAAGGGAAACGGATGACCGGCATTGACGATGGTCGTGCGACCGGTGCTCAGGTCGACACACATGACTTGCCCGGTGACGAACTGCCCCGGCGAGGAGTGAGCGGCGAGCGCGTCGTTCGCGTTTCGAACCTGCTCGGCGAGACCCACGCCGCGCCGGCGTTCGTTGCGCAGGCTGCCGACCAGCAGGGTGGCCAGGAGCGCGGCCTGCACGTCGTGACCGGCGGCGTCGGTGATCGAGACCTGTAGCGAGTGCTGGTCGAGGGAGTAGTCGAAAGTGTCGCCACCCACGGAGCTGGCAGGTTCCAGCCAGCCGGCAACCGTGAACTGTCCTGCCTCACAGGTGAATGCGGCAGGCAACAGTCGCCGTTGGATTTCTGCGGCCAGGGTGAACGGCGTGGAACGTTGACCCCATTCGAACAGGTCTGTGTGACGACGGTTCGCGACCACGATATAGGCCAGGGCATGACCGGCCGCCGCGATGTCCGAGACGGTCTGCTCATCGGGAGCGTAGGGCAGGATTAGCTCGATCAACCCGATGGCGTCACCACGATCGGTGACGGGTACCACCAGGTGCGCCCCCTGATCCGTCGAGCACACGTCTACCTGCTGGGTCGTCAGCACCCGCTCGTAGACGGTGCCGCGGAGCTGGACCTGTTCCGCGCCCGGGAACCGTGTGGTCGTCGCGCCGACGACGGCTCTGCCCATACGGAACACCGCGTGCCCGGTGAAGTCGGCGATCAGGAAGCTGACCTTCCGGGCCCCGACCGCAGCCGCGAGCTCGTCCGCGACCACCTCGACCGCCTGAACCGGCGAGGCGGCCTCCGCCTTTTCCAGCAATGCGCGAAGGTCGGCCCGCGGGTCCCGGTGGTCTCGCACCAGCGAACCTTAGAGGGATCTCGTTCCAATTGCCTATCGCGGGGCCGTCGAGAAGTGCTCGGACCGTGAACGATCAACCTCACTGCGGAACTGAATCATCGCTCCTGATCGCGGCGCAGTAGGCGCGGTGGCGTCGCATCTGCGTCCGCCACGGCGTGCCTCTGCCTGCGCACTTCGATGAGCAGCCGGACCAGGCCGCCCCCGACGCCGTCATCGACAAGTGGATCCTCATGCGGCGCCGACGCGGCCATCGCGTCGATCAGGCGGTCGTCCTCCATCACGGCGTCGAGGCGGACCACTGGTGCGGTCCCGGCGGTCGTCTGCGGGGACTCCGAAGCCGGCTTCATGACAGATGCTGCCCGTCCGAACCGAGCAGGAGCGCAACGAGCTGGCCGGTCCGGGGATCGCGGAGAAGTACGGGTCGGGCCGGAGATGCCGGACGTCCCAGCACCGGGACGGGTGCTAACGGTGCCGGCGCCACAACGCTCGAACGCGATGGGGTTGGGATCGGTAGCGGTACCGGCGGCGTCCTCGTCGGGGCTGGCGGTCGCGGCGTCGTCGTCGGCGGAGAGGTCGGCGGAGAGGTCGGCGCTGGTTGAGTGGTCGGCGGCGTCTCCGTCGGCCGGGAGGTCGTCGGCTGCGGAGTTGCCGGTTGGGGTGTTGTCGGGAGGGGCACCGACGGTGCTGGTGCCGCCGGCGTCGAGGTGGTCGCCGTGGGCTCTGCTGGGCGCGTGGCCAAGGTCGTTGACGCCGCAGGCGATGGCGGGCGGGCGATGGCCGCCGGAAGTGCTGTCCTGGTCGGAGCCGGCACGGCCCGGGGTGACACGGCTCGGATCAGTTGATGTACGGGTTCGGGAACGAACGGCAGCAAGCCGGGCCGGCCGGACGGACGGGTTGCGCCGAGGTAGTCGTCACCGGGCCACCGGTAGCGGGCGGTCTTCACCAGCTCACCGAAAGTCGGCGCGTTGATCATCTCGTCGTCGCCGATGTAGAGGCCCACGTGGTGGACCCGGTCGGGCGTTCCGTAGAAGACCAGGTCGCCCGCCTGCAGTGGTGTTCCGGCCGGCAGCCGTGGCCCGGCCTCGTACTGGGTCTGGGCGGTCCGTGGGGTGAAGACACCGGCAGCGACGTAGGCCGCGTGTGTCAGGCCCGAGCAGTCGAAGCCGGAGTCGCCGCGGCCCGGCCCGTTCCCACCCCAGACATAGGGCAGCCCGAGCTGCGCGGTGGCGAAGTCGACCGCTGCCGTGGCGGCCGCAGCGCTGGCGGCGCTCATGTGGTCGAGAGCGGTGGCATCGGGGCCGGTGAGAGAAGGCACCACACCGCCGGCGTAGGCACGGGCCCACGCCAGCACGGCCGCGACATAGGTCGACGAGGGGTTGTAGCGGTGAAGTGCGGCAGCCAGCTGCGCCGGATCCGACAGCGTGCCTGCGCCCGCGCAGAGATAGCGGCCGGCGGCCAGGGCGGCGTCGTTGATGTTGTGCGGATCGCCGCGGCCGTAGGCCCTCCACGTGGCCGGGAGAAACTGCATCGGACCTCGCGCCCGCTCCCATTCCGCGCCGGCCGTGCTGGAGGGGATCGCCGCCCAGCCGTGTGAACCGTCCAGGCTCGGCCCGAGGATCGGTTCCAGGGTCGTCCCAGCGGAGTCGACGAGCCCACCGTTCGCGTGGTCGGACTCCATCTTCCCGATCGCGGCCAGCATCCACCACGTGACGGCGCATCCGGGCTCAGCCGCGGCGAGGACAGCCTCGGCGCGCTGGTAGGCGGTCAGGATCACATCCGGGATGTTCTGTGAGCGGTGCGCGAAGGGCGGCGCGGCGGACTCCTGCTGGGCGGCGGAGTGGAGCTCGCCGACGTCGGCGACACGGTGGAACGCCGCGCTGCTGTGCTGAGAGCCGGCCGTGTCGGCGCTCGACAGCGGTTCGGCGAGCACCGCTACAGCGACCACGACGCAGACCCGTAGAGCGTCACCCTTACGGGAGGCGGTGGTTCTGGACATGAGGCACGGCCCTTCGTCGACTTCCGGTGGTGCCGAGAACGGGCTCAGTTCTGAACTGCAGGTGGCGCGACGGTGCCGACCAGCGTGGTGTAGGCGACGACGTTCGAGCGGTAGCTCCGGGCCTCGTGGTCGAACTCGCCTCCGCAGGTGACGAGGACCAGCGCACTGTTGCCGTGTGCCCCGTAGACCTGCTCGGCCGGGAACTGGTCCTTCGGATACGTCGCCACCTCGGTGACCGCGAAACGAGCGACGGCGCCGTCGGTCAGGGTCACCTCGACCGCGTCGCCGGCCTGCAGGGTCCGCAGCCGGAAGAACACCGCGGGGCCCCGGAAGGAGTCGACGTGGCCGAGGATCACCGCCGAACCGAGCTGACCGGGTGCCGTCCCGAGCCGGTACCACCCCGGCTTCTGGAAATCGGTCGGCACCTCGACCGTCTCGTCCGGATTGAGCCCGAGCTCGGACACCGGCACCGAGACGTCGATGGCCGGAATCCGAAGCTCGACGGGGGCCGAGCGCTGAGCCAGGGGGAACACCGCGGCCGGATCGGCTCCGGTCTCTCCCAGCGACGGTAGCGCGCCGCCGACCCCGGCCGGCGCTGGTTCCGCGGTCGGCGCGACCGGGACGGGGAGCCCGGTCCTGTCCTGCAGGCCCGTGACGAACAGCCCGCCCGCGAGGAGCAGCAGGACAGCACTCGCGATCCACCATCGCCCCGCCCGCTTCCCTGCTCCCCCGCGCGGGCTCAGCACAGGCGATGTCATCTGCTTCATGCAGTCTCGCCGCGACCATCGGGACGAGAGCCCAGGTCGCCCACCCGTCGTCGGCGGACCGCTACACCGGCCGCCACTACAGCGCCGGTCAAGGCGACACCAACCGCGATGAACTGCGCGGCTGCCGGAACAGCCTGGTCACCGTCGCCGGACGCTCCGCCGGCTCCTGTCTCGGGATGGCCGCGAGGGATGATCACAGTGCCATTGCCAGAGCCGTTACCGGAGCCCGTACCGGACCCGCCGGTGCTCGAGCCACCGTCACCACCGCTGGCTGAGCCACCCTTGCCGCCGCTGGCCGAACCACCGGTGCCACCCGAGCCGCCGTTCCCGCCGGCTCCGCCCGCGCCGCCAGGGGCGGGCGCTGCAGTCGTGGTCGTGGTGGTGCTGTGACCGGGGTGGCCATGACCGTGCCCGTTACCCGGTCCACCCGGTCCACCCGGTCCACCCGGTCCACCCGGTCCACCCGGTCCACCCGGTCCACCCGGTCCACCCGGTCCACCTGGCCCACCCGGTCCACCGGGCCGCCTGGTCGCCGTCGTCGTGACCGGCGGCTGCTTGGTCGTCGTTGTGGTCGGCTCGGTGGTCGTGGTCGTCGTGGTGGTCGGCTCGGTCGTCGTGGTCGTCGTGGTGGGCTCGGTGGTCGTGGTGGTGGGCTCGGTGGTCGTGGTGGTCGGCTCGGTGGTCGTGGTGGTCGGCTCGGTGGTCGTGGTGGTCGGCTCGGTGGTCGTCGTGGTCGGCTCGGTCGTCGTCGTGGTCGGCGTCGTGGTGGTGGTCGGCGGGGTTCCAGCTCCCGGGCAGCCGGCTGACCCGATGACGTTGTTGTCCAGGGTGACTGCGCCGTTGCGGGCCAGCACGCGCCCCTGTACCGACGCACCGGTCTGCACGGTGATCGAGGCCAGTGCCATGACGGTTCCGACGAAGTCGGTGCCGGTGCCCAGGGTTGCGGAGCTGCCGACCTGCCAGAACACGTTGCAGGCGTTGGCGCCGTTGGTCAGCGAAACCCTGCTGTTGGAGGCGGTGATCAGCGTCGAGTCGGCCTGGAAGATCCATACGGCGCCGGGGATGCCCTGGCCGTCCAGGGTGAGTGTTCCGGTCAGGCCGAGAGTGCCGTTGTGGTAGACCCCGTCGGTCAGGGTCCTGCCGCCGAGTTCTACCGCGGCCAGTTCGGTCGCCGGCCGGCCGGCCGCGTTGTTGTACGCCGCGACCAGATCGGACTTGGCCTGGGCCGCGACGGCATCGGCGGAGTGCTGGGTCCCGTTGACAGTCCCCGGCGGGAAGCCGGTGATCGCGGTGCCCGGGTGGACCCCCAGATCACCGGTGACATCCGACGGCCCGGTGTTGGTCACCTCCGAGCCGGCCAGCACAGCGAAGCTGTCCGCCGTGCCCAGCGGAACCCTCGTTGTCGCCGCCTGCGCAGTACCCGCGAACACCACCATGAGCGTTGCCGACAACAAGGCGACGGCGCCCGCGAGCGCGGCGCCGACACACCGACGTTTCGAATCGTGCGTGACGGTGAAACGAGTCATTTCCGGTTACCCCTAGCCTGAGCGATGGTGACGACCCAGGCGTGGCGCCGCTTTCGATGAATGAGTGGGTTCAGGACGACGCCAACGGGCATGGTCGGACGACCGGAGCGGACTGCGGCGCGCTTGAACCAGCGGTGGCGGTGCGTGTGTGTGGCGCCCGAGGTCCGGGTGGTGGGGTCTGAGCGGGAGCACGTGACGTGCGAGCGAGCGGAGTCGCCCTCGTTCGGCTCGACGGCGCAGAGGTTCAGACGAGCAAGGCGTACGGATAGGCTATTTGGTGGTCAGTAACAGGACGTTGTGGCCTGTAGCGTCCGGCACTGCCTTATGTGTGTTCAGTCGTCCGTCTGTCAACTGCGGCTTGACATGTCACAGACTCCCGGTTGTCGAACCCCGTGTCAAGTGCAGCGGTACGATATGGCAAGCCGCAGTTGCGCCCCGGCAGGACGCACGAAGGCCACAACGCCCACGTCAGGGTGTGACACTGCACGCCGGCGCGGGTGTCCGGCACTTATCGCGACAGGACGAGCGAGGCTGATCGGTGACAGACCCGACCACGACCGGCGAACCGTCACTGACCCTTCACCAACTCATCCGCTCACGCATGGACGATCGTGGATGGTCCTACAGCGATCTGGAGCGACGCTCGGACCGGGCACTGAGTCGCGGACGATGGCAACAGCTGGGCTCCGGGCTACAGCAGAAGAAGTTCCCGGATCCCGCATCGCTCGTCGTCATCGCGCAGGTGTTGGAGGTCGACGTGACGACCGTCGTCCTTGCGGCGGCGGGAGGCCTCGGGTTGGACACCCGCATCCAGGGCAGCGAGTTCGCACGACTCCTGCCCGCCGGAACGGAACGGCTGTCCCCTCCCATGCGGGACGCGATTCTGGCAATGATCCGTGCCGCGGTGGCCGACGCCGAGGCGCAGCCAGGGTCGAACAGTCAGCAATCGAACGGCCTGAGGCTGGAGTGGTCCAAAGCTGCTGCGCCGTCGCGCCAACACCCTGATGGCCCTACCGAGCAGGCATCCCCTGACGCGCTGTAACGGAAAACGCAGCGGAATGCGAAAATTGCGCTGTCCAGGTGTTGTTCCAGTTCGAGTGAAACACTCGCCTCAGGGGTAGCGACATAGTCATATAGTGCTACGGCACCTTGCCCTCTCCGCTGGGTGTCCCGCACAGTGCTGACTAACCGCCCTGAACCCCGCGATAGCTGGCGCTGCACTCTGACGAAGGAGGCCCGAGTGCAGCTCGACGTCCAAGTATCAGGTCCCCATGTGGCGCCCGAAAGCTCGTGCGGACAGACGGCGGAACTCGTCAGAACATTGAGCCGGGCGCTCCATGTCGTCAAAACGCCAATGGTTGACGCAGTGGCACGTTTGGACACCTGCGGACCCAACTGGGTGCTCTACCTGGACTCCGGCTGCCCCCTGAAGATCAGTGCTGGGCACTGCTCGACGTACTTCGCGTCCTTGAACTCGGGCTGGCAGCCACGCGATGGGCAATACCGGCGCCCCGCTTGAAACTGCTGGGCGACTGCAGCGCAGCCGCCGAACCAACGCCGCGCACAGCAGGCTAGCGATCGCGGCCGGTCGACTGAGGGCCGCAGCCGGGGGCTCCGGCCGGGCCGCCTCGGCGTCCCCGGGGCACGGCCGAGCTCACCGCCCCGGGCTGGTCCGGGCGTTCGAACAGCAGCCGATCGGGCTGACCGGTATGCGTCGGTACCGCCCTGCGGGCGTTGAGCCTGGGCTCGTCGTCGGCGCCGGGCTGCCGACGCCGAGCCGGAGAACACGGACGGCCGTCACGAGCTGCGCGACACCGACCGAGCGTGGGACGACTCGCCACAGGGGTGCCGTCGTGCCGGCGGGCCAGCACCCCGGCCTGTTCGGACTCCCGGCCCTCAGCCGTGCCGGTCCGGCTCCTGCGCGGGGTCCAGGTCGAGTTCGGGTTGGCGGTCGAGTCCGGGTTCGTCGGGTCCGCTCTGTTCGGGTTCGCTGGTGTGCACGTCGCGCGGGTCGGTGTGCTCGTCGGCCTCGCTGCGCAGGGAGCGGATGCCGGAGTTGAGCACGGCCAGCAGCGGGACCGCGAGAAGCGCTCCGGCGACGCCTCCGACGAGCAGCCCGGTGGCGATGGCGAGGATGACGGCGAGCGGGTGCAGCTTGACGGCGCGTCCGAGTAGGAGGGGCTGCAGGACATGGCTTTCCAGCTGCATGATCCCGATGATGATCGCGAGCACGATCAGCGCCGAGACCGGGCCCTGCGCGACGAGCGCGACGAGCACCGCGACACCGCCCGCGACGACCGCCCCGATGATCGGGATGAACGCGCCGAGGAACACAAGGGCGGCGAGCGGGACGGCAAGGGGAACACCGAGGATGGCGAGCCCGATACCGATCGCGATCGCGTCGACGACGGCCACGACGGCGGTGGCGCGGACGTAGCTGACCAGGGCGGCCACTCCGCGGCGCCCGGCGACGTCGACCCGGGTGCGGACGTCCTGGGGGACGGCGCCGAGCAGGAACTGCCAGATCCCTGCTCCGCCGTGGAGGAAGAAGATGAGGGTGAATACCACCAGCAGGATCTCGGTGAGGACCTCGCCGATGGTGGCCGCGGTGGTCAGCGCGCCAGCGGTGATGGAGGCCTGGTTCGCGCTGAGCGTGTCGAGTACTTCCTGCTGGACGCCGGCGAGCTGCGCCTGGCTGATCTTCAACGGGCCGCTCGTCAGCCAGTTCACAACGGCGTCGACGCTCGTGGTGAGCTGGGCTCCGAGGGCGGGGACGCCTCGTACGAAGGTGATGACGACGAAGGTCAGGACCCCGCCGAGCGCGGCGAGTCCGGTGATCACCACCAGCGCGGTGGCGACTCCGCGGGGGACGCGTCGCGCCTGGAGCATGCGGACGGCGGGGGACAGGAGCGCGGCGAGGAGCAGCGCGATCGCGACCGGCACGACGATCGCGGCCAGGTAAGCCACGACCTGCCCGATGACATACAGGGCTGCCGCGACCACCAGCAACCGCCAGCCGATCGCGCCGCTGACGCGCAGTATCCGGGGTATGAGGACACGGACGTCGTCGGGATCTCGACCATTGCCGGAGCGCCTCACGGGAGCGGCGGCACGAACCCTGTGTGCAGCCGTCCAGCCGGGTGCCGGCGTCGATGCCTGCCCGTTCGCTTCTGCAGCGTCCTTCACTTGCCGGAGCCGTTCCTGCTCCAGGCGAGGAGTTGTCGGCGCAGCGCGGTGCGGTCGGCTCGCCGTGGGACGGTGGTGGCGAGGAAATCCGTGAAAACGTCGGCAAAGCGATCGGGCTGTTCGGAGTGGGGGAAGTGCCCGGCTCGGTCGAAGATCTCGAGACGGCTGCCGGGCAGCTGCTCGTGGGCGGCTTCGGTGTGGGCGACCGGGATGACGGTGTCCCGGGCGCCTGCGACGAGCAGGACGGGGGTGTCGGCGAGCAGGTCGAGGACTGGCTGGCATGAGGACGATGGGACTGCCGATACGGACATGGTCACCTACAAGAAGTGGAGTGGAGTCGAGTGGCGGGCTCGGTTGGCGCTGCGATGTCAGCCGAGCGTCGCCAGGGCGCCCGGCGCGATCTCGACGTGTACCGGGGTGTTCGCCTGCAGGGGGAGGACTTCTCCGTCGAGCTGCAGGGGAGTCGGCTTGTGGGTGACGAAGCTGTAGCGGGTGGCTGTGGGTTGCGGGCCGAGGCCGCGGGTCGCCGCTCTGATCGCGACGCCGAGGACCTTCCACTTGGAGGTGTGGGGGAGGGCGATCACCTCGAACCGGCCGTCGTCAGGCTGGTCGGTCTCGCTCAGTGTCGCGTACTTGGCCATCTGCGCGATGTTCGCGAAGAGCAGGCTGTCGAAATCGCGTCGCGTCCCGTCCTCCAGCGTGACGGTGAACGGGCGGAACCGCGCGAATGTTCGCACCACCGACACCATCTCCCGCAGCGAGCCCTTGCCGCCCTTCTCGAGGTCGACGGCGACGATCGGGGTCAGCCCCATCCCGATGTAGGAATGCGCGTAACGGACGACGGCGTCGGGCCCGTGGCCGATGGTGAGGCGCAGCAGGTCGAGGTGGCGGACCTCGCCCGCGACGATGGCGTCGGCGAGAGGCTCCTCGCCGGTGGTCCGGCGATGGTCGTTGGCGTTGCCTGCGGCCATGACCGCGCAGACCGTGCCGGTGTCACCGGCCTGCATGACCCCGTCGACGACCTCGTTGTAGCCGCCGTCCCCGCTCACCGAGACGATCAGGGTGCGCGGGGTCGGGGCCGCGTTCCCGGCCAGGTCTCGAGCGTGCCCGGCGTGCTCGGTGGGACTCAGGTGCACCGGTGTCCGCGGCAGTCGTCGTTCGAGATCGTTCCGCAGCTGTTCGGCGAGCTCGGGTGCGGATCCCGTGCTGTGCGGATTGAAGATCACCACGACCTGTTCGAACGGGAAGGTGGTGGTTCGGGCGGGGCTACCCGCGGCTTCGGCGGTCATCGACTGCTTCCTGTGATCATGAATGAGGAGAGGATCCGGCGAACCGGAGGTGGTGTGCATCAAGGCGTGGTCAGCGCACCCGTCGCCAGAGCGCATCGCCGCGGCCACGCCGACGACCGCCACCAGGGGGGATGGGTAGGCAGCACCCGCGACCTCCGACCGAGAAGCTCGGGAGCCCCGACGGATGCGGGTCGAGTAGTAGGGCACTGGCTGCCCCCACAGCCCCTGCTCATGTATGACTCCTTCTCATTTCGCCACCAGGTCCTGTCGCGTCCGGCTCACGCTGACCGAGCCGGTTGCTCCTGATGCGCGGTCAGCGACGGTCGTGTCTTGATCGGCTGCGGGTTCAACCTGCGGAGAGCCAGGTTCGCGAGCATCGTCATGAACGTGCCTCGGGCGTGGGAGAACGCTCGACAAGGCTTATGTGCCTCCGGAGCCCGACCGTCGGCCGGGGGCGGTCAACCGCGCGCAGCGAGGCGGGCGAGGCGAGCGGTGGTGGGCCAGCGGACGTGGTGGGCCCAGCCGAGCTTCTCGAACACCCAGATGACGCGGGCGGAGATGTCGACCTGGCCGGGTTCGACGCCGTGGCGGGCGCAGGTCGGGTCGGCGTGGTGCAGGTTGTGCCAGGACTCGCCCATCGACAGGATCGCCAGAGGCCACACGTTCGTCGCCTTACCGGGGCGGCCCAGGGCCGGTTCCCGATCATGTGGCAGATCGAGTTGATCGACCATGTGACGTGGTGCAGTACCGCGACGCGGACCAGCCCGGCCCAGAAGAACGCGGTCAGCGCGCCCCACCACGACAGGGTGGCCACGCCGCCGATCAGCGCGGGGGCGAGCAACGTGACCGCGGTCCACAGCGGAAACTGGCGGCTGATGCGGGTGAGGTCGCGGTCGACGAGCAGGTCCGGGGCGAACCGGTCGGCGTTGGTGGTGTTGCGGTCGAACAGCCAGCCGAGGTGGGCGTGGAAGAAGCCTCTGGCCAGGCCGGCGGGAGTGGTGCCGTGGAGCCACGGAGAGTGGGGATCGCCTTCCTTGTCGGCGAAGGCGTGGTGACGACGGTGGTCGGCGACCCAGGTGATCACGTCGCCCTGCATCGCCATGCTGCCGGCGATCGCCAGGCCGTTGCGCAAGCCGCGGTTGGCCTTGAACGCGCGATGCGTGAAGTAGCGGTGGAACCCGACGGTCACCCCGAGACACGACAGTAGGTAGAAGCCGGCCGCGAGCCCCACGTCGAGCCAAGTGAGACCCCATCCCCAGGCCATCGGAACGGCCAGGACGAGGGCGAGCATCGGGATCGCGGTGAACGCATACACCAACGAGGCCCGGCCACGAGGCTGCGCGTCCCCGTGCAACGGCTTCGCCGACCCGCCGCCTTCCGGCGTAGCGGTTTCAGGCCCGCGCAGGGGTGGAGTCGGCGGGTGAGCGCCTCGCGTGGCGGCGTCGTGGCCAGCCGATCGCGGACTACGCCAACGAGCTGTTCCGCGTCGCGGGGGTGATCTGAACTCGATGTCCGCGATGGCGGACGAGCTGGCACCGGTCGATTTCCCGCGGGGCGATAGGGTCATCGTGGAAAGGCTCCTTGTCGGTGGAAGTTGCGGCCGAGGATGCGCCGCGCGTGCTTCCGCCCAGGTCCGGAGCGGATGATGGCTAGCTCCCCTCGCGGGTGGCTCAGCCTCTTGTAGACGGGTTACCCGTTTCCGGCCGCTTCACGCTCCGCCTCGCCGTGATGTCGCCGACGAGTCCCCTACCTTCCGATGTGGATGCCGCCGGGGAGAGCTAGAAGCTCATCGACCGCGTCTAACCCGCTCTCGCCGGGGTTCTCGTCCGCAACGTCAGAGGCATCCACAGTGGCCGAGTCTTCGACCGTTATGTCAGTCATCGGTGCTGCTTCACATAATCAGGAGTTCACGGATCTTCTTACAGTCCCGTCCGATCCGGCAGGCGGGGGCGGCCGCTGTTGATGCTGCGACGCATGGAGCGGGTGTCCTCAGGTGTTCCGGCGGTTTCGTCGGATGACACCGGCAGTCACTGCGCCAGTTCCGATCAGGATCACGGCCCCGGCCAGCAGGTAGTACATCTCGCCGGAGCCAATCGATGTCGCCGACGCCGGTGTCAACGGCACCGCCGCCACCGCCACGCGCCGACAGGACCCCGCTCATCCCCCGACCGGATCGTCGCGACGCCTCCCGGACCGCTGGGCCCGCAGTCGGGCCTCCGCGCGCTGAGCCTCGGCCCGGGTGTTGCGCTCGCGGCGCAGCCACTCCGGCTGCTCCTCCTTCAACGCCGCGATCTGGGCGGTGGTCAGCGGCTCGGTGATCTCGGCACGGGCCAGCCCAGAGATCGACACTCCCAGTCGGTCCGCGACGACCTGGCGGGGATGCGGGCCGTTGCGTCGCAGCTCGCGCAACCACTCGGGCGGATCGGCCTGCAGGGCGTCGAGCTCGTCGCGCGAGACCACCCCGGCCCGGAACTCGTCGGGCGTCGCGTCGAGGTGCACGCCGAGCTTCTTCGCCGCCGTCGCGGGCTTCATCGTCTGGGTCGACCTCTGCCGCGTCATATGCCCAGGATATCGGGGCCGGGCCAGCCGATAGCCTGGGCCGGTGACCGAGCCGAGCGACACCGCAGTCTTCCGGCTCGGCTACGTCCCAGGCGTCACGCCGGACAAGTGGGTGCGGATCTGGGCCGAGCGCCGTCCCCACGTCCCCCTGGAGCTGGTCACGGCGACCACGGACGAGGCGGTGGAGCTGATCCGGACCGGCGCGGTGGACGCCGCCGTGGTCCGGCTGCCGATCGACCGGACCGGGCTCCACACGTTCCCGCTCTACACCGAGACCACCGTGGCCGTCGTCCCGAAGGAACACGTCGTCACCGCGACCGAGGAGACCACGGTCGCGGACCTGGCCGACGAGATCGTCCTCCGCCCGCAGGACGACACACTCGCCTGGCCCGGTGACCGGCCGGGGAAGGCAGCGGCGTTCGCCCCCGCGACGACGGCCGAGGCGATCGAGCTCGTCGCCGCGGGCGTCGGCCTGCTGGTCGTCCCCCAGTCGCTGGCCCGCCTCCACCACCGCCGGGACCTCACCTACCGACCGCTGGCCGACGCGCCCGGATCGGGCGTCGGTCTCGCCTGGCCGGACGCGGAGAACACCGAGCTGATGGAAGAGTTCATCGGGATCGTCCGCGGGCGCACGGTCAACAGCTCACGCACCCCCCGCCGGGACGGGACCCCGGCACCGGGCACACCCGCCCCCACGAAGAAGAGCGTTGCCCGACGCCCTCCGGCCCGGCGCGGTACGCACCGTCGTTGAGTTCACCCACCGACCCGGCCACGCAGCCCTCGGCGGTGAAGGCAGCGGCGGCCGCCATCGCGTCGACCGCGGCGGCCGGGATGATCAGCCGGCCGCGATCTTGGTCCCGAGTTGTGCGCCGAGACAGGTACTGTCCAGCTCCCCAGCTTGCTGAGCCGCGAAGACGATCCGGTGGCCCGCGATGTCGTCGAGGACCTGGCCCGCGTCCAGACGTCGGTCCCGGTCTGATGCGGAGTGGGCCGTCCCGACGCACATCTTCCGGAACGACGTGCTCTTCATCGAGTGGGGCGCGGCGTCGGAGAAGACCAAAGCCCTCGACGGCGTGGACACCTTCGTCTTCGCCGACGGCAAGATCACCGTTCAGACGCTGCCTTACACGGTCGAACCCACATAGGGCCGGCGGTGGCGGAGAAGACCTGGCCCCTGGTCCGCTACGACATCGGCCAGAGCCTCCGAAACGCCTCCGACGGGCCACGGGCGACGAGAACCTTCGGGCGACCGGGGTTGGAGCTGCGCTCCGAGTACGACGTCAGCACCGGGAGAAGTACGCCGCGTCCTGGCGGTCCGCTCCTGCGACCCGCATGAACCGGTCCCAACCCTTCTGGCGGTAGTCGCGGGGACCGGGGAGCGGGACGCTGCGGGGTTCCGGCGCCGTGCCGGAGCACGCTGCAAGGAAGAAGAGCCGTGATGGGCTACTACTCGGAAGAACTGCACGGACCGCACGAGACCTTCGAGCTCGGGAACTTCGAGCTGGAGAGCGGCATCACGCTTCCCGACGCGAAGCTCACGTACAAGACGCACGGGACCCTGAACGAGGCCCGGGACAACGCGATCCTGTTCCCGCACATGTGGTCAGGCACGCCGAAGGCCATGGAGATCTTCATCGGCGAGGACCGCCCGCTCAACCCGGGGAAGTACTTCATCGTCCTTCCCGGCCAGTTCGCCAATGGGTTCTCGTCCTCGCCGAGCAACACGCCCCCACCCTTCAACGGTGGCGCGTTCCCGAACGTCACGATCGGCGACGACGTGCGGGCGCAGCACCGGCTGATCTCCGAGCACTTCGGGATCGAGCGCCTGGAGCTGGTGCTCGGCTGGTCGATGGGCGCCGAGCAGACCTACGAGTGGGCGGTGTGCCATCCGGGCATGGTCAAGCGCGCACTCCCGTTTGCCGGCACCGCCAAGACGACGCCGCACGACTACCTCTTCGTGCGGGCCCATGAGGACGCCCTGAAGTCCGACCCCGCCTGGGCCGGCGGCTTCTACCGGGACCAGGCCGACGTCCACGTCGGGCTCCGCCGCCATGCGCAGCTCTGGTCCGTGATGGGGCTGTGCCAGGAGTTCTACAAGGCCGAGGCCTGGCGCGGGGTCGGGTTCACCTCACTCGACGACTTCGTGCACAGGTTCTGGGAGGCCTACTTCCTGCCGATGGACCCGAACAACCTGATCTGGATGGGGTGGAAGTGGCGCCACGGCGACGTCAGCCGGCACACCGGGGGCGACCTCGAGGCCGCGCTGGGCCGAATCAGCGCGAAGACCTTCGTCGTGGCCTTCTCCCACGACATGTTCTTCCCGCCGGAGGACTGCGAGGCCGAGCAGGGGCTCATCGCGAATAGCGAGTTCCGCGTCGTCGACAGTCTGTGGGCGCACTTCGCGATGTTCTGTCTCACTCCCTCGGAGCGCGAGCAGATCGACTCCTGCATCGGTGACCTGCTGAAGGCCGAGGTCGCCTGACCTCGGCGGTCCGCGCTGGGAAGCGCCCCGGCCTCTGCCGCGCGCTCGCCGGCGGACCGCCACCCCCCGGCGAGCGCGCCGCCGCCGGGATCGACGTCGCTACGCCTCGTCCGAGGCGAGCGGCGCCGTGGGCGCCCGGCTGCACCGTGTGCATGGTGGACGTGGCCCGCTCCTGACGCCGTCGTGCGCCTGTTCCTCGATCATCCGGCGCGGCGGGGACTCGAGCCGATCCCCCCGCCGCGCCGACCGGTGTGGCCCCGGGTCCCGCGCTCGACGCGCTCACCGACCACGACGACCTGCGCGACACGCCGCCGGCTCGAGCGGTCGCCGGGGGTGGCAGTGCACAGAAGTCGCAGGTCACGGCGCAGCTCGACGGCGCGGTCGCGCGCGCCGACGACGTCGAGGATCTCGCCACCTCGGGAACCGCCCGGCGCCGCTGGCGGCGCGGCCCGCTGGAGTGCCACCACGTCGTGGACCCGCGCACCGGGCTGTCGGCCGCCGGCCCGTGGCGGACGATCAGCGTGGCCGCTGTCTCCTGCCTGGATGCCAACACCGCGGCCACGGCCTCGCTCGTGCTCGGTGTGGGTGCCCCCGGCCGGCTGGCGGCCGAGCGTCTCCCCGCCCGGCTCGTCGATACGGACGGCGCGGTCCGTTCGGTCGCCGGTTGGCCCGCCGAGGAAGACGGATCCTGATGTGGACCTGGTACGCCAGCCGCGGCGCCGGCCTCGTCGCGTCGATCCTGCTCACCGGGACCCTGCTGCTGGGCATCGCGGGGACCGCCCGGGCCGGGACCGTCCGCTGGCCACGGTTCGTCCTGGCCCGGCTGCACCGCAACCTCTCCCTGTTGGCCGTCGCCTTCGTGGCCGCCCACGTCCTCACCGCGGTCCTCGACGGCTACGTGGACATCCGCTGGGCCGACCTCGTCGTCCCGTTCGCCGCCGCTTACGAGCCCTTCTGGCTCGGGCTCGGCGCCCTCGCCCTGGACCTGCTCGCCGCGGTGGTCGTGACGAGCCTGCTCCGGGCCCGCCTCGGGCTGCGAACCTGGCGCGCCGTGCACCTCGCCGCCTACGCCTGCTGGCCCCTCACCGTGGTCCACGGCCTGGGCATCGGCGGCGCCGACTCCGCCACCGGCTGGGTCCTGGCGGTGACCCTGGGCTGTGTCGCCACCGTCGTGGCGGGGCTGGTGTGGCGGGCCCGGGTCTGGGCTTCGGCGACCGCGGGGTCGACCCCGTGACCGGCGCACGTGCCGCGACCGCCGTCGACCCCGCCGCGATCACGGATCCGCTGGGCCTGCCCGCGCAGCCGCCCGTGCGGCTGCTCACCGCCTGGTACGCCGACCGGCGTCCGGACGACCTGGCCGCTCACCTGCGCCGGCACGGTCCGGTCCCCCGGGTCGACGCGGACGACCTCATCGCCGAGGTCGACGCGGCCGGGCTGCGCGGACGCGGCGGCGCCGGCTTCCCGACCGCGACCAAGCTGCGCGCCGTCGTGGCGGCAGGCCGTCGGCCCGGTCGGCCCGGTCGGCGCCACGCCGTCGTGGTCGCCAACGGGTGCGAGGGTGAGCCCGCGTCACACAAGGACGCCGCCCTGCTGCACTGCGCCCCGCACCTGGTCCTCGACGGCATCGCCCTCGCTGTCCGGGCAACCGGAGCAGGCACGGCGTACCTGTGCGTGCACGCCGGGTCTGCGAACGTCGGGACGCTGCGCGAGCAGGTCACCGCCCGACACGACCCGGTCCCGGTCCGAGTCGTGGAGGTGCCCGCCCGCTACATAGCCAGCGAGGCGTCCGCCCTGGTGCAGTACCTGTCCGGCGGGCCCGCCCTGCCCACCTCGACCCTGCCCAGGGCCGCCGAGCGGGGCGTGGGCAGGGCGCCGACGCTCGTTGACAACGTCGAGACCCTCGCCCACCTCGCCCTGATCGCCCGGCACGGGGCCGACTGGTTCCGTGCGATCGGCAGCCCTGAGCTGCCCGGCACCCTCCTCGTCACCATCGGTGGCGCAGTGCGCCGGCCCGGCGTCGTCGAGGTCGCCGCAGGAACCCCCGTCCGGGCCGTCCTCGACCTCGCCGGCGGCCCGACCGAACCGGTCCAGGCGCTGCTCAACCGCGCACGCCCGGTTGATCCGCCGCCTCGACATCGTCACCGGCCGGGGGGGCCTGTAACCACCCCGACGGTGCGGCCCGCCTCGCCCACAGCGCGCTGCGCGTCTTCGCCCGCGACCTGGACCGGCACCTGACGGGTCGGCCCTGCCCCGCCGACGCAGGCGCACCCGTCCTCCCCCTGCCCCGACCGGGCGTCCCGACCCTTCCGCCGCAGCGGGCGGCTCGATGAGGCACGGACGACGCGCCCGCGAGCTGCGCCTGTGCGTGGACCCGATCAGTTGCGCCGGACACGGCCTGTGCGCGGACCTACTGCCCCAGCACGTCGTCCTCGACGAGTGGGGCTACCCGGTCCTCGATCGCAGCCGGACCAGTGGCCCGCTCAGGGGCGAGGCCCTCCCCCTCGCCCGCACCGCCGTCGCCACCTGCCCCACCCTGGCGCTCCGACTCGAGCATGTTCCGACGGAGGACGAATGAGATTCGCCGACGCCGAGCAGTGGACGGGTGTGGCGCTCGTCGCGCTGTGGCTGGTCACCGCCTGCCTGTCGGCGACCGGGCGGGTGCCGCACCGGGGCCGGTTGTCCGCCGCGACGCTCGTCGGCACGGGGCGGAGCGTCGGGCAGGTCGGACTGACCTGCCCGTCCGCCAGGTTGGCAAAGGCTCATTGGTGCTGCACGCGTGGAGCCGGCCGTCGCGGCATCCCGGCGCTCAGGGCTGTAGCGGCTCGCTGGTCAGCCTCGGAGACCCACGCCGAGTACGTCTTGAGAGTCGTCGTTCGGACGCGGCGCGGGCGGCGGCTCGGCCCACGTCGTCGGGCTCTCCTTGATCCAGCCCCAGCGGATCGCTTTCTTGAAGGCGCCGGACAGGATGAAGTGGATGTGACGGATCGTCGTGGCCGCGAGGGGCTTGCAGCGGTGTGGTCGGCAGCGCTCGTCGCACTCGTGCTCCCGATCGGTCCGATGGTCGATCAGGCCACGTTTGCGAGCGCAGTGCTTCCGGCAGCGCCGGAGCTCGGCGTAGAAGGAGTCCAGGACCTCGGCGTCGAGGCGGCCGATCTTCACCTGGCCCAGTAACGGCCTGATGTGGTTCTTCACGTGCGTCTGGTAGAGCTGCAACGTGTTCTCAGAGCCCTGGAACTGGCTCAGGTAGCGCTCCAGCAGCTGGTCGAGCGTCGCGTTGGTCCTCGGGTTCCGGCGCTCGTTGATCTGGTTCACGAACCGGACGCGGGCCGCCTCCGCCTCGCGCGCGGCGTTAGGCCCCGGCTGGACGATCACGATCAGCTCGTGCCGGCGCTTCGTCAGCGGATCGAGGCCGGCGTAGACGCGGACCCGCAGCGCACCGCTCGGGAGCTTCTCGATGCTGCCCGTCCCGCGCTTCGTCCTGGTGCCCGGTCACCCTGCCATGGAACGGGAGTAAACCTCGTTCGTTCCATGCTGTCGCAAGTTGCGATCATGAACCCAGCGTTTCCGCTGGTCAAACGTGGAGCGGGCGACGGGAATCGAACCCACGTAGCTAGTTTGGAAGGCAGCGGGTCGGGGTGCTCACGCGCTTCTACCTGCATCTACGGTCGCTGCGGAGTGCCCTCTCATGGCCTTTGAGCACATCCGTGAACCCGTGTTCGTGCCACATGTGGTTCCACGCTGGCGGCCCGTTACGGCCCGCAGGCCGTGGGGAGCGCCCATTACTCCGCTCAGCCGCCAACCTCAGGAGGCGCAGCGACGTCTCCTAAGTGAGAGCAGCGAACCAGGAGGCGCAGCCCAGTGGATCTCTTCCATCGCAAGCGGGCAGAGGCTCTGGCTGCCAAGGTCAGGCAGCTCCCGGGCTACCCGGACTTCCCCGGCGCCGCGGCTGGCCAAGCGCGCTACGACCACATTGGCGCGCTCATCGCCGACGCCGCGCTGCAAGCCGCCATCGGCTTCAATTCGGTGGTGAGGCCGCGTGTCCAACGCCTCCTGGCCGCCTGGCCGGAAGCCGACACCGTGGATCTCTTTCTGGTTCGCGTCGCAGCTGAAGGGCTCCACGAGGTCCTCGACTGGAAGGATGCCGAGAAGCCTGCCCGGGCCCTCCGCCTCGCCAATCTCCTCGCAACCGAGGGTGTCCAGACCGTCGACGAGCTTCGGAACTGGTGCCGGCTTCCGGACAGCCGCGGCAAACTGCTGAAAGTCAAAGGGGTCGGCGAGAAGACCGCTGACTACATCGCCATGCTCGCAGGCGCGCCAGCCGTTGCCGTCGATCGTCGTATCCGCGCGTTCGTCGGAAGCGGCACCGACCAGGAGATCCGCGGTCTCCTTGCGGCAGTCGCCACCGCACTCGACCTCGACCTGGGTGTGCTGGACCGAGTCGTCTGGGCAGCGGGCAAGGCGGCTCTACCGCCGGACAGTCGCCCGGACACTGTCGATGTCACCGTCGCCGTCCCGGCTGATCGAGCGGCCAGATTCCACGATCTCGCCGAGCGGTGGCTTCAAGGCAGGGCGAATGCCGAATGGCGAGTGACCGACCACGAGCTGGCCATAGCCCTCTGGCAGCAGCTCGACGACCGCAGGCGACGACTTTTCGGGGTCCTCATCCAGCGTCCTGGCCACCGGTACCGCGCCGACGAACTGGTGGAGCTCTCCGGAGCCGCCATGACGCTCAAGAATCTGACCAGCCTCCTGTCCCAGCCCTCGGTGCTGAGCGAGCAGATGGGCAGGGCGTGGCCGTGGCAGTACGACTATCCGGAGGGCAGGCAAAAGCCCGCCGTCTACTGGTTCGAGCCCGACATCGCCGAGATGTTCGGAAAGGCGGGAGCGGTCGTTGAGGAGGAGAGCGACCCGGTCCACTCCATCGAGTGACGCAGTCGATGCACCCTTAAGGACTGCGTTACGGAGGATGGAGTAGGGCTGACTCCGAATCTGCTCATCCCGCGCCCCTGAGATGACCATGGACGAGAGTCTCTCGAAGATCTGCGCGAATTGTTGGGAAACGCTCGACATCCCTCTCGGCAAGAGCGGTGGCGTCCGCGCAGTAGCGTGGATGAACCACTGCGACGCCTGCGCGGAAGGTCTCGCAGACCAGATGACGCTCGTCGAGGACCAGCCCGGTCGCACCCGCGCACAGATCTGGCAGTGCACCTGGTGCGGGCTGATGCGGACCTGCCGCGCAGGCTGGACCACCCGCTGCCACGCCTGCCTTGACGACCGCACGAATCTGGGCGAACTCGAGCTCGGCAGCCTTCCCGCCAGCTCTCGAAGCGCGGTACCCCGACTACGTGCCAGAGGTCCGGCGAGGGCCCAGCTGAAGCCGAACGAGGAAGCTGGGGGACTCCGACGTCCACGAATGGCTCTCCACAGTCGCCTACGAGGACGAGCTCGAGTTCCGCGCCTACCCCGGTTGGAGGGTCATCGCGGGTGACATCAAGGGATTGCCCTACCTCCGCTGGGGCACCGAGTCACACGGCTTCTGGGGCAGCCACGACGCCTGCGGGCGCCCGCTGGTCGACCTATAGAGCCCGGAGGGTGTGCGACGCCGGAGGCCGCGCAAACCACCATCCGGGTGGCCTATCAGGCGGCTCCCGCTGTCGTCAGTGGAGCGGTCGGTGTCCCCCTTACAGCGTGAGGTGAGCACCGATAGCGCGATCGCGTGCGGCAGTGATCACCAGGCCGGCGGCGGCGGCGTCCTGGACCGCGACGCCGACTGATTTGTAGAGGGTGATCTGCTCGGCGGAGCTACGTCCGGGACGGGTGCCGGCGAGGAGTTCGCCGAGTTCGGCGTGCACATGGCTGGCGGTGATGATGCCGTCCCGGATCGGTTCGAGCAGGTCGTTGCTGCCGGCGGGGAACGGGGCCAGCGCGGCCTGCCGGGACTCCACGCATACCAGTGCGTCGGCGACGGTCGCGTCGTCGACTTCCCGACCAACCTGGTTGTAGCCCACGGAAGTGACGTGGACACCCGGGGACAGCCAGTCCCGGCGCACCACTGGTTCGTCTGAATGGGTGGCTGCCGCGACGATGTCAGCGCCGCGCAGTGCCTCGGCGTAGGAGGACGTCGCGACCACCTCGAGAGCCGGTATATCGAGCAGTTCACCGGCCAGCTCGGTGGCCAGCGCGGCTACCTTGGCCGGGTCCCGCCCGGCGATGCGGATCTGCCTGATAGGGCGGACCCGGCACATGGCTCGGGCGTGAGATCGGGCCTGCACGCCAGTGCCCAGGACGGCCAGGACAGTCGCGTCGGGCCGGGCGAGCAGCCGCGCCGAGAGCGCCGAGGATGCCCCGGTGCGGATCGCGGTGATCGCGGTGCCGTCCAGCAGCGCGGTGGGCTGGCCGGTGTCGGGATCGAAGACGATGATCACTGCTTGGTGGGTGGGCAGCCCGGTTTCGCCATTGCGCGGGAACAGCGACACCAGCTTGGTCATGAGCACCCCGGCCGACGGCACGAAGCCGGGCATCGCGGCCATGAACCCGTCACGGTCGGGCACCAAGGCGGCATTGCGGTCCGGCATCGACGCTGCCCCGGTGCTGAGGTCGAGCATCGACGCCGCCAAGGCGTCGATCAGCGCGTCCACATCCAGCAGCGCCTCGACCTCTTCCCGAGTCAGGATCAGCATCCTGCACTTCCATTCGTGATCGGCTTGCCGAGGGGTGGCCCGGCTGGCATGTCCGCCGGCCGTGCCGCCGTCTTGGTGGGCGCCACCGTCGCGCGGGGCGGTGGCGCCCATGGGACCGCCCTGCGCGGGCGCACTGCGCGCAGCGGCCGGTCCTGCTCGAGAAACGGCATGGTCTTCAGATGCCCCTTCGTCTCCGCGGTCTCGCTCCGCGTCCAGACCCCGTAAGGCGATCACTGGATCTAATCTTGACGCTACCAGTTAGAGTACTTACTCTAACCATGGTTTCACCAAGCGATCCCCGCTTGACAGCAGCCAGGAGGTCAATGATGACCGTGCTTCCCGATTCCGAAAAGAAGTCGGCACGGCTGCCGGTAGACGGCGAGCAAGACTACGCTCAAAGCTGGTATCCCATCTGTGCCTCGGATGAGCTCGCCCCCGGCGCGATCAAGGGTGTGGACCTCATGGGGGGCCGCGTTATCGCGTTCCGTCCAGCGAGCGGCGGACCCGCACAAGTACTCAGCGCGTACTGCCCGCATCTGGGTGCCGACTTGTCGGTGGGCGACGTAGTTGGGGATACCGTTCGTTGCGTGTTCCACCACTGGCAGTACGATACAAGTGGGAAATGTGTGGCAACCGGGTGTGGCGACCCCGTACACCCGCGGGCGCGTCTCTTCCGTTTCCCCACTGTCGAGAAGTTTGGATTTGTCTGGGCCTTCAACGGGGAGGAACCCCTCTGGGACATCCCGGAGTTTCCCTTCCCCGAGGACGAACTCCTCAGCAAGAAGACGGTGATTGCTACCTGGCCGTGCGATGCCTGGGTGTTCTACTGCAATACCGCAGATATTCAACACATCAAATCACTTCACGGCATCAGTTTCGATCGCGAGCCTCAGCCCGACGACATCGAATGGACCGATGTCAACTTCCTCTATGACTTCAAGGGGAAGTTTCGGGATGGATCCGCCATCGAGTTCAGGGTCGGCATCTGGGGGACGACGTACTTCTTTCAGGACAGCTACCTCAACGGCCGCTGGTACGGGTGCATGTTCGCCGGCCGGCCGATCGGGCCGAACATGAGCGAGCACGTGATGGCCGTATTCACACGTGCATCGGACGGCACGCCCGAGGAAAATGAGAAGTTCCTGGAGACTATTTACCAGATGGAATCAGCGATTGCACTGGACGACGACCCGGTGCTGAAGACCATCCGGTTCCGCTCCGGCCTGCTCACCAAGAGCGACCGACCGCTCGCCCGATATTTCAAGCTCCTTCGTTCCTATCCCCGTGCGAACCCTGCGCGTGACCACATCACCTGACCGGAGCAAGGTGAGCGCGCCGAAGGCAGCGGGCCTGCACGGAAATGCACGCGCACTCAGGGCGATTGATCGGGAGACGTCGGCCAGACGGGTTTGGACCCGGGGTGTGACAGGCCAGTGAGGGAGGCCGCGGATGCCTACCGTTTCTCGTATTGATGCGGTAGGCATCCATTGCACGAAGCAGTGCGTGATCTCGCGACATCACGTCGGATTTTCTGGTAGAAGGGACTTCGCGCATCGGCCTTGGGCTGCGATCCGAGCGATCCAGATTGGGTAAGCCTTCCGACACAGCTGGCGTTGGCGTAGATTCCGTCAACGCTATGACCTAGCACGCCTAGCGGCGCGCCCCGTCGCCTGAGAACCGGCCACGTGAAGATCGGAACTTCAGTTGAGATCTGACGTTTGGCTCCCAGTTGCCTCTGGCCGACCCGCTCTCTTGGCGATCTCAGCTTCGATAATGGTTCGCGTCTGGGCTGCGAACTCTGGATCCAGATGCGGCTCGAACAACAGGTGCCCATGTAGTGCACCCTCAGCTATGTCGGCGCCCTGCACCGCCTTGGAGCCGCGCGTGAGCCTGATGAAGGCCGGCCAGTTCCAGTACAGGATGTACCATGCGTTCGCCAACTGCTTCAGATCGTCGTGTCGCTCAGGTGGCCGCATTACACCCGCTTGCATGAGCGTTTCAAGCATGTTCAGGACGGCATCGATAATCCATAGCGCTAGGTCATGAACTCGGCGGCGGAGCCGGGGATCTCGGCTCGTAAGGTCCGTCAAGTTGGAAAACAGATACCGATTCTCCCAGACGGCGTTGATGCCGACGATGAAAGGTCTCGCCCACTCCTCTGGCGTGACGGGTTCGCGAAGTGGGCCGAGCGAAATCGGCGCCACCTCCTCCAGTCGGGAAAATAACGCGAGGACGATATCCTCCCGGCTCCCGAAGTAGTAATAGAGGTTACCCGGACTGATTCCCATTCGCTCGCAGATATGGTTCGTCGTCACCGATGCCACGCCTTGTTCGTTAAACATCGTGAGGCTGACAGTCAGGATCTCCGCCCGCCGTGTCCCACGAGTTCCGTGCCTTCGGATGCGATGAGCTGGATCACTGGGACGGTGCGGGCCCGTTGACATGACCGCATCGTACGAGTGGCGAGCACCTCCCGGTGCCGTACCGGTCCTGGGTCCCGGTGCCGTACCGGTCCTGGGTCGTGCAGTTGATGGGGATCGCTTCTCGCATCCGCCCACCACCGGCCACGCAGTGTCACCGTCCATGGCGTGCGGACCATCGACGTCGTGCGGGCCGTCGAGCCGTCCATGCCGCGTCGACTGCTGCGACCCCCCGCGCGGAGCGGCCGGCACCGTCGCCGAGTGACCGGGGATCGCCGGCACACCCGAAGCGTGCTCCTGATCGGCTCGGCCTGCCGCAATAGCCAATTCTCCCAGGTTTCCTCTACTCAGATCCCGGGCTGGGTGAACCGGTCGACGCCGATGCCGAACTCGGCGCCCGCGTCGAGCAGCGAGTCGGCCAGGTACTGGCCGGAGGACCGTTCGCAGTGCAGCAGGTAGGACCGCGCCGGACCGGTGTCGTCGCGGACCACGTCGGTGACCAGACCAGCCACCGACGAGCGGAAGGCCGCCCCGTTAGGCGTCACCAGGTCGGAAAGGTCCATGGCACAGACCTTGGCCAGCAGGTCGGGGGTCGCTGCTCCACGCAGCCGCACTAGCGCTCTGCCGTGGGTGAGATCCACGACTGACACGAACTCGCCGGTTTCGGCGCCGGTCGATTCCAGCCGCCGGCGCAGCCTGGTCTGGCATCCCACCTCGGCGAGGACAAGCCATCCCCCCGGGCCGGAACCGACGATCAGGGTAGGGCCCCCGCCAGCGGCTGTGATGCGGGCGGCCCGTCCGAAGCCGACTCCGAGCGCCTCCGCCATAGCGCCGTCGACCGGCGCATGGATGAGAATCTTGGTCAACGGAGTGAGGTCGGTGAGGGTGAGCGGGGCACCGCTGTGCCGCGTGCCTATTTCCCAACCATCGAGCTGCGTCAGGGGGCCGTCCGGAGCGATGGGACTCCGCGCGAGCGCCGCGGGCGACGCGGGCCGAGGTGCATCAGACACGTTGGCGTTTCCCTTCCGGGTCGACCTGCGCGAGGTGCGCGGTGACCTCGGCGCGGATATCGCTTCCGTCGGGTAGCCGGATGGTCACCTGGGTGCCTGGCTCGGCGAGGTGGGCGTCGAGATGCGCGAGGCAGATCGCGTGGCCGAGGGTCGGGGACATCCGGCTGGAGGTGATTCGCCCGACGATGTGCCCGCCGTCGCTGATGATCTGGCTGGCCTCCGCCGGCACCATCTCGCCGCGCACCGGCTGCAGCGCGACCAGACGGGCGTGGTCGGCGCGCTCGGCCTGCCAGGCCAGCTCGAGCCTGCCCACGAAGTCCGCCTTGTCCAGTTTGATCGCCCGCTCCAGCCCTGCGGCGTAGCCGTGGGTGAGGCCGTCGGTGTCCTGGCCGACGATGAGGTGGCCCTTTTCCAATCGCAGGATCCGTTGCGCCTCCACTCCGAACGGCGCCACGCCGAGGTCGGCGCCCGCTGCGATGAGCCGTTCCCACACGTGCAATCCGTAGCCAGCGGGGACGTGGATCTCGTAGCTGAGCTCGCCGGTGAATCCGATACGCCACAGCACGCAGTCCTCGACGCCGGCGACGGTTCCGGTGCGCACGTGCATGTAGCCGAACGCCTCGGGATCGAGGTCGACGCCGTCGGTGAGCCGGCCGAGGAGCTCGCGTGAGCGCGGCCCGGCGATGTTGATACTGGCGTAAGCGGCGGTGACCGGGATGACGTGGACCCGCCATTCGGGGTGTTCGGTCTGCAACCACCGCTCCACCCACTCCCACACGGTTCCTGCCCCGGAGGAGGTGGTGGACATCAGGTAGTGGTGTTCGCCGAGCCGCCCGGTCACGCCGTCGTCGAGGACGACCCCGTCCTCGGTGCACATCACCCCGTAGCGCACCCGCCCGACGCCGAGCTGCGACCACTTGTTGACGTAGAGCAGGTTGAGCAGCGCCGGAACGTCGGGGCCACGCAAGTCGAGCTTCCCGATCGGAGTGACGTCGATGATCCCGACACGCCCCCGCACCGCCCGGACCTCGCCGGCGGGGTCCCCGTAGTGGTCGGGTCGGATCCACTGTCCGGCCACGAGCGGTACCGCGCCGTGCCGGTCGTGCCACGGCTGCATGGGCGAGTACCGGACGGGTTCGTGGATCCGCCCGGCCAGGGCTCCCAGGCTCACCGGTGCGTACATCGGCCGCCAGGTGGGGACGCCGATCTCCGCGATGCTGTGGCCGGTGGCCGCCGCGACGAGGGCCACCGTGTTGATCGCCTCCAGCTTGCCCTGGGCGGGACCCATCGTCGCGGTCGTGTACCGCTTGACGAGCTCGACGCAGTCGTAGCCCTCCTGCACAGCGGTGACGATGTCCTTGCTCGTCACGTCCTCGGAGAAGTCCACGAACCCGTGGCTCGCGAAGAACAGCGCCGGGTGCGCGTCGAGGGGCAGCTCGGGGATCGCCACGGGGTCGGTGGACGGCTCGGGTTCCGGCGCGGCATTCCGCGGTCGGGTCGGCAGCGCTGCGTACCGTCGCCTCCGGACGTGCGCCGCCCGTCGGGCGGCCTCCCGGCCGACGGCGTCGGCATGCTCCAGCAACCGGACGAGGGTCCCGTCGCCCGCGATCCCGCCGGTGACGAGCACGTCGTCGGGGGTGCTCGCCGGATCGGGCACGAACCGGGCCGCCTCCGGCCGGTAGACGGGCCGGGCCCCGGCCATGTCCAGAAGCGACGTGGGTGCGGTCCAGCCGACGGCGGTGACGAGCAGGTCACAGTCGATCCGCGTGCCGTCGGTCAGCTCGACCGACCGCACTCCCCCGCGCCCCCGAGCGCGGAGCACCCCGCGGCCGAGGCGGACGTCCACGACGGAGGCGACGTCGACGCCGGTCCGGCGGAGGTCGGCGGCCGCGGCGTCACCCTCACGGCTGGCTGAGATCACCACGGCGCACCGGCCCGGCCGCACCGCGTAGAGGTTGATCAGCCGCCGAACAGCCGTCGAGAGCATGACGCCCGGCAGGTCGTTGCCCTCGAACACGTACGGCCGCTCGATCAGGCCGGGCGCCACCACGAGCGATCCGGCCCGCACCTCCACCAGGCGCTCCGCAACGTACGGGAGGTTGCGCTGCATCACGGCGATCCAGTTGTCGTCCCAGCGCCCGACCACGACGGAGTCGGTCAGGACCTCGACGCCCGACTCGGCGCGCACCTGCTCCTCGAGGTCGGCGCGGACGGCGCGTTCCACGTCGTCGCCCCACCGCAGGTGTCCCCCGAGCTGGTGCCCCTCCTCGACGAGCAGCACCCGCGCCCCGGATCTGGCCGCCGCCACCGCGGCCGCCATCCCGGCCGCTCCGCCGCCCGCGACCAGGACGTCGACGTGCGCGTAGCGCTTGTCGTAGTACTCGTGCGGGGTATCGGGGGACACGGAACCGGCGTGTACGAACCGCCGCAGCACCCGTTCGTAGACCGGCCACAACCGTTCCGGCTTGATGAAGGTCTTGTAGTAGAAGCCTGTCCCGAGGAACCGCCCGGCGAGCCCGTTGACGGCCTTCAGGTCGAACCGGAGCGAGGGCCAGGTGTTCTGCGAACGCACGTCCATGCCCGCCTCGACCAGCCTGTGCGCTGCGCGGACGTTCGGCTCGTCGCCGACCTGCACGTGGCAGCCCGGGTCGAGGAAGTCGGCCGTGAGCAGCCCGCGCGGGCGGTGGTACTTGTAGCTGCGCGAGAACACCCGCTCCCCGGCCGCGGCGAGTGCCGAGGCGATCGTGTCCCCCGGATAGGCAAAGTAGGGCCTGCCGTTCCACCGGAACGCGAGCATGCGGCTCCTGTCGATCACCTCGCCGGGTTGGGGCCCGAGACGCATCGCGGCTGCGGCCGTCGTCAGGGTCGACGTCATGAGCGTCCCCTTGCGGTGCGGACCTCATTGGTCACGGTGTGCCGCCCGACGGTGAAGTACCGGCGGCAGCCCGCGCCGTGGTACCAGTCCTCGCGCACCCAGCCGCGGGGGTTGGCGTGGAAGTACAGATACCGGCGCCACTGATCGCGGGTGGCCGTGGCCGGATCCGGCCGCGTCCCTGACTCGCCGACGTAGCGGAACTCACCGGCGTCGCGAGCTCCGCACCACGGACACGGCAGCAACATCATGGCTTGGCTCCTCCCTCTCGGCCGGAACGCCGGCGGGTGGGGTGTGGGGTCAGTGGCCCACGGCGGCAGCGCCCTTCTCGCCGACCAGGCGACCGGCGGTGAACCGGTCGAGCCCGAAGGCGGCGATGATCTCCGGCGGGCGGCCGTTCACGATGCAGTCCGCCATCGCCTCGCCGGACACGGGCCCGGCCTTGAACCCGTAGGTGCCCCAGCCGACGTCGACGTAGAAGCCAGCGACCGGGGTCGGGCCCATGATCGGTGAGAAGTCGGGGGTCATGTCGCACAGCCCGGCCCACTGGCGCAGCAGCCGCATCTTCGACAGCGCCGGCATCAGCTGCAGCACGTGCCCGGCCACACCCTCGGCGAACTCCAGCGACCCACGGGTGGAGTAGGACGCGTACGGATCGACGCTGGCGCCGAACACCAGCTCGCCCCGGTCCGTCTGACTGACGTAGACGTGCAGCGTGCCGGATACGACGACGGTGTCCAGGAACGGCCGGACCGGCTCGGTGACCCCCGCCTGCAGCGGAAAGGTCTGCACCGGCATGCGCACCCCGACCATGTCCGAGATCAGGGTGGACCAGCCGGCGGTGGCGTTGAGCACCGCGCCTGTGGCGATCCGGTGGCCATCGGCGGTGCGCACCCCGGTGACCCGGCCGCCGTCGACGTCGATCCCGACCACCTCGGTCCCCTGGTGGATGTGCACCCCACGCGCGTCGGCGGCCCGCGCGTAGCCCCAGACCACGGCGTCGTGGCGAACGATGCCGCCGGGCGGGTGATACAGCGCGCCCAGAATCGGATACCGGGTGGTGTTCGAGGTGTCCAGGTAAGGCACCAACTTCTTGATCTCGTCCGGGTCGATCATGTCGGAGTCGACGCCTTGCAGCTTGTTGACCTCGGTGCGCCAGCGCATGGTGCGCAGCGAGCTGTCGT
Organism: Pseudonocardia sp. T1-2H; assembly: GCF_038039215.1. NCBI lineage: Bacteria > Bacillati > Actinomycetota > Actinomycetes > Pseudonocardiales > Pseudonocardiaceae > Pseudonocardia > Pseudonocardia sp. T1-2H. The sequence goes on from NZ_JBBPCL010000001.1 coordinate 5,066,102, forward strand.
TGTGCGCCAGCGTGAGGTGGCCGCGCTGGGAGAACATCACGTTGAAGTTCAGCTCGGCGGCCAGGTGTTCGTACAGCTTCACCGAGCGGTCGTAGAACCGCACGCCCTCGGGCGTCAGGTAGTTGGAGCGCAGGATCGCGGTGTTGCGCCCCGACCCTCCGGATCCGATGTAACTCTTCTCCAGCACGGCGACGTTGCGCACGCCGTAGTCGGCGGCCAGGTAGTAGGCGGTGGCCAGCCCGTGCACGCCACCGCCGACGATCACGACGTCGTAGCTTTCCCGACGGTCGTGCTGCCGGAGGATCGGTGGCCAGTCGTCGCCCGACACGCCGTGCCGGATCAGGCTCCACGCGGAGTACCTGGTCGGCATGGTCGCGCCTCGGTGCCGGTTACGGGCGGCCCACCGTCTCCTCGCGCCGTTGGTCGACCTGCTCACCTCTGGTTCCCCAGTCCTCTGGACGCCCGGCTCACATGAGCGTGAGATAGCGGTCGGTCTCCCACTCGGACACGGTGGCGTGGTAGGCGTCGAACTCGGCGTGCTTGACGTCGGCGTAGTAGTCGATGAAGTCGCCACCGGGCACTCTCCCCAAGGCCGCGCGCAGGACGTGGTCGACGACCAGTTCGTCGAGTGCCCGGTCGAGGGTCTTCGGGAGGCGGACGATGCCCCGGCGGGCCACCTCCTCGATGCTGAGCGCGAACATGTTGTCGGTCACCTGCTCACCGGGGTCGAGTCCGCGGTCGATGCCGTCCAGACCGGCGGCGAGCAGCACCGCGGAGGCGAGATAGGGGTTCGCCGACCCGTCCACCCCGCGGTGCTCCACCCGGCCGGCATCGGGCACCCGGAGCATGAGGCTGCGGTTGTTGCCGCCGTAGGCCACATACGCCGGGGCCCACGTCGACCCGGACAGCGGTGCTCCCACCCCGATCCGCTTGTAGGAGTTCACCGTCGGGCAGACCACCCCGGCCATCGCCCGCCCGTGAGCCACCAACCCACCGATGTAGGAGTAGGCCGTCTTGGACAGCCCGAGCCGGTCGGTCTCGTCGCAGAACAGTGGCTGGCCTTCGAGCGTCCACAGGCTCTGGTGGACGTGCAGGCCGTTGCCGGTGACCGTGCTGATCGGCTTCGGCATGAACGTCGCGGTCATGCCGGCCTCGTGGGCGAGCATGTGCACCATGTAGCGGAAGAAGATCGTGCGGTCCGCGGTGGTAGCGGCGTCGGAGTAAACGAAGTTGTTCTCGAACTGGCCGTTGCCGTCCTCGTGGTCGTTGGCGTAGTTGCCCCAGCCGAGGCTGTTCATGTACCGGGACACCGTCGACAGGAAGTCCCACATCCGGGTCAGGCCCTTGACCTCGTAGCAGGGCTTCGTGGAGGAGTCCAGGGCATCCGCGGGCGCCAGCGTCCCGTCCGGGGCCCGCCGCAGCAGCGAGTACTCGGCCTCGACACCGGTCATGAACGTCCATCCACGGTCGGCGGCCAAGGTGGCGAGCAGGCGTTTGAGGATCACCCGTGGGGCGTAAGGCCACGGCTCGCCGTCGACGTACGGGTCGCAATGCAGGACGGCGACCCCGTCCTTCCACGGCACCGGTGTGTAGGACGCCGGGTCTGGCATGGCCACGATGTCGGGGTCCGCCGGGCTCTGGCCGATATCGCCCACGGCGAACCCGGCGAACCCGGCCCCCCCGTCCATGAGCAGGTCGAAGCTGGACATCGGCACGGCCTTCGCGCAGGGCTTGCCGTGCAGGTCGACGAACATGGCGAGGAAGAACTCGATCCCGTCCTCCGTCGCGCGTGCCCTCAAGTCCTCGCGCCCATCACCCATGGCAACTCCTTCGTCGATGGGATCGTCCGGCGTCACCGACGACCGGGTACCCAGTCCGTGCCGGCCAACGGGACACCGGCCATGGCGGCCGCTTCGATGGAGAGCGCCACCAGGTCCTCGGGCTCCAGGTTGTGCACATCGGACTTCCCGCACGCCCGGGCGAGTGCGGTCAGCTCCATCGTCACCGACTTCAGGTAGTTGACCACGCGCTGCGCACCCCACTCGGGGTTGAGCCGAGACTCCAGTTCGGGGTTCTGGGTGGCGATCCCCACCGGGCAGAGCCCGGTGTGCATGTGGTGGCAGTACCCGGGCTCCGTGCCCAGGGCCCAGTAGTCAGCTGTGGCATCGTGCTCGATGCCGTCGCGGACCCAGGTACGACTGTTGCAGCCCAGCGCGATCAGCGGAGCGACGCCCAGAGAGACGGCGGTTGCGCCCAGCGCGAGCGCCTTGGCGACGTCCGCACCGGTGCGGATGCCACCGGAGACGACGAGCTGCACCTCGTCCTCCACACCGAGCTCGTGCAACGCCTCGGACGCCTGACGCACGGCGGCGAGCGTCGGGATGCCGGCGTGCTCGATGAACACGTCCTGGGTGGCGCCGGTGCCGCCCTGCATCCCGTCGACCACGACCACGTCGGCGCCGGCGGCGACCGCCAGCTTGACGTCGTTGACGACCCGGGTGGCGCCGAGCTTGACGTAGACCGGCTTCTCCCAGGACGTGGCCTCGCGCAGCTCCTCGATCTTGATGCGCAGGTCGTCCGGGCCGACCCAGTCCGGGTGCCGGGACGCCGACCGCTGGTCGATGCCGGCGGGCAGGGTGCGCATCTCGGCCACCCGCTCGCTGACCTTTAGCCCGAGAAGCATCCCGCCGCCGCCCGGCTTGGCTCCCTGCCCGATCACGACCTCGATCGCGTCCGCGCGCTTCAGGTGCGCGGGGTTGAAGCCGTACCGCGACGGCAGGCACTGGTAGACGAGCAGGTGCGACGCCTGCCGCTCCTCCTCGGTCATCCCGCCGTCGCCGGTGGTCGTCGAGGTGCCGACGGCGGTGGCCGCCCGCCCGAGGGCGATCTTCGCCGACGCGGACAGCGCACCGAAGCTCATCCCCGCGATGGTGATCGGGATGTCGAGCTCGAGCGGCCGGCTGGCCCGCCGGATGCCGAGCACGGTGCGCGTCTCACACTTCTCCCGGTACCCCTCCATCGGGTACCGAGAGACCGACGCGGTCAGGAAGACCAGGTCGTCGAACGTCGGCAGGGCACGCTTGGAACCCCAGCCTCGGATCTCGTAGTGCCCTTCCTGGGCCATCCGCTGGATCTGCGCGATCGCCTCGGGCGGGAAGGTGTGGCTGTGCCGTCGCGCGTCCATCGGCAGGGCGGCGCCGTCGACCGTGTCCGGCCCACCGGACCTGTCGCGACCAGCGCCCGCGTGTGTGCCGGCGTGCGCCGTGGTGTGGCTGGCCTCGGTCATTCCTCAGTACCTCTGGCGAGACAGCGCGTCGAAGTTGTACAGCTGGCGGGCCGATGCCACGCGGGTGACGTTCGCCGGGTCGATGTGGTCGAAGCCTGCGCGATCGGCCAGCCGCTTGACCGTGAGCACGTCGTCGTCGGTGAGGTCCTCGACCCTGGCGTCCGAGCCCAGTGACGCGATCGACCCACCGACGTAGATCACCGTCTCGTAGAGCGAGTCACCCAGCGCATGGCCGGCGTTCCCGCCGACGAGCAGCACTCCGGCCTGGGCCATGAACCCGCTCATGTGCCCGACGTCCCCCCCGATCAGCACCGTGCCGCCCTTCAGCGAGATGCCGGCCCGGGACGAGGCGTCGCCCTCCACGACGACCGTGCCGCCGTGCGCCGAGGCGCCTGCGCATTCGGATGCGTTGCCTCGCACCCGCACGGTCCCGCTCATCAGGTTCTCCCCCACCGACCAGCCGACGAATCCGTCGACAATCACATCGGGCCCGTTGCAGAGCCCGCCGATGAAGTAGCCGGCGTTGCCCTCGATCTCCACCGCGATGCGGTTCTCCAGCCCGACGGCCAGGTTGTGCCGGCCCCACGGCGCCACGATCCGAGCGCTCGCACCGTCCGGCAGCCCAGCGAGCGCCGCGTTGATCTGACGGGTGGACATGCAGGTGCAGTCCAGGATCACCGCGACCACGTGTAGACCTCTTCCGGTACGGGCTCGAACACTCGCGCGTCTGCGATGCCGGGCAGTCCGGCCAGGGCGTGGTACTCCGAGGCGACCGCGACGTAGTCAGGTGACTCGGCGATCACGGCCGGCTTGCAGGCGAACGAGTCCCGCAGCACCGCGAATTGCGTGCCAGTGGTGACCAGCAGGGTGAAGAAGCCGTCCAGTTCCTTGAGGACCATGCGCATCGCGTCGGCCAGGTCCGCGCCACTGGCGACCTGGTAGCCGATGAATCGAGCGGCCACTTCGGTGTCGTTGTCGGTCGTGCATCTGATCCCGTACCGCTCCAACCGTCGCCGCACCGTGGCGTGGTTCGAGAACGAGCCGTTGTGCACCACCGCCATGTCCGGAAGCGGCGAGAACGGATGCGAGTGCTGCGCGGTCACTGCGGATTCGGTGGCCATCCGGGTGTGGCCGATGCCCTGGAACCCGGCCCGGTCGACGATGCCGTGCCGGGCGCAGATCTCCGCGGGGCTGCCGACGTCCTTGACGACCACCATCGTGTCGCCGTCGTGCAGCCCCACTCCCGCGCTGTCCGGCCCGCGGCTCGACATGCACACGAGCATCGGCACCAGTAGCTCCCCGAGGTGCGGATGCAGCTCGGCGTTCTTCAGGTGCAGCCCGACGATCCCGCACATCTGCCACACCTCCCTCTCGTCCCGCTGGATCCCGGACGGTCACCGCCCGCCGGTGGTGACACCATCCGCCGAGACCGCCGCCGGCTGGCTCGCGCACAGAGCGACTCAAGGTCCGGACTTAGGACCTTTCATAGGACTCCGGGCCAGCGCGTCTGTCAAGGCCGTCGATCCCACCAGGTGGGGTATAGCCTCGGAACATGGTCCGGGTGGTCACCGCACAGACGTTGACCCAGGCCGTGGCCGAGCACCTGCGAACCCTGATCCATCACGGTGAGGTCGGCCCCGGCGACCGGCTGCCCGCCGAGCGCGAGCTCGCCGAACAGCTCGGGGTCGCCCGGATCAGCGTGCGGGAAGCGATCAAGATCCTGCAGCAGCACGGCTATGTGACGGTCCGCCGAGGAGCGCTCGGCGGCACCTACGTCACCGAGCTGACCGAGCCGCTGGAGAAGTGGCGGATGCGGATGCGGACCCAGGCCGGCGAGTTCGACGATATGATCGACTTCCGAATCGCGCTGGAAACCGACGCGGCCCGCCTGGCCGCGATCCGCCGGGACCGCTCGGATCTGGCGACACTGCGGGCCGCCATCGCGAAGCTCGGCGAGGTCGACAGCGGCCACGCCGCGTTCCGGCTCGCCGACTCCCAGTTCCACCGCGGGCTGGCACGGGCGGCGCGCAACGTCCGACTCGAGACCGCCATCGAGTCCGCCCGAGGCGAGCTGTTCAGCCCCCACGACCTGCTCCCCTACGTCGACCCCGTCGACGAGTCCCGACGGGACCACCAACAGATCTACAACGCCGTCCGGGACGGGGACCCGGACGCCGCGGCCGGTGCGATGCGCGAGCACATCGAGCGCACCCGCCACCAGCTGCGGGAGATCGTGTTCGGATCCGAGGACGGACCGTTACCGGCCACAAGCTGACCCGGTTTCGCCGCGGCCCGGCCGCACCGCGGCGAGCAGCGCAGCGGTGCGCTGCGGGTCGGGCGTGAGGGAGCCGACGAGCGGTACCGGGCACGACGCGCGGCCGATGCCGATCAGCAGCCGTCCCGAGCCGCTGTCCGGAGCGACGATGCCGCGCGGCAGCTCCAGCAGCAGGTGGAGCGAGAGCCCGAACCGGTCGAGGTTCGGGAACGCCGTTCCTGGGCCGGGGCGCATGACGAAGCCGGGGCCGACGATGAACAGCCCGATCCCATCAGGTGTCAGCCGCGAGCATGCCTCGAGCAGCGCGACGTTGGCCGGATCCTCGGTCAGGACCAGGGGTCCGCCTGCCGTCTCGACCTGGGTTTGCCTGGGCTGCCACCGCCAGGGTGGGCAGCCGAGCACGACGTCGATCCCGGGCTCGAGCGTCGCCACGACGGCACGCGGGTCGTCCGTGCACCAGGCGATCCGGCCGGCCGGGGCAAGGAGTTCCGCGAGCCTGACGGTGCGATCGTCGGGCACCACGCCGATCGCACGCGCCGGCGAGAACACCTCCACCAGCGGCGGGAGCATCCAGCCCGCCGCCGCCCACAGGTCGACGACAACACGCGGTCGCACCGACCGCCCACACAGATATGCGCATAGGAACTCGGTGATGAAGCCGGGCGTGGCGAAGACCTCGGGCGTCCCCACCAGGGCGAAGAGCGCGTGCAGATCCTCGCGGGCGAGGGCGAGCTGCCGCGCCCGGGCCTGGCGGAGTACCGCGGCGGGCTCCACGCCCTTGTTGCTCGCTCCCGCGACGAGCTCGCGTAGCACGGGCTGCATCCGGCTCCCTAGTGCAGGCTCGACCGACCCGTTGGCGCCCCGTCGTCGGCAATGCGGCCACGGGCGTGCGCGTGGATCGGCGAGCTGCCGGCCGGCTGCACACTCCGCGAGCGGGCGCGCGCCTCTGCTGTGACCGCGCGCCACCCCGCCACCAGCGCGGCCGCAGCCTCATCGACCTCCGTGCCCTCGGCCGGGCCGTACGCGAACAGCGAAACCACGAGCGCCACCCCGTCCAGCTTCGTGGGCTTCACCACGACGGCGGCCGCGTGGTTGGGCAGCGCGGCGAGGACCACGTTCGGGAACCCCCGCCACAGTCGCACCCCGCTGCCGTCGTCCAGTCTGAGCGGCTCCCACGCGGCCGCCGCCCCGGCGCTCCACAGCTCGTCGTGGGTGGCGCCTGTGCTCGGCACGACGGTGCTGGTGGCCAGGCGCTCCTCCAGCCGCCCGCTCTCCGGCGACGCGCCCAGCGCCTCGAAGAGCGCGTCGCTCGCCAGCTTCCAGTTGCAGTCGAGCACGGCCCAGAACCGCGCGACGTGCCGGAGCCGCCCGAGAGGCTCGCGGCGCGCTGCCGCCGCCAGTGTGCCGAGCTGGTCGTCCAGCGACGGCAGTGGATCGGCGAGCGTCACGAAGATCAGCGGACCGGCCGTCCGCACCGGTACGTCGGCGAGCTTGAGCGGGTTGAACCCGATGAACTGACGCATCTCCCTGGTGGGCGCGCCGTCCTGCGCACGCAGGGCGTCGGTGTCGAGCGAGTGGGCGCAGGACACGTACGGGCAGTTCGTCTTGTGGCCGTGCCCGCATTGGGCGGGGATCGTCCAGCATGAGCCCTGCTGGAGCACGTTGAACCCGGCCCGCAGCCCGCCGTCGGGCCGGCGCTGCACGTGCAGCCCGTGATGCCCGACGGTGGCGGGCAGGAGATCCCCGGGGCGGGGAGCTGTTGCTCCACGCCGGCGCACGTCCACACGCGCGTCCAGATGTGCTCATCCTCCAGGGCGAGCTCGCGCAGGCCGGTCGGCGCCGGCGAGCCCGCCATCGGGAGTGCGGTGGCCGACATCGCAATGACCTCCGGCCCCGCCCTAGGAGCCCTTTTCCGCCAGCGCCTGGATGCGCCTGCGGTTGAACTCGGGGTCGTACGCCGCCCGACCGCGGTGCACGAAGGCGTCGGCCGGCACGGCCGGCAGCGGGCCGTCCATCGAGAATCGGTCGAGCACGTTCTTGGTCAGGCGGGAGATGTTGTTGTCGTAGTTGTTGTGCGACAGCGAGCCGCAGTAGGCGATCGAGCTGAACGCGAAGCACGCGCCCCCGTTGGGTGTCTCGTGGTAGGCGATGTCGCCGCGCACGCGCGGATGCTCGGTGCCGGTGAGCCCGGCCTGGTTGAAGCCGAAGTCCTCCATCACGAGCAGGTAGCCGTCGGTGTGGCGGCCTGCCGAGGTCGCGGTGAGCAGCGTGTGCGGCGGAGAGCCGAGCGTGGTGTCGACGATGTCCAGCTCGGTGCCGGCCGCGCCGCCGCCGACCAGGCCGAAGTCGCCGAGGCGTTCGTCGTAGCCGATGCCGTCGAACGCCCAGGACACCCGGGGGTCGTTCGACTCCGGGGTGCGCGAGAAGTACGAGCTGATGTCGAATCCCTCGCTCGACATGCCCGTACCGGCAACGGAGTGCAGGTAGCGGCCGACGTAACGCCACATTCCGCCCAACTGGCCGTTGGACTGGTGGTGGTACTCGCCCGGATCGGCTCGCCAGGTGCGGATGCCGGACTCGCAGCGACGCATCTCGGTGACCTCGCCGCGTCCGTAGGCCGGGTGGAAGGTGTGGATCCAGTAGAAGCCGTCGGCGCCCATGTACATGAAGCGCCCGCCGCGCTCCTTGTAGGCGTGGATCGCGTCGAGGTAGTTGGCGTCCTTGTGCTCGGGGTGGCTACCGGTGATGAGGACGTTGTAGTCCTCGATCCGCTCCAACCCGTCATAGCTGATGTCCTCGTCGGTGATGACGTCGAACTCGTACTGCATCTCCGTCAGCCAGTCGATGAGGTGCAGATCAGCGGGGAACTGCCACGGTGCCTGCGTGAGGAAGTGGTCGTACTTCGGGCGGAACGAGAGCACCGGCCGCAGCCGCGAGGATAGGCACACGCCGCTCGTATCGGTGTGGGTGTCGTAGATCGAGCTGCCGTACTCCCGGTGCTCGGCCAGGAACATGTTCTGGGCCTGCATGATCGGGATCCGGTACACGAGAAGCTCGGCGCCTGCGGCATTGGCCGCCAGGTGCTCGTTGGCGTACGCCATGTAGTCGATCGTCGACATGATCACGCCGATCTTGGCCGTGTTCACCCCGAGCGGCGGACGAACGAAGAACGGCACGTAGTCCTCGTCGCCCTCCTCGGAGGTGAGTTTGACCGCGTACACGGCGCTGCGCAGGTCGTTCGGGACCTGGAACTCGAAGTCGACGTCCCAGCGGGCGTCATCGAGGTCGTCGTCGTGGAAGTGGATCGCACCGTACTCCCGGGGAGCGTGCTGCCAGTTCGTCTCGACGCCGCGCCAGTTGTAACCGGTCATCGCCCGCGTCGGCAGGTTCACCACATCGCCGTGAAGCCGGTACGGCCCATGGTCGGTGGCCCGCCGAGTGGAGATGCCGTCGGAGAAGTCCCAGGAGGCCACCAGGCAGGTCGAGAGCTCGCCGGTCGGGCCCGGCCCACGACGCTCGTCGAACTCGGAGCGTGCGCCGTGCTTCATCGTCTCGATCTGTAGGCGGGTCAGGGCCCGGTTGCACAGGCGCGGGCTGTCGATCTTGCCGTTGTAGTCGCCACCGAAGATCACCCCGGGCACCGGCGACGAGCGCCCGAGCGGCCCAGGGTCGAGGCGGTCCACGTAGCCGGCCATGACCAGCGGCACGTCGGAGTGCTCGATCCTCGTGTTGAGCGTCGCCTCGGCGGGCTCGATCACCGGGTCGAGCGCGTAGCGGATCTGCGGCTCGTGGTAGAGCACCGCATTGCTCGACTCGGCGTCGAACGTCGCGGCGAGAAAGTGCCACGCGCGGTCGCGGATCGGCGCACCCGTGGTGAGCCGCTCACCGTTGATGCGCAGCTCCACCGCGCCGTCCTCGTTGAGGAAGAGGCCATAGCCACGGTTGTCCGACCACTTCGTGATCAGCCCCTGTGCCCCCGGCTTCCAGTAACCGTGAGGCTTCGTCGGCATCGTCGGCCAGACCCAGCACTGCAGCGTGAAGCTGTCCACCCGCAACGGGCGGCGGTCCGCGACGACCACGTGCGAGCCGCTGTGGATGACCTGCTGGCGACCGTCGTGGCGGCCGTTGAACGGCGCATCGAGCGGGACTTCCTTGAGCCCTGGGCCGGCGGGATTCGTATCCCCATGGATCAGCTTGACGAGCTGGGCATCGTATGCGGAAGGCCCGTCACAGTTGACGTGGAAGCCGATCGGGTCCCCCTGCTGCACGGACCATTTGTCGCCGTAGGCCGTGATTCGCATCCAGTCCCTACCGTTGGCGCTGGTCATGACTGCTCCAAAGAATGATTGTCAAAGCGCTCACCGGGCAGTCAGCTGACAGCCCAGTTGTCGTCGTGGCGCTTCCAGCCCTCGTGGAAGTCCTTCGGCATCCCGTCGGTCTCGGGGTACTGGTCCAGCCGCAACAGGAAGATGTCGTGCTGCGGCTCGTGCTCGTCGGTGTACACCTTGTCGTTCACCAATCGCGGCGGCTGGCCACGAACCCCGGTGAGCCGGCCGATCCGCCACTGCCGATCCGGCTCCGTGCAGATGACGACGTACTTGCCGCCGTAGGCGCCCGGCTGCATCGCGCGCATGCGAACGAGCACCTTGGCGAGATCCATGTACTCATGGATGCCGCCGTGCGGCTCGATCGCGCTACCAGGCCGCTCGGTGCGCAGAATCGAACACCCGGCGACGCCCTTCATGTGATCGATGCACACGCGGTGCTCGGCGATCATTCGCTCACGCGCCTCACTGCTGGGCGGCGGGATGGGGATCATCGAGGCCTCCCTCTGGTAGCGACCATTTCGCCAGACCATTTCGCCGTCGCGGGCTACTCCGCGCCGGTACTCGGGACGGGATGGGATGGGCTGTTGGAAGCTTCGCGCAAGCGGTATCCGCGTCCAAGGCGCCCGGTGCAGGCTGCACCGACCGTGCCCGCTTCCGATGACCGACGGCGGACGGAGGCACCGGCCGCGCCCGGTGCCGACGGGAGGCCCTGCCCACTCGGAGGCGCCCACTCGGAGGCCGGGCCACCCGTCTCCCGGGGTTCGGGTCACCCGGCTCGCTCATCGACGCTCCGCCCGGCCCGGGATAGTGTTGTCCAGCCGTTGCATGGCCCCAGGACCACGAGGGGACCGTTGATATGGCGGACACCACCTCGGACGACGTCATTCAGCGATGTGGCAGCCTCGTACGGCTTGCGTCAGCCTCCGACTCACCGGAGGGCCTGGTGGTCGCCGCGTCCCACGCACTCGGCCGACCACTGGTACTCCTCGACACCAGCGGTGCACCCCTCGTCGCGTCGCCACCGTCCCCCCGCCTCGATGCATCGCTCGGCGCGCTCACCGCCGCAGTGGCCGGAAGCGACACGACACCCACCGGATGGCACGTCCTTCCGATCAAGCACGAGGGCGAGCGCCTGGCCCTGCTCGCCGTGCGCACCGGCGGCATGCGGCAGGCGGAGTCGCACTGCATGCTCGACCTCGTCCTCTCCCTGCTGGGCGAGCAGTTTGTGCGAGCCGCCCTGACCAGCGCGATGCGTGGCGAGCGACGTACCTCGCTCCTTCGCCGGCTCGTCACCGACAAGTCGATCACGGCTGCGGACATTCGTGCGGAGGGGAGGGCCGCCGACCTGCAACTCGCCGACTACTACTGGCCAGCCCTGCTGGTGTGGACTGTCGGACATCCCGGACCGAGGACGCTTGCCGAGCTGCACGGCGAGGCGCAACACCTAGCCGGAACTTTCATGGTGACGCTCAGTAACACGACTATCACTCTGCTCATCCCCGCACGTCGCCCGGCCGAGCCCAGTCGGGAGACCGTGCACCACGAGCTGGGTCGGCTGGTGCGCCATGCGCGTGGCCTCGGGCATCGCGACGTTCACGCGATCGCCGACGAGTGGCCCGTCGGCGTGACACACATCCCAGCGCGCGTCAGCCGGCTCCAGCGGCTCCAACGCTATCTGACGCACACGTCCGGCGAGGCGCTCGTCCGCCGCGCGCGGTCGTTCGCGCTCAATTGCCTGCTGAGCGACGGACTCGACCAGCAGCGCGCCGAGGATTTTATCCGCTGGCGCCTTTGCCGGCTGCTGCGTTACGACCTCGACCACGGAACCGATTTGGCGAAAGTGCTCGAGTTGGCCCTCGACTTCCCGCGGCGTGACGATGCAGCCCACGCCAGCTACATGCACCGCAACACGTTCCGTCGGCACCTGGCTCAGGCACTCGAACTCGTCGACACAGATCTCAAGGATCCCGACGACCGGCTCACGCTCCACGTGGCCCTCAAGCTGCGGAGAGTTCTTGAGGTGCCGCCGCAGGGGACCGACGTCGGGGACCACCGAGGGAGGGACCAGTGCCCGGCTGACGCCGCAACGCCCGCGCCGCATGGCGGAAGCGGGTCTCCCGGCTGAGCTACCGATCCCGCCCATTGCACCGCGACCGCCTCGGATCGGTAGCCGGATCTTCACGGGCGGGGCTGGAACGGCGAGTTGCGCGCCCGGACGTTTCAGCTCAGCTGTCCGAGGCGGCTGCCCCGGCGGGAACAGGCTCGTCTCGCAAGAACTGGTCGAGGACATTCTTGGTCAGCCGCGAGATGTTGTTGTCGTAGTTGTTGTGCGACAACGACCCGCAGTACGCGATCGAGCTGGCCGACCAGACGCCGCCACCGTTGGGTGTCGGGAAGTACGTGATGTCCCCCCGGACCTGACCGCTCTGACTGCCACTGACCCCCGGCACGTTGAAGTACAGCTCTTCGAGCACCTCGAGGTAGATGTCGGTGTGGGCTTCGGAGGTGGCACCAATGACGGTCTCCGGAGGTGAGCCCAACGTCGCGTCGAGAATGTCGAGCTCGAGGCCGGCGGCGCCGTGACCCACGAGTCCGAAGTCCCCGATCCTCTCGTCCGCGTCAATACCGTCGAACATCCATGAGGCGGGTCCGCCGTCTCGGGCGTCCTCGGCCAGGCGGAAGTACGACGAGACGTCGAACCCTTCGGCTCCGAAGCCGACCCCGACGAGCCGCTGGGGAGCACGCCCGCGGTGGCGCCACAAGGTGCCGTACTCCCCGGTGAAGGACAGGTGATACTCGCCGGGTGCGCACCTCCAGGCGTTGGAACCGTGGCCCTTGCGCACTTCGATGACGTTCAGGTCCTCAGGGTCGTAGTTGATGACCCAGTAGAAGCCGTTCGCGCCGAGATACATGAGGCGGCCGCCCGAGTCGACGTACTGGTGCACGGCGTCGAGCATCTGTTCGGAGTAGTACTCCGGGTGCGAGCCGGTCAGCACGACCTGGTAGGGCGAGAGCACGTCGACGCCCTCGTGGTGCAGATCCTCATCGGTCACGACGTCGAACTCGTAGCCGAGCTCGGTCAACCAGTCGATGAGGTGCAGGTCGGCGTTGAACTGCCACAACGACGGCGACAACCAGTGCCGGAAGCCGGGCCGCATGTTGAGGATCGGCCGCAGCCGGGTCGAGTAGGCAACGCCCGAGCCGTCGGCGTGGATGTCGTAGGTGGACAACCCGAACTCGCGGTGCTCGCTGAGCACGATGTTGCGCTGGTCGAGAACGGGATTCCGAGCGACGAACACCTGAGCCAGCGGTGCCCACAAGGTCACGTGGTCGTTCGCGTAGGCCATATAGCTCGCGGTGGGGGCGAGGAAGACGATCTTCTTCTCGCCGCCAGGTCGCGCACGCACGTAGAACGGCACGTGGTCGACGTCGTCATCGGCCCGCAACCGTGCCGCGTACAGTCCGGAAGGCAGGTCGTCCGGGACGGTCAGGGTGAAGTCGACGTCCCAGGCGGCGTCGGTCAGATCGTCGTCGTGGAAGTGGATCGCGCCGTACTGCTCAGGAGCATGCACGAAGTTCTGCTCCTTCGCCCGCCAGTTGTAGCCGGTCATCCCCCGCGCCGGCCCGTTCCATGCCCGGCCGTGCAGCCGGTTCCGGGAGACGTCGGTGATGTGCCGGGTCCTCTTGATACCGTCGCTGGTGATCTCCTCCTGGAAGTTCCACGCCGCTATGACGTGGTTGCCGCGCGGGTTGTCAACCGCCCCCTCGGCCCGCCCCGGGCTGAGGGCGACCGCATGGATGCGCGGGCGGTCGAGCTTGCCGTTGAAGTGACCGCCGATGACCTGACGCGAGCCCTCGCTCGCCGTGGTCTCGACATAGCCGGCCATCACGACGGGGACCGCGAGATCCTCCGATGCGCGCACTTCGGACGGCTCGGTGACGGTCGCGGTCGTGCTCTCCCAGGACGTCGCGAAGGAGAACCTGCTGTTGGTGACCGTGACGACCGGAGTCTGACTGATGGTCAAAGCGCCATCAGAGCCCTGGGACGCCACAGCGAGATACCAGACACCAGCGATGAGCGGCACACCCGCGCTCGTGCGCTGGACGTTTCCGGCGCCGTCGCCGACCCACACCTGCAGCGCCCCGTCCTCGCCGATGAACAGGCCGTGGCCTGCCTCGCGCGACTGCTCCCACTTGGTCACCAGGCCTTGGACGCCTCCGCCGGGTGCCGTGGGCGCCACCATGACCTGCAGCGTCCATTGCGCGCCGGGGCGCAGCTTGGGGTGATCGGGCACCTCGATGTGTGATCCGCTGACGACCGGCTGGACCCTACCCGGGAAATCCGCGTCGATGCCGGTCTGAACCGGCTCGATCTTCAATCCCGGACCCTCGGGGTTGGTGTCGCCATGGATGAGTTTGACGATGTCGGCGTGGTACTGCTCGGTGTCACAGCTGACCAGGAAGTCGACATCATCGCCGGGAAAGGCCGAGACTTGCCTGCTGTAGCCGAGGACCTTCATGCCGAGACCCCCGTGACGCCGTCCAGCAGGCCGTGGTCCCTGAGGCGTTTCAGGAAGATCGCGTGCTCAGCCTCGAAGCGATCCGTGAAGGCGTCGTCCAGGAGCACCGGAGGCTTGTCCGGCTCGCCGGTGATCACGGCGATGCGGTATTCCTCGTGGGGCTTCGTGCACACGAGGATGTACTTGCCCTTCATCTCCAGGTGGTTCTTGCGCAGGTACGTCAGAACCCGCTCCAGGTCGTCGCTGTGCTTGCCGATAGGCCTGACACGGTGCTCGTCGATGATCTCCGGAGTGACCCGCGGAACGATCTCGGTCTCGAAGATGTACCTCTCGACCTGGCGATAGGCGGCGTGCGCCCTGTTGTTCTGCTCCTCGAGCGAGGGAAGACGTGTCACGGGGACTCCCTTGGTTCGATCCCACGGAGCTCGATCCGGGTGCATCGACTGCACGGCGAAGGTGGCGTGGGTCATGGCTCGTGCCGACAACCTAGCCCGGCCCCCGGAAACTGCGCAGGGGTTCGGCAAAGTCAGTGCGTGCCGCTCCTGATTTGCCGGCGACACGCCGATGACGACGTGGTAGCCGGGTGAGGCGGCGGCGTACGGGCTCACCGCTGTGCGGCCACGGCCCGTGATCATGTTCCGGGCACCGTGCCCGCTGACGAGTGGGCCTCCAAGCACGAGCTGGCCATCGAGGTAGGCGGCGCGGTCGAGCTGCGCGAGCGCGTGCCGGAACGCGTCGAGGCGCAGCGCGACCAGTCAGTGAGCCTTTGCCAACCTGATCACGCGCTGGCGATCATCAGCGTTTGAACTGCGGCAACGAGCTCAGTGGCCCCGCTCGGGCAGGATCGGATCTTGCGCAGGATTCTCCAGTTCTTCAGCTCGGCGTTGACCCGCTCGCCTGGGCCACGTCGACGTGCGTGCGCGGCGTTGACGTCCTTCTGGTTCCGGGAGAGCCGCCGGTAGCGCCCGGTGTAGGGGTCGAGACGGCGCCGTCGCTGGGGAACAGCGACCGTCGGCCTGGTGCCCTGGTAGGCGGTATCGGCGACCGCGAGGAAGCTCCTCGACGCAGAAAGGGAGTTCGCCGGCTGACCGCGCCCCAGCCCCCGGCGAACAGCCTCCCGACACGTACCCGCAGTCGGCGGTCAGGTCAGCTCGCGTCCCTTCGTCTCGGGGGTGAGGAGGGTGGTGATCAGCCCGATCGACACGAGAACGATCATGTAGAGGGCGAAGACCCACTGCAGGTCGTGCGAGGTCAGCCAGGTCAGGACATAGGGCGCGGTGCCGCCGAAGATGGCGACGATGAACGAGTAGGGCACCCCGATCCCGGAGGCCCGCACCGCCGTGGGGAACAGCTCGGCGAAGTAGGCGGGCATGATCCCGACGAAGGCGCCGAGGAAGAACAGCGCGATCATCATAATCAGGGTCAGCCGCAGCGCGGAGTCGTTGAGCGCGTTGAGCAGCGGGAACGACAGCAGCACGAACGCAATGCCGTAGGTGAGGAAGACCGGTTTGCGGCCGAAGCGGTCCGACAGCTTTCCCCAGAGCGGCAGCGTGATCATGAAGAAGACGTTGGCGATGACGCTGCCCCAGAGCGCACCGCTCGCCGGCACGCCCTTGGCGCTGATCGCGAATCCGGACACTCCGACGGCCCAGATGTAGTAGACGACGGTGACGCCGAGGCTCAGCCCCAGGATCCGGGCGAGGCTGACCTTGTTCCGGGCCAGGCCGCGGAGAAGCTCGCGGGTGCTGCGGCTCGTGGAGGCGTCGTCATCCTGTTCGGCGAAGGCCTCGGTCTCGGGGAGGCTTCGACGGAGGTAGAGCCCGACGATTCCGAGGAGGCCGCCGACGAGGAACGGGATCCGCCAGGCCCAGTCCCGGAGGGTGTCGGTGCCGAGCACGCTCGTGGCTCCGGCGCCGATCAGGGAGGCGAGGACGATCCCGGCGGTGACGGAGATGTAGAGGCTGGTGGACCAGAGCCCGCGGCGGGCGCGGGGGGCGATCTCGGCGATGTAGGTGTAGGACGCCGCGATCTCGCCTCCGTGGGCGAGCCCCTGGCCGAGCCGGGCCAGGACGAGGATGACTGCTGCCCAGATACCGACGCTCGCATGGGTGGGGGCGACGCCGATGACCAGGCTCCCGGCCGCCATGAGCAGCATCGAGGTGGTCATGGAGAACCGGCGGCCGCGACGGTCGGCCAGCCACCCGAACACGAACCCGCCGATGGGTCGCATGAAGAACCCGACGGCGAACACGGCGAGGGTCGACAACAGGGCCCCGGTGGGGCTGTCGTCGACGAAGAACTGGGCGGCGAAGAACGGAGCGAAGATCGCGTAGACGCTCCAGTCGTACCACTCCAGGGTGTTGCCGACCCCGGCTCCGAGGAGGGTGCGGAACGGGTGCTGAACTGCGGGTGCGATGTGCTCGGGGGTCTGACTTGGAGCCGACATTGGCCCTCCAGATGAGGTCAGGTGGTGGCGGCCGGGGCCGCGGTGGACGCGGCGCCGGTGCGGGCGGCGTCGATGCCCGCGGTGCGACCGAAGATCATTCCGCGGAGCACGGAGGTTCCGCCGGGGTACTTGCCGTGGTAGAGCCCGGTGCATTCGCCTGCGGCATAGAGCCCGGCGATCGTGGAGCCGTCGTCACGGACGACGCGTGCGCGGTCGTCGGTGGCCAGACCACCGAAGGTGAACACGATCGCGCAGGAGACGGGCCAGGCCCGGAACGGCGGTGCGGCCAGCGGCACGGCCCAGTTGCTCTTGCGCGGTTCCAGCCCGGTGGTGGCCAGTCCGTCGGGTCGGCGCCAGTCGAACTCGCCCTCGCCCGTGGCCGCGTTGAAGGCCGTGACGGTGGAGGTGAGGGCATCGACCGGAAGACCGGTCGCGTCGGCGAGTTCGTCGAGGGTCTCGGCGACCACCGGTTTGACGCCGGTGAGCAGCCCTCGCTCGCGGTCGGTGACGCGGTCGAGTTGCGTGTCGGTGATGAACCAGGCCGTTCCCCCGTCGCGGGCCCAGACGGCCCGGGCAGTCGCTTCGTAGGTCTCGTCGACCGTGCCGCGCCCCTCGTCGACGAACCGCTCGGCGTGCCGGTCCACGAGGATCCCGTAAGGAAAGACCATCACCAGTGCTTCGGCGTCGGCACTACGGGGGTCGACGGGCTCGGCATGGAAGGAGTCCCACTGCCCGGCGCGGGCGGCGCCGGCGTCGAGCGCCATGCGGATTCCCTCGCCGCGGTTGCCGTGCACGCTCGGCGCGATCGGCAGCAGGGTGGACGCGTCGCGACCGAGCGCCTCGGTGAGGAACTCCGGGTCGCCCTCGAACCCGCCGGACGCGATCACCACCGAACCTGCCGCAATGCTCCCCGGCCCCTCGGGCCCGCTGACCCGGAGCCCGGTGATCTGCTGCCCCTCGATGACGAGGCTCTCGGCGGTGGTGCAGTAGCGGAACTCGACACCCAGTTTCCGAGCGGCCGGGCGCAACGCGGACAGCAGGGCCTCGCCTCCGCCGTGAGGCTGCAGCCGAGGCCGGGCGCTGTTGATGAAGTACGTGGGGAACCGGCGGAAGCGGGCGCCGTGGCCCTGGATCCACTCCATCGTCTCGGGCAGCCGCTCGAGCAGTTCATCGACGTACCAGCGGGGAGTGCGGCCGTCGGAGAAGCCGACCAGATCGTCGACGAACGTCGGATCCGGCTCGTAGACGTCGTCGAGCCGGAAGTACGCCGAGGTCCATCGGGTGTTGCCGCCGGCCTCGGACTCGGCGGCCCGGTCCACGACCAGGACACGCGCGCCTTCTTCGGCCGCGGCGACCGCGGCCGACAGGCCCGCGATCCCGGAGCCGACCACCACGACGTCGTAGGGGTTCTCGCTCATGGTTCCTCGCTCCTCAGGCACGCGGGTTGAAGGGGTCCTTGACACCCTGACCGGTGTCGACCCAGACGCTCTTCTCCTCGGTGTAGGCGTGGAGCGCGTCGGGGCCGTTCTCCCGGCCGACACCGCTCTGCTTGTAGCCGCCGAACGGGGTGGCGTAGCCGGTCTTGCGGTAGTTGTTGATCCAGACCGTGCCCGCGCGGAGCTTGCCGGCGACCCGGTGCGCGCGCTGCACATTTCCGGTCCACACGCCCGCGGCGAGGCCGAACTCGGTGTCGTTCGCCACCTTGATCGCGTCGGCCTCGTCGGTGAACCGCAGGACGGAGGCGATGGGGCCGAAGACCTCCTCGCGGGCGATCGTCATGTCGTTGGTGACGTCGGCGAACACGGTGGGCCGCACGAACAGCCCGTTCGGCAGGTCCGCGACGGTGGCCGGAACTCCCCCGGCGACGAGTCGGGCGCCCTCGGCCTTCGCCACGTCGATGTAGTGCAGGACCTTCTCCAGCTGGGCCTGGTTGGCGATCGTGCCCATCTGGGTGGTGTCGTCCTGCGGGTTGCCGACCACGATCGCCTCGGCGCGCCGGGCGAGCTCGTCGACGACCCGGTCGTAGATCTCGTCCTGCACCAGGATCCGCGACCCGGCCATGCAGGTCTGGCCACTGGCGCCGAAGATCCCCGCGATCACGCCGTTGATCGCGGTGTCCACATCGGCGTCGGCGAAGACGATGTTCGGGGACTTCCCGCCCAGTTCCAGCGACAGGCTCTTCAGCGACTTCCCCGCCTGCGAGGCGATCGCCTGCCCCGTCGCGGTCGACCCCGTGAAAGCGATCTTGTCGATCTCCGGGTGCCCCGTCAGGGCCGTGCCCGAGGGCCGGCCGAGCCCGGTCACGACGTTGAACACGCCCGGGGGCAGGCCGCACTCGGCGGCGATCTCGGCCAGCCGCAGCGTCGAGACCGGCGTGATCTCCGACGGCTTCGCCACCACCGTGCACCCAGCTGCGAGCGCCGGGCCAAGCTTCCAGATCAGCAGCAGCAGCGGCGAGTTCCACGGCGTGATCGCGGCGACGACGCCCAGCGGTTCGCGGACCGTGTAGTTGATGATGTCGGTCAGGTGCAGCGGGTTGGTGTGCCCCGCGGGCATCTGCGCCAGCCCGGCGTAGTAGGTGAAGTACTCCGGCAGCAGCTTGGCCTGCCCGTACATCTCGCGGTAGAGCTTCCCGTTCTCCCGCACCTGCAGCGCCGCGAGTTCCTCGGCGTGCTCCCCGACGGCCTGGCCGAACCGCACCAGGAACGCGGCGCGGTCCGCGGCCCGCCAGGTCGGCCAGGGGCCCTCCTCGAAGGCCCGACGCGCGCTGTGCACCGCGCGGTCCACATCGTCGACCGACGCGTCCGGGACCTGAGCCCAGACCTCACCGGTTGCCGGGTCGTCGACATCGACGTATCCGGGACCCGACGGCTCCACGAAGGCGTTGTCGATGAACAAGCCGTAGCGCGCGGGCGGGGCCTGCGGCGGACGGGCAACCGCGGTGTCGGCGGCGTGAGACATGCCAGAGCCTTTCTTCGAGATCGGTGAACGACAAGGACGCTAGCCGATTGCCCCACAATCGGGCAATGGGGCAGTTGGGCCATGGAGCCGTGGGACCGTAGGGCGATGGTGTTAGGCTCGGCCCCGGGACAGGACGAGGGAGCCAAGATGAAGATCACCCGCGTATACGCTCCGGTCCGCGAGCAGGTCGCGGACGCGATCCGGGCAGAGATCATCAACGGTGGCCTCAAGCCCGGCCAGCGGCTCATCGAACGAGAACTCTGCGCCGAGCTCGATGTCGGGCGGAACACGCTCCGCGAGGCCTACCGGCAGCTCGAGGTCGAAGGCTTCATCACCATCGCCCCCCACAAGGGGCCGACCGTCACCGTCCTGACCGACGACGAAGCCCGACAGGTCTACGAGGTGCGCGAAGCGCTCGAGTGCATGGCCGTACGCCTGTTCGTCGAACGTGGGAGCGACGCGGACATCGACCGACTGCGCTCGGCGGTGGACGCCGTGCGGAAGGCGCACACCTCCGGCGAGGTGGCCGCGATGCTCGAAGTCAAGAAGGACTTCTACGACGCGCTCTACGCCGGCTCCGGCAACGACATACTCCGCGACCAGGCCGCGCTACTCCAGAGCCGCCTCTACCGCCTCCGCGCCCGGTCACTCTCCAGCGCGGGCCGGCCCGATGCGAGCGTGACCGAGATCGAACGCGTCCTCGACCGGATCATCGCCCGGGACGCAGCCGGGGCCGCCGACCTCTGGGGACAACACATTCGTCGCGCGGCAGGAGCAGCGCTCGGCGGAGCGACGAATCACCGGACGGCCGACAACGTGCATGCTTGACGAGCGCGAGCCGGGTGCGGCTGGCATCTCCACCCCTGAGCGGAGGACAGCCACGGGGTTCGACCACCTCTCGAGATCGTCCGGACCTACCTACGAATGGGCGGTCCGGTTCAGATCGCGCCGGACTCGACGGTCGGGGCGGGCGGTGATCGCGACCTTTGCCGAGGCCGGGCCGCAACAGTGCGAGCGTCCCGGACGTATTGCCTAGTGATGCTCCGTCAGGTGCTCCGCGGTCCACCGGCCGCCTCTACAGCCATCCGGCAACGGCGGGAAGCGATGGCCCTTCACGTCCGTGCTCTCGAATCCGTGGCCGCAGCCCGCATCACACCGATAGATGCCGCTGGCCGGCACGATCTCGCCGGGCCGGAAGCTGTCGCCGCACTCAACCATGATCGTCCCTTCCTTGGTTCGGGTTCACGCCTACCCTGCGACCAGGCAGGCCACTCACTCGGCTTCGACACCTCACTCCGTGAGTGCCTCCAGGCCGACGAGAGGCTCGCGCTGCGCACCCGGCGGACGAGGCCACGGACGAGAAGCGCGGCTGCGGCGATTCCGGGCAGGCAGTGCACGGCCAGCACGCCGAGGAGGCCGTTGACCCCACTCAGCCGGCGCGTTGCGAATCGAGGAGTGGCCGCGCCGCGTATCGCTCCGGACACCCCACCTCGGCGATCCACTGCGGCCCGGCGTTGCCGCTCACGCGTTCCGCGCGCGCCTGGCGGGCCAGGCGCTTATGCGGGTCGTGAGTCCCAGAGTGCGCGTGCCGGGTTTCGTGGTGCGGAACCTGAAACTCCAGGCAGCGAATGGGATTCTCCTCCGAGCGGACGACGGGATTCGAACCCGCGACCCTCACCTTGGCAAGGTGATGCGCTACCAGCTGCGCTACGTCCGCATGCACTCGGTCTCCCGGTGCTTGCCGGGGCTGCTCGCTCCGGGTGAACCTTAGCGCAGGGGCAGGTGCGGTCCGCCGCCGGCTTCCGCCCGGCCCGTTCTGCGACAGACACGGGCCCTGGGCCCCGGCGCCCACGTCCGGAGGTGGTCGGGCGAGTACCGGCCGGGCGAGGTAGCGAGCGTGCTTGACGCGACGAGGCGGTCGTGGTCGTGCTCGGGATCCGGAATGCCGGGGGCAGCCGACGGGTCGGCCGCCCCGAACATCTCGGTCCCGATAGCTGCGGCTACAGGGCGGGTCGGTGCTGCCGCCACGGGTTGGCTGCCTCGTAGGCAGCTGCTGCAGCGAACACGGACAGGTCGTCGTAGGCGCGGCCCGCGATCTGCAGACCGGTCGGAACCCCACTGGTCGGAGAGAAGCCGCTCGGGATCGAGGCGACGGGCAAGGGGCTGGTCAGGTTGAACGGGTAGGTGAGCGCCCAGCCGAGGTAGGGCAACGCCGGCTTCCCGTTGATCTCGAACGTCTCGTCCTCGTTGCTGTGGTCGGCGGCCACCGACGGCACTGCGAGGGTCGGACAGATGAGCAGGTCGTAGTTCTCGAAGATCTTGCCGAGCTTCTGGTACATCTCGTACCGGACGCGGTTGACGTCGTAGAACTTCTTCACCGAGTGTGTCGCCCCGCGTTCGATGAGCTTGACCACGAACGGATCGAGCTCGAACCGCCACCGTGGCAACTGGTCACCGGCCAGCGCCCAGAACAGACCTTCCCAGTTGGTGAGCCAGGCGTCGAGGACGCTGAAATCCCAGGCGAGGTCCACGTCGTCGACGGTGGCGCCGAGGCTCTCGAACACAGCGGCCGCACGTCGAGTGTTCTCCTGGACCTCGTCGGAGATCTCGAAGTATCCGAGGTCCATCGACAGGGCGATGCGTGTACCCGCGATCGCGTCGAATTCCGCGAGGATGGGCATCGAGTCACGAAGCGAGTGGATGTCAGCAGGATGCTGGCCCGACATGACGTTCTGCATCAGGCCGGCGTCCGCAACGCTGCGCGTCAGCGGTCCGTAGTGCAGGACACTCTCGCTGGGGTGCTCGCGGTCCGTGGGGTTGCGGCCGAAAGGGGGCTTGTAGCCGAACACCCCGTTGGCGGACGCAGGGATGCGGATCGAGCCCCCGCCGTCGGTGCCGTCGGCCAGTGTCGTGATCCCCGCCGCGAGGGCGGCGCCCGCGCCACCCGACGACCCACCGGGGCTGAACTCGGTGTTCCACGGGTTCCGGGTGATCCCCCAGAGGGGGCTCTTCGTGACCCCTGAGTGAGCCTGCTCCGGTGTGGTGGTCCGGCAGTGCATGATGGCGCCTGCGTCGAGCAGGCGTTCGACGGTGGGAGCGGAGGTCTCGGGGCGGAAGTTCCGGAATGCCTTCGAGCCGTAGGTGGTGATCTCACCGGCGACGGAGTGCCAATCCTTGATCGCGCAGGGAACTCCCTCCAGCGGGCGGGCCTCCTCGGGGTTTCGTGCGTAGACGGCTTCGGCCTTGCGCGCCTGGTCGAGGGCTCGGTCGAAGTAGTCGTAGGTCAGGCAGTTCAGCTTCGGGTTGACCTCCTCCGAGCGCTTCACCACGGCCTGCATCAGATCCACCGGGGAGAGCGTCCCGCTTCTGAATGCGGCGAGCGCCTCCGTCGCCGTGATGTAGCAGAGATCCGAATCCGTGTAGTCCATTTGCAACTCCTGTGAGCGGAGGAAATGTTCGGCACGGAAGCTAGCCACCGCCGGGAGTTTCCCACATCCGTCGGATGACGTAGGCCGGAGGAGACGCTCAGGTGCCGGGTTCGTTGACCCCCGGACCGCCCGATGCGATCCTTCGAGCAGGGTCGACACCGCCCGGCTCTCGGCCGCAGACGGCTGGTCGCGCACTCCTGTGGAGGCCGGAAGGGAGGCGTTCGTGAGGGCCTCTCGCATCAAGGCCATCGCCCAGTCGGCGCCATCGTGGCCGGAGCCGTGCGGCACGCCACCGATCCGAGCGACATCCTGGCACCCCTGCGGGAGATCGCCTCCTTCGACGCAGCCATGCTCGCCGTCCGGGATCCGCTCAGCGGCCGGCAGCGCCCGCTGGTGAACCTGGGCTACGACAAAGGGTTGCTGGCCTTCATCAACCGTGAGTACCTCACCTGCCCCACCTATGACATCGCCCGCCGCTGCGACCTGCCCATGCGAATGTGCGATTACGGGCCGGAGTTCTATCGCACGCGGGTTTACCGCGAGTTCCTGGAATACGCGGGATACCGTGAGGGCATCACGCTCGTGCTCAGGTCCATGGAGGGCCATGGGCGGGTCACCGGACTGTTGACGATGAGTTTCTCGGACCCGCAGGCGGCGGACGACGGAGCGCGCCAGGGGATCGAACTCGTGGCCCCGGCGCTCGGGCAGTTGGTCGACGCCAGCCTCGCCCCCTCCTGGCTGGCCAGCCTGCTCGGCCGTACGGCGTCGGCGTTCGTCGTGAACGAGTGCGGCGCCGCGGTTTCGACCTCGCACGATCCGAGACGTGTACCGGAGCAACTCTCGGGGGCGGTCCTCGCGGCGGCTCGCGCCTTCCTGGCGACCGGCGCCGACTCGCTGCGGGGCTACTGCGCTCGGCTGGGGGACGCCCTGTGGGAACACGCTCACCTCGTGCGCCTGTCCGACCACCAGTGTGTCGATGGGCCCCGGGCGCTCCTGATGCTCGAGCTACAGCCGTTGCCGTTCGGGCTGACCGAACGTGAACTCGACGTGCTGACCCTCATCTCCCGTGGGCTGTCCAACCGCGCCATCGGACTGGCGTTGCGGGCAAGCCCGAGAACGATCGGCACCCACGTCGAGCACCTGTTACTGAAGACCGGGTTGGCGAACCGCGCGGCTCTCGCCTCCTACGCGATGGAGAACGCAGTGGTCCGGCTGGGTCTCTGACGCGCATAGACACGTTCACCGCGCGGTGCGTTGCTGGTGGGTCTTCAGGTCGCCCTCGCCCCAGCCCCAGCCGGGTTCGCGGCGGATCGCTCGCTCGAGCCAGAGGGTCTCGCGGCCCGGGGTGAAGTCCACTGACTCCACCTTCACCGCACAGAGCTCGCCTCGACGGACACCTGTCGTCATCGCCGTCCAGATCATCGCGCCCCAGTCGGCGTCCTTCCATGACTCATTGAGGATCTGGGCCGCCTGAGCGGCGTTGGGCGGTTTGGGGTTCGGCTTCGGAGCTGGCGGGGGCTCTGCCCAAGACGTCGGGCTCTCCTTGATCCAGCCCCACCGGATTGCCTTCTTGAACGCGCCGGACAGGATGAAGTGGATGTGGCGGATCGTCGTCGCCGACAGCGGCCTGCAGCGATGCGGGCGGCAGCGTTCGTCGCACTCGTGCTCCCGCTCGGTGCGGTGATCGATTAGGCCGCGCTTGCGGGCGCAGTGCTTCCGACAGCGGCGAAGCTCGGCGTAGAAGGAGTCCAGGACCTCGGGGTCGAGGCGGCCGATCTTGACCGGGCCGAGGAGCGGACGGATGTGGTTCTTCACGTGCGTCTCGTACAGCTGCAAGGTGTTGGGCGAGCCCTGGAACTGCGAGAGGTAGCGCTCCAGGAGCTGATCGAGCGTCGCGCTGGTCTTCGGGTTCCGGCGCTCGGCGACCTCGACGAGGAGGCGGTCGCGGGCTCGCTCGGCGTCGCGGCGGGCGTTCGTACCCTTCGGGATCACCTCGGTCAGCACGTGCCGCTGCTTCGTGAGCGGATCCAGGCCGCCGTACACACGCACCCGTAGAGCGCCGCTCGCGAGGGTCTCGATGTTCCCGCGAGCCCGCCTTGTTCCGGTGCCCGGACGACCTGTCATGGCACGGAAACTAGGGCGACTGGTGCCACATGTGGTGCCACGATGTCGGTACCGATGATCATGGTCCCGACGTTCGTGCTGGTCAAGCGTGGAGCGGGCGACGGGAATCGAACCCGCGTAGCTAGTTTGGAAGGTATCCAATCGTTATAGCTCGTGGCCTCTACCTGCAGCAACGCTCACGCGCCCGGCACCAGGAGCCGCCGTCGGGCCCACGAGACGACGTGGTTTCGCACCACATTTGATCCCACGTCGTCCGGCACTACCTGCCGATGATGCGCGACAGAGTCCGCGCCCGGCAGGTCGAATCGGCATTGGCGGCGACTTCGGGGATGACGGCATCGGCGGGGGTCGACTGCGGAGCGCCACGCGCACGCCAACGCGCCCGGGCGTCGCTGGTGTTCACGATCCCACCAGGTGATCACCAAACTTGATGAGATCTAGTAACAGGGCGGACAAAGGTCGCGACAGTGGGTCATGACCTCACCGCGCTGGACGCCATCGTCGGCGCCCGTCGACGAGTCACCCACGGTGCAGATCCCGGTCCAGCGGAACACGCCGCCATTGCCGGGGACGACCCAGCGGAACGGCCGCAGGCACAAACCACTCTGGGCGGCCCTCGCCGCTGTTCTCGTCGTCGGCGGTGCGGTCACCGCGGGTGTAGCCCTGTCGAGCAACAGCGCAGGCAGCGCTCCGACCGCCGCCGCGCCCACCACGCCGTTCCGGATCATTCACTCGGATCCGCCCGCCGCACCCACCACCACAGCGGCCGCAGCGGCCGCAGCGGCGACCGTTCCAGCGCAGAGCTACAGCGGCACCGGTAACGATGTGGTCACGCTGACAACGCCGGTAGACGTAGGCATCCTCGAATTTGACTGTCCGAAGTGCTCTGGCAACACGACCGTCAAGTCCAACGCATCGATCGACGCCGACCTGGTCTCAAAGTTCTCCGGCTCGTACAGCGGCAAGGTGTGGCTCGGAATGCGCGGAGGCACCACGTCGCGCCTGCAGGTCACCGCAAACGGACCCTGGTCGCTCAAAGTCGGCGGCCTCGACCTGGCCACCCTGTACGACGCAACGGAGCCGGTCAAGGGCACCGGTGACGATGTCGTCCTGTACCGGACCACGCCGCCGACGGTGGAACTGACGCACAGCGGGAAGTCGAACTTCTCGGTGCTCGTCATGACAGACACGATCGGCTACCCAGACCTCGCGGTGAACGAGATCGGGAAGTACAGCGGCCGGGTGATGTTCCCGAGCAAGGCGTCAGACGCTGTCCTCGTGCAGGTGACCGCTGACGGCGCTTGGACGATGACCCCGTCCTGACCACGGACATAACGTCGCGCACCACCCCGCAGCCGTAACGGCAACGGACCGGTGCTCTGTCATGCTGGGTTCAGCAAGCTCGTACCGCTGGGCGGGCTCCTCATCCGTGTCCTTCACGGGCAGGGCCTGAAATCAATCTTTGGATCGCCGGATTAGAAGTTCGAAAGTTCGTGGCAGCTGAGGCGTACTGCCTGGCCAGAGTGCCCTAACAGCTGCATAAGCTACTATTCACAGCACGTGGCCTGCCGCACGGCGCTCGTTCAGGTGCGCAGCGATCGCTTCAGACAGATTCCTTCCTAAGGTGCTTGAGGATCCCCCGAGCCCTCGCCCCAAGTAGGGAGCCGGCTTGTCATTTCGCTAAGATTGGACTAAGAGAGAATGTCACAATCCGACGACCAGACGTCGATTGCGCAATCGCTCGCAGATATTCTAGATGGACTGCATGACACGACAAGGCGAGCAATCGACGACTACGGGCTACAGAGCATGCATGTTGCTTCGCCGATAAAGGAGCGACTCACGACACTGCGCACCGTCCTAGGAAATATCTCGTTTATATTCACGAACCTGAGCACCGACGAGACGGATCTTCTAACCCGCGGCATAGACTACCCGCCCGCTCTGAGCCAGCTTGCCGCAAGTATCCCCGCGATAGCGCTAGACGCGAGAGAAGCTACCGCCGACCGCGATACTACCGCTAGTCGAGCTCAATACCTAGACGACGCCATATCGTGGCTCGGTCAGGCGGCATCGCGAATGTCCGCGAACGCCGAGTCCTTAACCGACACAAAACGGCGATCGGATGCCTTATCGAGGCTCGCTCAGGCCGGGCGCCTCGTTTCAATGTATTCCGCACTCGACGACATCACCGAGGCACAAAGGGAGGTTCTCCACGTACGCGACGCCGCCCGCGCCGCCATTGGCGAGACGAAGGATGCCGCAGCCGCTACCGGATCGGCCGTGCTGGCGAAGCACTATGATGGGATCTTCGACCGCGAGAACGCAATGGCCAACAGGCTTCGCCTGGTCACATCGGGTCTGCTTCTACTCCTGACGCTCGGGGCTGGCTACATCACGCTGACAGTTCCACACCCCGAGTTTACGGCGGTCGAACTGACACGGCTTTCCCTGGCTCTACCCATCGCCGTCCTCGCTGCCTACCTCGGCCGCGAGGCTGGGCGACATCGTGTCCGCGCCAACTGGGCCGAGGAACTCGCAATGCAACTCCGCACGTTCGACGCCTTCACCGAACCCCTCGCCGAGCGGCAGCGCGCAGACGCACGTCTGGCATTCACCAGCATCCTTTTCGCACAGATCGAACGCCCCTCGGATGGACCAGAACGCGGGCCATCGGTCGTCACTGAGGCGGCCAAGATCATTGACACAATGAAGAACGGCGCCGGGCACGCGAACGACAAGGGTGCCGCCGACGCGAAGCCGTGACCTTGCCGGTCGGCCACAGAGACCGGGACATCGAGTCAACGATCCGCTAGGCGATCAGACACTCCAGGCAGAAGATCTGCATTTCGTCGCCGTGATGAACCCGGCGATGTACCGCGAAATCTTCCCGATGACGCGGATTTGATGTTCATAGGTCCGCGTATTCGACCGGAAGCCTTCGTACACAGCTCAGCCCACGCCTTCCGCGCCGTGGCTGCGAGGCCCGCTCGTCCACACAACCGGCCACGGCCGCAAGCGCCGCGATGGCATATCAGATCCGGCAGGTTCGACGGGCGACCAATGGCTGGAACCCTTGCGCTGGTCTGGTGGACGCCGCAGGATTGGAACCTGCGACCACTCGGGCGTAAAGGGCGCCGACGACGCCAGATGTGGCCTCTACCAGCAACGATAGCCACGCTGCCGACCCCACCGAGGTACCGAAACCACATCGATCGACACAGTTTCGCGTCACATCCCATGTCACGGTGCGTGACGGCTGAGGTTGCATCATCAGTGCCTGTACGTCCATAGTGGACGTCGGTGGACGGCGTCTCGACGCTTACGCGCACTCATCAGACGATTATCGAGCGCCGCCTTCGGCCTGCCGGCACGATCCACCCGCCTAGCCGACGGCGACCACGGCTCGTACGCCTGAGGTTCGCGTCTCGGCGAGGAGGTCAACGAGGTCGGCCTCGGTGAGAACCTCAATGCGCTGCCCCTTCGCGCGCCACTGAGCCGCCTTCGCTGCCTTCCCGGTACAGAAGTCTGCCGGGTCGTGTCCTGCGAACCCGTCTCCGACAACCAGCATCGTGGTCCGCTTCGTCACGCCCTTGTCCACCACAGCCCCGCATGCGGCCACAGCTTCCCAAGCCTCCCTGCGTCGGATGCTCAAGGCGCCGGTGAAGACCACTACCTGCCCGAAAAGTGGGTGATCAGGATCAGCGTCGGCCGCAGCCTGCGGTGGCACAGGCTCCCAAGAAGGCGCGCTGTGGCACCCACGCCAGGCCGCTGCCTCCATGCGCCCGGCCAGCACATTTAGCTCGGTGAGTAGGTCGCCCAGGTGTCGATGTTCCGGCGTCGCGCAATCTCAAGGACCACACGGGCGCAAGCCAGTGCGTCCGCGCCAGCCTCGTGGTGATGGCCGAGCTTGATGCCGAACTCGGCGGCAACCACCGGCAGGCGATACGAGATCAGGTCCAAGGCCCGACGCGCCATGACCAGCGAGCACGCGTACTCCGTGCTCGGCCAGTCTCGTTCGACTGCAACGCAGGCCTCCCGCAGCACTCCGAGGTCGAAGGCCGCGTTGTGGGCAACCAGCGGAAGTCCGCTGGCCAGCTCCAGCAGCTGATCCAACCGCTCGGAAAATGTCGGCTGATCAGCCACCATCTCCGCGGTGATGCCGTGAATCATGGTGTTGAACCCATGGAAGAAGTCCAGACCCTCCGGGGGTCGGCTCAGCCACGAGTGGGTACTCACCACCACTCCGGCCCGAACCACGACGACCCCGAGGGCACAGATCGAACCGCGATGGGAATTTGCGGTTTCGACGTCGATCGCCACGAAACTCAGCCCGCTCTCACCGAGATGGCCCGGATCAGGCATGCCCACCAGCGGCGTCCGTGAACTCGGCAGGATTGTCATGCCGCGAGGCCGGGGCGCGCGGCCTGGAGCACAACCGGCAACACCCGTGCAGAGGGGCCACCGAGCGAACGCAGATAGCTGCGGGAGAGTCGCTGTTCCTCCACGGCTTCCCAGGCGACGCACAGGTCGTTAAACCATCGTGCAAGCGCCAGCGCGCGGGCTGCCCGGGGGTCCCCGACTGAGGTCTCTGCCGTCTCGACATCCAATGGCCCGGGCATGGCCGGCCACCGAAGTGGCGTCAGCGCGCGGCCGTTCTTTCTCGTTGCGACAGCGTGTTCGTAGGCGCTCTGCAGCTCGTCCCGGATACCGAGGACTGCGTCACGAGTCGCCTCGATGTTGAGGGCCTCATCACAGACGATCTCGTGCTCATTGAGCAGCGACCATCCAGAGGCGGTGGCCAGGGTCATGCGTGACACCGTCAGCGTCTGCAGCGTGGGTGCGCTGTCGGCAGCGTCGAGTACCCACGCGCCGCACAGTCGCGACATGCCCGTGATCCTCGGGCCGAGGTTCACCCACCAAACGACGGGCGCGCCTTCAAACCCGTCGACGATGGCCAGCACTGCGTTGCCCGAACTCTCATCCGTCACGTACGTCTCCATCCAGCGTCAGTCGAACAGCTGTCAGCTGGTGCCCGTGATCACGCAGCCTCACCTCGTAGTCGTCGGACGGGCACGGATCGTCACCGGTTCTCAGCAACTTTGGGGACAGTCGCGGGATGTTTGGGACCCCGCCGTCGCGGTGGACGTCCTGGAGGTCAAGCTCGGGGACGAGTTCCTGATGTCCAGCATGTTCACCGTGGCCGAGGAGGAGATGGCGCGCCTCGCCCTCGCCGGGCTCGCGGCGCGGGTCCGCCAGGCCGGGGGCCCGAGTCCGGACGGCACGGGCCCGGACGGTGCGCGCCTGGACGTGGTGGTCGGCGGCCTCGGCCTCGGCTACACCGCGCTGACGGTGCTGCAGGATCCCGGCGTGCGGTCCCTCGCCGTCGTCGAGGCGCTGGACCCGGTGATCGAGTGGCACCGCGAGGGGCTGATCCCCGCGGGACGCACCCTGACCGCGGACCCCCGCTGCACGCTGGTGCACGGGGACTTCTTCGCGATGGTCTGCTCCGGTGACGGCCTCGACCCGGCGGTCCCGGGGCGGCGTTTCCACGCCCTCGTCGTGGACATCGACCACTCCCCGCGGCATCTGCTCCACGCGAGTCACGCCGATCTGTACGAGCCGGCCGGGCTGCGGCGCCTCGCGGAGCTGCTGTACCCGGGCGGCGTGTTCGCCCTCTGGTCCAACGACCCGCCGGACGACGCCTTCACCCGCGTGCTCGGCGAGGTCTTCGCGACGGCCGAGGCCGAGATCGTCCGCTTCCCCAACCCCCTGCAGGACCGGGAGGCGACCAACACCGTCTACCTCGCCAGGAGCTGAGCGGACCGGTCACCGACCGGCCGCGGATCCGCCCGTGAGAGACTCGCCCACGGATCTCGTTCCCTCTCGCCAGGGTCGGGATCAAGGCCTCGGCCAGGTGGTCGGTTACGCCGGCCGAGGCCGCCCGACACGCGCGGTTCCGGTCACACGATTCGAGTCACACGGTTCAGGTCCTGCGGTTCAGGCGCCCCCGAGCCAGGAACGACCGAGCAGGGTCGCGAGGGTGCACCGGCGCCTCCGTCCCGCTGCGCGTCGAGGGCCTCCGGCATCCCGTGCCGCACGCAGCGCCCGCTCCCAGGTCAGCGCCCGCGCCACCTTCGCGACCCAGCAGGCCGCCTTGAGCGTCCCCACCAGGTCCTCCCCGGCGCGAGTTCCGCGAACCCGGCGAGGTAGGCGTCCCTGGCCCCGGTGAACCGCGGATCGTCGAGCCCGATCCCGAAGCGCCGCAGGAAGCCGAGCGGAACGAGCATCGTCGCGAACCGGTGCGCGACGACCGAGTCCCCCAGTCGTAGAACCGGGCTCCGGCGGGCCCGTCGAGGATGTTGTACGGGTGCAGGTCGTTGCGGTCCAGGGTGGCCGGCAGCGCGAACGACGAGAGCTGCGTTGCGCCAGCCCGCGAACGTCTCCCGCATCGCGGACACCCCGGCTGTGCAGCTCGGGATCCGCACCGGGCGCCGCGGCGGCGAGGGCCTCGTCGAACCCGTCACCAGCCTGCGGTTCCTGACCCGGTTCACCAGCCAGGACGACGCCGACTGTCTCACCCCGTCCCGGCCCGCGACCTGGCTGCGCAGCGTCGCCTACACCGGCCGCAAGGACCCCGCCGCGCTGCACGCCCACCTCACCGCCGCCGCGCCCGGCGTGACCGGTCCGGCCGGCGCCGCGGCCGCCGCCGTGACCCGTGCGTTCGTCGCGGCGCTGACCGCGATCGTCGCCCAGATCCACCCCCTCGACGTTCACATCGCCGCACTGCTGCGCGAGCACGCCGACGCGCACATCTTCCTATCACTGCCGCGCGTGCGGTGCGCGCGGCTCGGTTGCTGGCCGAGATCGGGGACTGCCGCGCCCGGTTCCCCACCCCGGAATCCCTCGCCTCGCTGGCCGGTGTCACCCCGTCCACGCGGCAGTCCGGGAAGATGAAGACCACCTCGTTCCGCTGGTCGGCCGACAAACAGCTGCGCGACGCGGTCTGCGACTTCGCCGCCGACTCCCGCTTCGCCAACCCCTGGGCGGCGCAGCTTTACCAGCAGGCCCGGGCCCGCGGGCACCGCCACCCTCACGCGGTGCGGATCGTCGCCCGGGCCTGGCTGCACGTGATCTGGCGCTGCTGGCAGGACCACCAGCCCTACGACCCCGCCCGCCACCGCGCGCTCCAGACACTGCTCCATGAGCCCGGCTCACCGGACGAGGCGACGGCGGCCTGATGTTCTGACCCCTCTCTGAAGCAAGGCCGGGTCCGGGCAGCGCCCGGCCCCCGGAGGGAGCCGGCCCGCCAGGGCCGGTGCCGTGAACCCAAGACCGGGCACAACTGTGGCCCGGTGATCAAGCGGGGTCTCTCCTCGCGTCGGCGCGACAGGTCCTTGCCCGGGGTTCCGGCGGCGGTCCAGGCTCGCCGCAGGCGACCGCGCAGCGGCCGCAGGGCCTGAACCGTCGCCGGGTTCCCGGGCACTGTCACCGCGCCGACGCGAGGAGAGACCTCCACCTACGGCTCGGCACCGACCCACCCGCCTGCCGGGCTCGATGACAAACGTCACGTCAACCAACCGGACCGATGAGTAAGCCACCCGTCGCCGGTCTCATCAGAACGACCTGCCCAATCGCCGAACCGGACGACAACGTAGGCACGACCAAGAAGGACCAGCGGATGACAGACACGGAACGGCAGACTGCGGCAGGCAAGGTGCTCTGGCACTTCACGATGTCGCTGGACGGGTACATCGCAGGCCCGAACCATGCGATGGACTGGATGGCGGGGACTTCGTCCCGGCCCAGCCTCATCGAGGAGTACGCCGAGACGACCGGCGCCGTGCTGGGAGGCCGGGACGGCTTCGATGCCTACCCCGACGTCAGCGGGATCTACGGCGGCGCGTGGCAGGGGCCGGTGTTCGTCCTCACCCACCACCCCGACGACGCGCGGCCCGCCGACGGCGTGACCTTCCTGAGCTGCGACGTGGCCGAGGCGGTCCGAATCGGGCTGAAGGCCGCAGGCGGCAAGAACCTCGAGGTCTTCTCGGCCACGATCGGCCAGCAGCTCCTCGTGCGTGGGCTGATCGACGAGATCGACCTGCACATCGCGCCCGTGCTGCTCGGCGACGGGATCCGGCTGTTCGACAACCGCGGGCGCGCGCCCGTCCGACTTGAGCTGCTCAACGGTGATGACAGCTCAGCCGCCGTGAACGTGCGATATCACCCGGTCCTGGCCACGTAGATCAGAAGCGCGTGCCCGATCACACACCGACTGAGAACAGCCCGCGAACCGTCGTCGGAACCGCAGGGGTTACTACAGGGCTCTAATACTGCAACGGCACTCGGTCAGGGTGGTGGTCGGTGACCGCGCCGTCGGTAGTGGCAGGTTCGGGCTTGGTGTTGTCGCTCGCGGCGCCAGCGCGACCAGTGCATGACGTGATTGATGCAGGTCAGCGGGGTGAGGGCGAGGGCGACGAGGAGTCGACGGATCTCGTTGGCCGACAGCGGGATCAGTCGGCGGATACCGGGTGGAGATCCCCCTTTTCGTCGCGGGTGTGCTCGGCGGCGTGTTCGGTGGCGCGGGTGGCGGCGAGGTAGGCCGCGGCGAGCATCGCGAGGGTGATGTGGGCGTACCAAGCTCGGAAGGACCGGACTTGATAGTGGTCGAGTCCGGCTTCGTTCTTCGCGGTCTGGAAGCACTCCTCGATCGCCCAGCGGGCCCCGGCGACCCGGACCAGCTCCCGTAGCGGCGTCTGGGCGGGGGCGGCGCAGCGGTAGAACGCCAACTCCCGGACCGTCTTTCCCGGGCTCGAGTCGGTCTGGCGGCGGACCAGCAGCCAGTGCCCCCAGCCCTCGGGCAGCCCGGCGGTGTCCAGGGTGACGGCGGTCCAGTCGTAGATCCGTTCCCCGTGCGCGCCGGCGCCGATCGAGCGCCGTTCCCACCCGTCCTGGCCGGTGTCGGGGTCACGTGCCCCGGCGAGGGTGGCGAGCACCTTGGCCTGACGGCGATGTCCGTCCGGGCTGGTCAACACGTCATCGTTGCGGGTGGCCAGCACGAACGGGACCTCGTGGTCGGCCAGCCACTTCCGGAAGGTCGGATTCTGGCCGTAGGCCTCGTCCGCGGTCGTCCAGGCCTCGCTGGTGAGCAGGCCGGCTCGCCAGGCGCGGGCGAGCATGGCGACCCCCAGCTGCGGTTTCGTCGCGAAGCCTGTCCCCTCCGGGATGCCCGCTGCAGCGCAGCGCTGCGGATCCTCGGTCCACGAGGTGGGCAGGTAGAGCTCGCGGTCGATCAACGCTCAGCCCTTGGTCGAGGCGTAGGCCAGGAACACCCCGAGCTGGCAATTGTCGATCTTCCCGGTGGTGCCGGTGTACTGGCGTTGCACCCCTGCCGAACGTAGGCCCTTCTTGATGAACCCGGTCTCGTCGACCACGAACACCCCCGACGCCTGGTCGCCGAGTTCGTCGAGGACGTAGCCGCGCACATCGTCACGCACGCCCTCGACGTCCCAGTCCGCAGTGCGCAGCAGCCGCTGCATCCCGTCCGGCGACAGCGCACCGGCGTGCTCGGCCAGCGTCCAACCGTTCTTGCGCTCGAGCCCGGCGAGCAGTCCGCGCACATAGACACCGGCCCGGGCCCGCGGCTCCGACCTGGTGAACCGCCGCCCGATCAACTCCGTGACCGCGTCCAACCTCGACACCCACCCAGCAAGATCGACCACACGTTGATCATCACCGCCCGACGCCGATCAGACTCCCACGACACGCCACGACTGCCGTTGCAGTACTAGTGCCGTCTCGTGCCGGCAGGCCGAGAGGTCGCCCCTCCAGTTGCAACCGCGGGCCGTGGATCGCGGGGGACGAGCGATCTGCAACCTGGCGCCTGCCCGTAGCGTGCCGACCCCGCGCCGGGCCGGACTCGACGCGGTGTGGGCCGGGCGCCCGGTTCAGGTGAAGACGTACTCGCCGGGGCCGTCGCCGAGTACCCGGTAGCGTGTGCTGCCCACCGGGGGCGGCTCGCCCAACGGGCCGGCGTGCTGCGCCGACCAGCGCGCCCAGTCTTCCCACCACGAGCCGCTGCGCCGCTGGGCGACCTCACGCCACCCGGCGCCGGTGGGCGGCAGGGTGGTTTCCGACTCCGCGACCTCGTACCAGGCTTTGGGCCCGGGCGGGTTCACGATGCCGGCGATGTGGCCGCCGCTGCTGAGCACGAACCGCACCGGCCCGCGCAGCAGACCCGTCGTCGTGTAGGCCGATTCCCAGGGCACGATATGGTCGTTGATCGCGCTGACCACGTAGCCGGGCGACGTGCCCGCGCTCAGGTCGATCAGCGTGCCGGCGATCTCCAGCGTGCCTGCGGCGAGCTTGTTCTGGACGTAGAAGTTGCGCAGGTAGAACGTGTGCATCGCGGCCGGCATCCGGGTGCTGTCGGCGTTCCAGGCCAGAATGTCGAACGTGGGCGGGTCCTGGCCCATCAACCAGTTCGACACCACATAGTTGAAGATCAGGTCATTGGCGCGTAGTACGTCGAACGCGCCGGCCATCGATCTGCCCTCGAGCAGGCCCTCGCGCTGCATCTTCTTCTCCAGCCGGGCGACGGTGCGCTCGTCGGTGAAGGTG
Source organism: Pseudonocardia sp. T1-2H (assembly GCF_038039215.1). Classification (NCBI taxonomy): domain Bacteria; kingdom Bacillati; phylum Actinomycetota; class Actinomycetes; order Pseudonocardiales; family Pseudonocardiaceae; genus Pseudonocardia; species Pseudonocardia sp. T1-2H. Next base: position 5,102,090 of record NZ_JBBPCL010000001.1, read on the forward strand.
CCCAGGACGCCCGGCTGGGCGTAGTCGAGCAGGGTGTTGAGCAGGGTCACGGTGCCGATACGGCTGTCCCCGGACTGGGCCAGATAGGCGGCCGTGATCGCGGTCAGCGCCCCGCCCAGGCACAGCCCGACGATGTCGATGGTCGCCACCGCGGTGATGTCGGAGATGACGTCGAGGGCGATCTGCGGCCCGCGCACCAGGTAGTCGTCCATGGAGGTGGCGGACATGTCCTTGGACGGGTTCTTGTAACTGATCGCGAACACGGTGCGGCCGTGCTGCACGGCCCATTCGATGAAGCTGCGCCCCGGGGCCAGGTCCATGATGTAGTACTTGTTGATCCACGGCGGGCTGCACAGCAGCGGCGTGGCGTGCACCTGCGGGGTCTGCGGCTCGTACTGCAGCAGCTCCATCAGCTCGTTGCGGTAGACGACCCTGGCCGGGGTGGCGGCGAGGTCCCGCCCCATGTGGAAGCCGCTGGCATCGACTTGGCGCGGCCTGCCCTCGTTGTGCAGCAGGTCGTCGACGAAGTTGCGGGCGCCGCGGGCGAGGCTGGCACCGCCGGTGCCGAACGCGTGCTTGAGCGCGGCCGGGTTGCTGGCCAGGAAGTTCGTCGGGGCGGCGGCGTCGAGCAGCAGGTCGAGCGCGAGCGTGGCCTTCCGCGCAGCGTCGGCCTCCAGAGCCGCCGATGCAACGACCTCGCGCGCGAACCGGCACGCCGCCAGATAGGCCAGCCGCAGCGAGTAGTAGGCCGGGTTGGTGCTCCAGGCCGAGTCGGCGAACCGTGGATCCTTCGGATCCACCGGCACCGGGGGTTCGGCCGGACCGCCGAGCCAACGGATCGCCGCGATCATCGGGATCCGCGCGAGGTCGCCCGCCAACTGCATCGACGCGCCCATCGCGCCGGCCGGATTGGTCAGCGTGGCGCGTGCCGCCTGCGACAGCGCCTCGCCGAAACCGGCCGCATCGAAATCCTCAACCAGATCGGACGCCGGGCCGAGCACACCCGCTGCCCGCTCCGCGCCATCCCGCTGCGACTCGGTAAACTCTGGAGCCATACTTCTATCCTCCCGGCGCCCGGCCCGGCTACTCAAGGACCCGGACGGCGACCTGGGCCGGCACGGCCGGGCAAATGCCACGCCCTGCTGACCGGCAAGGACCAGTTCCCTGCGACCGGCTCGCCGGACCGGGCGTCGAGCAGGACCGGTCTCTAGATGACTGATTCCAAGGGATCAGTGGTCGTAGGCCAGTAGCGATCGCTTGATCGGCTGGCCGGTGCGGTCGTTGTGCCAGATCGCGGCGGTCAGGGCCAAGACGCGTTGCACGACCCGGACCCAGACCCCCGCGGGGCTGCGTCCGCCGTGTCGTTCCAGGTCGAGCTGGCCCTTGAACGTGTCGTTGATCGACTCGATGACCTGCCGCAACGGCCTGAAGAACTCGGCCCCGGCCCGGGGGAGCTTACCCTTGCGGGCCGGACGCAGCAGAGCCAGCTCAGCCGCGGCGAGGGTGGTCTCGAACGGGCGGCCGTAGTAGTTCTTGTCCGCGATCAGGATCTGTCCGGGTCGTCCCCTGGTCAGCTCGGCGTCCGCGTCGAGGATCCCGAGCAGGGTCTGGCGCTCGTCGGCCTTCGCCCCGGTCAGGGCGAACCCGACCGGCAGCCCGTGCAGCGTGCACACCAGATGCAACCGCAGGCCCCAGAAGAACCGGGAGTGGCTGGCGCAGTAGCCGTACTCGGCCCACCCGGCCAGGTCCGAGCGCTGCACCGCCTCGCGGGATCGGGCGCACTCGACCGGGGTGGAATCGGCCACCCACACGTCATCGGTCCACAGACTCGTGTCCCGGGCCAGCACCCCCACCAGCCACCCGATCGTTGCGCCCAGGCGCCGCAACCGCTTGTTGTAACCGGGCTGCTTGGGCAGATACAGGAACAGATGCCGCAGGTGGGCGCGGGTGTAGCGCAGCCAACGCGCTTCGCTGGTGTGCCCGAGCAGGGCCTGCATCACCGCCAGGGTGATCAGCTCGGCATCGGTGATCTTCGGTGCGATCCCGATCTTCCGAGCCCGGACCGGCTCATCGACGACTGGTTCGACATCGCCGATGAGACGCTGACCGCCCAGCGCGAGTTCGCCAAAGCCCTGCTCGCCTTCGGGAGCCCCATGATCGACGCCGTGAGCCGCGCCGCCATGCGCACGATCGAAGCCACCCAGGAGGCGACGCGGGAGGCCACTCGGGAGGCGGCGGAGGCCACTACGCAGGCCACTCGGGAGGCGATGGAGGCCGCTACGCAGGGCTCTCGGGAGGCGCCCCCGGAGGCGCCCCGGACGACTCGGGCGAGCTCCGCGCGCAGGGACGGTTGAGCGCGGGCGCGTCCCCAGCCTCGGCCACGGCGCTCGCCGGGCGGCGGGCTGGCTCGGTGTCACCCAGGTGTCGCCCAGCCTGTCGTCAGGATGCGGTGCCCGTCGGCTCGTCCACGACCTGGTCCATCGCGGCGAGGGTCGCCGCATTGCAGGCGGCGAGCACGGCCGTTGCGAAGCGACCGGGAGCGTGGAGAAAGACGCCGTGGTCTCCGTCGATCTCGATGACCGTGCAGTCGGGCAGCGCGTGCGCCAGCTTCCACTGCCGCCGGGCCGGCACGATCCGGTCGTTCCTGGTGATCACCACCGAGGTGGGCACGTCGACGGATCCGATCCATTCGTGCGAGGTGAAGTGGCCCACGGCCTGCGCGGTGGACAGCGCGGTGAGCAGCGGGGTGTGACGCATCTGCGCGATCGCCCACCCGCGGGTTGTCGGGTTGATGTCGCGGTCGAGCAGGCTCGCGCCCAAGACGTCGGCGCCCAGGGGATACATCGCCGGGAAGAAGGCGGCGGCGGCGACCACACCCGGCATCATGAGCGCGACGGCCCGTTCCCATGGCGAGCCGGACACGTTGCGGGCCGTCGAGCACAGCACCAGCCCCGCGGTCAGGTCCGGATGCCGCCGCCAGATCAGTTGCGCGACGAGCCCACCCATGGAGAAGCCGACGGGGATCAGCCGGTCGATCCCGAGTACCCGAGCGAGGGCCGCGACGTCGTCGGCACAGTCCTCGAGCCGGAACGTCGAGCACGGGATGCCGCGCCCGTGCCCGCGCTGGTCGAGGGCGATGACGCGGTACCGCCGGCCCAGCACCGTCATGGCGCCGGACCAGTTGAGCTCGGCGGTAAGGGTGGCGCCGTGCAGCAGGACCAGCACGGGGGCGCCGGGCGGCCCGGGCCACTCCCACACCATTGTTCGCCCCCGCGCGGGCAGGTCGACCACGTACTCCCGCAGCAGCGCGGTAGGCGTAGCCGATGTTGCTCGCTGCATCGCGCCACCCCCCGCACCGGCCCCTCGGGTCATCCCCTCCCGGAGGCCCCAGACCGCCGCCGTTGGGACCGGGCAGGTACAGCCAGGTTACCTCGCAGGTTGCGTCCTTGGCGGGGGTGTGCGGCGGTGCTGTTGGTTAGTAGCGTGGCGTCGGGGACACCGAAGTGATGCTGCTCGTTGCTGTTGAAGCGGTTGTTCTACCGCGTCCATCGGCGACGCCGGTCGCGAGCCAAGATCCTCGTCTCCGACCGGTAGTCGCCCTCGACCGGCGTCACCGGGCTTGACGCCTCGAGATAGCCAGCCCGGTGTAGGTCGTGGCCGGCGAGGATGCCGACGCCACGGCCGAGGTTGTGCGTTATCACGGCCAGTGCGAGCCACGCGGCGTTGGCCATGAACCGCCCGGAGGGCAGGTGGGCCAGTCCGGTCGACGTCAGCTCGGCGATGGACTGCTCGACCGGTGACGGCCCGACGTTGAGCCCCGTAATGACCGGTGGCGCGCAGCCCGGCCAGATTGCAGTGACCATGGTCGCGCCCGCAATCTGGGAGATCCAGGACCCGCATGGGGGCGCAGAGTCTGCGTGGCGGCGGCTGCGGGCGGCGCAGAAGCGCCTGCAAGCCGGCGGGATCGAGGTCTCGTGCATGATCGGCGACCCGGACCCGATGACGGCGTTCGAGCGCGAGTGGAAGCGCGGTCGCTACGACGAGATCATCGTCTCCACGCTCCCGAGTCACCTGTCGAAATGGCTTCACACCGATCTTCCCCATCGCATCGGGCATGCCGCCGCCGGCGTCCCCATCACGCACGTGATCGCCTCTCGTGATTCGCGACCTTCCGCCCGTGGGCCGGAGCGTCTCGCCCGCGACCGCCCGAGCAGCAGCTAGGGCGCGCCGGCCGAGGGCCCGAGAGGGGCCGTCATCCGATGTCCTGCGGCGTGGGTCCGATGCTGCTGACGAGGTATGAGGTAGTAGGGAGCGGGTCGGTGTGCAGGCGCGGTTGCTGCGGCCCGGGGAACGGTGGGGCCATGCCCGACGCCGAAGATCTGGCGGATCTGCTGCGCGACGCCGCGCAGGTGCTGGAGCGGCTGGCATCGACTTCGGGATCGCCGAGCTCGGCCTGCTGCGCGCCGCGGTGACCGCCCATGCCCTCGCCCGCGGCGTCGTTCCCCACGCCGCCACCGCGGTGACATCGCCGTCAACGAGGTTGCCAGCAACAGCATCGAGCACGGCGCCGGGCACGGCACCTTCCGGATCTGGTACACCCCCATCGGGCTGACCTGGGAGATCCACGACCCCGGCGAACTGCGGCCCGGCCTGCTCGGACTGGCCCCACCCCCGGCCGCCGCTGCCCGCGGCCGGGGGCTCTACTGCGCCCGCGAACTCAGCCACGACCTACACATCTGCCACGACGAGACTGGCACCACCGTCCGCGCCAGCACCCGCTGACCATTTCCGGGCCACTGCTGCCATGCCCTGCGGCCGAGGACCCGCGCCATGATCTCCGCTTCGGATATGCCCGTTGACGTGCTCGCCTCCAGGCCCTTGGGGGCAGGGAGCGTTCCGTCGTAGGTGTACTCGTAGATCCGGCCGTTCCTCCGGAGCAGCGTGCCCACGGCTACCTCGATGTGGCCGCTGTTCTCGACGATTCGCCCGGCGATCATGCCGGTGATGCGGATGTGGCCACGGTTGTAGATATCCCCGGCCGCGTAGCCGTCCAGCCGAGCCGACACATCGGCGTTGAGCACTCGGCGAACGCGTTGCACCCGTCGGTCACCACCGCCTGAAGCTCGACCCGATCTTGCCGGCTTCGCCAGTCCAAGCCTTCAACTAGACCGCCTCCAGAGGCTCGACCCGCTTGAGGAACGCACGGACGGCGAGGTAGTCGGCGAGCGGCTGCTTGTGCTCACCGCAGGCCACCCAGACCTTCTCGCGGTCGGGAGCGTGCAGCCTGGGGTTGTTCCACACAACCGCCCAGGTCGCGGCGGCCTGGCACCCCTTGGCCGAGCAGATCGCTGGGCTCTCGTGATCGCTCACCGGGCCAGTCTGGCAAGCGGGGGTGACCTGCAGCCAGGAGAGCCCCGCCCGTCATCGGCCCACCCGGCTGCTGTTGTGGTCGCGGCAGGCCCGGCTGGGTGAACCGCCGCCCGTACAGCAAGATCCACTCAGTCCGTCGACTCACAACCGACGGCGGGTGATGGATCCGGGCCTACGCTGGGCGCATGGCGCAAGCATCGGGCGACGCAGGAGGGGACGCGGTCAGGCCGGCGGTCCGCGACCGCCGCGCCCGACCACTGCGCGACCTGCGGATATCGGTCACCGACCGCTGCAACTTCCGCTGCGGCTACTGCATGCCGCGCGACGTCTTCGGCCCCGACCACGCGTTCCTGCCGCGCAGCGAGCTGCTGTCCTACGAAGAGCTCGGCCGGCTGGTACGGGTCTTCGCCGACCTCGGCGTCAGCAAGGTCCGGCTCACCGGCGGTGAGCCGCTGCTGCGCCGCGACCTCGACGCCCTGGTGTCCCTCGTCGCGTCGACACCGGGCATCACCGACGTCGCGCTGACCACCAACGGCTCGCTGCTCGCCGCCCACGCGCGGAGCCTGCGCGATGCGGGGCTGCACCGCGTGACGGTCAGCCTGGACAGCCTCGACCCGACAGTGTTCGCGGCCATGGGCGACACGAAAGTCCCTCTGTCGAAGGTGCTCGACGGCATCGCCGCGGCCGCCCACGCCGGGTTGTCGCCAATCAAGCTCAACACCGTGCTGCGCCGAGGGATGAACGAGGCCGGTCTGCTCGACCTGGTCGAGTTCGCCCGCGACGGCGGCCATGTGCTGCGGTGCATCGAGTACATGGACGTGGGCAACACCAATGGCTGGGACCGGTCGGAGGTCGTCACCTCGGCCGAGGTGCTGGACCAGATCGCCGCAATGCACCCGGTCGAACCCGTGGCGGCGGCGCGCCCAGGCGAGGTCGCCCAACGCTGGCGCTTCCTCGACGGACGTGGCGAGTTCGGGCTGATCTCGTCGGTGAGCACGCCGTTCTGCAGCACCTGCACCCGGGCCAGGGTCACCGCGGTCGGCGAGCTCTACACCTGCTTGTTCGCCGCGCACGGGCGTGACCTGCGCGGCCTGCTCCGGGGTGGGGTCGACGACGACGCGCTGCATGCTGCGATCGCCGCCGTCTGGGGCGCCCGGGACGACCGCTACTCCGAGCTGCGTGGCCTGGGCACCGTAGACCTCCCGAAGCCGGAGATGTCCTATCTCGGCGGCTGATACCCGGCCTGGCGCGGACACCGGGCACGGCTGCCACGCCGCCGGCCAGCCGATATTTGCGACAGCGCGCTCATGGCGACGATGAGCAGCGGCAAGCGAGTCCGGGAACCGATCCCCGGCGGAACGTAGACCATATACGAGCGGCTGCCCACCGGTCCGCTGTAGCCGACCTTCTCCCACCCTGGCCGGACGGCACCTTGCCCGCCCGGACCCCTCCGTCGCGGCGCCGTCGGCCTGCGACGCAGGCCCCGTTTGCGCGGTGACATCGGGACTCGCATCGCGCCCCGAGCCTGCTTCTGTGTCCGGCGCGGCGGCATGCGCCCCCTCCGTGACGAAATCGGCTCCACTCCGGTCCGCTGAGGACACGGAACAGCCAGCTCACGGCACCTGGCGACGGCGAAGGCCGCCGCCAGGTGACAGCACCGGCCCGACGTCTACCGTCGGGTCGGGTCAGGTCGGATCGAAATCAGCCCTTGGTGGTGTTGCGCCCGCTGCGAGCGGTCCCCGACACCTTCTCGCCGGCGGCCTGACCGGCCTGGGCGGCCTCCTCGGTCACGGCTTCGGTTGCCTCGACCGCGTGCGTGGTCATCGACTCGGCGGCCTCCCGGGTCTGGCTGGTCGCGGCCTCGGTCGCCTGCGCTCCAGCCGACAGCAGGGTCTTAGTGAGTTCGCGCTGAGTGGCGAGCACCTGCTCGGCGAAGTCGAAGACCTTGTCGACGATCTGCTGGGGGTTGGGCAACCCCGACTGACCCCCGGCTGCGCCGGCCGTCAAGGCCTGGACGTTCTCCGCCCACGTGCGCATGGCGGTCGTGATCGCCTCCTGGCCGCGCTTGGTCGCGTCGGTGAACTGATTCTGCGGTGTGGTCATCTTCTTGTCCCCAATCTTGCTGTGCTTGAAATGAGACGCTTTGTCGTTCAGATGCCATCGCGCTGATCGGCACCAACACCGCTGGCCGTGGGCGGGCGTGCCACCTGCGGCCGGGTCGGCGACCAGATGGCTCCGCTGCCCGTCGTCGTCTCGCTCCAGCAGCCCGCCGCCCGCGCGTCCCGAGGCGCGCCTGTGCGGCCGACACCGTCCACGAAGCCATCCCGCGCCCTGCCGAGTTGCCCTGTCTCATCATCAAGGCGCCGGCTCCGCCGGCTGCGCCCGGCTGCGCCACCGGGTTAGCCAACGATGACCAAGAGCGATCCGGGCCAGAGCCCAACGGCCTAACGGAGCTGACCCTTCGCGGCTCATCAACGGTCCTACCGCACCACGCCGACCGCAAGGGCGCTGCGCGTCGCTCCGCGATGGCCTCCAGCGGTCAAGCCAGGCCCGGGCACTCTCGCTCACCGCCGACGGCAGACAACCGGAACGGGGCGCGTCATGCCTGCGAGGGAATTTCACCCTCCTCGCCCGGCCCACATGGGACGGGACAGGAGGGCGTTGCTGGAGAGCCGCAGCAGCTACGAGGTGGGCACAGCGTGGAGGCCGGTGCCGCACCTGCTCGCCCGGGCGAGCTGGCTGGGAGGCAGCGAGGATCCGGGATGATCCTGCGGCCGGGGCGACGCGGCGGCCGCAGGGCCACGACCGGTGATACGGGATCGTGTCTCGATGGTGACCGTGGCCCGGTTCAGGAGGAGGCTGCGGTGGCAACAACCCGCCGCGCCGGGCGAGGACGGGCACGAGAAATCACCGTGCGCCCGCCGGGCGGCCCGAACAGGGGGTGGGCTCGGTGACCGCTGTCGATTCGCCCGCACGGGACCCCGAGCCGGCCACGGCGGCCCGCACGAAGCGGGAGAAGGAGCCGCCGCCGCTCAGGGATGGGGACGTCGAGCGCGCCGCGCCGGACCCGGCTCCCCGCCACCGGGCGGACGGGGGTGCCGCGCTCGACGGGGAGGGTGTCGAGGCCAGCGCGCCGGACCCCGCGGGTCTGCCGCAGGAACGCAGCACCTCGGGCGGGGTCGGGTGGGACGAGGCCGAGCCCGAGGAAGACTCCGACGACGATCCCGCGGTGCTGCGCCAGGCCCGCCACGACGCCGAGCTCACCGTCGCGGTCGACCCGGTCCGGGCCTACCTGAAGCGGATCGGCACGGTGGCGCTGCTGGGTGCGGCGCAGGAGGTCGAGCTGGCCACGCGGATCGAGGCCGGGCTGCTGGCCGCGGAGCGGCTGCGGGGCCGCCCCGCCGGGGGTGTCCGCGCAGTTGCGCCGGGACCTGCGCCAGATCGTGCGCGACGGGGAGCGCGCGAAGGACCGCCTGGTGGAGGCCAACCTGCGGCTCGTGGTCTCGATGGCCAAGCGCTACACCGGCCGCGGCCTGGCGTTCCTGGACCTGGTCCAGGAGGGCAACCTGGGTCTGATCCACGCGATGGAGAAGTTCGACTACACCAAGGGCTACAAGTTCTCCACCTACGCCACCTGGTGGATCCGCCAGGCCATCACCCGGGCAATGGCAGGCCAGGCCCGCACCATCCGCCTCCCGGTGAACATCGTCGAGGCCATCAACAAGCTTCGCCGCGTCCAGCGCGAGCTGTACCAGGGCCTGGGCCGCGAGCCCACCCCGGGGAGCTCGCCGCCCAGCTGGACATCGCCCCGGAGAAGTTATCTACGTTGCAGCGCACCGCTCGCCAGCCGCTCTCGCTAGACCAGAGCGTCGGTGACGAGGGCGACGCCCGGCTCGGGGATGCCATCGAGGATTCCGAGACCGTGGGGGCCGCCGACGCGGTCGGCCTCACCCTGCTGCGCGATCAGCTGCAGTCGGTGCTGGCGACGCTGTCCGAGCGCGAGGCCGGCGTGATCCGGCTGCGCTTCGGCCTCACCGACGGCCGGCCGCGCACGCTGGAGCAGATCGGCCAGGTCTACGGGGTGACCCGGGAGCGGAGCCGACAGATCGAGTTGAGGGCGATGGCCAAGTTGCGCTGCTCGTCGCGCATTGCCCTGCTCCGGCACTACCTCGACTAGCTCGCCGAGCTGCCCACCGCTCGACCAGCGAGGCCGACCCTGGGCCCGGCTATGGCGCTGGCGGGGCGAGGTTTCCACGCTCCCCGGTAGGCAGGATCACCCGATGAGGCCACCAGCAGCCTCGCGGCCTGACGCACGCGGCGACACACGTTCCCCGCCGCGCGCCCACGGGCACAGCGATCCGACGTCACCATCATCTTCCACACCAGGACCAGGACCAGGACCAGGACCAGGACGGATCGTGCCGCCGAGGTGTTGCTGGTGGACCTGCGCCTGGCCTGGCCGGTGTTGGTGCGGGCGGTGTTCGCGGTCGCGCTGGGTCTGGTCGCGCTGATCTGGCCCGACATCACCGTGGTCGCCCTCCCCGTGGTGGTCGGCATCTGGGCGCTGGTCACCGGGGTCGTCGAGATTCATCCTCGCGGTCCGGCAGCGCCGCGAGCGGCGCCGGGCCGCATTGTTGGTGGTGGCCGAACTGCTCTCGGTGGTGGCCGGCGTGCTGGTTCTGGCGTGACCGGTCCCCGGCGCGCTGGCGCTGGCGGTACTGATCGGGGTGTTCGCCGTGGTGTACGGCTTCGTGCTCGCGGCGCTGGCGCTGGCGCTGCGCAACGCCGCAAACTCCCCGACCACCGGACCTTCTTCGGCCCGGCCCCACCCTGACCGGGGCCCGGATCGCTGACCGGCGGGAGAGCCGAGGACCCGACAAGCCGCAGCGACCGGACAGGCCGGCTGAGACCGCAGTTCCTACTCCCCGGGAGGCACCCGTGCCCAACGACGCCGAGCGTCGCCGGCTCGAAGCCCCCGAGCAGGCCGGCCCGCCGTGTGCTGGCCGCGTGACGCCGCCGGCCCACACCCCGTCGACCGCGGCGGCCTGCTCGAGGACGGTTCCTACATCAGCTTCGCTCGCCGCCGCAGCGTCCACCAGCTGCAGATCGACTACTAGTGCGGACGTCTGGTCATCTGTGCCTCGAGGGCACCCGCCGAGTCCTACGCTGTTCCGATGACGTGCCGCATCGAAGTCTTTGTCCGCAGCGGGCACACCGTTGATCTGGCACTGGAGGACGGCGAGGACCGCATCTTCACAAGCGCTCTGCACGAGGTCTGGGCATCCCCCGACACCGTCGGGTTCAAGCACCTCACGCTCGGCGAGAACACCGAGATTCTTGCCAGAGAGGTCGTCGGTTACCGGCTCCACGGCTCGGTGCTAAAGGACTCGGCACCGTTGTAGTGGCGCTCGAGGACCTAAGGAGGCTGCTGAAGAACCCGGTTGGCCAGGGGCTCGTCGATCGCTCCGCACCGGCTGTACTCCCGGCCGACGGTCTCGCAGGCCTGCGCCGTTGCCTCGAACGCCACCGCATCACGTGGCCGGATCCGCTCATCCGGGCGGCAGTCGATCACCACATCCGTCCCGTCCGAGCGCACAGTGAGACTGTGCATCGTCCCGCTGGCCTGCTGTTCGTCCTGTCGCCGATCAACCGTCGTGATGACCCTCGCGAACGGCACTGATGGCTCGTTCTCGTGCGGCACCCACTACTTTCCAATCCGGCTGCCCGGTTACCCAGTCGAGCCCGGACAGCGAATTCCGGAAGGTCAACCACGCCGAGTTCGGCTATATGCGGACCGCCGACGTGACGCGCCTCTGCGACAAGGCCATCGGACGCGCCATCCCGGTCGTAGCCTGGCTGGCAACCGTTGCCGGGGCGGCGGTGGCGCTTGTCAGTCTCCGAACAGCCGCTCGGAGCGGCGCGGCGTCGGCGGACCGGTCTGCGCGACCTTCGCCCGGATACCCGACCGGGCCGACGGGTTGAGCCCGAGCTTGTTGCGAGGCTCTCCATCTTCGTGCACGCCTTCAGCCACTGGTCGAACACCGGGTTCGGCATCAGCATGCCGTTCGCAGGGTTGCGGACGACCTCGGGCTCGCTGGTCATCCGGGCCCGCAGCCTGTCCAACTTCTCGACGATGACCACGTAGGCGGTGATGACCGCCGCGTCGGGCGCGTGCAGCAGGTTCATGATCCGGAGCTGCCGCGTGACCTCGTGCCGCACCCGCTACTGCCCCTCGGAGAGCCCGTCCGGCATCGGCGGCTCGCCGGGGCCGGGCAGCGGCTCGTCCAGGTTCAGCCGGTTCTTCCGGTCGCCGCGCAGCAGCGCGGTCGGCTTACGAGGAGGTGCCATTCGTGCAGGTTAAAGTCGTCCACACCGGACAGTCGACGGCTGGTCTAGGTTGTCGGCTATGCCTGCAAATAACCGGCCTCAGCGGTTGTACATCAGGCGCGCGGGCAAGATGGTCCGGGTCCGGCTGGGCGGGCCGATTCAGCCCACGTACCTAGAGGTGGCCGCCCGCATCGAGCGGGCAATCGAGTCCGGGGAGCTGCGGGGGGGTGACCAGTTGCCGAGCGAGTACCAGCTCGCGGCGGCGTTCGACACCTCCCGCGACACCGTGCGGCGCGGGCTGCTCCAGCTCGCAGACGGCCCCCTGCGCGGCGAACAGGGGCGCGGCTGGGTCGTCCAGGAGAAGTAACCCTGTAAGCACGAACGCGATGAAACCCCCATGAGCGACAACGAAGTCGAGGCCAACCAACCTAGCGTGGCGGGACTCGCGGTGCGGCTACACCGAATCGCCGACCAGCTGGCCCTTGCGCCGAGTGGCGCTCTCCGCGTCGTCAGTGTCAGTGACGAGTGCGCGCAGTCCGGACAGCACGGCGTGCCCCTGTTCATCCTGCAGGGCCAACAGCCAGCCCGCCGCGTAGCGGTCGCCGGCCTCCGCTCGGGAGCACAGTTCGACGAGCGCGGCGTCGTGACCCTGCACGCCGAGCACTGAGGCCAGCGCTTCGGCGGCGCGACCGTCGCCCGTGTCGGCTCGGCGCGCAGCTCGGCCAGCGCGGCCTCGTTCCCCCGCAGCCGCCGTCCTGGCCAGCAGGGGGACTAGCAAACCCTCCGGTCCCGCAGCTCGGCCAGTGCGGCTGTTGTTCCGGAATTGGGCGTGTGGGTGGTGCCGGCCTGCTGGCTTCTCCGGAGTCCTCGGTTGGTGGGTGGTCCTCGACGCCGCTGGTCGGCATGTCGAACGCCGGGTGCGGGCTAACCTGGGGGCGGTGAGAGGAGCCTCCATGCCTTCGACGCCGGAGCCCGTGCACCTAAACAACCATCACCGCCACACTCTGTTGCAGATTTTCCAGCATCCGGTGAGCCACAACATCACGTGGCGAGCCGTTCTGTCGTTGCTGGAGGTGGTGGGTTCTGTCGAGGGGAGCCACGACCCTAAGTTCCTTGTGACCCTGGGATCTGAGACCGAGACTCTCGAACGGCCCAGGCACAAGGACATCGATGCCCAGCAGGTGGTCGACCTGCGCCGGATGTTGAGCAATGCCGGCTACGCGCCCGAGGTCGAGCAGGCCGAGGCCAAGGGCCAGGAGGCTTGACCGTTGCTGAGCATCTGGTGGACGTCGAACAATTCCGCGGCAAGGACGTCATAGCTGCGATCGACTTCCACCACACGATCATCTATGCGGCCGATGCGACGCCGGGTCAGCGCCCCACCAGCTCCTGGCCGCGGCACACCGCACCCAGCGCGGTTGCCTAAACCGGCAACTTGCCCGCACTGGACAAGGGCGCAGATCTGGCAAGGTGCGCCGTTGAGGTTGTGGATGACATCGCGGACCCGGTCCGGGCTGGTGAAGGTGACCCTGCGCGATCGCGGGCACGTCCATGCCCTGGGCGGATAGCAGCACGATCTAGTACTCCGTCTCAGTGAGGTTCTCGCAGCGCTTGGAATCGACCCTGAAGAACCTTACGACTCCGAAGATCGTGACACGGTCAGTGCAATCTACGTTAGGCGTTCGGCTGAGAAGAGCGCAGAACGTAGCGATTGACATCTCGCCGATGGGCAGGTCTCTGGGATGGCCGGACGTGCCATCCCGTCGACCTCCCGAGGGCTACCACACGGTCACTCGTGGGCGGAGCGTGGCAAGGTCGGGTGCGGTGGCGTCGAGGGCCGCCCACGAGTGACCGCGCGGTCGGGCTGTGCCAGGACGGGATGGCACTCAGCAGGCAGGGGAGCGGGGAGCCCTCTCTTTACCCCCAGAAATCAACGGCAGATGTCGACGTTGAACGCCCTGGGAAGAGATGGTCTTGGGGCGGAGTCATGCAGCGTACGAGCCACAACGGAAGACGAGCGCAGTCGTCGAGCAGAGTGGATCTTGTTTCGCAGGGTTACTGGTTCAGCGGACAGGCGTCTACCAGCAGATCTGCCGATCGGATGGCCTGCCTGCCAGTCAACCGGATCGCTGGGACGCGCCGAGGGCTTCGGCGATGGTTTTCAGCTCCTCGGATAGAAGCGGGGTCGCGTAGGTCTTCAGGACCTCCGCCTCAGTCGGGCAGCGCGTCAAGTCAGGACATACCAGCGGGATTGTCACTCTGAACGCCTTCGATAAGTTCGCAATAGACGAAGCATCGAACGCCGTCTTCACGAGGAGCTTCGACCCTGATGCGAACGCCCGGGCGACGAGGTCGTCAACACCCAGCCTCTTGAGCCCCGCCTCCACGGTCTCGCCGGCAATCTTCTCGTACGTCCCAGAGTCGACCAACATGGCTGCTGTGTTGAGCATCTTGCAGAGGTCATGACCTCGGGTGGCCCGTCGCTTGAACGGCAGCCCTTCGATGAGCTTGTCGGCGATCCCCTCGTAGAAGCCGTCCTCATCGAAGAGGTACTGGATCACGCCTTCCGACGCCCCGGGCAACTTCGCTCGAAGTCGCTGCCGTGCGACTTTGCGTGCTTCGGTGATCGACTCCCGTACCCGCTCCCTCGTCGACTGCCATGGTGATTCGTCCTTGACGGGCTGGTGACGAGAGGGAACGGGCGACGTGGCCTCTGCCGCCCGTCGTGGAGCAGGAATACGAGACTTCGGCGACGGCAGAGGAGGTGTTCGTGCGGTAGTCCGCTGGACCTTCTTAGGCCTAGCGGCTCGCGTCGATTGGTGCGACCTCGCGGTGCTCACGAGTGGTCCGTACCAGGTTCGTCGGTACTGCCAATGGTCCCTGCCGTGGCCGGACTTCCGGTAGTGCCGGTGCTGACACCGCGTGCACCAGTAGAGCTTGCCAAGCTTGCCCACCGTGTTGACGCTACGTAGCCCGCGTGCTCACAACCCAGAGGCCATTCGACTGGAGGCGCCGAATGACCGCAGATCGCCGGAGGTAGGCGGCGGAGCATTCCCGGAGCAGGACGTATGAAAGTCGACGGCACGCGACGGCACGGGCCGCCACGAACCCCCAGCTCAAACGGCATGCGAAGACAACGGATGGCCGTACGGGGCAGTCTGCTTCCAGGTTCACACCGAAGAGGTCGTTGCACTCCTTGCGCGCCACCCGCCCCGCTCAGCTCGTCCAACCCGACGCGACGAACGTCAACAGTGCAGCCGACTCCGACGGCAGACGCACATCCATCTCGTACTCGCCGATCTGCCCAGTCTCCGCGCCAGCGCGGGCGACAGCAGCAGCGAGCACCTGGTACAGGTCGGATCCGTTAGTCGGGTCGGCGACCGTCGAGAACTGCGCGACCGTAGTCCCGTGGCGACGGACCGTAAGAGACAGCAGCGCCGCCCTGGGCATGCTCGTAGAGGGCAATTCGGTCGATGCTGATGCGGCTGCGGGCGCGCTGGGAGGGGCGGCAACGCGCAGCACGTCGTGACCGAGCCGCTCCAATAGTCCCCACTCGGTCAGAAGTACGAGCGACCGCTTCGCCGTTGCCAGGGACACTTCATGTCGGGCCGCCAGCTCGGCAGCCGGCGGCGCCGCATCGCCTGCAGCGAGCACCCCCTCCGTGATCTGGCGCGCGATCGCGGCCGCTACCACCTGGTACGGGAATCGCGGCGCTGCCCGGATTCGATCCGGTTCGGCGACATCGGCCGGGCGCTGCGGCATACCCGCGCCGAGTCCCTTCGCGGCGCGCTGGTCAGCCTCCGAAACCCAGGCCGTATAGGCCTTGAGGGTCGTCGTCCCGCCCCCGCTGTGGCCGAGCCGCCCGGCGACCGTACGCGGGTCTACGCCTCCAGCGATCAGCTCCGTGGCCGAATAGTGCCTCAGCTTGTGGATGGTCGTCTCGATTCCCAGGCGCTTGACCATGCGGTCGTACCGCTGAGTGACGCTGTCGGGAGTCAAGAACGTCGAGCCGTCTGGCGAGCCAGAGAACAGGTAGCCGTCAGTTCGATACTCGAGCCCGAGCGCAGCGGCCCGAGCTCGTAACCGCTCGATGTGCCGTCGAAGCACCTCGACAGTCTCCGCGTCGAGCGCGATCCGTCGCTGCTGATGGGTCTTGAGGTCCGCCTCGATCCACCCCGCACCCGGCTCACGGCGAATGGCTCGGCGCAACCACACCGTCTCTCGACCCCCGTCGAGGTCGACCGACGAGACACGCACTGCACACATCTCCCCGCGGCGCACACCGGTCGTCATCGCGGTCCAGACGAGCGCTCCCCAGTCCGGGTCACTCCACGACTCCGTGACGATCCGGGCCGCCTGGGCCGCAGATGGTGGCTGTGGGTTCGGCTTAGGTGCAGCCGGCGGCTCGGCCTGCGCCATCGGGTTCACGGCCAGCCACCGCCAACGCACAGCGCGCTTGTACGCGCCGGACAGGATGAAGTGGATGTGGCGAATCGTCGTTACCGCGAGGGGTTTGCACTGGTGGGGTACACACCGGCCATCGCACTCGTGCGCCTCTGCGACCCGGTGCTCGATCGTCCGCCGGCCCGAGCAGCGCCGGCGACACCTGCGCAGCTCCCCGTAGAACGAGTCGAGGATCTCGGCGTCGAGCTGGCCGACCTTCACGTGCCCGAGGACCGGCAAGATGTGATTGCGGACGTGCGTGCGGTACAGATCCAGCGTCGTCGGCGAGCCTGCGAACTGGTCGAGGTAGCGCTCCAGGAGCTGATCGACGGTGGCGCTCGTGCGCGGGCTGCGCTTCGCGGCGACCTCGGCCAGCAGTCGGCTCCGAGCGGCCTCGGCCTCGCGCTGCGCCTTCGGGCCCGCCTTGATGATCTCTTTGAGGTAGTGGCGGCGCCCGGTGACGGGGTCGATGCCCGCGTACACAGACACGCGCAAGGCGCCGCTGGGCAGAGCCTCGATACTTCCTCGTGCACGGCTCTGGCCAGCCGCGGTACGTCGCGCCATGGGGCGAGCGTAACCGGGTTTCGCACCACATTTGATCCCATGCGGGGCGGCTCGCAGCGAGCCGGTGGTGCGAAACCCCTGGTCAGAGGTGGAGCGGGCGACGGGAATCGAACCCGCGTAGCTAGTTTGGAAGACTAGGGCTCTACCATTGAGCTACGCCCGCGTGCTCCGCGTAGCGGAACGTGGACGACGATACCGGACGGCCGGGAGCGGCTCTGCAGGCGGACCCGAAGACCGCGCCGGATCGCCTTCCGACCACGTCCGGCCTGCGGTACGTGGCGGCCGACGACACGCTGCGGGACATCGGCGGGCGCCGGCGCACACGGGCCGCCTACACTCTCCCCGACGGGGTGTGGCGCAGCTTGGTAGCGCACTCGCTTTGGGAGCGAGGGGCCGTGGGTTCAAATCCCGCCACCCCGACCAGTCGGTCTGCCGTCGACCTGTCCGGCACCCGCCCTCACGTCCCGTTAGAGGTGCCGGTCAGGACCCCGAGCCCGTTGGCCACCGCTCGAGGCGCAGAGCCCGACGGGCTGTTCACAATCGAAACCGCCGGGGCGCCGGGCGCGCGGAACACCAGCGTGGAGGAGCCGCCGCCGTCGAGGTTCACGGCGTCGTCCGAGCCCAGGTCGCGCAGGATCGCGGCGAGCTCCGCCAGCGTCGGGCCGACGTCCGTCTCCTCGTTGCCGTCGACCGTCACGAGCCGGACGTGCCGGCCGTCGGCGCTCAGCCCGACGGCGCTGCGGGAGGCCCGACCCGTCGAGCCGAGACCGTCGACCGGCTGTCCGTCGCGCAGCAAGGGCGTCGCCCCGACGGCCTCCTGCGCAGCCACGCCCGACGAGGCCCTCAGCGCGTAGGTGACCTGCACCGACTCCCCCACGCGGACGTCGCGCAGGGTCGCCGCTCCCTGGTCACGCCCGACGAGCGCGAGCTCGTCCGGCGGGAGGCGGCCACCACCCGGTGTGCCCGCCGCGACGACCCGTCCGGCGCGCAGGCGCAGCTCCCACCGATCGGCGGCGCAGGGCGCGGCGGGGTCGGTGTCCGAGCCGCAGAGCGTCCGGCCGCGATCCGTGTCGCCCCAGTCCGAGGTGACGATCCCGATGCCGTCGGCCGGCACCGCGAGCTGGTTGAGGGCGCGGATCCGCAGCGGGCCGCGCGGGCCGCGCGCCTCCGCCGCAAGACTCAGCCGGTCGACGCGGACGACACCGTCCTCGCCGACGGCCAGGACGTACTCGGCCCCCGTCCCGGGGACCTGCGGTGCCAGCCGCCGTCCGGGCGGTTCCGCGGACTTGAGCGGCCGGCCACCGGACACGGCGGCTCCGGTCGGCGCGCCCGTGCCGTAGATGTCGAAGAAGTCGCCGTTGATCGCCGCGGTCGCCCCGGCGTGGTCCGCCAACGTCGCCACGGGGGCGCGCGCGGTGAGCACACCGGACGTGAGCAGCACGAGGCGGGCCCCCGGCATGGTCAGGTCGACCTCGACCACGTCTGCTGCCAGGCCGGCCCCGGTCGTGAACTCGCGGTGGGTGACACCGGACGCGGGCCGGGCGAGCGCGGGAAGGGGTGCGGAGACGGCCGCTCCGACGCAGAGGAGCACGAGCACACATCCGCGACGACACCGTCCGCCCATTTCCGTGCGTCCCTCTCCGATCGGCAGAGGAATGCGCCGGACCCCGTGCGAGGTCCGGCGCGTTCAAAAATTTCGCTCAGCCCCCGTTGCTCCCCGTGAGAGTGTTGCAGGTGATCGGGGCGTCCGCCGCGGTCTGGGCGACCGGGCCGCTGCCGAGGATGCCGAGCACATTGCCGAGCCCGAGCAGCGCGGTGACGTCCGGACAGACGTTCAGGCCGTTCAGTGCGTTGACGTCGCCCAGGTTGACCAGACCGGTCTGCGGGCCCAGGGGCGCGTCGTCCCCGATGACCTGCTCCGTCGAGCGTGTGGGACTCCCCGCAGCGAACGCCAGCGGGCTCACCGCGAAAAGCCCCAGAACGATTCCGGACACGACGATTCCAGCTTTTTTCAACACGATTGTCTCCTGAGGGTGACGACACCCGGATCGAACCTTGGCGCCCGGTATTCCGCACCGATTCGCCCCCGACAGGAGAGAAGCTAACCGGCGCCTCGCGCGGGTGAGAACAGTCGTCCTTCGATCGTGTGGCCCCGCTGCGTTCCGCGACACCCGCCGGTTTGAACGCGGGCGGTCCGGGGCACGGCCGCACGTCCGAGCACGTACCGTGTATCACCGAGCGGCTTTCGGCGCCGAATCTCACGGTCCGTGATCGACGGACAACGTCCGACGACGGCTCGAGGTCGGGTTCGCAGGCAGCCGGAAGGCCTCGCCGATGCAGCGAATGAGACCCGTCGGGTGATCATGGCCGGGCAGGTCGAGCGCGGTCGCCGGACGGGCGCCGAAGGACGGCCGCGGTCAGCCGCGCGGAGTGCTCAGGGGCCTCAGGCCGCGTCCCACTCCCACTGCTCACTCATCGCGCCGGGGCAGTCCGGGCACCCGATCTCGAAGCCCGCGGTCTCGTCCGCGGGCAGTTCTGCATAGGAGCCGCACTCGGCGCAGCTCCACCACACGGTCGTCACGCCCATACCACCGAGGCTAATCACAAGCGTGTAGTTCGCAAGTCCGGTCTTGCCGCAGGGCGCACGGGTGGGCACTCTCGGCGAATGGACGGACCTGCGTCGCCCGAGGATCCCGCGCTCGCACCCGCCCGCGTCCTCGCCGAGGACCTCCTCGCCGATCCGGACGCGTCCTGGAGCATGGGCACCATCGGCGCCCTCGCGGAGTTCACCCGGAACGCCGACGAGAGCGTATCGCGTGGTCCCGCATGCGTCGTCACCGAGCGCGGGGGGATCCGGTTGCGGCTCTCCGACGAGGTCGAGGCCATCGCCTACGAGACCCCCGCCGGCCCGGACCTGCACTGGAACCAGGCCGTCGCGTTCTGTCTGCCCGTCGCCGCCGCGCGGCGCAGCGGGCGGACCGTCGTCACCGAGATCGGGCCGGACACCGACGCGCTGCGCCCGCAGGACACCGCGGACATCCTGTTCGACCTCGGCCTGGACACCCCCAGCGTCGACGCCTGCGTGCGCACCGCCGATCCCGCGTTGCTGGAGGTACTGCGTGACGCCGAGGGCGAACAGCTCTTCACGACGCCGGCCGCGGCCGCGCTCGTCGAGCACCGGCCGCACCGGGTGTTCCTGACCGCGGCCGGACGCGTCGAGGTCTACACACCCATCCCTCCGCCGGAGGGCCGCTCGCCGCTCGGCCCGCACACGCACCTGCTCCCCCACCTGCTGGCGCGGGCGCGAGCGGAGGGACGCACCCACCCGCCGACCGTCCCGATCCCGGACGACCTGGTGCCGGTCGCCCACGTCTACCCGCCGCACCCGTCGGCGGACCACCTCGGACGCCCCCTGCCGTTCGATCCCGAGCGGCTCATGGCCTTCCAGCGGCTGCTCGACGCGTTCGGGGACCCCGTTCTGGGGGTGCTCAAGGCCGGGGTGGTCGCGGCCGTGCGCGCCGGGCGGGGACCGCGGGACGACGAGTTGCCGCGGGATCCCGCGGGCCGGGCGGCGGTCTCCGTCGCGCTGCGGCAGCTCGCCCGGACCGACGGGTCCTCCGCGGCGTTCCACACCTGGCGCAGCCGCCACCGCGAACCGCCGGAACTGCTCGATCCCGAAGGCGATCCGCACGGCGGCTGAACGCCGAGCGGACCGAGATAAGGTTAGGCAAAGACGCGCGGTTTTCCGGTAACGGTCCGAGTGAACCACGCGACTCCCACCCGGGGCGCGGCGCCGGACCCGGTTTCGATCGGGGACGTCGCGCAGCCACCCCCGGCGGCCGGGAGTACCCCTCCCTCACCGGCCGAAGGTCCACGTCGGCGTGCCCGCCGGCGTGGACCACCCGGGGGACTCCTCCTCGATCTAGATGTCGTCCACCAGCTCGGCGATCGTCGACACGACGCGGCTCGGCCGGAACGGATAGCGGTCCACGTCCTCGGCCTTCATGATCCCGCTCAGCACCAGCACGGTGCGCATCCCGGCCTCGAGCCCCGCCACGATGTCGGTGTCCATCCGGTCCCCGATCATCGCCGTGGTCTCCGAGTGCGCCGCGAGCCGGTTCAGGGCGGCGCGCATCATCAGCGGGTTCGGCTTGCCGACGAAGTACGGGTCGACGCCCGTCGCCCGGCTGATCAGCGCGGCCACCGACCCGGTCGCCGGCAGCAGCCCCTCCTTCGACGGACCCGTGGGATCGGGGTTGGTCGCGACGAACCGGGCGCCCTTGTCGACGAGCCGGATCGCCGTCGTCACCGCCTCGAAGCTGTAGGTGCGGGTCTCGCCGAGCACCACGTAGTCCGGGTCCGAGTCCGTGAGGACGTACCCGATGTCGTGCAGCGCGGTGGTCAGCCCGGCCTCGCCGACGACGTACGCGCTGCCCTGCGGGCGCTGGCTGTCCAGGAACGCGGCGGTGGCCAGCGCGGAGGTCCAGATCGACTCGATCGGCAGGTCGATCCCCGTGTGGCGCAGGCGGAACTGGAGGTCGCGCGGGGTGTAGATCGAGTTGTTGGTGAGGACGAGGAACGGGGTCGAGGTCTCCCGCAGCCGTTCGATGAACGTGTCCGCGCCCGGGATCAGCCTGCCCTCGTGGACGAGCACGCCGTCCATGTCAGTCATCCAACACGTAATCGGCTTCGACTCCGGCACGTGCCGGAGCGTAGACCGGATGGGGAACGTTTCGTGCCCGATGCCCGTTGTGGAAGGCAGAGAACAGTCGTTTCACGAAGCGGAGTTGAGAACCTGATGGGCACCGTCGTCACCGTGCTGGTGCTGCTCGCGATCGTCGCCGGCGTGGTGTACCTGGTGCGGTCGCGCCAGGCCGCGCAGACACGCGAGCTCGAGGACGCCAAGTCCGAGGCCCGGCGCTGGCTCGAGCGCCTCGGCGGGCAGGTGCTCAACCTCGTCGGGACGAACGAGCCCGCGAAGCAGGCCATCGCCGACGCCTCCGAGCGCTACAACGCCGCCGGCTCCCAGATGGAGCAGGCGAAGACGATCGCGCAGACCCGTGGCGTCACCGAGACCGCGTACGAGGGCCTCTACTACGTCCGGGCCGCGCGCACCGCGATGGACCTGGACCCGGGCCCCGAGCTGCCGCCGCTGCCGGGCCAGGCCCGCGCGGGCGCCGTCAGCGAGGACCGCACCGTCGAGGTCGAGGGGCAGGGCTACAGCGCCTCGCCGAACCCGTCGGACCGCAACTCGCACTACTACCCCGGCGGCAACGTCGCCGGACGCCCGGTCCCCGCGGGCTGGTACTCCGAGCCGTGGTGGAAGCCGGCGCTCGTCACCGGCGCGTGGGGCGTCGGATCGATGCTGCTGTTCAGCACGATGTTCTCCGGGATGTCCGGGGTCGCCTACGCGGACGGCTACCAGGACGGCCTCGCGGCCGACGGCGGCGACGCGGGCGCGGACGCCGGCGGCGACATGGGTGGAGACATGGGCGGCGGGGACTTCGGCGGGGGTTTCGACTTCTGACGTTTGCGGTTCACTCCGGCCGGGTACGAATGGCTTGACGCACTCGAGCCACGGCCGGTGAGAACCGACCCTTCCAGCCGACCCGCCCGGAGAACGCTTTCCCGGGCGGGTCAGTGCTTTTCCGGGACGATTCCCTACGCGACCTGGCAGCGCGGGCGGAAGAGGGCCTCGGCCCGAAAGACGTTGCCCCCGCCCCGCGATCGCCGACCCCGTGCGCCGACTGCCCTTTCCGCAGCTCAGTCGGGGTTGTGCGCGGGAAACCTCGTTCTAGCGAGGTTTCCCGCTCACAGGGCGGGTTGGCAGGTGGGGCACCAGAAGAGGTTGCGGGCGGCGTGGGTCGTGGTGAGGACGGGCGTCCCGCACACCAGGCACGGCATCCCGGCCCGGCGGTAGACGTAGACCTCGCCGCCGTGCCGGTCCTTTCGGCCGGGTTCGCCGCGGCGCCTGGGGTCGTGCTCGGGCGCGACGGTGTCGATCCGGCCGCGCCGCACCCCGTCGCGCATGAGCGCGACGAGGTCGGGCCACATCACGTCGAACGTCTCGCGCGGTAGCGCGCGCCCGGGCAGCTGCGGGTCCAGGTGGTGCCGGAACAGCAGCTCCGCCCGGTACACGTTCCCGACGCCGGCGACGACGGTCTGGTCCATCAGCAGCGTCGCGAGCGGCGCCCGGGACCTCGAGATCCGCTTCCAGACCTGCTCCGGATCGGCGTCGCGGCGCAGCGGGTCCGGCCCGAGCCGGTCCCGGATGGCCTTCACCTCGGCCACCCCGAGCAGCTCGCAGGCGGTGGGCCCGCGGAGGTCCGCGTAGTGCGTCTCCCCCGCCAGCCGCATCCGCAGCTGTCCGCGCGGCTCCGGTGCCGGTAGCTCGCCCTCGTCGAACGTGCCGTAGAGCCCGAGGTGCACGTGCACGACGAGTTCGGGCCCGAACCGGTGGAAGAGGTGCTTGCCGTGCGCCTCGGCCCGGGTCATGACCTGCCCGTCGAGCAGCGCCGCGGACTCCGCGAACCGGCCCTGCGGGCTGGAGACCGCCACCGGGCGTCGCGCGAAGAGCTTCTGGTGCAGCCGGGCGAGCCGGTGGAGGGTGTGTCCCTCAGGCATGCCGGGTCACGTGGGCAGGACGATCTCGCAGGTCTCCTCGTACTCCGCGAGCTGACCGATGCGACGGGCGTGCCGCGGCTCCTCGGAGAACGGCGTCGTCAGGAACGCCTCGACGATCGCCGCGGCCTCCTCGAACGTGTGCATCCGGGCGCCGACGCCGATGACCTGCGCGTCGTTGTGCTGCCGGGCGAGCCTCGCGATCTCCGGGCTCCAGGCCAGGGCGGCGCGGCAGCCCTTCACCTTGTTCGCGGCGATCTGCTCGCCGTTGCCGGACCCGCCGATCACGACGCCCAGCGAGCTCTCGTCCTCGACCACCCGGCGGGCGGTCTCGAGGCACCAAGCGGGGTAGTCGTCCTCGGGGTCGTAGGTGGGGGCGCCGACGTCGACGACATCGATGCCCTGCCCGCCCAGGTGTTCCAGGAGACGGGACTTGAGTTCGAAGCCGGCGTGGTCGCTGCCGAGGTAGACGCGCACGGGCAGGATCCTGCCTTATGCGGGAGATCGCCGGGGTCGACGGGGTTCCGCACGGCGGGGTCGACGAGCGCGGGCGGATCATGTAGGTCGTGGTCTAGCCGGGAACACGGTCCAGGAAGCCGAGCACGAGACAGACCCGGCCGTCCGCGGCGCGGACCACCGAGTCCGATCCGATGACCGGCGGCTCCTCCCCGTCCGGCCCGAGCCCCCAGCTGAACCGGACGACGTCGTGGTGCGCGACCGGCTCACCGACCGGCCGGAACACGAAGCCGGGGAACTGCTGCTGCACACCGCCGATCAAGGCGGCGATGGCCTCGTGCCCCGTCACGTCCGCGAGCGGGTCGACGTAGCGGGCGTCCTCGGTGAAGACCGCGGCCACGGCCTCGGCGCGGGCGTCGGGGTCGGTGTTGTTCCAGGCGTCGAGGTAGAAGATCACGCTGTCGAGGGAGATCGTGTTCGTCATGACCCGAAGCCTGGTCGCGGTCGGGCCCGGAGTCGATGATCTCGCAGGTAAAGTCCGCGCGGTGCAGGCCTCCGGGATCGGGCCCGTTGCAGGGGATCACGACGATGCGCTCGTCGAGATCGACACCAGACCGGTCCGAGCCATGATCGGACCAGCCTGATGTCGCGTTCGCCGGGCGACTGGCTCGAGCTCGGCGACGGCGTGTTCGCCCGGCGGAACGCGGAGCTGGACCTGACGACGGGGCTGGTGGTCGGCGCCGACCGGGCGCTGGTGATCGACACCCGGGGCGACGTTGAGCAGGGCGCCGAGCTCCTCGCCGCGGTCCGGGACGTCACGGGTCGGCCGCTCACGGTCGTCCTCACCCATGCGCACTTCGACCACTGCTTCGGCACGGCCGCTTTCCTCCCGGCGCCGGTGTACGCCCACGCCCGCTGTGCGGCGGCGATCACGGCGACGGCGGGCGCCCAGCGGGACCGCTGGGTGCGGCACTACCGCGACCGGGGAGACCGGCCGACGGCGACCGCGCTGGCCGCCACCCCCGACCCGCCGCTCCCCTCCGCCGCGCCGGACCTCCTCGACCTCGGCGGACGCGCGGTTGCCCTGCTGCACCCGGGCCGCGGGCACACCGACCACGACCTCGTCGTCCACGTCCCGGACGCCGGGGTCGTCTTCGCGGGCGACCTCCTGGAGCAGGGCGCTTCCCCGGACTTCGAGGACGCCCACCCGCGGGAGTGGGCCGCCGCCGTCGCCACGGTGACGGCACTCGGCGCGAGCACGTACGTCCCGGGCCACGGGAACCCGATGACACCGGCGGAGGCGGCGGCACAGCACGCCGAGCTGCGGGTCGTCGCCGAGCTTGCGACCGCCGTCGCCGAGGGCCGGAGCACCCCGGAGGAGGCGGCCGCTCGCTCCCCCTACCCCGACGTCCCCTGGCCCTGACCCCCGCGACTCGCCCGGCCTCAGATCGCGACTCGCGGACGACCTAGGGTCGGTGGGGTGGGGAAGTCGGAGAAGTTGCGGGGGCAGTTCGGGGCCGTCTGGGACGCCGCGGTCGGGCATCGGTTCGTCGACGAGCTGTGGGACGGCTCGCTCGAGCGGACCGTGCTCACCCGGTACCTCGTCCAGGACTTCCAGTTCTGCGACGCGTTCCTGGCGCTGATGGGCGCGGCGGTCGCGTCGTGTGACGACCCGGACGCCCGGGTCGTCCACGCCCGGCAGGTCGGCCTCGTCGCCGGGGACGAGAACGACTTCTTCCACTCCTCCTTCGACGCGCTCGGCGTCTCCACCGCGGAGCGGACCGCGCCCGAGCTCGCCGACCCGACCCGCGGGTTCGTCGCGTTGATGGACGGCGCGCGGCACACCGCGGACTACGCCTCGTGCCTCGCCGTGCTGCTCGTCGCGGAGTGGCTGTACCTCGACTGGGCCACTCGGCCCAACTTCGTTGCACCTTCGGACCCGATTACCCGGGAATGGATCGACCTGCACCGCGGTCCCGATTTCGAGGCGTGGGTCGCGTTCCTCCGAACCGAGTTCGACCGGGTCACCGAGCGCCTCGATACCGTTGCCGCGCAACGGGTTTTCGCGTTCTTTGGGGAGGCCGTCGGCCTGGAGCTGGCGTTCTTCGACGCCGCATACGGGTGAGGATCGGGGTACCCGCCACCTGCGCGGCGGCTACCTCGCTGTAACAACGGGCACCTAGCGTCATGGACATGGGTTCCGGAGAGAGATCGCTCCTCGGGGTGGAAGAGGAGTTCCACGTCGTGAACCTCGAGACCCGCCGCGCGGCGCCTCGCGCGGACCTGCTGCTCCCCGAGCTCGGTGGCGACGAGTTCGCCCCGGAGCTGCTGCGCTCGCTGGTCGAGACGAACACCCCGCCCTGCTACGAGCTCGACGAGCTCGGGGCCCACCTGCGGCGTCTGCGCACGCGTCTGGAGAGCGTCGCCGAACCGCACGGGCTCGGCGTCGTCGCGGCGGGGACCGTCCCGCTCGTCGACCTCACCGGCGACGACATCTCCGCCGGGGCCCGCTACGAGAAGATGCAGCACGAGTACCAGCTCCTGGTCCGCGAGCAGCACATCTGCGGCGCCCAGGTGCACGTCGACGTGCCGGACCGCGACCTCGCCGTGCAGGTCGTCCGCCGGGTCGCGCCGTACCTGCCCACGCTGCTGGCCATCTCGGCGAGCTCGCCCTACTGGCGCGGCCACGACTCCGGCTACGCGAGCTACCGCAACATGATCTGGTCCCGCTGGCCCACCGCGGGGCCCCCCGGCGACGTGGAGACGGCGGCGGACTACGACACGATGGTCGCCGAGCTGATCGCGTCCGGGACGATCAGCGACCCGGGGATGGTCTACTTCGACATCCGGCCGAGCGCCCACCTGCCGACCGTCGAGCTGCGCGTCTGCGACGCCTGCCCCGAGGTCGACGACGTGGTGCTGATCGCGGGCCTGTTCCGCGCCCTCGTCGCGCAGGCCCGCGAGGACACCGACAAGGGGCTGCCGCTGCCCACCCAGCGGCACGAACTGCTGCGCGCGGCGAGCTGGCGGGCGGCACGCTCGGGGCTGGAGGGCGACCTCGTCGACCTCACCGGGCCCACGCTCGTCAGCCCGCCGCTGCTGCTCGGCCAGCTCGTGGACAGGCTGCGCCCGCAGCTCGAGGAGCTCGGGGACCGGGAGCAGATCGTCGAGCTTCTCCCGGGCGACCCTGAGCCGGGGCAGCGGCGCCGCCCGGCAGCGCCGGATGTTCGGCCGGCGCGGGGAGATGGCGGACGTCGTCGACGCGCTACTGGCCCGCACGCAGGGCCGCACGGTCCGCAAGGACCCGCCGCAGGAGGTCCCGCGCGCCTCCGCGCTGCTCGGCGACTACCGGCCCGGCGGGTACGACGAGGCGGTGACGCCCGACGGCCGGGTCCTGCCGCACTACGGCTGGATGTTCCGCACGCTGGAGCGGATGGGGCCGCGCGGCATGGCTGCCGCGGAGTCCGCGCTGCGTACGGAGCAACGCGCGCGCGGCGTCACCTTCGGGGTGGCCGAGCCCGGCCAGGAGGAACGCCTGTTCCCGCTGGACCTGCTGCCGCGGATCGTCACCGCCGAGGACTGGGCCGGGCTCACCGAGGGGCTCACGCAGCGGGTCCGGGCCCTGGAGCTGTTCGTCCGCGACGTCTACGGGCAACGCCGGATCATCGCCGACGGGCTGATCCCGGCGTCGGTCGTGGACAACGCGCCCGGCCACAACCGCGAGGGTGAGATCGTCCCGGAGGACGTCGTCCGGATCGCCGTCGGCGGCATCGACCTGGTGCGCGACGCCGCGGAGAACTGGCTCGTGCTGGAGGACAACCTGCGGGTCCCGTCCGGCATCGGTTACTCGATCATGAGCCGGCGGCTGATCCGCAGCGTCATGCCGGACCTCGAGCCGCCCGCCGGTGTCGTCCCGCTGGAGGACGTGCCGGGCCGGCTGCGGGCGGCCCTGCTCAGCGCCACGGAGAAGGGCCGGGCGGGATCGGACGAGGTCGCGCTGCTGAGCGCCGGGCCGTCGGACTCGGCGTTCTTCGAGCACCAGCTGCTGGCCGAGCAGATGGGCGTCCCGGTCGTCACGCCGCGGGACCTGCAGGTCACCGAGGACGGCGTGTACCTCGTCGACATCGGCGCCCGGATCCGGCTCTCCGCGCTCTACCGGCGGATCGACGAGGCCGAGCTCATGTCGTCGAAGGGCGCGGACCTGCGGCCGATCGGCCGGGCGCTGGCGTCCGCGGTCTCCCGCGGGAAGGTCGCGCTGCTCAACGCGCTGGGCAACGGCGTCGCGGACGACAAGCTCGTCTACGCCTACGTCCCGGACATGATCACCTACTACCTCGACGAGCCGGTGCGCCTCGGCAGCGTGGCGACCTATCCGTGCGTGGACCCGGAGCGCCGCGAGGAGGTCCTGGACCGGCTCGACGAGCTGGTGCTCAAGCCCGTCGACGGCTACGGCGGCACCGGCATCGTCATCGGTCCGCACGCGCAGCGCAGCGAGCTGACCGAGGTGGAGAAGGCCATCCGCGAGGAGCCCGCGAGGTGGGTCGCGCAGGACATGGTGGCGCTCTCCACACATCCGACGTTCGCCGACGGCAGGCTGGAGCCGCGGGCCGTCGACCTGCGGGCCTTCGTGTTCCAGAGCCAATGCGGGGGACACCCCTACCTCGACGTAGTGCCCGCCGCCTTGAGCCGGGTTGCGCCGGCGGGGAGTCTCATCGTGAACTCGTCCCGCGGCGGCGGCGCGAAGGACACCTGGATCCTGCGCTGAGCGCACCGGCGCGGGACGACACCACTACCCGAGGGAGACCTGAGATGTGCGGGATCGCGGGCGAGATCCGGTTCGACGGCCGGAGCGCCGACCCCGGAGCGGTGGCCCGGATCACCGACGCCATGCACCGGCGCGGACCGGACGGCACCGGCGTCCACTCGGCCGGGCCGATCGCGCTGGGCCATCGCCGGCTGAAGATCATCGACCTGTCCGAGCGCGGCTCCCAGCCGATGGTGGACCCGGCACTCGGCCTGGCCGTCGTCTTCAACGGCTGCATCTACAACTACAAGGAGCTGCGGTCGGAGCTGGAGGCCGCGGGCTACCGGTTCTTCTCGGACTCCGACACCGAGACCGTCCTCAAGGCCTACGCGCACTGGGGTGCCGCCTGCGTCGAGCACTTCCTCGGGATGTTCGCGTTCGCCCTCGCCGAGCGGGACACCGGCACGCTCGTGCTGGGCCGCGACCGGCTCGGGATCAAGCCGCTCTACCTGGCCGAGGGGCCGGGACGGCTGCGCTTCGCGTCGTCGCTGCCCGCGCTGCTCGCCGGGGGCGAGGTCGACACGTCGATCGACCCGGTCGCGCTGCACCACTACATGACGTTCCACTCCGTCGTCCCCGCGCCGCGGACGATCCTGTCCGGGATCCGCAAGCTGCCGCCCGCGACCGTCCGCACGATCAACGCCGACGGGACGTCGAGCGACCACGTCTACTGGACGCCCGTGCACTCCCGGCGCAGCGAGTTCGCCGGGATGGGGGCCGAGGAGTGGAAGGAACGGACCCTCGACGCGCTGCGCCTCGCCGTCCGCCGCCGCATGGTCGCCGACGTCCCGGTCGGCGTCCTGCTCTCGGGCGGGCTGGACTCCTCGCTGATCGTGGCGCTGCTCGCGGAGGAGGGGCAGACCGCGCTCAAGACGTTCTCGGTCGGGTTCCACGCGGCCGGCGGCGAGAAGGGCGACGAGTTCGAGTACTCGGACCTGGTCGCCAAGGAGTTCTCGACGGACCACGAGCAGATCCTGGTGGACCCCGCGCGGATGCTGCCCGCCGTCGACGACACGATCTCCGCGATGGCCGAGCCCATGGTCAGCCACGACTGCGTGGCCTTCTACCTGCTCTCCGAGCAGGTCGCGAAGTCCGTGACGGTGGTGCAGAGCGGGCAGGGCGCGGACGAGGTGTTCGCCGGGTACGACTGGTATCCGCCGCTCGCGCGCACCCCGCGGAGCAAGGCCGTCGAGACCTACGCGGGCGTGTTCACCGACCGCCCGCACTCCGACATGGCCGATATCCTGGAGAAGGAATGGCTGCTCGACCACGATCCGTCGCGCGCCTTCATCGCCGAGCACTTCGCGGCGGAGGGGGCGGACGAAACCCTCGACGCCGCCCTGAGGCTGGACAGCACCGTCATGCTCGTCGACGATCCGGTCAAGCGGGTCGACAACATGACCATGGCCTGGGGACTGGAAGCGCGCGTTCCTTTCCTGGACCATGAGCTCGTGGAGCTCGCCGCCGCGTGCCCACCCGAGTTCAAGCTGGCGCACGGCGGGAAGGGCGTGCTGAAGGAGGCGGCCCGCGGGGTCGTCCCGGACGGTGTGATCGACCGGCCGAAGGGGTACTTCCCCGTTCCGGCCATCCGGCACCTCGAGGGTCCGTTCCTCGAACGGGTGCGGGACGCCGTGACCGACCCGGTCGCGAAGGCACGAGGCCTGGTCCGGAGCGAATGGCTGGACCGTATGCTCGCGGATCCGAACACCCAACGCACCAATCTGGGCTCGAACGCGCTGTGGCAGGTGGCACTGCTGGAGATGTGGTTACAGGAGAGGGGGATCTAGGGATGCACGACGGTCTCGACGTGGATGCCATGGCCTTCATGGCCTTCACCGACCGCCGCCGCGCGCAGCTCGCAGGCGAGATCGGTCCCTCGGCCGAGCACCTCTTCAGCCCGGCCTACACCGATCCCGTGCCCTCCCCGGACGGCACCCTGATCGCCTGGATCTCCGATCGCGACGGCCGGCCCCGCGCCTACGTCGCCGAGCTGCCGCCCACCGGCTCCGACCTGCCCGTCGAGCAGCCGTTGCAGGCCCTGGACACCGAGGTGGACCCGGACGCGCCCTGCGACGTCAAGGCGGTCAGCTGGTCCCCGGACGGCACGCTGCTGGCCTGCGAGGTCGCTCCCGGTGGTGGGGAGCGGACCCGGGTGCTGCTCCTGAGCCCGGACGGGGTCGAGCGCCGCGAGATCGCGCCCGGGGCCTGCGCGGTGACCCTCGGCGCCTGGTCCCCCACCGGGCGCCAGCTCGGCGTCACGATCTTCGCCGGGAGCGGCGACGGCAACGGCTCGGCCTGCCTGGTGGACCTGCGGGACGGCTCGTCGACGGTGCTGGCCTGCGGGCCCGCCGTCCGGGTCTGCGCGGTCAGCGGTGACGGGCGCCGGGCCGTGGTGCGCACCGGCCGCCGCGGCGCGCGGAGCCTCGAGCTCATCGACCTCTGGACCGGGCGCCGGACGGACCTGCTCGCCGGCGGCGAAGCGACCGTCGCGGACGGCCGCTTCGGCGTCACCGGCGGCACGCTCTACCTGCACACCGACGCCGGACGCGAGCGTCCGGCGCTGCTCGCCGTCTCCCTCGGGGAGGGCGACGAGGTGTCCCTGTCCTGGGAGATCGCCGCCCGCGCGGACGACGACCTCGACGTCGTCGCCCTGGACCCGGCGGGCGCCCGCGCCGCGCTCGTCTGGAACGTCGACGGGCGCAGCGAGATGGAGCTCGTGGACCTGCGGACCGGGCTCACCGGGCCGTTGCCGGAGCCGCCCGGGGACGTCATCACCAACGTGGCGTTCTCCCGGGAGGGGCACGCGCTGCTCGTCGCGAGCGAGGGACCGGCCGTGCCGCGGAACATCGCGCGCATCGGGCTGGACCCGGACGTCCCGTTCTCACAGGCCACGGCCCTGCTGCCGGCCGGGCCGGACGACGTCACCCTCGACGCGCTGGAGCAGTTCGTCACGCCCACGCTGCACGAGTTCACCGGCGAGGACGGCCTGAGGCTCTCGGGCTGGCTGTTCCGCCCGCGGACCGCCTTCGGTGCCCAGCCGCCGGGAAGGCTACCGACGCTGCTGTGGCTGCACGGCGGTCCCGAGGCGCAGGAGCGGCCGATCTTCCAGCCGCTGTTCCAGGCGCTGGTCGCCGAGGGGATCCAGGTGTTCGCGCCGAACGTGCGCGGCTCCGGCGGCTTCGGCCGCGCGTTCTCCCAGGCGGACGATCTGGACCGGCGGTTCACGGCGATCACCGACGTCCGCGCCGCGGTCACGTTCCTCACCGACTCCGGGCTCGCGGATGCGAACCGGGTCGGGGTCTCGGGCCGGTCCTACGGCGGCTACCTGACCCTCGTCGCGCTCGCCTGGTTCCCGGACCTGTTCCGGGTCGGGGTGGACGTGTGCGGGATGTCGGACCTCGAGACGTTCTACACGGACACCGAGCCGTGGATCGCCGCCGCGGCGACCACGAAGTACGGGGACCCGGAGACGGACCGGGAGCTGCTGCGCGCGCTCTCGCCGATCCACAGCGCGGACCGGATCACCGCGCCGCTGATGGTCGTCCACGGCCGCTACGACACCAACGTGCCGCTCGGCGAGGCGGAGCGGATCGTCGAGGTCCTGCGGGAGAAGGGCGCGGCCCCGAAGTTCCTGCTGTTCGACGACGAGGGCCACGAGACCCACGGGGTCGCGAACCGCGCGGAGTTCGTGGGCGAGGTCGTGCGGTGGGTCGGGGGGAACCTGCAGGAGGCGGACTCCCGGACCGCCTGACCGTTAACGCGGTGGAGGCGCCTCAGGCGCGGCCGAAGGACTGCAGGATCTGGTCCCCGTTGTCCGCGGTGGACACGACGAACGTGTACGCCTCGCGGGTGGTGGTGCCGTCCTTGCGCTCGAAGCGGATCGTCGCGCCCACCCGGCCGTCGCCCATCGAGCGCGCGTTCTCCACCCCGACCGAGTTCATCCCGGCGTAGAAGCCCCGGTAGCTGGAGATGCCGCCGGACTGAGCCTGCGCCGACGAGCTGAGCAGGGCGAACGCGGCGTCCGGGTTGCCCGGCAGCAGGCTGTAGTAGTTCTGCACGAACGCGACCGCGTCCCTGGAGTTCGCCGGGGCGGTCGCGCTGTCGCTCGTCGTCGTGGGCGGTGTCGTGGTCGTGGTCGTGGTCGTGGTGGGAGGCGTGGTCGTCGTGGTGGACGCCGCCGTGGTCGTGGTCACCGGGGCCGCCGGCGCGGACGTGGCGGGGGCCGCGACACCGTCCGACGGCGTGCCGTTCGCGCGGGCCACCCCGATCACGATGCCCCCACCGACCGCCAGGAGCACGACGACCGCGATCAGGATCGGGACGAGCCTGCGGCGCCTCGGCTTCCCGGCCGCAGCGGGGCCGTTGCCGCTCCCGCCGCCTCCGCCGGGCGGGATGACGAGCGGGCGCGGGACCTCGGTGAGGGTGCGCGGGCCCGGATCGGCGGGCTCCTCATCCACCGCCACGGCCGGGGCGACGACGGTGGCCGGGGAGGTCCGGGCGGGCGGCGCGACGCCGGCGGCCGAGCGCCCCGCGGCGATGGCCACCAGGGCGTCGCGCGTCTGCGAGGCGGTGGGCCGGTCCTCGGGCTGGTTGCTCAGCAGGCGCATGAGCAGCGCCGTCAGCGGGCCCGCGGACTGCGGCGGGCGGACCGCGCCGGTCGCGACCTTGTGCAGCAGCGCGTAGGGGTTGTCGTCGAGGCCGAAGGGCGGCTCGCCCTCCACCGCGGCGTAGAGCGTCGCCCCGAGGGCGAACACGTCTGAGGCCGGTGTGGGCTCCTGGCCGCGGGCGACCTCCGGCGCGAGGAACGCCGGGGTGCCCGCGATCATGCCGGTGCGGGTGAGCTGCACGTCGTCGACCGCGCGGGAGACGCCGAAGTCCGTGATCTTCGCGCGGCCGTCCTCGGCGATCAGCACGTTGCCGGGTTTGATGTCCCGGTGCACCACCCCCGCGGCGTGCGCGGCGGCGAGCCCGTCCGCGACCTGCTGGCCGATCGCCGCCGCGTCCGCGGGGTCCATCGGTCCCTTCTCCGTGAGCACGGCCGCGAGCGAGCTCGACGGCAGGTACTCCATGATCAGCCAGGGCCGTTCGTCGTGGACGACGACGTCGAACATGCTGATCACGTGGGCGTGCTGGAGGCGGGCTCCGATGCGGCCCTCGCGCAGGATGCGCTGGCGGGACTCCTCGATCGCGTCCGCACCGTTGCCGGCGATCCCGTTCGCGGCCGCTGCCAGCAGTTCCTTCACCGCGACGGACCGGTTCAGCAGCTCGTCGGTGCCCCGCCAGACGGCACCCATCGCCCCCGCCCCGATGCGTTCGTCGAGGCGGTAGCGGTTCCCGATCCGGATCGGGTCAGGGTCGGACGGGGTCATGACTGCCCAGGATAGGGAACCTCCGCGATCGTCACCGTGGCAGGCCCAGCTTCTTCGCGCAGGCGGGCCATGAGCCGTAACCCCCTCGGGCGTCCCGCACCCGGGTGGCGACCGCGATCTGCTCCTCCTTGGTCGCCTGGTCCGCCCGCGCCGCGAACTCGGTGCCGCCGAAGTCCGACCAGGTCCCCGAGTCGAACTGCAGCCCGCCGTAGTAGCCGTTGCCGGTGTTGATCGCCCAGTTCCCGCTCGATTCGCAGGTGGCGAGGGTGTCCCAGGACCCCGGCGCGGGTGCCGCCGGCCGGGCGGGCCGCGAGTGGTTCGGCGTCGGGGGTCCGGCGGGCTTCGCCGGTTCGGCCGGCTTCGTGGGTTCCGGCGTCCGGTCAGGGGTGGGTGCCGGCGTCGGAACCCGGGAGACCGCGGCGGAGGCGTCGTCGAGGACGTCACCCGCGGTGACCGGCTTCGATGTGGGTGATATCTCCGGGCGGGTCGGCTCGGCGGCGGTCGTGGGCTCGTCGTCGACCGGGCGGGGGCTGTCCGGGCCCTCCCAGACGTCCTGGCCGGGGTCGCCGTAGCCCGCGTCCAGGTCGTCGAGGACGAGGACCCAGTCCTGCTCGTCGCCGGTGCCGGTGGGCGCCTCGAACCGGGCCGTGCCGGCGCTGGGCAGCGGTTCGACGGGCAGGACGTCCCCGGAGCGCGGGTCGAACCAGGCGGGGCGGACCTCCTCGCCGGTGAGCATGTCCAGGTCGACCGTCACGTCCTGGCCCGCCGGGGTGTACGCGACGAGGAACGACCCGTCGGACGCCAGCGAGCCGGAGATGCGGTTCGTGCCCGAACCCCCGGTGCCGGCCAGGGCCTCGTCCGCGGGCTCCAGGGTTCGGTAGGGGCGCGACTCCATCAGCGCGCGGAGGTGGCCCAGCTGAGCCGGGTCCGTGGCGGCGCCGGCGTAGGTGGTGCCGGCGGCGCCGGCGAGGGCGTCCTGCCAGGCCCGGCGCCGGACGTCGAGGGCGCTGCCGGTGTCGCCGGCGCGGGTCCGGCTACCCGTGCCGGTTCCGTTCGAGCCCGCGGTCGGGCAGGCTTCGGCGCCCCCGACAGGCGACCCGGCGCGGAGAACCGGCATCGCCTCGCCGTCGGATGTCCGCGCCGACCGACCGGCGGCGAGCTGGTCCTCACCGCTCCCGGCGGCGCACCCGTCGTCCGCGACGGTCCGGAAGTCGTACGGACCGTGCGCGGGGGTGCTGCCGCCGGCGCGGGGCAGGTGGCCGATCAGGCCCTCGCTGCCGCCCGATCGCAGGCCGCCCGCGAGCTCGCGCCAGATGCCGTCCGACTCGGCCGTCGCGTCCCCGCCGAGGAGCCAGGACACCGGCGACGCGCCGTAGCGCTGCCCGAGGAACGTGCCGTACGCGCGGGCGTTGTCCTGCGTGACCAGGCTGCCGGCCTGGCCGTCCGCCCAGACCGGGGCGAGCGCGAGGGAGATCCCGCGCTGCTGGGCGGCCCCGACGATCGCGTCCACGTGGTCCCAGAAGTCGTACTGCGCCGGGTCGTCCGGGTCCGCCCCCGCGGTGGTGGCGAGCGCGCCCAGGTGGCCGGCATAGGCGGCGTCGCCGTAGCGGTCACGGGCGGCGCCCGGCATGATCAGCCCGGCCCGGACGACGGTGAAGCCCTGCTCGGCGCGGGTGGCGAGGTACTGCTCGGCCTCCTCGGTGCTGAGGTCCGTCACGAGGTCCCAGGCGGTGTCCGCGAGCCAGTAGAACGGCTCGCCGTCCGCGCGGGCGAAGTAGTGCCCGTCGACCGTGATCAGCCCCGCCCGCGGCGCCCGCGTGGTCGTGACGGCGAGCACCGCCGCCGCCACCGCGAGCACGGCGAGGACCGCACCCGCCACCTGCATCCGAATCCGCACCGCCGGACGATCACATCGCCTCGCTGATCTCCGTGGACGTTCGGGAGAACCGGTTGCGATCGTGAACGCTCAGCGGCCGCCGGCACGACCAGGACGCCGAACCCATGATCCCCCGAACCGACGCGGATCTTTTTCCGCCGAACGGGAGCATCATTGATCGGGGGGAGCACGAGCAGCCGGATTTCCGGACAGACCGGAGGAATTCCATGACCATTGCGGACGTCCTCGAGACAAAAGGACGAACGGTCCACACGATCCTGCCCTGGGCCACCGTGGCGGAGGCCGCCCAGCAGCTGAACCGTCACCACATCGGGGCACTCGTGGTGAAGGATTCCGCGCATCCGGTGCTGGGCATCCTCTCCGAGCGGGACCTGGTCCGCGAGCTCGCGCGGCGTGGCCCCGAGGTGCTCGACCAGCAGGTGGAGAGCGTGATGACGAAGTACATCGTGACCGTCGCCCCCGGCGAGTCCGTGATCCGCGCGTTGCAGACGATGACCCACGGGCGCTACCGGCACCTCCCGGTCGTCGACGCCGGGAAGCTCATCGGGATCGTCAGCATCGGGGACCTGGTGAAGAGCCGGCTGCGGGATCTCGAGCTGGAGGCGGGGGTCCTGCGCGACGGCTGGATCGCGGCCCACTGAGACCTCCGAATGGACCTGGAACACGAACGGCGCCGTCGGCGAACACATGCCGACGGCGCCGTTACAACGGAAGGGAATGCTCAGTAATCGAAGTCCGGGTCCTCGGTGCGGGTCCGCTTGAGCTCGAAGAAGTGCGGCCACCCGGCGAGCAGACGCGCGCCGTCGAAGACCTTCCCGGCGTCCTCGCCGTGCGGCACCTTCGAGATGACGGGGCCGAAGTAGGCCACGCCGTCGACGTGCAGGACCGGCGTGCCGACGTCCATGCCGACCGGGTCCATCCCCGCGTGGTGGCTGGCCTTCAGCTTCTCGTCGAACTCGGTGGAGGTCGCGGCCTCGGCGAGCGACGCGGGCAGGTCCAGCTCCGCCAGCGCCTCCTTGATGACGACGTCGAAGTCCTTGTTGCCACCGTTGTGGATGCGCTCGCCCATCGCGGTGTAGAGCGGGCGCAGGATCTCCTGGCCGTGGGCCTCGGCCGCGGCGATGCAGACGCGGACCGGCCCGTAGCCCTTCTCCATCAGCTCCCGGTACTGCTCCGGTAGGTCGTCGCGCCCGGAGTTGAGCACCGACAGGCTCATCACGTGGAAGCTCAGGTCGATGTCCCGGACCTTCTCCACCTCGAGGATCCAGCGCGACGTCAGCCACGCCCAGGGACACAGCGGGTCGAACCAGATGTCGACCGTGGCGGCCTTGCTGTCGGCGGTTCCGGCAGGACTCTCCGTGCTGCTCACGGGTGCTCCGTTCATCGGGGACGCGGGTGGCGGCGGACCCGCCACAGCGCACAACCTGCGATGTGCGGGACGTGTTCCCCACCGCCGTGGGAATGCCCGGGGCAGGTACGGGGCACACGTGATTGGATGCCAGACGTTGCCCATCAGCTCCGCTTCTCCGAGAGGACGCATCCGAGCCCATGGCCCCGCCCAACCTGACCCGTACCGACGCCGAGCAGCGGGCGGCGCTGCTCGAGGTGTCCAGCTACATCGTCGACCTCGACCTCACGGACGGCTCCGGCGGGCCCGGGGAAGCCCTGTTCGCCAGCACGACGACCGTCGAGTTCTCCTGCCGGGAACCCGGGGCGGACAGCTGGATCGATTTCGTCGGCCCCGAGGTCGTGTCGGCCACGCTGAACGGCGTCGTCCTGGACGTCTCCGGGTACCGCGAGGAGGACGGCATCGCGCTGCCCGGCCTGCACGCGCAGAACACGCTGACGATCGTGGCGGCCGGCGCGTACATGAACACCGGTGAGGGCCTGCACCGCTTCGCCGACCCGGTCGACGGGAGCGTCTACCTCTACTCCCAGTTCGAGACGGCGGACGCGAAGCGGCTCTTCCCCTGCTTCGACCAGCCGGACCTCAAGGCGCGGTACACGCTCACCGTGACCGCACCCCACGGCTGGAAGGTCGTCTCCAACTCCCTCGCCGAGATCGAGGTCGGCGAGGTCGCGACGATCCACCGCTTCGCCGAGACCGAGATCCTCTCGACGTACCTGGTGGCTCTGATCGCTGGCCCGTACGCCGAGTGGCGCGACGAGCACGACGGCATCCCGCTGGGCATCTACTGCCGCGCGTCGCTCGCCGAGTACATGGACGCGGAGCGGATCTTCACCGAGACGAAGCAGGGCTTCGACTTCTACCACCGCAACTTCGGCGTCCGGTACCCGTTCGGCAAGTACGACCAGCTCTTCGTGCCGGAGTTCAACGCGGGCGCGATGGAGAACGCCGGCGCGGTGACGTTCCTCGAGGACTACGTCTTCCGGTCCCGCGTGACCCGCTCCGCCTACGAGCGCCGCGCCGAGACGATCCTGCACGAGATGGCGCACATGTGGTTCGGCGACCTCGTGACGATGCGCTGGTGGGACGACCTGTGGCTCAACGAGTCCTTCGCCACCTTCGCCTCCGTGCTCTGCCAGTCCGAGGCCACCGAGTACAAGGAGGCCTGGACGACGTTCGCGAACGTCGAGAAGTCCTGGGCCTACCGCCAGGACCAGCTCCCGTCGACGCACCCGATCGCCGCGGACATCCCGGACCTGCAGGCCGTCGAGGTCAACTTCGACGGCATCACCTACGCCAAGGGCGCCTCGGTGCTCAAGCAGCTCGTCGCCTACGTCGGGCTCGAGCCGTTCCTCGCCGGGCTGCGGGACTACTTCGAGGCCCACAAGTGGGGCAACGCCACCTTCGACGACCTGCTGAGCGCGCTGGAGAAGGCGTCCGGCCGGGACCTCTCGGACTGGGGCGCGCAGTGGCTGCGCACCACCGGGCTGAACCTGCTGCGCCCCTCCTTCGAGGTCGCTCCGGACGGCACCTTCACCTCGTTCGAGGTGGTCCAGGGCGGGGCCCGGCCGGGTGCCGGTGAGCTGCGGACGCATCGCGTGGCCGTCGGCGTGTACGACGACGCGGCGGACGGCGCCGCCGCCGGCAAGCTGGTCCGGACGCACCGCGTCGAGGTCGACGTGACGGGTGAGCGGACCGCGGTCGAGGCCCTCGTCGGGGTGCCCCGCGGCAAGCTGGTGCTGGTCAACGACGACGACCTCACCTACTGCGCACTACGCCTGGACCCGGACTCGCTCGCCACGCTCGTGGACCGGATCGGGGACATCGCCGATCCGCTCCCCCGCACGCTGTGCTGGTCCGCGGCGTGGGAGATGACCCGCGAGGCCGAGCTCAAGGCGCGGGACTTCGTCACGCTCGTCGCGGGCAGGTTCGGCTCGGAGACCGAGATCGGCGTCGTGCAGCGGCTGCTGCTGCAGGCCCAGACGGCCACCGCCTCCTACGCGGGCGGGAACTGGGCGGCCGAGCGGGGCTGGCCGCTGCTCACCGACGCCCTGCGCTTCCGCCTGGACACCGCGCCGCCCGGCTCGGACGCCCAGCTCGCCGTCGTCAACTCCCTCGCCGGCAGCGTGCTCCCGGACGGGACGCTGGAGCAGATGAAGGGCTGGCTGGCCGGGACGGACGTCCCGGAGGGCCTGACGGTGGACACGGACCTGCGGTGGCGGCTGCTGCAGGCGCTCGTCGCCCACGGCAAGGCCGGTGAGGCGGAGATCGACGCCGAGCTGCAGCGGGACCCGACGGCCGCCGGCAACCGGCAGGCCGAGCGGGCCCGGTCGCTGGTCCCGACGCCCGAGGCGAAGGCCCGGGCCTGGGACCGCGCGGTGCACGACGACGAGCTGCCCAACGCCGTCAACGAGGCGATCATCGGCGGGTTCAGCCACCCCGCGCAGCGGCACCTGCTCGGCGAGTACGTCGAGAAGTACTTCGCCGAGGTCGCGGACGTGTGGGCGCGCCGGACGTCCGAGCGGGCGCAGAGCGTGGTGCTCGGCCTGTTCCCGTCGTGGGCCGTGGAGCAGTCGACCGTCGAGGCGGCGGACGCGTGGCTCGCCGACGAGTCGCACCCGCCGGCCCTGCGCCGCCTCGTCACCGAGGGGCGGGCGGGCATCGTCCGGGCCCTGGCGGCGCGGGAGTTCGACGCGAGCTGACCCTGCCGTCGCCCGATCTCACGCAGCGTCATGTCCGGGAGCGGTGATCCCGCTTCCGGGCGATCCGGGCGTCATGGCACACTGGTCGCACCCACGCTGCGCGACTGCCGTTCGGGGACGTCGGTCGTCCGGAAGACCCGGAGACCACCTGATCGTGCGCCCGCTTCCCCGCTCCCTGCGCTCGGCACCCGCCTTCAGACTCGGCGCGCCGTGCCTCCTGCTGTCCCTGCTCCTCGCCGCGTGCGGCGCGCCCGTCCCGGACGCGGCGCTCGTCGCGCCCGCCCCGACGGTCGCGGCGCCCGCACCGACGACGGCCCCCGCCGTCCCGTCGGCCGACCTGGTTCCCGGCGCCGCCGCGAACGTCCTGCGCTCCGCCTACGAGGCGAGCACCCGGCCTCCCACCACGACCGCCGCGCCGGCCCCGGGGACCGGCACCCGCTCCCCGGGCGGCGGCGCCACCGGCCCCGCGGGCCGCTCGATGAGCGCGAAGATCACGTTCTACGCGGCCTACGACAACGACCCCGCCGGCAGCACCCAGATCGCCTACCCGAGCGTGCACTCCGAGGCCGGCGGCACGGGCACCTTCGCGGACCCGGTCACCATGGCCTCGGACGCGGACCAGATCGCGCCCGGCACGCGGATCTACTACCCGCCGCTCCGCAAGTACTTCGTGATGGAGGACCAGTGCGCCTCCTGCCTGGGGTCGGGCTCCTTCTGGATCGACCTCTACGCCGGCGGGGCCACGGACAGCGGGGTGGAGGACTGCGAGGCGGCCCTGACTCCGGGCGGGAACGTGACGATCGAGATCGACCCGCCGGCCGGGCGCGCGGTGGACACCACGCCGCTCTACTCGAACGGGCGCTGCATCGCGGGCTGACGGGCGCTGCATCGCGGGCTGACGGGCGCTGCATCGCGGGCTGACGGCCGATGCGCGCGACCTCGCCCGATCGCCGCCGGATGTCGGTAGCCTGGGCGAGGTGCCGACCCCGAGCCCCGACGTGCGCGCCGCCCTGCCCGACGGGCTGCGCCGGCCGGCGATGGCGGTCGTCGGCGTCGCGATCGCGGTGTTCGGCGTGCTGGCCGCCCGGTACGCCGGGGACAGGCGGGCGGGCCGGGTGGACTGGCACGCCGAGAACGTCGTGGACTCCCTCGGCGGCGCGCACAGCTGGGTCTTCGGCCGGCTAACGACCTTCGGCTCGCCGCCGTTCGTCGTGATCGCGGCCGTGGTGCTGGCCGGGGTCTGTCTCGCCCTCGGCCGTCGGCGGCTGGCGGTCCTCGCGATCGTCGGGCCGGGCCTGACCGGGCTGGCGACCACGTTCCTCAAGCCCACCATCGGCCGGACCATCGAGGGCGGCTTCGCGTTCCCGAGCGGCCACACCGGCGGGGCCACCTCGATCGCGTTGGTGGTGGCATTGTTGCTGGTCAGCCTGCTCAGACCGGGGCGGCGGCTGTCCATGGCCCTCGTCGGCACGGTGACGCTGGTGGCGGGCGGGACCATCGGCGCGTCGATGGTGGTGATCGGGTCGCACTACCCCACGGACACCCTCGGCGGCTTCTGCGCCGCGGTCGCGATCGTGCTGAGCTGTGCGCTCCTGCTGGAACGGCTGGCGGCGGTCCACGCTCGTCGCCGCACCACCTCGTCGTAGCGTCCCGACGGGCGAGGGCCCGGTCCGCGAAGTGCGGACCGGGCCCTCGTCGTTCGTGGGGCGGGCGTCAGGCCCTGCGGCCGAACTTCCGCATCAGCCGGCTCGCGGCACCGCCACGAGGGCGGTACCTGGCACAGGCCTCGCGTCCGCAGAAGGCGCAGTCCGCACCCGGGCGGTAGTGCTCGTGCGCGTCCGGCTCGTGCCCGCACGTGCAGGTACGGGTGCTCACCGGCGTCCGCGGCGCGACGGGCGGCGGCGTGGTCGGAGCCGAACCACTCTGCTCCGGAGCGATCTGCTCGGAGGCGCGCTGGGCCGGAAGGCTCAGCCCCAGGTCGTCCAGCGAGGGAATGCCCGTCGGCGGGGTCAGGACCGACGAGGTGGACCTCCGCGCGCCCGGACGGCCGCCGGGTCGCTTCTCCGTCTCACCCATGTGGGCTCCTCTCCTCGGAGAACCGTTCACCGTCCGAACGGCTCCGCGACAGTATGCGTTCCCCTCACTCCGGAGGGGAATCACCGAAGGTGATGACGACGTGTACCCGTTGAGGAGGTTGCGTCACCGCGACAGAGAATCGCTGACCGGAAGTGTGGCGTCGACGGCCGGAAGAGTGACAGTGGCGACACAGCCGGTCGGGTCGCCCACCGAACGGAGGACGAGCGAGCCCCGCTGCCCCTCGAGCAGGTGAGCGGAGATGTAGAGCCCCAGCCCCGTGCCACCCGCACTCTCGTCCCGGACCCCGCGGCGCAGCACCTCCTCCTCGGCCCCGGCCGGCAGGCCGGGGCCCTGGTCCCGGACCTCGATGAGGACCTTCCCCTCGTCCTCGACCGCCCGGATCGCGACCGGCGCGCCCGGGGCGTGCCGCTCGCAGTTGGCCAGCAGGTTCGTCACCACCTGGGCGAGGACGGCCGAGTCACCCCGCGCGCGCAGACCGTTCTGCACCACGAGCGAGACCTCCCCGCCACCGGCCCGGCGCAGCCGCACCAGCCCGTCGAGCACGGGTTCGACGAGGTAGTCCCCGGCTCGGCGAGCTCGTCCGCCATCTCCGCCGTGCCGTCCAGGATGGTGTGCAGCCTGCTGAGCTCGGCCAGGACCGCCTGGCGCAGCCGGGCGTGGTCCGCGCCCTCGCTCTCCGCGCTGAGCAGGTGGGTGACCCCGGCCAGGCCCGCGAGGCCGTTGCGCAGCTCGTGGTTGCGTTCGGCGGCCGCCGCCATGGCCCGCTCCATGTGCAGCGCGGCCTCGGACAGCTCCTCCTGCTGCTCGTAGTTCTGGCTGTGCAGGTCCCCCAGCGAGCGCTGCACGACCTGCAGCAGGCCGACCAGGACCACCACGAGGCCCACGACGCGCAGCACCGGGAACACGAGGTCCTGCGGCGTACCCGCGACCACGCGGTACAGCTGCCCGGCCGCGAGCACGACCAGGCCGAGCCCGATCCGGGCGCGCGGCGTGCTCTGCCGGTGGTAGGCGTCGATGACGTAGAGCACGGCCACCGCCACCCAGCCCGCGAGGAC
This sequence comes from Pseudonocardia sp. T1-2H, assembly GCF_038039215.1. Taxonomy (NCBI): domain Bacteria; kingdom Bacillati; phylum Actinomycetota; class Actinomycetes; order Pseudonocardiales; family Pseudonocardiaceae; genus Pseudonocardia; species Pseudonocardia sp. T1-2H. The sequence goes on from NZ_JBBPCL010000001.1 coordinate 5,145,203, forward strand.
GACGACCGTGGCCAGGGTGCTCGCGACGATCGTCGCCACCGGGCCCGTCCACTGCACGAGACGCAGCGCCGCGATGGCGAGGAGGCCGCCGACCAGCAGGATCACCCAGCCGCCCCACGTCCCCAGCCGCCGCGGCGGGCGCAGGGCCAGGGCGAGCAGGGCCAGCGCGGTCCCGTAGGCGACGAGGCGGGACAGCCGCATTCCCGGCGACTGCTGGGCGGCGAACGCGCTGACCGTCCAGGGCAGGACGACGAGGCAGTACATCGTGAGCGCGGCCGAGAACCAGGCCGGACGGGGATCGGTGAGCACCCGGGACCCCATGAGCGCGAGGATCGCGGCGCCGGCCCCGATCGCGGCCGCGACCAGCGTCAGGATGTCCTGGGTGCGGGTTCCGGGCACCCACTCCATGACGGTCATCGAGCGCGCCAGGCCACCCGCGACGAGCGCGACACCGAGCACCACGACGACGTCGACCACGAGCCGCGACGTGAACCGGACGCGGCGCAGCCTCCCGAAGGCGCTCGTGGCACCAGTCACCATGCCGGGACCCCTCCCCGCACCGTCCACCCGAGACGGACCAGGTGAATTCTAGGTGAGCCGGTCCGCCGCGGAGCGGGTGCCGCGCCCGCAAGCCGTCAGGAGCGCGTCGCCCTGCGGTAAAGGGCGACCGCCTCGAGCTGCGAGCCGACCTCGAGCTTCGTCAGCACCGCGCGGATCTGCGTGCGGACGGTCGCGAGCGAGACGACGAAGTGGTCCGCGACGGCCTGGGCGCGGCGGCCACGGGCCAGCTCGGCCAGCACCTCGCGCTCGCGCTGGGTGAGCCGGTCGAGCTTCTCGGTGAGCACCCGGCTCTCGGCGTCCCGCTGGTGGTAGAGGTCGATGAACTTCTGCCGGCGCTCCGGGGACATCACCGGGCGGCCCGCGACGGCTTCCCGGACGGACGCGAGGAGCGTCGGGAACGGGGCGTGCTTCGGCACCCAGGCCAGGGCGCCGGCGTCGAGCGCCGACCCGATCCGGGCGTGGTCCGCGCTGCCGGAGAGGACGAGCACCTGCCAGCCGGCGGCCATGAACGGGCCGACGAGGTCCACCCCGTCCACCCGGTTGCCCTCGTGGTCCCGACCCAGGTCGAGATCCAGCAGGACCAGGCCGGGCTCCAGGCTCGCCGCCTCGGCGAGGATCGGCGCGATCCCGCGGGCCTTGCAGAGCTGGGTGGCCAGGCCCTCGACGCGCAGACTCATCACGATCGAGGTGGCGACGAGCTCGTGGTCGTCCACGACGAGCACGGGCATGCCGGGGCCCCGGGGCGGCTGCTCCGGAGGGCCTGCCGGCATGCGATCAGTCATGAGTCCCGTCAATGGTCCGCCGTCGGCCGGTCACGTACGGACAACGATTCGCCCGGCGAGCGGCGCGGGTGGCACATCGTCACAAACCGTACAGGCGACCAGGTCCTTACACCATATGGCTTACCCACGAGGTCGCATCCGGCACTGGTGCCGGATGCGTGTGTGTGGTGGAGCCGCGAGCCCTCGGCTCAGGAGCGGCGCCGTGCGCCCGCCTGGTCCGCGAGCATGCGCAGCCCGCTGAGCAGCCCACCCAGCAGGTCGCTCTCCTTGAAGGAGGCCACCATGCTCATCACGGCGAGCTTCGCGCCGCGGTCCGGCAGCCGGGTGTGCGCCTCGGCGCCGGTGACGACCTCGACGACGCGCTGGCCGGGGCTCACCGCGACGAGCACCGCCTCGGCGGGGTCGGCCAGCGAGTCGTGCAGCTCCGACGAGCGCTTCTCCGGGTCGTCCCCGAGATCACCCAGGTAGATCGCGAAGTTCAGGCCCGTGTCCCGGCTCGCCAGCGTGAGCGCCTCGTCGAGGCGGGTCAGCTGGACGGGCGTGAAGGGCCGGTCGACCGCGTCCGTCTCGTCCGAGAAGATCTCGGCGGCCGACACCCGCCCGGAGGACGTGATGACCGCGCCCTCGGGCAGGTCGGCGGGATCCGCGTCCTGCGCCGTCGCCAGGGTGTTGTGCTCACCAGTGGCCACGAGCGCCTCCCTTGGGGCCAGAAGCGATACCGGACACGTGAGCGCCGGAGTGGGCGGGCAGGTGGGCGCCCTCCGGGTTGGCCGTCCAGAACAGCGGCTCGTGCGGCCACGGCTGCCCGGTGCGGTACCGGGGCCGCTTGGACTTCCTCGGCGCCATCACGAGCAACGCGACCGCCGCGTACAACACCACCGGCGGCAACACGAGGGTCAGCACCGTCTCCACCACGCTCACGTGGGAGAACCTAGCGGATCGACCCGAGTGGTTGCGTCTCGGGCGAGGGGGACGTCGGTCACGTGGACCACGCGCGTCAGGCCGGCGGATCTGCTGATCGCGACCTTCGCGTTCCTCAAAGGGGCTGGATTATTCGGACATATCCGGCGAACCCCCGCGAAAGCGGGTAACGCCGCTTGCCGGGACCTCGAAAGCCAGGCATACGGTGCCGCGAATCGGCGCGATCGAAGGGCGGGGAATGACCCAGAACGATGTGCTCGGGGAACGGATGACCACGGTGCCGGTTCCTCAGCAGAGCACGACATCGGCGAGCGTGTCGGCCTGCCGCGCCTGCGGAACGCCCGGGGTGCGGGAGTTCCTCTCCCTCGGTGCGACGCCGATCGCCAACGCACTCGTCGAGCCGGCCCGGTCCGCCACCCCCGATCCGTCGTACCCGCTGGCCGTCGGCTTCTGCCCGTCGTGCTCCCTGGTGCAGCTCACCCACGAGCTCCCCGCCGAGGCGATGTTCGACGCGAACTACCCCTACTACTCGTCCTTCATCGACGCCCTCGTCACGCACTCGGCGCAGCACGTCGACTCGGTCGTGGAGGAGCGCGGGCTCGGCGCCGGGTCGTTCGTCGTGGAGCTCGCGAGCAACGACGGCTACCTGCTCCGGCGGTTCGTCGAGCACGGCGTCCCGGTGCTCGGGGTGGAGCCGACCCCCGGGCCGGCCGCCGCCGCCCGCGAGGCCGGCATCCCCACGCTCGAGGAGTTCTTCGGCGCGGACTGCGGCGCCCGGATCCGGAAGGAGCACGGCGCAGCGGACGTGATCATCGCGAACAACGTGATGGCCCACGTCCCGGACCTGAACGGGTTCGTCGCCGGAATGGCCGCTCTCGTCTCGGACGACGGCATCGTGCAGGTCGAGAATCCGGGCGTCCGTTACCTGTTGGAGCATTGCGAGTTCGACACCGTCTACCACGAGCACTTCTGCTACTTCTCCACGATCGCGGTGCAGAAGCTGTTCGCCCGGCACGGGCTGAACCTGCTCGACGTGGAGTTCTATCCGGACCTGCACGGCGGCACGCTCCGCTGGACGGCGGGCCGGACGGGCACCCCGACCGAGCGCGCACTCCGTCACCTCGACGAGGAGTACGCCCTCGGCCTGGACGACTTCGCGGCCTACGCGGACTTCGGCGCCCGGGTCGCCGCCAACCAGACCCGGTTGGCGTCGCTCCTGCGCGAGCTGCGGGCCCAGGGCAAGTCGATCGCCGCCTACGGCGCCGCGGCCAAGGGCGCGACGCTGCTGAACTCCACGGGCATCGGCGCGAACGTCATCGACTTCGTGGTGGACGTCAACACCCACAAGCAGGGCAAGCTCCTCCCCGGCGCGCGGATCCCGGTACTCGACCCCGCGGAGCTGATGGAGCGCCGGCCGGACTACGTGCTGCTGCTCGCCTGGAACTTCAAGAACGAGATCATGCGGCAGCAGGAGGCGTATCGCCAGGCGGGCGGCAGGTTCATCGTGCCGGTGCCGAGCCCGCAGGTCGTGGGGTGAACACTTCCGCCATGCCAGACGACATCTCGTGCCGGTTCTGCCGGTCCACGGGCGGCGAGCTCGTGCTCGACGCCGGGCTGCAGCCGGCCAGCGACCTGTTCCCCCTCGTCACGGAGCCGGGCCCGGACCCGGTCCACCCGCTCCGCATGTGGCTCTGCAGCGGCTGCGGGCTCGCCCAGCTGATCGAGGACCCGACGGTCCCCGAGGAGCCACGGGGCAAGGAGCCGGACGCCTGGATCGAGCAGGCGAAGGAGGCCGTCGCGGACATGGCCGGTGCCGGTCTGCTGGCGCCGGGCAAGGTCGTCTTCGAGTACGGCAGCCCGCACGGCGGTGACTGGATGGACGTGCTGCTCGAGCGCGGGCTCACGTCCGCGGCGAGCGGGCAGCAGGCGGACGTGATCATCGACAACATCGGGATGATGCACGACGCGGACCAGGCCGCGGCCCTGCGCGAGCGCGTGGACCGGCTCGCCCCGGACGGCGTGCTGCTGTTCCAGTTCCACTCGTTCCGGGCGATCATCGAGCACGGGCAGTGGAACGCGCTGCGGCACGGGCACTACGCCTACTACTCCACGCCGGCGCTCATCACGATGTTGGCGAGCGTGGGCCTCACCCCGGTCACCGCGTTCCGCTACTCGCTCTACGGCGGCACGGTGCTGCTCGCCGCCCGGCGGGGCGGCGTGCCGGACGAGGCCGTCGCCCGGATCGTCGAGGGCGAGAAGGCCGTCGGGGTGCTCGATCCCGCGGCCGCGCGCACCCTGCAGGAGGCCTGCTCCGCCACGGCGGACGAGCTGCACCGGTTCGTCGCCGCGGAGAAGGCTGCGGGCCGCACCACGCTGGGCTACAGCGCCGCGTCCCGCTCCGTCGCCCTGCTGAACCGGGCCGGGATCGGCCCGGAGCTCATGTCGCACATCGCGGACGCCGCCGAGGCCAAGGCCGGCCGCCGGCTGCCGGGGAGCGGGATCCCGATCATCTCCCCGGACGAGCTGGTGGCCGCGAAGCCGGACACCGTCGTCCTGTTCGTGCCGGATCTGCTGCCCGAGGTCCGCAAGGCGATGCCGGAGATCGAGGCGAACGGGGGCCGCTGGGTCGTGGCGGAGGAGATGACCGGCTCCGCGTAGCCGGTCACACTCCGGCCTCGCACGGCAGCTCCCCGCGCCGAACAGCACCGAGCAACGCCTCGTGGTCCCGCTCCGTCTGGTCCGCGTAGGCCTTCGCGAACCGGCACAGCGCGGTCCGGGCCTTGCCGCCCCCGCCCAGGTAACCCGAGATCATCGACGCCCCGCTCGTCCGGGCGTGCCCCTTGGCCAGCAGCAGCCCGCAGACCGCCGCGTAGTCCGCCAGCGCCTCGGGCCCGATCCCCTCGAGGACGATCGCGCCCTTCATGTCCCGGAACTGGCGCACGTAGTACTGCCGCCGCCCGACCGTCGTCCAGCCGAGCAGCGGGTCCGAGACGGTCTGCAGGGCCTGCTGGTACTCCACCACCCGCTGTCCCTGGTGGGCGTGCCACGCGTCGTCACCGTGCACGTACGGCGCGACGACGGACCGCCGGGCCTCCTTGAGCTGCAGGAACAGCACGTCGTCCGGACCGGAGCCCTCGCACAGCGCGATGTAGGCGCGCAGGCCCACCGACCCGACGCCGACGACCTTGTGCGCGATGTCCACCACCCGGTACCCACCGACGACCCGCGCCCAGTGCGGCGGCAGCGTCTCCAGGTAGGCGTCGAGCGCGACGGCGATCCGCTCGTACTGGGCTTCGTCGGGCCGGGTGATGAGCGGCGGCTCCGCGACGAGCGCCCGCGCGCCGCCGGAGTCCCGCACGAACCGCGGGAGCGCGCGGTCGCTGGTGCGTTTCCTGGCCCGGCGCGCGGCGTCGTCGACGGCCCTGCGGGTGGACGCCCTCGGCGCCCGCTGGTGCAGCAGGTCCGCCCCGATCCGCTCGTAGGAGCGCGCCAGCAGCGGCTGCTCGGCCAGGTACGCGAGGTGCCCGCGGTAGGCGTCGACGCAGCGGGCGGTGGCGGCCTCGCAGTCGTCCTCCGACGCGTTGTTGTCCCGCCCGGCCACCCACACGCTGGTGACGAGCCGGCGCAGGTCCCACTCCCACGCCCCGGGATGGGCCTCGTCGAAGTCGTTGAGGTCGAAGACCAGGTCCCGTTCCGGCGAGGCGTAGAAACCGAAGTTGGCCAGGTGCGCGTCACCGCAGATCACCGGCTGGATCCCGGTGGCGGGCAGGCCGGCGAAGTCCGACGCGTGCAGCGCCGCGGCCCCGCGCAGGAACGTGTACGGCGAGACGCTCATCCGGCCGATCCGCACCGGGACGAGCCGCTGGACCCGGCCGGCGTTCGTCTCGACGACGGAGCCGACCGCATCGATCGTGCGGTTCGACGGCGACCAGTCCCCGAGCGAGGAGCGCGGCGCCCGCTTCCGCAGGTCCTTGCCGATCCGGTAGCGCTCGGGGCGCGGCGTCGCCGGGGCCGAGAGGGACGCGAAGCCGCGCCGGTCCACGGACGCGACGACCACGTGCGGCTGCATCGTGCGTTGATACCGCACCCGCGCGCCGTCCACACTGCCGGAATGGCCCGATCGCCCAGCGGGGAGTCCGTGCTCACCCGGGCGGTGCGCATCCTCGACGCCTTCACCCCCGACGAGCCCGCGCTCCCGGTCTCCGTGATCGCACGTCGTTCCGGGCTGCCGGTCGCGACGGCGTCCAGGCTGATCGCCGAGCTCGTCGGGCACGGGCTGCTCGCCCGGGAGCCGGACCGCCGCATCCGGGTCGGCGTGCGGCTGTGGGAGCTGGGCCAGCGGGCGTCGCCCACGCTGGGGCTGCGCGAAGCCGCGATGCCGTTCCTGGCGGACCTGCACGACGTCGTCGGCCACCACATCCAGCTCGGGGTCCTCGAGGGCGACGAGGTGCTGTTCGTCGAGCGGCTCTCCGCGCCGGGAGCGGTCGTCAACTACACCCGGATCGCCGGGCGGCTGCCGCCGCACGCGTCGTCGTCCGGGCTTGTCCTGCTCGCGCACAGTCCCGGTGAGCTGCAGGAACGCGTCCTCGCGGCGCCCCTGGCGCGGTACACCGCGAACACGATCACCGATCCCGGACGGCTGCGCGCGACCCTCGCCGGGATCCGCCGGGAGGGGTACGTGCTGTGCGCGGGGCACATCCACCCGGAGGCGACCGGGATCGCGGTGCCGGTCCGGTCGGACACGCACGTGGTGGCGGCCGTCGCGGCGATCGTCCCGAACGACGAGCACGCGCGCGCCGCCGTTCCGGCCCTCCGGGCCGCCGCGCGGGGAATCGGCCGCCATCTCTCTCATTGAATGGAAATCTGCTGGTGACGCCGCCGCGCCGAGCCGCATGCTCTCGGCACCCAACGACGGGAGACAGGCAGTGGAGAGAGCACTGGAGCTCAGGGTCGTCGAGAAGGCGGCCGCATCGGAGGGCGTCGTCACGCTGACGCTCGCGAGGCCGGACGGCGGCCGGCTCCCGGACTGGGCGCCCGGCGCGCACGTCGACCTGATCCTCCCGAACGGCGACACCCGCCAGTACTCGCTCTGCGGGGACCGCTGGGACGCCCACACCTACCGCGTCGGGGTGCTGCGCGAACCCGCCGGGCGCGGTGGCTCCGCGTACGTGCACGACGAGCTGCGGCCCGGCGACCTGGTCGGCGTGGGCGGGCCGCGGAACAACTTCCCGCTGGTCCCGGGTGAGCGCTACCTGTTCGTCGCGGGCGGGATCGGGATCACGCCGCTGCTGCCGATGATCCGGCAGGCGGACCTGCTCGGCGCCGACTGGACGCTGGTCTACGGCGGCCGCACCCGGGCGTCGATGGCGTTCCTGGCCGAGCTCGAGGCGTACGGCGAGCGGGTGCACGTCGTCCCGCAGGACGAGTTCGGGCTGATCGACCTGCCCCGCTGGCTCGCCGAACCCGACCCGGCGACGAAGGTCTACTGCTGCGGCCCCGGCCCGCTGCTCGACGCGGTGGAGAGGGGCTGCTCCGGCTGGCCCGAGCACGCGCTGCGGACCGAGCGCTTCGTCGCGCGCGAGCAGGGGGCGCCGGCCCGCTCCGCGCCGTTCGACGTCGAGCTGGCCCGGACCGGCAGGACGGTCACCGTCACGCCGGACGTGTCCGTGCTCGACGCCGTCGGGCGGGCGGGCGTGGAGGTGCTCTCGTCCTGCCGGCAGGGCACGTGCGGCACCTGCGAGACCGACGTCCTGGACGGCATCCCGGACCACCGCGACTCGATCCTCGACGACGCCGAGCGCGCGGCGGGCGACTGCATGTTCGTCTGCGTCTCCCGCTCCCTCGGCGACCGCCTCGTGCTGGACCTCTAGGAGACGTCATGACCACCGCCACGATCCCCGCCACAGGCATCGACCCCTTCTCCCCCGAGGTCCTCGCCGATCCCCTCCCGTTCCAGGCCTGGCTGCGCGACGCGGGTTCGGTCGTGCACCTGGCCACGCACGACGTCTACGCGTTCGCCCGCTACGAGCAGGTGCACGCCGCGCTCGTCGACTGGCAGGGGTTGCAGTCCGCCGCCGGGGTCGGGCTGTCGAACTTCCGGTTCGAGAAGCCCTGGCGCCCGCCGAGCCTGCTGCTGGAGGCGGACCCGCCCCGGCACGACGCCCCGCGCCGGGTGCTCTCCGGGATCCTCGGGCCCCGGGCGCTGCGCCGGCTGCGCGAGCGGTGGTTCGCCGATGCCGAGCGGCTGGTGGACGAACTGCTCGACGGTCCCGACGAGTTCGACGCCGTCCCCGCCCTCGCCGAGGCGTTCCCGCTGCGCGTCTTCCCGGACGCCGTCGGCCTCGGCCCGGACGGCCGGGAGAACCTACTGCCCTACGGCAACCACCTGTTCAACGCCTTCGGCCCGCCGAACGCCCTGGTGGAGGCGGGCAACGGGCGGGCTGCGGAGCTGGCCGCGTGGGTCGGCGCGCAGTGCACCAGGGACGCGCTGTCCGGCGACGGGTTCGGCGCCGCGATCTGGGCCGCGTCGGACCGCGGCGAGATCACCCCGGAGCAGGCGCCGATGATCGTCCGCTCGCTGCTGTCCGCGGGCGTCGACACGACCGTGCACGGCATCGCGGCGGTGCTGCACGCGTTCGCGACCCATCCCGAGCAGTGGCGCCGTCTCCGCGAGCGTCCGGACCTCGCCCGCGTCGCGTTCGACGAGGCGGTGCGCTGGCAGTCCCCGGTGCAGACCTTCTTCCGCACCGCGACGCGCGACGTCGAGATCGGCGGGACGGTGATCCCGGACGGCAGCAAGATTCTGATGTTCCTCGGCGCCGCCAACCGCGATCCCCGCCGCTGGACCGAGCCGGACGCGTTCGACCTGGCCCGCGACCCGTCCGGGCACGTCGGCTTCGGGATGGGGCTGCACCAGTGCGTCGGCCAGCACGTCGCCCGGCTCGAGGCGGAGGCGCTGGTGACGGCCCTCGCCGCCCGGGTGTCGTCGATCGAACAGGTCGGCGACGGCGAACGGCATCTCAACAACACCCTCCGGGCCTGGGCGTCGCTGCCGCTTCGCGTCCACCGAGCGTGATCGACCGGCCCCGGATCGTTCACCACCGCACCTTGTCTCGCCCGGCTCTTTCCTAGAAGCATGGCCCTCATGCATGTCCGGGGGCTCCGCCGCGCGCAGGTCGGCGCTTCGCGCGGGGCGTCGCGTCTCACGCTCGTCGGAGCCATGGTGACCGGGCTCGCCCTGGTCTCCGCCTGTTCCGCCCCGACCCCGTTGTGCGACCAGGCCGCCGCGCTCGTCCCGCAGGGCCAGCTGGCCCAGGCGGCCGAGCTGTACGCGCGCGCCCGGACCGTGGACGAGGGCGGCTGCGCGGACGACGGCCTCGGGACGGTCGGCGGGCTGTACCAGCAGGCGTTCACCGAGGCCGCGCGCGGCTCGACGGCCGAGCGGACGGAGAACGTCCGGGGCGCCGTCGAGGCCTACGAGGCGGCGTTGCGGATCGACGCCGGTAACCAGGCCGCCGCCACCGGGCTGGCCCGTGTCGGGCGGCCCGTCGCCGCGGCACCCGGACCCCTGCCCGCGCCCGCACCGTCGGCCGGCCCCGTCCCGACGAGCTGGTGGGCCGGCAACGGGCCGATCATGGTCGGAGCGATCCTGTTCGCGCTGCTCGCGGCGGCGGTGGCCGGATGGCTGGCCACGCGCCGTTCCCGGCAGGGCGACGAGTCCGTGCGCGAGCTCGTCGCCGGCTCCGGCGCGCAGGTGGAGGAGCGGACGCGCGGTTGGCTGTTCGGGTTCCAGCACCGGTTCCGGCAGCAGCAGGCAGAGATCCTCCAGCTGCGACGGGTGCTGGACCGGATGCTCGGCGCGGGCGTGGCGGCCGGGGGCCCCCGGTACTTCGTGACGCGGACGGACGGCACCGGGCTCGCGGTGGGGGTCACGGTCGAGCTGCTGCTCGTCAGCGTCGCGGCTCCTCCGGCTGCGGACACCGACCCCGACCCGGACCTCCAACCCGCCCTCGAACCCGGCCACCGGCTCGTCGCCCGCCGGGTCCTGGACGACTCCGCGCCGGCGCCGCGCTGGTCGCCGAGCGAGGCGCCGGTCTCGGAGGTCGAGCGGGCGGCGTCGGAGCGGCGCTTCTACTCGGAGTGGACCTGGGTGGAGGAGCTGTGGGTGACGCCCGTGCGCAGCTCCCCGTCGTTGCTGCCCCTCGACCTGGAGGACCTCGACGACCGCTGGTCCCCGCTGCTGCACGGGCTGTCCCCGGAGGACACCACCGGAACGCCGCTGTGCTCGCCGTCGGACGCGTTGCACGAGGCCGTCGGCAAGGCGCTGGCTGAGACGGAGCAGGCGGACGGGGTGCGGGTCCGCACGCTCGCCGCCGTCGACGGGATCGTGGTCGGCCTCGCCCAGCACTGCCCGGTGCTCACCAACGCCCGGGTCCGCGCCCTGTCCCCCGAGGTGCTCGGGCTGGCGGCGTTCGAGTCCGCGGAGCGGGCGTTGGGGCGGGAGCTGGACGCGGTCGGGGAGCGGAGCCCGGTGCGGAGCTGATCAGCGCGGGCGTGGTCCGGCGCCGCCGGCGTGCCGGGCCTCGTCCCGGAGCCGGCCGACGAAGTCCTCCACCTCGGCGACCTGGTCACGCAGCTTCCCCAGGCGCTCCTCGGCCCGGTCGAGGTAGTGCTCGAGGTCCCGGCGCAGCCGAGCGCCGCTGTCCTCGTCGGACGCCTGGCCGGTGCGGGGCCAGACCAGCGCGCTCTCGCGGTCGCCCGTCTCGGCCTCGGCGCTCAGCAGCTCGCGGATCTCGAGCAGGTGCCGCATCTGGTCCAGGGTGAAGTTGAGCGGCTTCATGTAGCGCAGGAGCTTGATCCGGGCGACGTCCTCCTCGCTGTAGAGGCGGAACCCGCCCGGGCTGCGGGAGCTGGGCTTGACGAGGCCCATCTCCTCCCAGTGCCGGATCGAGCGGATCGAGAGGTCCACGCGAGCCGCGACCTCGCCGATCTGGAGCAGCGGCCGCGGTGGGTCGTCGGTGCTCGGCTCGTCCCGCATCCGGACATCCTGCCTCAGCCGCGAAGCTCCTCGTACCAGGCCGTGCAGGCCTGGTAGGACGGCAACAGCCCCGCGTCGCGCGCCTCGGCCAGCGAGGGTGCGTCGCGGTCCTTGTCCGACAGGATTGGCGCGAGGTCACCGGGCCAGGGCAGGCCCAGGGCCGGATCCAGCGGGGAGATGCCGTGCTCTCCGCCGGGGTTGTAGCCCGTCGAGCACAGATAGGCCATCACCGTGTCCTCGGTCAGCGCGACGAACGCGTGCCCGAGGCCCTCGGAGAGATAGACCGCGCGCATCGACTGCGAGTCCAGCTCGACGGCGACGTGCTCGCCGAAGGTCGGCGACCCGACCCGGACGTCGACGATCACGTCCAGCAGCCGACCCGACGGGCAGTACACGTACTTGGCCTGCCCCGGCGGGGTGTCCGCGAAGTGCACCCCCCGGATGACCCCCCGCGCGGACACGCTGTGGTTGGTCTGCGCCACCGTCAGGTCGAAGCCCAGCGCCTCCCGGAAGGCGACACCCTGGAACGGGGCCGCGAAGACCCCGCGGGAGTCCGGGAACGACGGCGGCTCGAACACCCACGCCCCGGCGATGTCGAGCTCGGTGGCCTTCACCGGTGCGCCCCCGCCCCCTGTGAGGCAGCCTTGAGCGGCTCCCACCAGGACCGGTTCTCCCGGTACCACGCCACCACCTCGGCCAGCCCGGTCTCGAACGACACCGCCGGCGAGTACCCCAGCTCGTCGCGGATCTTCGACCAGTCCACCGAATAGCGCCGGTCATGCCCCTTGCGGTCCTCGACCGGCTCGATCATCGACCCGTCCGCGCCCACCGCGTCCAGAAGCCTGTAGGTGAGCTCCTTGTTGGTCAGCTCGGTCCCGCCGCCGATGTTGTAGATCTCCCCCGCCCGGCCGGCCTGCGCGACCAGCGCGATGCCCGCGCAGTGGTCGTCGACGTGCAACCAGTCCCGCACGTTCAACCCGTCCCCGTACAACGGGACCCGCTTGCCGTCCAACAGGTTGGACACGAACAGCGGGATGACCTTCTCCGGGAACTGGTGCGGCCCGTAGTTGTTCGAACACCGGGTGATGCACACGTTCAACCCGTGCGTGCGGTGATACGCCCGCGCCAACAGATCCGAGCTCGCCTTCGACGCCGAGTACGGCGAGTTGGGCTCCAACGGCCACGTCTCCGGCCACGAACCCTCCTCGATGGATCCGTACACCTCGTCCGTGGACACGTGCACGAACTTGCCGACCCCGGCGTCCAACGCGGCCTGCAACAGCACCTGCGTCCCCACCACATTGGTCGACACGAAGTCCGCCGCGCCCGAGATCGACCGGTCCACATGCGACTCCGCCGCGAAGTGCACCACCAGGTCCGTGCCGCCCATCAGCGTCGACATCAGCGCCGGGTCACGGATGTCGCCCTCCACGAACTCCACCCGCGGCGAGTCCAGCACCCCGGACAGGTTCGTCAACGTCCCCGCATAGGTCAGCAGGTCCAGCACCACGAACTCCGCACCGGCCAGGCCCGGGTAGGCACCCGACACCGCCCGCCGCACGAAGTTCGACCCGATGAACCCGGCCCCGCCCGTCACCAACACCCGCATACGCGGCAGAGTAACGAGCCATGCGCGCGATCATCCTGGGTGCTCGTGGCCAGCTCGGCTCGGCGCTGGCCGCCGCGATCCCGGACGCCACGGCCCTGTCCCGCACGGACCTCGACATCACCGATGCCGACGCCGTCGCCGCCTTCGACTGGTCCGGCCACGACACGATCCTGAACGCCGCCGCCTACACCGCCGTCGACGCCGCCGAGACTCCGGAGGGGCGCGTCGCCGCGTGGCGCGCCAACGCCGTCGGCCCGGCCAACCTCGCCCGGGCCGCCCGGGAGCACGACCTGCGGCTCGTCCACGTGTCGAGCGAGTACGTCTTCGACGGCACCCACGGCGGCCCGATCCCCGAGACCACGCCGCTGTCCCCGCTCAGCACGTACGGCGCGTCGAAGGCGGCGGGCGACGTCGCCGTGGCGCTCGCGCCGAGGCACTACGTCGTCCGCACGACCTGGGTCGTCGGGGCGGGCGGCAACTTCGTGCGCACGATGTCGGGGCTCGCCGGGCGCAGGATCTCCCCCGCTGTCGTCGCGGACCAGATCGGCCGGCCCACCTTCGCCACGGACCTCGCCGCCGCCATCCTGACGCTGCTCGACGGCGACGCCGAACCCGGCACCTACAACCTCACCAACACCGGCGAGCCCGTGAGCTGGGCGGACGTCGCCCGCGCGGTCTACGAACACGCGGGGCGGCCCGGTTCGGACGTCCGGGACACGAGCACCGCGGAGTACTTCGCGGACAAGCCGTCGGCCGCGGCCCGCCCGCTGAACAGCGTGCTGGACCTGGACAAGGCCGCGAAGGCCGGCGTCGTGCTGCCGGACTGGCGGCGGAGCCTCGCGGAGTACCTGCACGCTCTAGCGTAGGTCCATGCGCCACCGGTCGCGCACCTGGCGTGATCCCCAGCGAGCCGCCAGACCGACGCGCGCAGCCGGGATCACCGGGATCTGCCACCGGACCTGGTGGTATCGGGCTCAGCCGGGTGTTCCCGATGCTGCCGGCGCCCCGCGCGGGCCGGTCACGAGTCCTCCGCAATGGCACCTCGAGCCCCACGCCGCGCTGTACATCGCGCGACGGGAAGGCCATCGGGTCGCTGCACGAACGGTATCGGGGCGGTCGGGTCCGGCAAGTTCCTCCGCACGGCGCAGGTCGGCGCGTAAGGACGAGCAGTGTCAGTACGACGTTATAAGACGCCGATCCGCACGGATGCGGACGATCCGGGAGCCGACGACGAGACGGCGATCGGCTCCGGGAGCGGGTCGACGTCCTGTGCCCCCGCTGTCTCCCAGACCATCCAGGGCCTGAAATTCGCCTGATACGCGGCTTCCAGCGCGTTGCGCTCCTTGACCGTGTCCGCCGGCTGCCAGAAGCCACGATAGGAGTGCCCGAGCAGCCGACCCTCCTTCGCCAGGGTCCCACAGGCGTCGGCGACCAGGTCACAGTTCTCGGGGAGATACTCGAAGATCTCCGGGCGCAACACGAAGTAGCCACCGTTCTCCCACAGCGCCATCTCCTGCAGCGTGGTGATCGACGAGATGGTGCTGTCGTCGCCCACGTCGACGCAGTGGAACGCCGACTGCGGCGGCACCGCCAGCAGCGCACCGACCGCGTCGGACGCCCGGAATCGGTCGACCATCTCGTTGAGCGGCAGATCCGTGAGCACGTCGGCGTAGTTGGCGAGAAACATGTCCTCGCCCTCGACGAGTGCCTTCACTCGGCGCAGCCGCTCGCCGATTGGGCTGTCCAGCCCGGTGTGCACGAATGTGATCGTCCAGTCCTCAATGTCGCTGCCGAGCAGCTCGACGTCCCCGCCGCGCAGCACGAAGTCGTTGGACGCGGTCTCGTCGTAGTGCAGGAAGAAGTCCTTGATGTGGTGGGCGCCGTAGCCCAGGCACAGTACGAAGTCCCTGTGTCCGAAGTGGGCGTAGTACCGCATCACGTGCCAGATCAGCGGCCGGGGACCGACCGGATGCATGGGCTTGGGCAGGTCGGACACGCCGTCGCGCATCCGCATCCCAAATCCGCCGCAGAACAGGACGACCTTCATATCCGGCCACCTCCAGTATCGCGATCTAAGGACGCTCTTGGGTTCTCGTCATCGGAAGCACCCGACCGCTCGTCGGCCGCCCAGCAGCCGGGCTGCTGACGCGGCGCGGGGTGCATCACGGCGTAAGGCCGTTTGTGAACTCGCACGCTCGGTCACGTGTGTTACGCCGAACTCCAGGGAGCCACGCCAGATGTGGCCTGCCGTCGCACTGTTGATCGACCAGCGTGTACGGCCGCCGCTCAGTTTGCCACTTCCGGTCCGCCCGACGGTCGACCGCGAGCCGGACGTAATCGGGAGCTACGAAATTTGCCTATTCCATGAAGCATGCTCCTCACTGAAGCTTATCAGCTCCCTCTCCGTATTGTCACGGATGATTTCAGTCGTCGGCCTACCGGATCGTCGCATTTTGATGACATATTCTTCGGCCCGCCGAGCTGCTCGGGGGGCTAATTGCCGAGGAGCGTCTAGCGGAGGCGCGCATTGGAAACGAAGGGCATGTGATCGACGGCAGTACGGGAAACGGCGCTTCACATCTCGGCGGTGGGCATCGTCACGGGCGCAGGCCCCGGGGCTTTGCATACAGACGATGCGCGGGCGCCACGGGGCGGCCACTGAACAAGTCCTCCGGCCGGCCGGTCTCGAGGGCCTTCCGGTAGGCGACCACGGCACCACGAGCAGCCTCTACGGTCTGTTCGACGTCGACGTCGGTGTGCGCCGCCGAGATCACATAGGACTGGCCGAGGACCCCTCGCCGCAGGATCTCCTGCAGAAACAAGGTGCGCATCGCCTGCGACGGGGCTCCGCTCGCGTCAGTCGTCCGGAAGACCAGACACGCCGGTCGCCCGACGACCGACAGGTGCGCGGCGACGCCGGCCTCGGCCGCCACGGAGTTCACGCCGGCGGCCAGCGCTGCGCCTTGCCGCTCCATCGTGGCGATCGGGTCGGTCTCGGTGTAGGCGCGCGCCACTGCGCGGAACGCAGCCAGTGACATCGCGTCCCCTCCGTGGGTGCTCGACAGCAGGAAGACCCTGGGTCGGTCGGTCTTCAGCCCGCCCAACTCCATTAGCTCACGGCGCCCGGCGAGCGCGGCGATGGGGAAGCCGTTGCCCATACCTTTGCCCCATGTCGAGAGGTCGGGCCTTACTCCGTAGACCGACTGCGCTCCGCCGGCGGCCCAGCGAAACCCCGTGATGGTCTCGTCGAAGATCAGTACGACGTTGTGCTGATCGCACAGCTGGCGGACGCCGGCCAGAAAACCCGGCGCGGGCTCCGTCTGCCCGGTGGCCGCCTCCATGATGACGCAGGCAACCTCCCCCTCGTTCTCTCGAAGGGTCTGCCGTAGTGAGCCGAGGTCGTTGTATCCGAAGTAGCGGACGAGCGCCCGGATCGCCTCCGGGACCCCGGTATTGATCGGTAGAGTCCCGACGAACCAGTCCTGTGAGCTGAAATACGGCTGGTCGCGACACATCACCACGAGGTCGCGCCCAGTGGCGGCCCGGGAGAGCCGGATAGCAGCGCTGGTCGCATCCGAGGCGTTCTTGGCGAACTTGACCATGTCGGCCGAGGGGACCAGGCGAAGGAAGTCCTCTGCGGCGGCGAGCTCCACTTCTGTTGGGCGGGTGAACGATATTCCGTCGTCCAACACAGCCCGGACCGCATCCACCACGGGCTGGTAGCCATGCCCGAGAGTCACCGCGCGCATACCCATGCCATATTCGACGAACTCGTTTCCGTCAACGTCCCAGACCCGGGCTCCGCGGCCGCGGACCAGGATCGGAGCCATCTTCTCCGGGTACTGATCGGAGCCTTTGGCGAAGGTATGAGCCCCACCCGGAACAAGGTCGTGCAAGCGATCCTGGTAGACATTCGATCGCTCGAAACTCACACCCGTCATCAGTGATCCTCCGCGTCTCCGTTTGAGCAATTCCCTGCCAGTGCGGGCTCGCCCCACACTGGTCCTGGCCGACCGGAAGACTCTTCGTCCACGGAGGAGTCGCGACTTCCACATGATCATCGCGCCGACGGCGAGTCGTCCGTTCTCGACGAGACGCGGGTCGAGGCGAATCGACCGAGCGATCGCTGAATCTCATGGTCTTCGTCCAGAAAGCTTCATCCAAGACAGCCAGTCACAGTCCAGATACAGAACGTTGGGAGGGGTCGGCGGGCGATCCGGAGTGGGAGAGGCCGGTCTTGCTCGAGGTGCCCGCGGCAGCGTTTCGACGGTGCTCGTGGACGCCCGGCTTCGCTCGCCAACTTTCGGACAGCATATGACGAACCATCCTCGACGACCAAGGGCTCGCGCATGTCTATGCCCCCGCGAGCGTCCTGCACGGCCTTCAGGCCCGACCCGAAGCAGACCGGCCGATGATCGCGACTGCACATTCGCAGCCCTGCCGCCACGCACCAAGGTGATCAGCGAAAGGATCTATCGCGGTGCGTGGGTGAGCTGCTGCTGGATCGATTCCACCCTCACTGGCCGAGCCACTCGCTTCCTGCTCGTCAGGCAGAGGAAATTGATCGACTCATGGCGCCGAGCTGATCTAGTTCACGCTGCCGGAATCGCGTGGGACGGTGGCGGCACGCCGGGCTCCAAACTGACCCGACGAGTCATTTGTCCGCATTCCGGTCCGAGCAGAATAGGCCGGTGATCGTCAGTTGCCGACCGCATCGACCCTTGATCAATACTAGCCCAAGCAGGTGACGAATCGGCTGACCGAGCCGCGATAGGTAACACAGCGCGTCCCCGATCCGAGCCGAGCACCAGACCGCACGCCCGTTCGTGCTTCGATCGGTCACGAATTGCGTATGCAGTGTCACACACGGTTTGGATCAATCAGTAGCACCGAAGGATACCTATGCCTCTGCAGACGCACTCGGTGAGCTGCGCGCCGTCTGTGCGACCGAGGGGCACAGATGGAGGACCCCGAGTGAGCTGCGGTTTTTCTACGGCCAGACTGCCAGTCTGTTGCCGACCATCCTGCCGCTCCGGCTGTCCCGTGCTGATCACAGCACGCCTCGCCGCCCAGTTCCGAAGAGCCCGGAGAGCCCGTTCTGATCGGACAACCTTCGCCCGATACGGCGGCAGGTTCAAGCAAACACCAGAGAGCCCAGCTGATACGAGAAGCTTGTTCTTGTCTCAACTCCTCAGAGGGGAACGGAGTTCACTGCTATGAGGCAGCGTGCTGTAGTGACTGGGGGTGCGGGATTTCTGGGATCGCACCTTGTGGAGCGACTGCTCGGCGAAAATATTGACGTAGTATGTTTTGACAACTTCTCGACCAGCACACCGGACAACGTTGCACACCTGCAGGGATATGACGGATTCAGATTGGTGCGAGCCAACGTCACTGACTACATATCCGTTCCCGGTCCGGTCGATTTCGTACTGCACTTTGCCTCGCCAGCATCGCCAATCGACTACGCCGACCTTCCCATTCAAACTCTCAAGGTCGGCTCCATCGGCACCATGCATACATTGGGCCTTGCAAAGGAGAAGGGCGCACGTTATCTGCTGGCATCAACGTCCGAAACTTATGGCGATCCGCTGGTGCATCCCCAGCCGGAAACCTACTGGGGAAACGTTAATCCCGTCGGACCGCGGTCGTGCTACGACGAGGCAAAACGCTTCTCAGAGGCAATGACGACAGCGTACCGCACACGCCATGGCGTGAGCACTGCAATCATGCGGATATTTAATACTTACGGCCCCCGCATGCGGCCGAACGATGGTCGCGCTATTCCGACCTTCGTGCGCCAGGCCCTGACAGAACAGGCCATCACCGTTGCCGGCGACGGAAGTCAGACGCGCTCCGTGTGCTACGTCGATGATTTGATCGAGGCAACACTCCGGCTACTCTTCTCGGACTTGAGCGGGCCGGTGAACGTCGGGAACCCCCACGAGCTATCGGTACTGAAGCTCGCTGAGATCGTTCGTGAACTTGCCGAATCGTCGTCGCGCATCGCGTTTGTTGACCGTCCTACAGACGATCCGTCGGTGCGCCAGCCAGAGATCAATGTGGCGCGCAGTCAACTCGACTGGGAGCCCACGGTGAGCCTGGAGGACGGGCTCAAGAGGACCATCAGCTGGTTCAGGGATCGCCCCGACCTCCTAGATTTAGGGTTCACCACCGTCCGGAGTCCGGCAATATTGGCATCAGCTCAGATCGCGCATGAGCAAAAGCGTCACAAGATCGCTGTTGTTGGTACAGGATATGTCGGGGCGGTCACATCCACCTGCTTTGCGGCGCTCGGCCACGACGTCTGCGGACTCGACACGGACCCCGTGCAGACGGGGCAGCTCAATCGCGGACAGGTTCCGTTCTATGAGCCGGGGCTCCCGGAGTTGCTGACATCCGCCCTGGCAACAGGCCGGCTACGATTCACCGACGAGCCCACGAATGCACTTGCGGACGCCGATTTCGTCTTCTTATGCGTCGGAACGCCACCGTCAGCAAGCGGCATGCCGGACCTCGTCCAGATCGAGGCTGCCGTCAAGTCTCTAGCGCCGCACCTTCGTCCGAACAGCGTGGTGGTCAACAAGTCGACCGTACCGGTAGGGCTGGGCAACTGGGCACGCACGATGCTGGAAGACGCACTGCCGCCCGATCGACGCTCAGCTTTCCACGTGGTTTCGAACCCGGAGTTCCTCCGCGAAGGCTCCGCCGTCGCAGACTTCCTACATCCGGACCGTATAGTGCTCGGCGGCGATGATGCAGGAGTTCATCGAGTAGCGGAGCTGTACCAGCCAGTGCTTGATCAGGCCTTTACCGGCGGCCGAAGGACCCGAAAGCCCCAGCTGATCATGACGCAGCTCCAGTCGGCAGAGATGATCAAGTATGCGGCGAACGCATTTCTGGCATGCAAGATCAGTTTTGCGAACGAGATCGCCAACCTGTGCGAACTGGTCGGTGCGGACGCCCGCCAGGTCCTCCCGGCGATCGGCGCGGATCATCGCATCGGTCCGGCATTCCTGTCACCCGGGATCGGATGGGGCGGCTCCTGCTTCGGCAAGGACATCGCTGCCCTAGTGGCGACCGGCCAGGAATACGGATACGCGCCGCCGTTGCTGCACGCAGTCGTAGACGTGAACCAGATGCAACGCGCCGCAGCGATCCGCAAGCTGCAGCGGGAACTCCGTGTACTCAAGGGTCGCCGAATTGCCATCCTGGGCTTGGCGTTCAAACCCTGTACCGACGACCTGCGTGACGCACCTGCTTTGGACATAGCGCGGCGTCTACTCGCGGCCGGAAGTATCGTCTCCGCTTATGACCCCGTCGTGAAGAAGCTACCTGACGACCTCGCGGCGATAAGGCTCGCGACCGACGTATACGATGCCGCCGATCGCGTCGACGCAGTCGTCCTTGCTACTGAATGGTCCGAGTTCCTCGACATCGATGTGGACGCATTACGCCGAGTCATGAAGGGCGACCTCGTGCTCGATGGCCGAAACTTTCTCGCGGATGTAGCTTTTGCCGACTCGGGCGTGCGGCTTGAGGGGTTCGGCTGGTGATGGAGGCATCCGGTAGACGGTCCTGCTCAATGCGTGTTGTTCGGGCTCTCATCTACCGCCCTCCCGCGGGTACGTTTGGGGTCGGCGCAACTATCGAACGATGAAGGGATCGGACGGTGACCTCGGGGACCTCGGTGCCTTCGCTCGTGATCGCCTGATCCGGCCCGACGACGCCCGCGGCGTCCTCGCCCTGCGCGTCCGGGGCGAGCAGGCTCTTACGCCGGACTCCCGGGTGGCGCTAGGCACCCGGCGCGACCGGTTCGGCCTGCCCGGCGCCCGGGTCGACCGGCGCCCGGCCGGCTCGGGCCGCGCCTCGATCCGGGCGACGCAGGAGGCCATCGGCAAGGCGTCGCAGGGTCCGGGCTCGGCCATGTCGAGCTCGTGCTGGGTGACGAGCGCCCGCTGGCCCTGCTGGAGGCAACTTCCACCACCTCGGCGCTACACGGAGGCACACCGACCCAGACGTGGGGGTGGTCGACGCCGACTGCCGGGTGCACGGCGTCCGGAACCTCTACGTCGCGGGCAGCTCGGTGTTCCCGACCTACGGATGTTGCACCCCGACGCTCACCGTTGTGGAGCTGGCCCTCCGTTCGGCCGACCACCTCACGAAGCAGCTGGCCGGTTGAGCCGGCGCCGCCCCAGCGGGGCTCCGTGACAACGCAACCCCCCAGGCCCAAAAGAGACCTGCCGCGCCGGTGGGTCCTCGCCGCGGGGGCCCTGGTGCTCGGCCTGGTCGTCGCGGTCGCCCTCTTGGACCAGGCGCTCGGCCCGTCACCACGTCCACCGCAGGTGCCCGGCACGGCCCCGACGACGGAACCGCCGCTGCCCGCCTCGACATGCCTCAGCGAAGGCGGTGTGGGGATCGGCGCCGGGGACGACGCCCAGAGCGTGGTGAACCGGCACCGACCCGGCACCACGTACATCGTCAAGGCTGGTATCCACCTGCGGAACTTCAGCGTCCAGCCGAAGTCGGGTGACCGGTTCTGCGGTGAGCCGGGCGCCGTGCTGGACGGCGGACGGAGCCTCCCGTCGGCATTCTCGGGCGGGGCGAGCAACGTGACCCTGGACTCGATCACGGTGCGGGACTACGAGAGCGGCAGGCAAGGCGCAGCCATCCAGCCGGAGCCCGGTGCCAGCGGTTGGGTGGTCCGTAACGTGTCGGCCCTGCACAACTCCTGGGCAGGCCTTCTGGCCTCCGATGGCATGAAGATCCTCGGTGGCCACTACAACGACAACGACCAAATGGGGATCGGCGGCAACGCGACCACCGGGATCATCCTGGACGGCCTCGACGGCGATCCGGCCACCCTGGACGGGCCGGAGCTGGCCCACAATCACACGCTCCACGCCCCTTGCGACTTCGAGGGCGGGGGCATGAAGTGGGACGTCGGGCAGGTCACTGTCCGAAACGCTCATGTCCACGACAACGCCTGCAAGGGGCTCTGGGCCGACATCAACGCCCACGACGCGCTCATCGAAAACAACCTGGTCGAGGGAAACCGGGCGGAGGGGATCTTCTACGAAATCAGCCAGGGTGCTGTCATCCGCAACAATTGGGTCTACCGCAACGGATTTGGCGCCTCGAGTTGGTATTGGGGCGGCGGCATAACGGGGGCCTCCAGCTCAAACGTCGAGGTTTACGGCAATCGCCTGTCCGGCAACTACAACGGGATCACCGGGATCCAGCAGGACCGGCCCGACTCGACGCCGCCTCCCCACCTGCTTACCGGCTTCCACGTCCACGACAACTTGATCTGCGCCACGGGCGACGGGGGGTACCCCACCGGGGTGGCGGCCGACGACGGCACCGACCTCGCAGACCGAGGTATCAGTTTTACCGGCAACACCATCCAGCCGGCCGCTTGCGAGTAGAGAGGGTGGTAGACGCCCATGACCCGATTCGCCGTATCGGTGTTCGACCGCCACCGGTGACCAATCCTGCGCGCCGCGTTGCCGACTTGATCTGTGTCGCCATCAGCGCACCCGCCCAGGAGTTGCTGGCCTGTTGGTGCGCCCGCCTCGCGTTACCCGTCACCGCCGACAGCTACGAGCCCAGACGGCTGCGGCTGCACATCCTGGCCGTCCCCGGACGCATCGTGCACGCCGCCCGCCGGCGCCAGTTGCGTACCGACACCAACTGGCCCCGGGCCGAGATCATCACCACCACACACGCGTCTCGCAGCGCTCGCTGCCCCATGACCACCACACCACCGCCCGAGGACCAGGAACCTCGGAGCAGCGGCCGACCGCAGGGCCGGAAATCACCCCTGCCCACCTGAGAACAACGCGCCGGCGTGATCACCAGCGGCAACCAAGATCACAGTACGGACGTTACGAAAGATCGAGGCAAGCATGCCGAACGCCTTGTGACCTCGCCGGACGGCATGGTAGGAAGGCCCTTCTGCGACATTCCACCGTGCTCCGGATATCGTTGCCCTTTACACCGACACTTCGCCTTCCGGTCACCGAATCCCTTGTCTGGAGGTTTTGTCGTGGCGAGCGCTGTCCTTTCTATTACCATGCCCACCCGCAACCGTCCCGAATTGCTCGAACGAGCATTGCGCTCGCTCGTCACGGCGATGGCGCCGGTGGCGGAACACGTCGAGATCACTGTTTCGGACGGCTCGGACGACGACACCAGCGGGCACGTGGTGGAGCGTCTGCTCAAGGACTGGCCGGGCGGCCACCGCTACGTCCGGAACCGTCCGGCCCTGACGCTGGTCGAGAACATGAACCGCGCAGCGGAGCTGGCCACCGGCGAGTGGGTCCAACAGCTGGATGACGACGACCTCATGCTGCCCAGGTGCGGACAGCCCATGATCGACGGCCTCCGCCGCGCGGCACCCCAGGAGCAGGTCCTGGTGTTCGGGGCTCACATCGTAGATGCCGATGGCGTCACGCGGCGTAAGCAGATCTTCGAGCGGGAGCAGTACCTGTCGCCCAGAGAGGCGCTTCGGCGGCTACTACGCAACTCCTCCTTCGTGCGAGAACCGATGGTGGTCGTACGCAGGGCTGCGCTCGTCGAGGCGGGCCTGTTCGAGCTCGAGGTGGGCGACGCGGCCGACACCGACATGTGGGTCCGGCTGTTCTCCCGCCACGGCGTACGCTGCCTGCCCGTCACCACCTGCGCATACACGATCCACGAGGCTGCGGCCACCATGGGCATGTGGAACCCACGCACGATCGAGACGCTCGGCACCGTGTTCGACCGGGCCGTCGCTTCCGGCGTCGTCCCTGAGCGCGAGGTGCGGCGCTGGCAGGCAGACTTCATGCATCAGTTCATCCTGGCCGGTGCCTACCGCCGCCTGCGAGTGCGGCGGCGGACCGAGGCCAGGGACGTGCTGCAGCTGTTCCGTCTCCCGGCGGTCAGGGCGCTCGGCCCGTCGCCCAAGTGGCTGCCGGTCCGGCTCGCGTTCACGACCGCGGCCGCCATCCCGCTCTGGGCAGCCTAGCGGAGGTGTCCGCGACATCCGCGACGTGCAGGCCGGCCCCGGACCTCGTCGACGGCTGGGTCCTCCAGCGGGCTCACGGTCATGGCGGCCCGCGTCGCTCTGCCGCAGCAGCCAGGCGGTAAACGGCCTCGCGGAACCGATACTGGGCGGGTGGTGGGAGCGTGGCGACCAGCCGTCGCCCGAGCGGGAAGTTGTTCTTGAACAACGCACGCTCGAACCGGCTGTCCGGGGTCGTCGACGGCGGATGCCGCAGCGGGCGCTCGATCGGATGCGCGGGAACGGCACCCGCGCGACGCGACGGGCGCCTGGTATGGGTGGCCTCGCTGTCGAAACCGATGTTGGTGATGACGTTCCTGGCGGGCATCACCGACACCCCCCCGTTGATCAGAAGCGCCAGCGTCCACGCGAAGCCCCAGGAGTCGAGGCGGCCTTCATAGACACCGTCGAACTTCTGGCTGGTGATGCGGTACTCGCTGAGCGGCATCCTCGACCGGACCAGCGCACGCGCCTCCGGTTCCCCCCATCTGGTCATCGTCGGGTCGTACCGAGCCCACGCCCTCCGCCACGTCGCCCATCCCCAGATCGGAGCCGTCCGGCTGAAGAGGTAGCTGGCCTCGTTCCCGCCCCACGTCCCCAGCGGATTGTGCCCGCCGATCATCATCACCTCGGGGGTGTCGCGGTACCGCTCGAGCAGCTCGGCGCAGAAAGGGAAGAAGTCGACAGTGGGCAGACAGTCATCCTCGAGAATGATGCCGCTGTCCTCGTGGGCGAGGAACCAGTCGATCGCAGCGCCGACGCCACGCTTGCAGCCGAGATTGCCGGGCTGGTACAGCCGCTGCACCTCGCAGGGCCAGGTGACGTCGTCAAGCACCCGGCGCGTGCGCTCACAGCGATCAACATCTGAGGGGACGTCGGCACGAGGCCCGTCAGCGGCAAGGTACAGCCGCCGGGGGGCTGCAGCCCGAACAGCCTCGAACACACGCTGAGTCTTCTCCGGACGATTGAACGCGATCATCAGCAACGGGACGTCAGCGGCAGGACGCACGTGGAACGGACCTCCTTCTGCCACAAGGTCGCACAGTCGACATGCTAGTCAGCAGGCTTGGCGCTAGTAGACTCTTCGCCGCTTGGCGATCTGCGCCCCGCCTGAGCCTAATCGAACAAGCATTGGCTGGCCATGAGCCGGTCGGGGATTGTCAAGCAATGGTGCAACTGCTATTGGTGGGACTACTTGCGTTCGGCGGCGAGGCGGCCGTCGAAGGAGATCTCGAAGGCGTTGAGGGCCGGCTTCGAGCGCATCGTCCAGCGGCGTTGCTCGGTCCCGTGAGATCGAGGCTCATGATCGCCATGTAGACGCACTTCAGGGCGCCTGCTCGTTGCGGAGGTGCCCGCCGGCCTTGACCGCGCGCCAATCCGGGAGTTGACCGAGTCGATCGCGTTGGTCGAGCAGAGGACCTTGCGGATCTCGGCGTCGAAGTGTCTGTTACGAAGTCGGCGTGTCGGGGACTGCAAGAAGATCGACCTAAGTCCTGATCATGGAAGCAGCACCGATGACTGACATGACGGCCGCAGACTCGGCCACTGTGGATGCCTCTGACGTTGCGGATGAGACCCGGGCGAGAGCGGGTTGGACGCGATCGAGGAACAGTTGATCGACGGTTGGCCGACGAGCAATCGTCAATACTTGTGAATGAAGATCTTTTAGGCGGCTTCGGGTTGTAGGTGTTCGTCGGGCCGTTCGACGAGCTTGCCGGCCTCGAACAGACACGTAGACGTAGTCCACGTGCGACAGATCCCGCTGCGAGAAGGTGCGCTGCTCGGCTTTACAGGTCTCGGCCAGCTTCGTGATCACCGACGCCGACAACCCGGCCGAGCTGCGGCGGTCGTTCACCCGCGGTGCGACCACCTCGACCGCGCCGGCGCTGGTCAGGACCTCCCGAGGCTGGTGAGAGCCGTTGCGCACCCCCAGCCGGCGGCCGTGCTCGTCGCGCTCGGCCGAGGGCCACCGCCGTTTGATGATGCGTTGGAAAACCAGCACTCAACGCCTTCGAGATCGCCTTCGGCGGCGGCTTCACCGCCTGACGCATGTAACCCCTTCACCTGCAGTTACACCGCTCAATTGACGATCCGTCCCGCCCGCACGTGCACGACGATGAGCTGTGTGTTCCTCATTTCGCCTGGTCCATTCAGGTGGTTCGGCCTCGGGACGCTCACGCTCCGGCACCACTGGACGAGCAATGGGGGGAGTGCACGCAGGGCGGAGAGGGTCAGGGCATGAGCGTTGCCAGAACCGACGGAATCCGGCCGATACCGATCCGGTCACTCGTGGTCCGCTCCTCGCGCAGATCGTGGGAGCCGGGTTACGTCCGCGCGGTAATCGGGATCGATGCCATCACCTCCCTGGTCCCCGGGGTGCGAGTCCTTCAGACCGGGAGGGGGTTCGGTGGAAGGTAACCGCGAGTTCAGAGTGTCCGAGACACCATCGGGGCCGGACGGGAACAGCAATTGGGTCGGCGGACCAGGTCTCGTCAGGTCGCTGTGGCGATACCGGCTCGTCATCGTGGCCGTGGCAGCATTCGTCGCCGTCGCAGGGTTCGCCGCATCGTTTTTGCTTCCGGCCCAATACGAGGCGCAGGCCAGCCTGTACCTGCGCGATCCAGGCGGCGCCGAGGTCCTGACCCTGGACAAGTCCACCCCCCAGTCGGGCGACCACGCCGTCTTCATGGCCACACAGGCCGGGCTCGCCGGCTCAGACGAGGTGTACGGGCGGGCGCTGCAACTCCTCAATCTCAGCGGGACACCCGAGGACCTCAGGCGCTTCGTGGCGGTGGCGCCCTCAGCCGATCTCGCGTCCATCTCGATCCGTGCCACCTCGGGCGACCCCGTCGAGGCCGCGGACCTGGCCAACGCCGTCGGTACTGCCTACCAGCAGGTGTCCGGAGAGCGCATTGCCGCGGAGTCCGTTGCCGTGACCGAGCGACTGAGGCTGGTCAGGGCCCAACGGGAGGCCGAGTTCGACTCCCTCAGAGCGCAGGCCACGCAGGCGAGCGGTCCGGCGCAAGCCATCCTGGAGCAGAGGGGGTTGCACGTGGCCAATCTGATCGGCGCGTTGCAGGTCCACGAGGACAACGTCGCTGCCCAGACCGCGCTGTACGGATCGGGGGTCGAATCGTTCGAGCAGGCGGTTCCACCGGTTGCGTCGTCGCAGCCCACGCCACTGATGCTCGCCCTGGTAGGCGCGGCGATCGGGTTGATCGCGGCCGGTGGCTGGGCGTGGTGGGCGGCCGGGCGGAACCGCCGCGTCGAGGCGGAGGGCGATGCCGGGGCGGTCCTCGGGGTTCCGCTGCTCGGCGAGACGCCGCGGTTGGGCGTGAACCCGAGTGGGACAGGTGGACCATCGTCGACGCCGGACGAGTTGGATCCGGTCGCCGCGGAGGCCTACCACTTCGTACTGGCCTCGTTGGAGCATGCCCTCTCCAGGGTGGGCGGCAAGGTCGTCGCCGTGGCCAGCGCGGGGCCGGGCGACGGGAAGACCACGACCGTCCTCAACGTCGCGCTCGCGGCCAGGCGGGAAGGCTGCAGGGTGCTGCTGGTCGATGCCGACGAGCGCACGCGACGGCTGTCGAAGCTGAGTCGCGACAACGGACACTTCGACGTGATCGGCACGGGTCACGACGGCGACGAGTGCCCGGCGGTTGCCAGCAGTGGAACGGTGCTGCAGATCGGGCCGAGCGAGCGGAACGGGCACCACCCGGCCCTCTTCTTCCGGTCGCCGGCCTTCGGCAAGATGATCAGTTTCTCGGGTGAGCCGGCCGACCTCGTGCTGATCGACACCCCCGCGCTGCTCGGTGTGTCGGAGGCCGTCACGATCGCCGATCAGGCCGATGCCATTCTCCTGGTGGTCGACCGGGGCACCTCGTTGGCCGACCTGCGGCGCGCTCGCGAAAGACTCGGCTTCACCAACACCCCGCTGATCGGATACGTGCTAAACCGCGCGTCGCCGCGACGCGCTTACACGAGCAGCGGCAGCGCCGGTCGGGGCTCGCCCGCCGGGGGCCTGCTGCGCCACTGGGGCGGGAGACCGTCCTGGACGATGCCGGCAGTGATGGCGCGGCCCCGACCGTTCGGCCGCAGCCGGGCCGGTGCCGGCACCGCGGCGTCGCCGTCCGCGAACGGCGGCAGGTCGGCATGAGATGGCCGACCTAGAGCCGCCCGAGGCGGCCGGTCCGAGCGGGCGACGGACCAACCTGACGGCCCAGACCGCGTCGGGATTGAGTTGGTCGTACCTGGCCACAGCCACGCTGGTGGTCGCCAACCTGGTCTACACGGCCACCATCTCGCGGCTCCTCGAGCCGGCCGACTTCGGCCTGCTGGCCATGGCCAACCTGGTCGTGCTGTTCGCCCAGTACTTCGCGCGTATGGGACTGGCCTCGGCCGTGATCCAGAAGCCGGACCTGTCCGACGACGAGATCAGGGCCTCCTCCACCGCCGGCATCGCCATCGGGCTGATCTGCATGGCGGTGGTCTGGGTCCTCGCCCCGGCCGTAGGCGCCCTCTTCCATGCCCCGACGCTGCCGCCCATCCTGTGCGGCCTGTCGGTGTCGTTCGTGTTCATGGGCTGGTCGCAGACCGGCAACGGACTGCTCCGCCGCCAGCTGCGCTTCCGGGCACTGTCGCTGGTCGCGGTGGCCACTTACGTGTTCGCCTACCTCGTCGTCGGGGTCGGCCTGGCCCTATTCGGGGCGGGACTGTGGAGCCTGGTGGCCGCCTCGGTGACCGCCACCGCCGTGCAGTCGATCCTGCAGTACGCGCTCCTGCGCCACCCGGTCCGGCCCGTGCTGCGCTGGGAGCCGTACCGGGCGGTGTGCGGCTACGGGGCACGCCTCTCGGGCGCCTACCTCATGGACTACATCGGCGGCAACATCGACACCTTCACGGTCACCCGGATCGCCAGCACCGCGGTCGTCGGCCAGTACAGCCGGGCCTACTATCTGGTCTTCCAGCCGTTGGGCAACTACCTGGCCCAGGCACTGAGCACCGTGCTGTTCTCCCCTCTGAGCCGTATCCAGCAGGACCTGGTCCGCCTGCGCCGCGCCTTCCTCAGCGTCCTGTCGATCACCTGCGTCGTGCTCTTCCCGGTGTGCGCCGGTATGGCTGTCGCCGCCCAGGAGCTCGTTCTGGTCGTGCTCGGTACACAATGGACTTTGGTGCCGGGGCTGGTCCCCTGGTTCGCGATCGCCGGCGGCTGCCACGTCGCCTCCCAGTTGTCGCAGCTGCTGGCCGAGGCACGCGCCGAGCTGAACCGGTCCCTGGTCGTGCAGGTGACCTACCTGGTCGCCCTGGCCCTGCTGCTGCTGCTGGCGGCCGTGCCCTTCAGGGGCCACGGGGTGTGGGTGATCGGCGCCGCCGTGGCCGGCGCAGAGGTACTGCGCTATGTGTGCTACCTGCGTCTGACCCGGCGGGTCCTCAGACTGGCCCCCGGTGAGGTCTGGCGGGCCCACCTGCCGGCGGCGTTCGCCAGCGCCGGGGTCGCCCTGGCCGTCGCGGCCGTGCGGGCCCCCCTGACCGGCCATGCCCCCGCGATCCTGGTCCTGGCGACCGAAATGTGTGTCGGGATGCTCGCGCTGGCTTTGTGCATCAGGCTCTGCCCGCTGCCGGCCATCCGCCGCGAGCTGAGCCTCCGACTCGACGCGGCCGCCCTGCTGGGCGCGGCCGGCGGTGTGCGCTGGCGACTGGCCCGGCTGGTCCTCGGGGCGGAGGCGCCGGCGGCGAGAGGAGGCAACCCGTGACCGTCCTGGCCCTGCTGGGCGTTGTGCTCCTGGTCGCCGGGGCGGCCGGCCTGGTCCTGCTCGAGGTGCTCCTCAAGCGGGCCGACGTCGCGGCCGCAATGCTGTTCGCCACGATCCTGGTCCAGGCGCTCTTCGTGGACAAGGTACCGGCGCTGCAGCTGCCTGGCGAGACGCGCTTGTACGTCACCGACCTGGTCGCCGCCTCGATCATGGTCGCCGCCCTGGCTCGGGTCCTGCGCCTGAAGCGCTTCGACCGCTTCCAGCGCTGGCTGCTGCTCCTGGGCGTCGTGCTCGGCGTCTCGCTGCTGCGGGGGGCGGCCGCCTTCGGAATACATAGCGCGGTCAACGACGTCCGTCAGTACCTGTTCTTCTTCGGCGCCACCCTGTACTTCTCGACCTTCGCCCCGCTCCCGGGGCTATCGGCCCGGATCGGCCGCATCTGGCTGGTCATGACCGTGCCCATGATGCTGCTGGCAGGCTTGCGCTGGCTGCAGAATTTCGCCGGGCTCCACCTGGGCATTCCGGCCGCGAAGTGGGGCGCCGACGCCGCCATCAGGGTCCTCGACGGACCCTACGTCTTCTTCCTGTCCCAGGCCTTCGTACTCACTATCCCGGCCTGGCTGCGCGGGCAGCAGTCGCGCTGGCAGCGCGTGCTGAGCGTCGTGCTGCTGCTGATGGTGATCGCCCTCAACCGCCGTACAGCCTGGCTGGCGGTCCTAGTCGGGATCGCTGTGGTGATGCTGCGCGACCGGCGCCTGGGCCGCCGCGCGCTGACCCTGGTCGTGCTGGGCGGCGCGCTGGCGGTCGTGGGCTTCGTCGCCGTGGGCGGGCTCCAGGAGGGCGTTGAACAACCGGTGACCCAGGAGGACACCGGCAACCTCACCTGGCGCGTCCAGGGCTGGTCGGAGCTCGTCGGCGGCTGGGTCCACAACCCGGTGTCGTGGGTGCTCGGCGAGCCGTTCGGCAGTAGCTTCGCCCGCGAGATCGACGGTTCGAAGGTCACCTCGCACCCGCACGACTTCTACATCGAGACCATGATGCGGGCCGGTATCCCCGGCCTGATCGCCCTGCTGGTGCTGACCGTCGGGGTGATGCGGGCGCTGTGGCGGACGCCGACTCCCGCCCCCGGTCTGCTTGATGTCGGCATAATGCCAGCCTTGCTGGCCATGCAGGTGGTCTGGTATGTGACCTGGATCCCCGGCAGCGAGCAGGGCATTGTCACCGGCCTGGCCCTGGCCATGGCGGCCATGCCCCTGGCCGGCCGCCGGCCGGGCCTGATGCCGCCCCCGGCCCACGAGCTCGCCGGGCCATTTACCCTACCCGCCGACCGGAACGGCCGGTCATGACCGAGGCGACCAGCCCACCAGGGCACGCTGGCCGACCGCGGCCGCGGTCGATCAGCGTGGTGATCCCGGCCTACAACGCCGCCGCGACCCTGGGCGAGCAACTCGAGGCCCTGGCCGGGCAGGATTACGAGGGCGACTGGGAGGTCCTGGTCGTCGACAACGGCTCGAGCGACGCCACCGCCGACATCGCCCGCCGCTATGCTCAGCGCCTGCCGGCCTGCACGGTCGTCGAGGGCCGGCGGCGCGGACACGCCGCCCCCCGCAACGACGGGGCGTGGGCCGCACGGGGCGAGCTGCTCGCCTACTGCGACGCGGATGACGTCGTCGCTTCGGGCTGGCTCAGCGCGATGGCCGCGGCGGCTCAACACTACGACCTGGTCGGAGGATGGTTCGACGCCGAGCCCCTCAACGACGAGGCCACGCGCTCCTGGCACGGGGGGGCCTACCCGAGGGACGGGCTTAGGTCCTGGCTCCTGCCTTACTCGGGCGGTGGCAATCTCGCCATCTGGGCCGAGGTGCTGCGCGACCTGGGCGGCTGGTCGGGCAACTACGAGGCCGGTGCGGAAGACGTGGAGCTCTGCTGGCGGGCCCAGGTGGCCGGCTACCGCCTCGGCTTCGCCCCCGACGCCGTCGTCCGCGTCCGCTATCGGACCGGGCTGCGGCAGACCGCCCGCCAGGCCTGGGCGGTCGGCATCAACGCCGAGCGGCTCCTGCGTGATTTCGCCTTTCTGCGCGCCCTTGACCTGCCCGCCGAGGCGGCGGCGGTGCACGCGGTCGACGACGGCGGCGGCGCGCTCGGGCGCGCCCTGAGCCGCGGTATGTGGCTCGCAACCAGGCTGCACTACCTACTCGGCCCGCGCCACCGGCGCGGCCAGTGGATCTCGGTCGCCGCCGAGTACGCCGGGCGGCTGCGTGGCGCGCTCAGGTACCGGGTGGGGGACCGGCACCCCGGCGTGCCGGGTCGGGCCATGGACGGGAAGGGGGCGGGGTGAGCGACTGGCGGCTCCCTCTCGGCGACCGTGGCCGCCCTGCTCGTGCTGACCGTGGTCGTGCTGTGGCCAGTGCGCTCGGAGCCAGGCGGGCGCAGCCGGCCGAGCGCTCTGGGGCCAGGGTCGGCGCCGGCCAGGATCGCGCGAAGGCGAGACCAGCAGCCGTCGGCGAAGGCCAAGTGACGGCCCCGATCAGAACCTCCACGTCGCGGCCCGGGAGAACGATGATCCAGAGAATCACGAGTTGCGCGATGGTTACGCTCGTAGCTGTCATTGCCGCTTGCGCGCCCGCGCCTACCCTCAAGGCCGAGGCCACGGCGCTGTCCGGCGGGCAGCCGGTGATCGCGGTCACGGTCGACGACATTCCTGCCCATGGCGGGATGGCGCCGGGCGAGACGCGGCTCGACCTCAGCCGCCGCCTGGTCGCCGCGCTCAAAGCGGAGAGCGTTCCCGCTCACGGCTTCGTCAACGGCTCGCCTGCCCAGGTGAACCCGGACGCCATGGCCGCGCTCGAATATTGGGCCGACGCGTTTCCGGTCGGCAATCACACCTGGACGCACGCCAATCCCAACGAGCTCACCGCCGAAGCCTATGGCGAGGAGATCGCACGCAACGAGCCGTTGCTCGAAAAGATTTCGCGCGGCGACTGGCACTGGTTCCGCTACCCGTTTCTCGCCGAGGGCGACGACCCAGCCAAAAGGTTCGCAATCCGCCAATATCTCGCCTCTCACGGCTACAGGATCGCGGGCGCCACGATGGAATTCGACGATTGGAAGTATAATGACGCCTATACGCGCTGCGCCGCCAAGGGTGATCAGACCGAAATCGCGAAGCTCGAGGAGGATTGGCTCGACGCCGTCCGCTACAGTGCGGAGATGTCGCGGAAAATAGCCAAGGCGATCTACGGTGGCGACATCCCTTACGTGCTAGTCGCCCACATCGGCTCGTTCGATGCACGCATGTTCCCGCGCACGCTCGCCCTCTATCGTGAGATGGGCTTCCGCTTTGTCAGTCTGGAGGAGGCGCAGAACCATCCTGCCTATGCCGGCGATAATGATCCCGCGGCGCCGCCCGGACCAAATTTCTACGCGACGAGGCAGGTCGGCGGTATGCCTTTACCGGCTGAGCGTGTGCCGAAGATTGACCTTGCTGGCCTCTGCGTCTGAGACGGTCTCCGGACCGGGAAGGGGATTCGCGCGGAGGGGCGTTCGTCGTGGCCGGCCGGGGAGCGCCACGTCGTCCCGCAAGGGCGCGATCGAGCCGTTATGAGTAGCCTGACCGGCACCCAGCAGTGATCGCCAGCGCCACCCAGCAGGTCACGGCGAGGCCGAGGGCGGCGCCGCCGACGACGTCGGTCACGTAGTGGACAGTCTGCACCAGACGTGCCGCGGCGATGACGACGACGAGCGAGCCCGCCAGCCAGGCGACGCGCACTCTCGTCCTCCGTGGTGCCAGCGTGGCCCTGAGCACCAGCACAGCGGTCACAGCCGCCGCGGTCGCGACGGCGACATGGCCCGACGGGTACAGCAGGTCCGCGCCCTCCGGTCGCTGGCGGTGGACGACCTGCTTGAGCAACAGCTCGATGACGAGGGCGCCGGGAGCAGCGACGAGGGCGAGCACCACCGCGTCCCACCGCTTGGCACACCAGGCCAGCGCGGCGCCCACCAGCACGGCCAGCACCACTAATGGCCCGACCGCGTGTGCGATCGCCGTCGCGATGCCGTCGCCCTGGACCCTGACGGCCTCCTGCCAGCGCATCATCTCCGCGTCCACCGCATTCGGCCAGCGGGTGTGCCAGACGAGGGCGGCCAGGAGCGCGACCACAAACGAGGTGGCGACGCCGGCGACCAGGGCCAACGGCGGGCTGAGCGCCAACGACCATCCGTGCGGCGTGCCCCTGCGGCGCTCAGCGGGCGGCATCATGCCACCATTGCCCCGCGGACGGCGCCCGTCAGCAGCCATGCCGGGCCCGCCCGGTCGTCGAGTGCCAACTGCACGTCGAACTCTCAGGCTCTGTCCACTGCTTGTGATGTCCTCAGGGGTGCCGAGACTCGTTCCAACCAGATCTCCCTCCAGTACGGGTAGATGCCGCGCGGGCAGCTTCGGTGATAGTCAGAAGTGCAGGTGACGTCGGCCAGGACGATGCAGGGCGTCTTCATCGTCAGCATCTGACCGGACAGCTCGTCGATGATGTGGTCCACCCGACGTAGCACCTGCGCCGTCCGGCCGCAGTATTTGAGCATTTCGGCGTCGAACGACAGTCCGCGGTTGCAGTTGTCGGGTTTGAGGGTCGCGCTGATCTGTTCGAGGGACTTGACCCTGACCCACTCGCCCGGCTGAAGGTCGAGCTTCTCGGCGGGACTGTTGTCCGCCGTGCCGTGGATGAAGGGGTAGCGCCGACCATCCCGGACCCGGAATCTCTCGGGCAGCTTGCGACGCGTCAGGTCCTGCACGAGGTTGAAGGCCCCGATCGCGATGCCCCGCAGGACCTGACCCGCGGGAGCATTGCCGGTCCTGACGTCCTGCACGTACTGCCGTACATCCCAGAACGGGATCCCGCCGGGCGCTGCGCGGGTCAGCTCGGTGGCCTGACACGAGTACACGGGCGGGTCCGACGCGGCCGCGGCGTCCCGCGGGCGACAGGCGCCCAAGGCCACCTCGGTGAGCCGCTCCCGGGTGCACCCGGACCGCCCGGCCACATGCGGCGCTGTCGGACGAGCGTTCGTGCCGGACTGCCGCTGCACCGGCGACTCAGGCGTCGACTCTTCCGGCACGGTCAGCCGCTGCGCGGTCGGCTGCGCCGCACGCCCGTTCTGGCTCGGCCCGGAGATGCGGGTGAGCCAGGCGGTCTTCCAGAAGACCAGGCAGCCCGCCTGGCAGCCGCCGTGTGCCTGACCGTCACAGCGAACACCCGCCAGATGCACCGTGTCCGTCATCCGCCGCAGGCCCGTCCAGGTCACCGTGTCGCACGTCTTGAACGCGATCTTGTCCACGACGAAGCGCCGACCGCAGAACTGCAGCATCTCCGGCATGAACGGCAGGGCGTCGAGCTCACCCCGCTCATCGAGCCCGGCGAGGATCTCCTGTGCCGGTTTCACCTCGACGACGTCGCCGATCGCCAAGGCCGGCTTGGCGGCTGTTTGTTGAGCCGTCACGCTCATTGCGGTACTCCCGGTGTGATGCCGGACCCGACCGTGTCGGACGATCCGGGCGTGGTCTGGGCCAGTCGCGGCGGGCGGGCCAGGACGTTCAGCACGAAGGCCGGGTTGTTCCGGAGGTAGCGACGCCACAGTCGCCGCGGTTCCCGGCTCAGCCGGTAGGTCCATTCCAGTCCGCTGCGTTGCATCCACCGTGGAGCCTGAGGGACGGTGCCTGCGTGCAGGTCGAAGGCGGCGCCGACTCCGAACAGGGCGTTGGCCCGCAGCCTCCCCACGTGCTCCGCCATCCAGCGCTCCTGCTTCGGTGTGCTCAGGCCGACCCACACCAGCTGGGCACCGGAGTCGTTGATGACCTGGACGATGTTCGCATCTTCCTGCGGGGTGAGCGGCCGGAACGGCGGCGTCGAGGTGCCGGCGACCTGCAGCCCTGGGAACAAGGTGGTGAGCCGGTCCGCGAGCAGCTCCGCGGTCGCGGGACCGCCACCGTAGAAAAAGGACGACCAGCCGCGTTCGACCGCCCGGGCGAGGATCGCCAGCATCAGGTCCGGACCGTAGACGCGGCTGACCTCGCGCTGGCCGGCCCACCGGGCGGACCACACCATCGGCATGCCGTCCGGGGTGGTCAGGCCCGACCCATTGTGGATCCGCAGCAGCTGCGGGTCCCGCTGGCATTCCATCACGCCGTGCACGCCGGTGACGCACACGTATTTGTGCTCGCCGCGGCCGACCCAGTCCGTCACCTCCTCGACCGCGGAGTCGAGCGTCAAGCAGCTGACCCTCACCCCGAGCACGTCGACCCGCGGTGGACCGTCCGTCGGTGCCGGGTCGGAGTGATCAGGCGTGGTCATCGCTGGTCAGCCTCTTCTCGATCCACCGGTAGGTGGGGCCGAGCCCGTCGCGCAGGGACGTCGTCGGCTCCCACCCGAGGACCTTGCGCAGCAGCGAGTTGTCGGAGTTGCGTCCCCGTACCCCCTGCGGACCCGGGATTCGCTCCAGGCCGATGTCCCGCTTGCCGGCCACCTCGGTGACGACGTGCGCCAACTCCTTGATGGACACCATCTCGTCGGTGCCGAGGTTGAGAGGCTTGGCGTAGTCCGACTGCATGATTCGGTAGATGCCCTCGACGCAATCGTCGATGTAGCAGAACGACCGCGTCTGCTCCCCGTCGCCCCAGATCTCGATGCTGCCGCCGTCCTCGGCGAGCGCGACCTTCCGGCAGATCGCCGCCGGAGCCTTTTCCCGGCCGCCGTCATAGGTACCGAACGGCCCGTAGATGTTGTGGAACCGAACGATACGGGTCTGCAGCGGGTGCTCGTCGGCGTAATAGGAGCAGAGCAGCTCGGTGAACAGCTTCTCCCACCCGTAGGCATCCTGGGGCTGGGCCGGGTAGGCGTCGCTCTCCTTCAGCGGCACCACGTCGGTCTCGGTCTGCCGGTACTCGGGATAGATGCAGGCCGACGAGCTGTACAGGTACCGCTGCACGCCGTTGATCCGCGCGGCGTCGAGCGTGTGCAGGTTGATGAGAGAGTTGTTGCGCAGGATGTCCGCGTGGTGCGTGGAGATGTACCCCATCCCCCATGTCCGCGGCGAGCGCATACACCTGGTCCACCGCGCGCGTGGCCTGCAGCGCAGAGTCCCACCGGCGCAGGTCCAGCAGCTCGAACTCGTCGGCGTCCACCTCGGTGTACTCCGGGTACTTCAGATCGACCCCCCGGACCCAGTACCCCTTCTTCTTCAGGCAGGTGA
Source organism: Pseudonocardia sp. T1-2H (assembly GCF_038039215.1). Classification (NCBI taxonomy): domain Bacteria; kingdom Bacillati; phylum Actinomycetota; class Actinomycetes; order Pseudonocardiales; family Pseudonocardiaceae; genus Pseudonocardia; species Pseudonocardia sp. T1-2H. Next base: position 5,182,149 of record NZ_JBBPCL010000001.1, read on the forward strand.
CGAGGTGATGTCCGATGAAGCCCCCCGCTCCCGTGACACACACTCGCTTCATCGCAGCCGTCCTTTCGTTGAAGGTGCCGTGCTCATCGAAGTTCTGGTCACTGGCCGGCGACGCGCGCCGGCCGCTGGAGCTGAGGTGCTTCGCCCCGTCCCAGCCTCCGGGCGAACCGTGTCGCGTGGTCAGTGCGTCGAAGGTCGGGGCGTCAGTAAGCGCCGTGGCTCTTCAGGACCGCGAAAATGGTCTTCCAGATGATCAGAGCGTCGAGAGCGAGTGACCACTGCTCGACGTAGCGCAGATCGAGACGAACCGACTCCTCCCAGTCGAGGTCGGAACGACCGCTGATCTGCCACAGACCGGTCAGGCCCGGCTTCACGAACAACCGTCGTCGTGCCTCGCCGTCGTAGGGCCGATCGGTGACCGGCAGCGGACGCGGGCCGACCAGCGACATCTGACCTCGCAGCACGTTGACCAACTGAGGCAGCTCGTCGAGCGACGTGCGACGCAGCCAACGCCCCAGCCCGGTGACCCGAGGATCGACGGGCACCTTGAACAGCTCCCCGGTCGCGTGCCGGTTCAGCTCCTGGAGACCGGGCCGCAGCATCTCGGCGTCGCGGACCATCGTGCGGAACTTCCACATCGTGAACTCACGCCCCTGCCACCCGGTCCGGGTCTGCCGGAAGATCGCCGGCCCGGGGCTGCTGAGCCGGATGGCCAGCGCGATCGCCACCAGCAGCGGCGCGAGAACAATCAGCGCGGTCAGCGCCACCAGCCGGTCGAGGAGCGCCTTCGCCACGCGGCGGCCACCCGCCAACTGTGGCTCGTCGACGTGCAACAACGGCAACCCGCAGACCGGCCGGATGGCGATCCGGGGACCGGCGACGTCGATCAACGCTGGGGCCACAAGCAGGTCGATCCCCGACTTGGCCAGACTCCAGGACAGCATTCGTAGGGCGCGACCGTCCATCTCCGGGCAGGGCAGCACGGCCACAGCGTCCGCGGAGGTCACCCGCAGCGCGAAGTCGACGTCCTCCAAGCCGCCCAGCACCGGCACACCCAGCGTCGTCAGGTCCGTGGAACCTTCCCCGCCGGGAACACACGCCCCCACGATCCGCATCCCGTGATGGGTGTCGCCGCGCATCTGTCGGGCCAGTTCAGCACCCGTTCGCCCGTGGCCCACCAGGAGGACGTCGCTCATGAAGAACCCCCGGCGACGCCTGCGGTGCACCCACTTGCGGACCAGGTAGCGTCCCAGCAGCGTCAGGGCCGCCGCCATCGGCAGAGCGACGAGGACGTAGCCACGCGCAATCTGCGCTTTCGTCGCCCAGGAGGCTGTGGCAACGGTTGCGATCACGACGACCGCGGCCGCGAGGACGCGACGGAACTCCTCGAATCCGACCGACAGGAAACGGGCCTCATAGGCACGAGCGGCCGTCATCGCCGCCAGCCACACCAGCGGAAGACCCGCGCTGAGCGCTATATATTCCCACCGCGGATCCTGCGCCGAGGGCTCACCGAAACGGACATCGTAGGCAGTCACCCCGGCCACCAGGGAGGCGATGGCATCGATCCCGATCACCGCGCGGACGTAACCCCGCTCCCACGATCTGCGCGAGGAGCGGACCACGACTGGCTGGATCGGTATCGGCCGGATTCCGTCGGATCTGGCAACACTCACGCCCTGACCCCCTCTACCCCGCGTGCACTCACCCCATTGCTCGTCCTGTGGCGCCGGAGCGTGAGCGTCCCGAGGCCCAACCACCTGAATAGACCAGTCGAAATCAAGAATGCACAGATCATCGTTGTGAGCGTGCAGGTCATCGGCGACCCGATCGGGCGGCTGGTGTGGATCTCGCCCCCGCCGCCGGGTGCCCGCCACGATATGGGCGCGGCCCGCGAGCACGGCATCATCGACGCCCGGTAACCAGAAGGACGCCAACGCCGCCCACGCCCGCCGCCACGGACTGGGCGAGCGGGTCAACGCCGAGCTGAAGAACTCCAGACCTCGTGACCGCCAATTCTTGATCAGGTCGGCAAAGGCTCACTGACGGTCCATGCCCAGCAGCGTCTCCTAAGAGTAACCGCGAAGTACCCGAGGCCGATGAAGTCTTCGACGTTGTTGACGACGCCATTGCCGAACATGGTGCCCCCGAAGACGTAGAACTCTCGATGCGGTATTCAGTGCCGTTGGCGACGAACACACTGCCGAGCAGCCGTAGATCGTGCAGCCGTTCACTCCGAGAAGGCCCATTCTGCGGGGGCCTCGAGAGGCCCGACGGGACGAGGCGGTGATCCGGAGGGCCGCCCGGTCCAAAGGCCTGCTCGACACGGATCTGCCCATGCACAGGTGCGGTTCAATCGAGTACGAGCTCCACCACTCGAGGTGGTGGTCGTTCCCGCGTCAGGAGCGCCGCGCCGACCAGGTCCGGTCGGTGGATCATGTTCCGGCGTGGTCCGCCCGGTATCCAGTACGGCGGCTCGAACACCGGGAACCCGCCGGCCATCGTGATCGTCCAGCCCTGTTTGTGGACCAGCCGGTGGTGGCGGCCGCACAGGAGTACCAGGTTGCCGACCTCGGTGGCTCCTCCGTCCGCCCAGTGGGTCACGTGGTGCGCATCGCACCACTGCGGAGGCGCATCGCAGCCCGGGAAGGCGCACCCGCCGTCACGCTGGGCCAGTGCCCGGCGCATCGCGCGGGTGGCCAGGCGCTTCTCGCGGCCCACGGCCAGCGGTTCACCGGTGGTGTCGCAGAGGACCACGGGCACGAGCACCGGGTCGCACGCCCAGCGCCGCGCGTCCTCCGCCGACACGATCCCCTGCCGCGTCCCCTGGCCGAACCCGATCAGGCCGGCACCGCTTCCGGACTGCAGGACCTGCAGCGGCACGGTGACCGTGACCTGCGGCCGGATCCCGCCCTCGACCCCGAGCGCGCCTTGGGTCATCGCCCGCCGGGCGAGTTCGACGAGCCCGTCCCCGGTCCGTTCGGCCGTGGATCGCTGGTCCCGTTCGGCGACCTCGCAGTCCTGCGAGCAGCCTTCGGACTCGCAGGTGGGTCTGGTCGGCCTGGTCAGCGGGGAGAGCGCCGTGCGGACGATCGCGGCAGATTCCTGGTCGAACCAGCCCTTGGCCTCGAATCCGTCGCCTCGCGGGCGGAACGTGAGCCGGGTGCGCGTCGGCGCGCCGTCCCGCGGGCGCGGTCCGTCCGGGTCCAGGAGCGCGAGCGCGTTCTTGCCCAGCTTCGCGACGGCGTCCGGATCCAGGGTGCGCGAGAAGTCGACCAGGTCGGCCTCGAGCGCCGGCCGGTGCGCCTCCAGGTGCGGCGGCAGCGATGTCAGCGTCCGTTGGATGACGGCGACGTGCTCGACGGAGATGGCCGCTTCCTGAAGCGCGGCGGCGACGGCGGACAGCTCGGCCGGTACGGCCTCGCCCAGCAACGTTCGCGTGGACGCGGTGGCAACGGCGGCCCGGCTCCGGAACCTCGCTGCGGACGGCGACACGTTCTGGGTGGCGACCAGCAGATCCGCCGTGTCCCGGAAACCCCTCGCCTCCGCGATCCCGCGGGACTCGAGTTCCGCGACGATCTCGAACATCTCCGCGAACATCGCGTTGATCGACCGCTGAGCAGCACCGGCCGCGAGGAGGAGCTCCTCGGGAGTGGAGTGCCAGTGATCGGTCACCAGTCCATGGTATCGAACATCTGTTCGAGTTGAACCTTCCTGAGCCGGGCGGGCAACAGGAGGCGACGAGCGGCTGTGATCATCGGTAGTGTCGGCAGCGGGAACAGGCCCCGTCCGAGCGTGCGGCCGAGCCAGGACAGGGTGACGTCGCGGTGCGCCGGGTGGGCGAGCCGGGCACCGTGGCCGGCCGGACGCCTTCGCTGCTCGCCAGGTCGGCGACGCGCCGGAGCGTCGCGGCGAATCGCTGGTCGACGGGCGTGAGCCCCTGCCTGCGGATTCCGCGACTCGTCGAGCAGCGCGTTGTGCAGCGAGCTTCCGACGAAGAGGGCGAGACCACGAGGTCGCCGGCCCGACACCCCGTCCCGCCCATCCCGTCCCCGGTGTCGGCAGGGCTTCCCGGTGCTCGCCCCTCACGTGTGGACAGACCGATGTGGAGCGACGGCGCGGTCACAACGCCGACGCCACCATCCGTCGAGCGCGAGGCCTACGTGGACGACGACAGCGTGGCCGAAACCGCCTGTGCCGCGCCCACAACGCTGACCTGCACCTCGGCCGTGACCGCGACGGTCCGCTCTTCGGGCCTCACCGCGCCACGGTGTTGCCCTGCGGACCCTCGGTGTGCGAGAGCCGCTTGGCGAAGCAGTCGCCCTTGTCGAACCCGTTCGCGTCGCACCAGGCGTTCACCTGCGCGGCGGTGGAGTGCGGCGTCGCGACCAGGACCACCCAGAACCCCGGGCGTCTGAAGGTCGGGTAGTCGTCCGAGCGCACCAGGATCGCGTCGGGATAGGTCCGCTCGAGGTCCTGGAACTCCTGCAGGATCCGCGCGTCGTCGTAGGTCCCGTTTTCCACGAGACCGGCCTGTCTCGCCGCGATCCGGGGCAGCCAAGAGCCGACGACCGACTCGGCGACCGACCGGTCCGACGCGACCTGGACGTCGAGCAAGGCGGGCGCCGGCGCGACGCCCTGGTCCGCGCCGGTCGGGGAGGGCGCCGCGGGCGCGATCGGCGCCGGGACCGCGGTGGTGTCGTCGCGTGGCGTGAAGTACCAGGCCGCTCCTCCGGCACCGGCGAGCACGAGGACCGCGACGACCGCGGCCGTCACGATCCGGGGCGACGGCCGGGCCGGGGCACGGCCTGGCGCTCCCCGGGCTGCGACCGCTCGGGCTGCCGGGCGCGGGCGGCGGCGCCGGCCCGGTCATCGTCGGCACGGTCGGCCCGGTCAGGGTCTGCTCCGCCACCTCGGCCGACGTGCCGCACCTGGTGCAGAATCGCGCGCCGGGGCGAATCACGGCGGCGCATCCCGCGCAGACGCTCACGAGAACAGGTCGATCACCGCGATGATCCCCTCGGCGTGGGTGCCCAGCGCGGTCCGGAGGTCTGCGAGGGTCGTCGAGGTCCCGGCACCCCGGTTCGACGTCACGGTCCCGATGCCGAACGTGCTGTCCCGCAGGTCCCCGCCGGTGATCGTGGTGGACTCCTTCTCGGTCATGACGGTGCCTCCTTGCCCGGGCTGCGGCGGGTGACCCGCCCGATGCCGAAGGTCGCTCCACGCAGGTCACCGGCCTGCACGTCGATGTGGTGGCTATCGACCTCGGCGCGGGCGACGTCGAGGACCGTCGTCGCGAAGTAGCCCCGGCGGCCAGGAACTCGGTGACGGCCCGGGGCACCGCCTGCTCGACGACCTGCGGGTACCGCACGGCGTCCGCATCCTGGAAGAACGCCCAGCATCCGCCGGAACGGCGATGTATCCGCGGTCCGGTCGATGCTGCGGAACCGTTCCCGGATCGGTAGCAGGACGCAGTGGGTCCATTTCAGGTAGAGCATCTGCTCGTCCGCGCCGACGGTGAAGAAGCATGACGTCGTGAGGTCCCGGCGCAGGCCTACACCCGAAAGCAGCGGTAGAGCCGGGCGATCTCCTCGGGCCGGTCGGCCAGACGCCGGCCCTGGCGGCCGGCATCGAGTTGCGGGGCGCGCGGCTGAGGTCCGGGAGGATGCCGTCGACGGCGGGGGCACTACGGTCACGCAGCAACCGTCCGGCGTGGACGAACACCATCTCGTGCGCGCTGAGCCGCCCCAACCGGCCGGACGGCGGCAGGGCAAGCACCTCGTCCCTCACGACGGTTCCGGACCCGACGAACGGCTCCGGGTTCCGGTGGACGACCACCTCCGCCTCATCGCTGCGCGGGCCGGACCTTGCGGTGTCGAAGCGTGCGAGCTCGGTTCCCCACAGCTTGCTGTCCCACATCCGGACCCGCCGCTCGCGGCCGGGCGGCAGCGGCGGGCGTCCGGCTCGAACGCCGTCCGGAACCGGTTCCGGGTCAGGTCCTCGACGATCGACTCGTCCGCCGCCAGGACGGCGAGCGTCGCGAGACCGAACACCGCCGCGAGGAACAGGCACAGCGCCGACGACCCGAGACCGATCCCGCCGGTCGGGCTCCCGAGCGCACCGCTCATGCCGAGCGCCGGGAGCACCACCAGCGCGAGCACCACGGCACCCGCCGACCATCACGGCGGTGACTCGCGTTCCCTCTCCGTGCCGAGCGACCGTCATGGCGACCGCGGTCAGCAGCCACAGGATCGCGAGCCACGGGATCGTGAACAGGAACGCCACCAGGAGCACGAGCAGCACCGCGTCCCGGATCTTCCGCCGGGCTCGCGCGGCGACGGCGTCCCGGAGCACCGCCGCGACGTCGAGCCCGACGTCCGGTGGGAGCGCCCGGGTCTTCTCGACCAGGTACTCGGCGATCGCCCGGTCCGCGAAGCCCGCGTCGATGTGCGCGGCGGCGCACAGGTACCGGGTCGTGCCGCCGTCGTCGCCGCCCGACGGTGTGGGCGGGGGGCGCAGGGCCGGGGGCGGGGTGGGCGCGGGGGCGGGCGTCCACTGCACCGGCGCCCGGCTGCGTTTGCCCTTCGGCCTCTGCTTCAGCGAGGCTCCGCAGCCGGCACAGAAGAAGATCTCCGTGGTCGTTCTGCACTCCGCAACCGCGCTAGCGCGCACGGCAGCACCACCGGTAACCGTCTCCGCCTCGCCATCGATCCGGTTACGAGGACGGTGCGGTGGGATCTCCGAGTAGCAACCACTGTTGAGACAGGCGGCGCCGGTTGAGCACGCGACGACCGCTACAACCGGGCTTCGGTGCGATGCTCGAGGAACCACTGGTACGTGCTCTCGATCCCCTCGCGCAGCGGGATCTGGGGCTCCCACCCCAACGCCTTGAGACGCGAGACGTCGAGCAGCTTCCGAGGCGTCCCGTCCGGCCGCGAGGTGTCCTGCACGATCTCGCCGGTGAAGCCGACGACGTCCGCGACGGTCTCGGCGAGCTCACGGATCGTGACGTCCTCCCCGAGCCCGACGTTGATCGTCTCCGGCTCGTCGTACACGTCGAGCAGGCGGACGATCGCGCGTCCGAGGTCGTCGACGTGCAGGAACTCCCGTCGCGGGGTGCCGCTCCCCCACAGCACTACCTTCTCGGCGCCGGTCTCGACCGCCTCGTGGAACCGCCGGATCAGCGCCGGCAGCACGTGGGAGTTCTCCGGGTCGAAGTTGTCGCCGGGCCCGTAGAGGTTCGTCGGCATCGCCGAGATCCACCGCACCCCGTACTGCCGCCGGTGCGCCTGGACCTGCATGATCCCTGCGATCTTCGCGACCGCGTACGCGTCGTTGGTCGGCTCCAGAGCCCCGGTGAGCAGACTCGACTCCCGGATCGGCTGCTCCGCGAACTTCGGGTAGATGCACGACGACCCGAGGAACAGCAGTCGCTGCACGCCGGCTGCCTGCGCCGCGTCCATCACGTTGACCTGGATCTGCAGGTTCTCGGAGAGGAACTCAGCGGGGTAGGTGTTGTTCGCGACAATGCCCCCGACCCGCGCCGCCGCAAGCACCACCACATCCGGGCGTGTCGACAGAAGGAAGTCGAACGTCGCGGCGCGGTCCCGCAGGTCCACCTCAGACGACCGTGCACCTACCAGGTCGCCGTAGCCCGCGTCCGTCAGCGCTCTCCAGATCGCCGAACCTGCGAGACCCCGATGCCCCGCGACGTACACCCGGGACTGTCGATCGATCATCTCAGTCTTGGCCGCCACTGGTCTCCCTCATCGTCGGCATCGCGGGCGTGTCGCCCTATTGACCTCGCTCCTCGAGACGCATGTGTTGCCACGGGCGCGAGTTTTCGTCGAAGGATCACACGACAGCGCAGCTCCCACCGCCGCGGGCGCGTGCGCTACTCGCCGGGTCCTCAGTGTTGAGGAGCTTGCGTGACGACCGCATCACCATCTGTAACAGGACCATCTGGCTGGTCGAAAGACGGCATGAGAGCACGGCGCAGACGACAGACGATCCAGCTCGGCCGATCGACGCCATCGGCGCTCATCCATGTCAGCACACCAAACCGCAGCGGCGAGAGGCTCCCACTTGAGCACCGAGGACACCAACACCCGCGTCGAGGAGACCAATCCGGTCCCTCTCGACCTGGTCTCGGCTCGACGGCCGCAGCAGCCCGAGGCCGACCAGGCGATCGTCGGCGCTGAGGGACGCCCGCTGCGCGTCCTGGCGGTCGGCATCAACTTCGGGCCGGAGCACACAGGCATCGCTCCGTACACCACGCAGCTCTGCGAGTACCTGGTCGCGCGTGGGGCGTCGGTGTCGGTGCTTACCGGGGTGCCGCATTACCCGGGGTGGACCGTCGACTCGGCGTCCCGGTGGCGCCTCCGTCGTGTGGAGAAGCGCGACCGGTTCGAGGTGCGTCGGCTGCGGCACTACGTACCGAGGAAGCAGACCGCTGTTCGGCGTGCGCTGTACGAGTTTTCCTTCGCGCTCCAAGTCGCGCTGCAGCGCCCGCAGGAGCGTCCCGACGTAGTCCTGGCTGTGGTCCCGTCGTTGTTGAGCGCCGTCGTTGCTCAGCGGATTGCCGCTCGCGCCGGTGTCCCGCTCGTCGTGTGGGTCCAGGACCTCATGGGCCGGGCCGCCGCGCAGAGCGGAATTGAGGGTGGGGCTCGCGTCGCGCGCATCGTGGGATCGGTCGAGAAGTGGGTCCTCCAGCGCGCAGACGAGGTGCTCGTCCTCAACTCGCATTTCGCCGACTACGTCCAGTCGATCGGCGTCGACGCCGGCCGCCTGACTCTGCGGCCGAACTGGACCCATGTCGCTACGCCGTCCGGCACCGACCGGGAGCAGACGAGGGCCCGGCTAGGGTGGAGCCCGGACGAGACGGTCGTCCTGCACACCGGCAATATGGGCCTGAAGCAGGGGCTCGAGAACGTCATCGCGGCAGCACGGCTCGCGGGCGACCTCGGAAACAAGAACGTGCGGTTCGTCCTCATGGGCGACGGCAGCCAACGCGAGGCCCTCCAGCAGGATGCCGAGGGGGTTGCTGCAGTCGCGTTCCTGCCCCCCGCTCCGAGCTCCCGAGTACGCAGACATCCTCGCCGCCGCGGACATCCTGCTGGTCAATGAGCGACCGTCGTCCGTCGACATGAGCCTGCCGAGCAAACTGACTTCCTACCTCCGAGCCGGGCGGCCGATCATCGCAGCGTCCCCATCTGACGGCGGGACCGCGGTCGAGGTAGCGCGCTCCGGGGGTGGTCTCGTCGTTGCGCCGGGACGGCCGCAGGTGCTGCTCGACGCAGTCGAGGGGCTCGTCGCGGCCCCCCAGTCGATGGATCTGATGGGCGAAGCCGGACGCTCGTACGCCGAGGAGCATCTCGATGCGACACGCGCACTTCAGGGATTGCTAGCCATCCTGGCGACAGCGGCCGCAAGCTCTGGGCGGAAAGCAAGCCTCGGATAGCTCGGCCCTCAAGACGGCCACAATCCTCTCGCTCGCGCAGGCATAGCATGCCCTGGCCGTACAAACGGCGCGCCCGCAGCAGCCACAAACGGTCTGCAATGGGTCAGCGATGAGTACGAACTGCAACGTCGCTCCACCCCTCCCTCGCCAGTTGACCGCAATATTCTATAGCCACCTGATAGTAGAATCACCAGCCCGAGTCAGGTGAACACTTGGACATCAAAAGGGGGCGCCCGAGAGTCAATTTACTTAGACCCTGCATCACCCGGCTCAATTGTCTCTTCAGTAAGCATCAGCCGCCTTCACGACCCTCATATGGCTGGATGCCGAGATCAACTGCAGCGAGCTTCGAGGAGCGGCGGGAAAATACTCTCAAGTAGACTACCCACCACACAATAGCCGAAGCCGCAGTCGCCGAACCCGCCCCAAGCAGAAGGCCACTTGCCTCACCAAATATCGCACCGCACGACGCCGATAGACAGACAAGCGGAGCGACAACGAGCCGAAGACGTAACCCTGTTGTTCCTGCCTCCATAGAGCGAAGGCCCAGAACGCCACCCATAGCAAGCGCGCTCGCAGCACTGTAGAGCCCTGCCTCCCACAGCACTTCGGACACCAGCGGCCATGAGTCCCCTGTCAAAGATTCGCCCCAGGCGGGCGAAAGAGATTTCAAGGTAACCGTCCATAGCAGGGCCACTGCCACCAGAACACCCGACAGCGCGAGGAACATACTTCGACTAGTACGAGATAGCACCCCACGCCGTCTAACCTCTGGCAAGAGGAACAGAGCAGCACCAGAAGAAAGAACAGTGAGTGGACCGAGCAGGAGCTGTGAACCCCGAATGCTTGCCGACGCATCGGCACCGTGAGCAGCAACTAGCACTACTTGCGCCGCCATCGCCGCAAAATTCAGCAGCATAAAGTCAACTAGGAAGCTAAGTGCAAGAGGACGCGACGAGCTCAGCCAAAGACGCAAGGCAACGGGGCGATAGGAAGCCGCAGAGAAGAACGCTGCTGCCCGAAGGACAAGGATTCCAAGTAGAGCACTAAACCCCCATACCACGACGTACCACGCCCCGGTGCGCACACCCGAGAACCAAAGCCCACAGCTGACAAGCGCCTGACCTGCAAATGAAAGAACATCCGCAACCGCCGCTCTACCAGACGCAAGGCATGCGTTCGCCCAGTATCTCCCAAAGTCTTCGACGACTACGAGCCCGCCCATTGCGAAGAAGACCACTGTCACGTCGGCGAATCCCCGCAGCAGTCCGGCAGTCGCGGCAGCTACCAAACAAAGAGGCGCAGAGACAAGAAGGGGGATCGAAACTGCAGCCCGCTTAACTTCACCACATTTACTTATTACCAGCAGAACCTCGCCCGACATCGCGCGCGAACAACCGAGCACAAAAACAAAGATGGCATAAGCGAGCCCGAAGGTGCCGAACTCAGTTGGGGAAGACGTCCGGGCGACGAAGAATGTCACTAGGAGATTACTTCCACTCACCGCCCCCTGGCTAGCCCCAGCCGCGATCGCTCTAAGCCTCTGATGCATCTAGCCTTGCCTTGCCACTGTTTCGATCAAGCGAGAATACTCCTCAGCGCACCGCGACCACCTGAATTGACCCGCGTACTGGACGCCTTCAGAAATCTTCGTTTCCCGCCAAGCTGGGTCGTTGAGCGCGCGCGCAACCGCTCCCGCCGCATGGTCTAAGTCCGTCCAATCGCTGAACACTGCCACTGTCCCACCCGCCTCTTCCATCCCAACATCCGAACTTGCAAAGACAACTTGGCCGCCAGCGAGAGCCTCAAGAACTGGGAGTCCAAATCCCTCGTAATTCGACGTGACAAGTTGGACTGATGCCCTCGCGCGAAGTTCTTCGAAGTCAGCTGATGAGCAGTAACCCAGCAAATCTAGACGTCCATCAACTTCAAGCTCCGCCGCCAGCTTCAATAGGTGACCTCGGGTATCACTATCTAGGCCAACAATTTTTAGCCGCCATGCCGGCGAAACACCGCGTTTCACGGTTTTCGCCCACAGTCTTACGGCAATGTCGGGCCTCTTGTTGTTCCAGTGACCATAAGCAAGCAGGTAATCGCCCTTAATCGTGGAACCCGTCGGCAATACATGATCCACTCCATGATAAATCACTGCCGCGGACTTTGGGCTGTGGCGTGGATAAAGTCTCCGAGTCGTTTCCCGGGTGCGTTCACTCACGCACACATAGGAACTGCATCTTCCAAGCGACATCGAATAGATAACATTTCGATAAGCTCTCACGGGAAGAGAAAAGTCCATAGGACGTTCGCAATGACGCCAGTCATGGATAACCTCGACCCAGGGGATTTTGCGGCCCAGAAGCGGCGAGACAGGACCTAGCGAGAATCCGACATCGGCCGATGCTCGCCTCGCCATCAATCCAACAGCAAACTGTTGCGATATTAGACGACGAAACTGGCTTGCGTCCTCGGTGATTGTTGACCAAATACCATGAGGCAATCGATGCTGTACCGACGCCGGCAGGATTCCATGGAACTCCCAACCCGGGTTCTGCTTCACAAGCTCCGGCAAGAGGTTCTCGGCGAACGTTAACATTCCGCCTCGTGCCGCAGTAGTGCCGTCAATATAGACACTAAGCATAAGATCTAGCCCCTTCTACCTCTCGTCCTCTGTGACGGCCCGTGCAGAACGACGTTCTTGCCAGTTTTAGGAAGATAAGCAGAATAGCGACGCGAACAAGGCCAACGCCCAGCTCGGTTAGGTCAGACCTAAGCACCGGTATTACGCACGCGAGTAGGTAGACGCCGATGTAGACTTGCAAGTAGTGGTTGGCCCTGACCCCCGACGTTGTTCTCGCCACTCCTGGAGATATAAGACTTGCGGTTAATCCTAAGAGAAATGCGCCAAATAGTACGATCACTACTCCGCCAGTTACATATAGATCGCCTAGGGCAGAAATCGCAAGATTCCCTCCTCGTTCATAGAGGCCAGGACGAAGGTGAAGCGTTACGAACTCCCCACCACGCAGAGGTTTATCGTCAAGTAAAGCCGACGGTACAGGCGAGAGTACGACAGCCTCTATCGTCTGCGTCCCCCGGTAGTTCAGCGGCTCCGGAACCTGCCTCATAATTGCAGCGAGGTAGTCGAAGGCGCTGGCCTCATCGCCAGCAAGAATATACCCCACTGGCCCGTTCAATGCGCCTAGACTCGCTTGCGCTTCTTGTATTTCGGCAGCACCCTGCGGATCACGAACGAACGACCGGTACGTGGCGAAGAATGAGCCTGCTAGCAAGACACCTATCGAAAGCACTGCAAGACGACGCGCTGGCGTTCGCACACGAAGCAAAACCAGAATTCCTAGCGGCAATAAGTTGCGGGTTACAAGTTCGCTGCGGCTGCCAGACACTAGAACAAGACCTGCGGCAAGGGGCCACGTCAAAGCCAACAACTGAATGGTTCGCCGCGACAGGAACTTTGAAGACAGGTTAGTCGCGAGAACGATAAACCAGCACGTGTTCATCGCGCCGAGCATATATACCAAATACGTTCGCCCGGCATATAGGTCCTGCCGCAGAGTGAGTGCTGCGCGCCAGCCACCGGGGAAAGAAATGATGGAAGGCACAATGAGAAGTGCGGCAATCAGACTTGCGCTGGCGCCTACTGCCAGCAGCCTGAACGACACAGACTCCGTCGGCGACCGGGCTACTAAATATGCGAAGAATCGACCTTTGAATGGGCTAATCCACAAACCCAAGGCAAGCAAGCAGATGGCAGAGAGAATAAGCCATTGCGCCTCAGCGGCACCTTTCGGGTCGGTCCAATAGCCCATCTGATGTGTACCAAGCTGTCCGCTGCTCAAAATATACAGCGGGCGCCCCACATAGAGAAGCAATAGGTATAAAAACAGTAGGGTTAAAGGATCGAAGTGTCGCCTTCCGTCGCTGGATGGTCTTCTAGCGACTTGAATCGCGCAGGCCACCACCACCGCAGTTGTGATAGCCAAACCAACGACCCAGTTGCTTGAGGCGTAAGTGCTTGAAAATGTACGACTTAGAGCGGTTACAAGATACCCTGCTACCATTGCTAATCCGCCGGCAGCCAACGTCCAAAGCATTACGCTTCTCGTTAACATGGGCACACGTTCATAAATATCTCAGGGGTGCGCGATGCACGGCTTCGAACTTCAGCTAGGGCATCAGAATCGAGAGCTGCATTCGTTTCTGTCGCGAGTAGGACCTCGAGAAGTTCGTCTACCCGACTGCCGCGGCCGACATCTTCTTGCGGAACCGAGAGGAGCCGCAACTGCTCGGCGTTTGCGACCATTTTTGCCGAGCGATTGACACTTAGCACGTTAGTGCCTTGCGTTGCCGCAAGAATAATCGAATGCATGCGAGACGAAACAACAGCTGCCGCACCCTTATGGAGGGCAACAAGGTTCTCAAGATGCTTTATATTCGATTGGGAGTAGACTAGTACGTTCGGTCCCGATATCTCCCTTAACAAGGGGTACAAGGAGCCCTCATAGTTCTCCCGCTGGTCCATTAGTAGTAGAACTGTCTGTAGGCCGCGATCCTCTGCTGCGCGGTTGACGGATCGCACCAATTCGATTGCGCCTGCGGTGGTAGACCGGCGCATGTCAACTGCAGGTGCACAAAGCAGGTAGGCGCCGTATCTTGGACCTAGCTTTTCAACCATCCATCTAGCTTCCGCCGCTCCCATTGACGTCCGGGAGAACACCGGGTCCGCTGTCACGGAGACTTTTGTAGTGTCAGCACCATATGCCTCGAGACGGCGAAACGATGCCGGGTCTCTAACTGTCACCCCTTGCGCGTTCTGGACAATTCTTCTAACCATCCAACGACCTTGTGGAGTTCGTAGATCGTCGACGCCCACCCCCCAGCAGAAAATAGGAACGTTAGCGCGCCGGGCGTGAACTGAAAGCATGTAACACTCTGCGAGTAGCCCCCAGAACGGGTTCCCGAACCTCGCTTCCTGCAGGAGTTCGCCGCCACCGAGGATCAGTGATTTTGATCGGCCAATCTCGGGGCTCCGCAGGCGCCCTCGCTTAAGATCTATACCAACTACAGAAGGCAGGCCGTGAAATTCCTGCGTATGTGCCGGGTTGCCTGATACGACACAAAGGTTCGCATGACCTTCCAACTGCCTACGAATACAGTCAAGAATCAGCTCGTCGCCCAGATTGAATCCCCCGTATGCCCCTGAAACTAGGACATTTTCCTTCGCTCCATTGGCCGGGCTGTTCATTGCGCGGCCCGGCAAAAATGGGCGCTGTAAGCGTTCCATCGCGAGGGATTAGTGCAGGGATCGCTACCGTGAAATCTTCCTTCAGAGGCCGGGGGCGCTGTCAGGTAACTGGTCACTCCGGACGTCATGACTCCTGATAAGATATAGTTCGCGAAGTTGATATTTCGAGCAATGTGAGCGCGCCAAGTGCGCTGCGGCGCACTATCAGGCACGAGCTCGCACCTCCGCCATCGCAAGATCGTAATCAGCATCGACCATGATCTTAGCGAGATCAGGCGGCATGGTCTTTGGCTTCCAGCCGAGTACCTCCGCAGCTTTGGAGGCATCGCCGATCAGCGCATCGACCTCGCTCGGGCGGAGGTAGCGCTCGTCGAACTTGACGTGCTTCTCCCAATCAAGGCCAGCATGGTCGAACGCAATTTGTACAAATTCTTTCACTGTATAAGCGGTGCCTGTCGCCACCACGAAGTCGGTGGGCTCGTCGGCCTGCAGCATTAGCCACATCGCCTCGACGTACTCTTTGGCATACCCCCAGTCACGAACTGCGTCAAGATTACCCAAATATAGGTCCTCATCGAGCCCAGCTTTGATGCGGGCCACAGCACGCGTGATCTTACGGGTCACGAACGTTTCGCCCCGCCGAGGTGACTCGTGGTTGAACAAGATGCCATTTACTGCGAACATCCCGTACGCCTCGCGGTAGTTCCGAGCCATCCAATATCCATATACCTTCGCCGCCCCGTACGGGCTACGCGGCCAGAACGGGGTCAATTCATTCTGCGGCGGCGGGGTAGCACCAAACATCTCTGAGCTGGAGGCCTGGTAGAAGCGGCAGTTCAGGCCAATCATGCGGATTGCCTCTAATATGCGGGTTGTACCTGTACCTGTAGTGTCGCCGGTGAACTCGGGCTCGTCGAAGCTCACACGCACGTGCGATTGCGCAGCGAGGTGATAGACCTCGTCCGGCTGGATCTTCTGGAGAAGAGTGACTAGACGCGATCCGTCGGTGAGATCGCCGTAATGCAGGAAGAACCTGACCCCCTCTTCGTGCGGGTCGGCGTAAAGATGCTCGACGCGACCGGTGTTAAAAGTGGAAGCGCGGCGAATCAGGCCGTGGACTTCGTACCCCTTATCCAGTAGGAGTTCTGCGAGGTAAGAGCCGTCCTGGCCGGTGACACCAGTGATTAGTGCTTTTTTCATGACGCCCCCGTGGCGATTGAGGATGCGAAGTTCAAAGATGCTGATGCGGACGCTGCAGTGCGTTGCAGGCCCCCTTATTGCCCACTCGACGACGACCAGGCAGCTGGCCCACTGCTCTTGGACAGGGGATCGATGTCCTGGTCAGTCGTGTAGTACGCGTTGTACTGCGCGTAGGCCCGTGGCCCACCGGCCGGCACCATGGTCAGCACCGTGCCGAGCAGGGGCGCCGAGACGGCCTCCATGGCTTCTCGAGCGGACGCGACCTGAGCTGTGGTGGTCTTGCCGAACCGGCAGACCAGCAGGGCCCCGTCGGTGGCCGGCGCGATCGCGGCCGCATCGGTGACCGGCAGCAGGGGCGGGGTGTCGATCAGGATCGAGTCGTACTCCGCCCGCAGCGCGGCCAGCAGCTCTCGCATCTGGAGCGACGCGAGGAGTTCGCTCGGGTTCGGCGGCAGCGGTCCGCTGGCCAGTACGTCGAACGCGCCGCCGCCCCACGGCTGCAGGGCCTGCCCGAGTCGGGCCTTACCGGCCAGCACGTTGGTGAGGCCGACGCTGCGCTCCAGGCCCAGGTAATCGGTGGCTTTCGGCCGACGCAGGTCCGCTTCGATGAGGAGCACCCGCCGCCCCGTCGAGGAGAGGGCGATCGCCAGGTTGCACAGGGTGGTGGTCTTGCCCTCCCCCGGCAGGGCACTCGTCACCGCGATGGCCTGCGGGGGCGAATCGACATCGATGAACTGCAGGTTCGTCCGCAGTTGCCGGAACGCCTCCGCCCGCGGCGACTGCGGATCCTCGTGCACCGTCAGCGGCCGTTTCGGCACGCCCGCGTCGAACGCGACCAGGCCCAAGTTCGGCGCCCCGGAGGCCTCGCGCAGGTCCTCCGGCGACTTGATCGACGTGTCCAACGTGTTGCGGGCCAGTGCTGCCCCGATCCCGACCGCGAACCCGGCGAGCAGCCCGAGCGCGAGGGTGACCGGCAGCCCGGTCGAGGTGGGCGTGGTGGGCACGTCGGCCGGCTCGACCACCCGGACGATCACCGGCGCGGCCGCCCCGGGCCGCGCCGGGCGCTCGATGTCCGCGACCAGCGGCGGGAACACCTCGCCGATCGCGTTGACGAGCTGCGCCGCCCGCTGCGCCGAGGGGTCGGTCACCGCCAGGTCGATCAACACCGAGTCCAGCTTGCTCGTCGCCGCGACCTGCTTCGCCAGCGCCTCCGGGGTCTCGGTGAGGCCGAGCCGGCTCACCACCTCCCCGCTCACCCGGGCGCTGGTCAGCAGCGCGGTGTACGACTTCACCCGCTGCTCGGACAGCTGCGCACCCTGGTAGGCCGCGTTCGGGGTGTCGCCGCCCTGCGCGGAGACATACAGCTGCAGCGTCGCGGTGTACTCGGCCGGGCGCAGGAACCACGCGGCCCCGGCCCCGGCGAGCCCGAGCACAACGGCCACCACGACGATGACCCACCGCTCGCGCAGCACCCGCAGGTAATCCTGAAGCGTCATGACCGGCCTCGCGTCGGGCTCTGCGGCCACGCAGGCCGGGGCTCGGGGTGCCGCCGTGGCGCACCGTTGGTCGTCCTGGTCGCCGGGCCGGCCGGCATGATCGGCTCGCTGCTGCGGTAGTAGGTGTTGTACTGGGCGTAGGCCCGCGGACCCGAGCTCGGGACCATCGTGAAGACCGTGCCCAGCAGCGGCGCCGACACCGCCTGCAACGCCTCGACCGCCGACGCGACCTGGTCGCGACTGGTCTCCTTGAACCGGCACACGAGGATCGCCCCGTCGGTCGCCGGGGCCACCGCGGCCGCGTCGGTCACCGGCAGCAGCGGCGGGGTGTCGATGAGCACCACGTCGTAGCGCTCCCGCAGCTCGGCCAGCACCGCCTTCATGTGCTGCGAGGCGAGCAGCTCGCTCGGGTTCGGCGGCAGCGGACCGCTGGCCAGCACGTCGAACCGCCCGCCCGCCCACAGCTGCACGGCCTGCTCCACCCGCACCCGACCGGACAGCACACTGGTCAGGCCGACCGAGCGCTCGATCCCGAGCAGGTCGGCGACCTTGGGCCGGCGCAGGTCGGCCTCGACCACCACCACGCGGGTCCCGGCCGACGCGAGCGCGATCGCCAGGTTCACAATCGTCGTCGTCTTGCCCTCGGCGGGCAGCGCGCTGGTCACGACGATGACCTTGCGGGGGTTGTCGACGTCGACGAACTGCAGGTTCGTCCGCAGCTGCCGGAACGCCTCCGAACGCGGGCTCTGCGGGTCCTCGTGCACGGTGAGCGGCCGCTTCGGGACGTTCGGGTCGTGCGCGATCGTCCCCAGGTTCGGCGCGCCGGCCGCCTCGCGCAGCTGCTCGGGCGACTTGACCGACGTGTCGAGCGCGTTCCGCGCGAGTGCCCCGCCGACACCGACGGCCAGTCCGGCCAGCAGGCCGAGCGCCAGCGTCACCGGCAGACCCGTCGACGACGGCACGGTCGGAACGGCCGCGGGCTGCACCACCCGCACCGCGACGGGTGCGACGGCGTTCGGCGCCGACGGCCGCTCGAGCTCGTCGACCACGCCGGTGAAGACCTCCCCGACGCTGTTCGCGATCCGGGCGACCTGCTCCGGCGAGGTGCCGACGACGGAGACGTCGATCAACACCGAGTCGAGCGCGCTCGACGCCGTGATCTGCCTCGACAGATCCTGCGGGGTACCGGGCAGGTTCAGCCGGCGCTGCACCTCGCGGCTGACTCGGGTGCTGCTCACTAGCTCCACATAGGAGGCGACGCGCTGCTGGGAGAGCTGCGCACCCTGATACGCCGCGCTCGTCGTATCGCCGGTCTGAGACGCGACATACATCGTCAGCTTCGCGGTGTACTCCGGCGGCCGCAGGAAGAAGACCGCGGCCGAGCCGAGCAGTCCGATGAGGACGGCGCCGAGCACGACGACCCATTGTTCGCGGAGCACCCGAAGGTAGTCCTGGATCGTCATACGCGGCACCTCTTCGATCGCGCCGATGGACGGCCTGTCGGGAGCAAACCGATGCGGACGCTACGCCGAACGGCCGAAAGGTGCCGGACGGAACATAAGGCGCAACTCGTCATGCCGGGGTGCCCCCGAGCGAATCGGCGGGATATCTCGCCGCGTAACTCGCGAGCGTTCCACTCTGCAGGGCGTTCCACAGTTCGGAACTGCGCTGGTCGTCGAGGTAGACCACAGATTGCGCACCCTGCCGGCCGAGCCCACGAACCGGGGCGCTCAGGAACGTCACCGCGCTCGGGCGCAGGCCGCGGAGATCGAACGCGAGCGAGCGCAAGCCGTTGTTGCTCAGGGTGTCGTCGACGCTCACCGTGCGGCTCGTGGCGTCGACGAGGTCGTAGAGCCCTGCCGGGTCGGAGAGCGCCCCGCCCGACGCCGCCTTGGCGAGCAGCGCGCGCAGCGCGTTCTGCTGGCGCTTCGCGCGGTCGAGGTCGCCGTTGGGCAGGTCGTACCGCTGGCGGACGTACGCGAGGGCCTGGGCGCCGTCGAGGTGGTTGAGACCCTCGTGGAAGTCCACACCCGCGTTGCTGGTCGCTCCGGCCACCCGGACGTCGATCCCGCCGACGGAGTCGACCATGGACTGGAAGCCGGCGAAGTCGATCACTGCGAAGTGGTCCACCCGCTGCCGCGTGAGGTTCTCGACGGTCCGGATCAGCAGGCTCGGACCGCCGAAGGCGTACGCCGCGTTGATCTTGTTCATCCCGCGGCCGGGGACGTCGACCCAGCTGTCCCGGGGAATGGAGACGACCGAGGCCTCGGAGCCGTCCGGGTTCACCCGGGCCAGCATGACGACGTCGCTGCGCTGTGAACCCGGGTCCACATCGGCCGGTGCATCGCCGCCGGTGGTGGGCTCGCCGGATCGTGTGTCGGTACCGACGAGGAGGAAGGTGAGGGCGTTTCCCGCGGGCGGACGCGCGTTCTCCTCGAGTGCGCCGAAAACGTTCGGCACCCGGGCGACATTGTTTCCGAGGCTTTCGCTCAGCAGGAGGAACCCGCCTGCGACCACCGCCCCGAGGAGGACGACCACCAGCGCCAGGACCCCGAGGACCCGGCGGCCTCGACGCGGCGCACGCACCCGTTCGCCCGGCCCGCCGTCGTCGAGGACGAGGTCGGCGTTCGCGCCTCCGGCCTGCAGATTCCCATGTGTGGGCCCCGACTGCCCGGCCATGACCTTGCTCCTCCGTGTGCGGGAGCGGCCCCTGCCGCGCCTTCGAGCGCTTGTCGCACTTCGTCCTCGTGATCGTTACGGTTCGGCTCGCGTGCTGACCCGAACAGGTGACACTGAGCGCTCACCGCCCGGGGTCGTCACGCCACGCGACGTAGGCGCGGCGGCGTCACGATAGACCACCACCATCGAGTGACTCGCGGTGCTGCGGCCTCCCCGCTCGACACCGGATCCGAGTAGCACGGCACTCACTCTCCTCCTGGGCGAAGTGGTCTCGGGCACCCTTCACCGGATCGAGGAGTGCCTTAGCACTCCCGTGCGCCCCGACTACTGCCCGCGTGGCCGGCATCACGCCCGTGAAGGGGTCGGCCTTCTCGATCGGTGGGCCGAATGGCGCAACTTGCGACGACTCACCTACAGCGGGTAACGAAGGCGGACCGAGTTACGAAAGGGACACCAGCGCTGTGATCACGCATGGCCATCCCGCGAGTGCGCGGAATTCCCCTGGCCATGCGCGGCTGCATCAACGCGACACCCTTTGTCACTGAGCACCCGCAGGGGGCGCACGGAGTGAGCACGAACCCGGAGACGGTCGGCGGTCCCCAGACGCCGGCCGCCGGCACAGCCAGGCCGATCACGCGCTTCGCCGTCATCCCCTCGCAGCGAGGTGTCGATCCCGACCGCGCGTCGTCGAACGGGCCGGCCCCGGTCCGCTGGCAGCGGCGTTTCGCCGCCCTCGTCGTCGGGACGGACCTCACGGTCGTGGCCGTCGCGACCACGACTGCCGTCCTCCTCGGACTGACCGGTGCCGAAGCCGCGGACCGGGCACGGATCTACTGTGGCCTGATCGCCGCGGCGCTCCTCGTCGCCACGCTTCCTCTCTGCCGCGCGTGGGACAGGCGGATCCTCGGGAACGGGACCGTGGAGTTCAAACGACTCGGCCGGGCGGTCGCCACCGCGGCGGTGCTGCTGGCCCTCGGCGGGCTCAGCCTCATGGTCGACTCGGTCCGGGTCTGGGTCTTCCTGATCGTGCCGCTGATCGGGGTCCTGCTCGGCCTCGGCCGGTTCGTCCTGCGCAAGTGGCTGCACCAGCAGCGGGGCAGGGGCCGCTGCCAGCACCTCGTGCTCGCCGTCGGCAGCCCGGAGTCGATCGCGGACATGGTGCGGCGCACCCGCCGCGATCCCCACTTCGGCTGGCAGGTCACCGGCGCCTGCACGCCCAGCGGCCGCGGGCCGGACGACAGCGGCACCATCGAAGGCGTCCCGGTCGTCGGGGATCTGGACTCGGTCAACACGGCTGTCCGCGCCGACGGTTACCGCGTCGTCTCGGTCTCGCAGGCCCCCGGCTGGGGTCCCGCCCGCCTGCACCGCCTCGCCTGGGAGCTCGAGGGCACCGACGCCGAGCTCGCCGTGGACCCCGGGCTGATGGAGATCGCGGGCCCCCGCATGCACATCACCCCGGTCGACGGTCTCCCGCTGCTCAGCCTCTCCAGGCCCCGCTTCACCGGCGTCTCCCGCGCCCTCAAGAACGTCATGGACCGCTCCGTCGCCTGCCTCCTCCTGCTGCTCACCGCGCCGGTCTTCATCGCGATCGCGCTCGCCGTGCGGGCGGACGGCGGCCCGGTGTTCTTCAGACAGGAACGCGTCGGCACCAACGGGCAGACGTTCCGGATGGTCAAGTTCCGCTCGATGGTCGTCGACGCCGAAGCCGGGCTCGCCGCGCTGGCGAAGGCCAACGAGGGTGCCGGGCCGCTGTTCAAGATGACCCACGACCCGCGGATCACCAGGATCGGCGCCCTGCTGCGGAAGTACTCCCTCGACGAGCTTCCCCAGCTGCTCAACGTCCTGGGCGGCACCATGTCCCTCGTCGGGCCCCGACCGCCGCTGCCGGCCGAGGTCGCGACCTACGAGGACGCCGCGCGCCGCCGGCTGCTGGTGCGTCCCGGGATGACCGGGCTCTGGCAGGTCAGCGGACGCAGCAACCTCTCCTGGGAGGAGTCCGTACGGCTCGACCTGCGCTACGTCGAGAACTGGTCCATGGCACTGGACTTCACGATCCTCTGGAAGACCGTCGGCGCCGTGGTCAGGAGCCGTGGGGCCTACTGAGGGGCAACCTCATGGGGGATGCCGCCTAGGCCTTCCGGTCGAAGGTCATCAATCTTGTTGAAGTCCGAACGAGGCGGCTAATGACCTTCGAGTGATCCACGACAGGCCAGTGAACGCGGCGCCACACCGGGCCGCCGAGCACATCGAGTTCGGGGAGAACAGCATGACCGCCGTAGTCGAGACCCTGATCCCGGCTGCTCGCACCGGAGCCGCCCGGATCGTCGAGGCCCCGATCGCGCCGGCCACGAACGCGGCACACATCGCCCTCGAGGTCGCCCCGGCACGGCGACCCGGCACCGCGTGGACGGTCCTCAACGCCCTCGGCGCGCTGGTCATCCTGCTCCTGCTGCTGCCCGTCCTCCTCGCGGTGATGGTCGCGGTCAAGCTCGACGGCGGCCCGATCTTCTTCCGCCAGAACCGCGTCGGCCTCGACGGCCGCGAGTTCGGGATGATCAAGTTCCGCTCCATGGTCGTCGACGCCGAGGCCGGGCTCGCCGAGTTGGCCGAGGCGAACGACGGCGCCGGGCCGCTGTTCAAGATGCGCAACGACCCGCGGATCACCGCCGTCGGCCGCGTCCTCCGCAAGTACTCCCTCGACGAGCTTCCCCAGCTCTTCAACGTCCTCGCCGGCACCATGCACCTCGTCGGGCCCCGCCCGGCCCTGCGCCGCGAGGTCGAGCACTACTGCCCCACCGCAGCCCGCCGCCTCCTCGTCAAGCCCGGCATGACCGGCCTCTGGCAGGTCAGCGGCCGCAGCGACCTCGGCTGGGACGAGTCCGTCGCCCTCGACGCCCGCTACGTCGACAGCTGGAGCCCCCTGCTCGACGCCAAGATCCTCGCCAGGACGGTCGGCGTGGTCGTCAGGGGTGGCGGCGCCTACTGACCCGCACCCGCTCCCCCACGGCCCGTCCCGGATCTCCGGGGCGGGCCGAACTCGTGTGCCGAGGCAGTACGGCGCCCGAGGCTCCTGCTCACCGCCGCGTCGGCACCATCACGTTCACGATCCGCGCCACCGCGTCCACGATGAGCATCACGGCCTCGTGGTGCGTCTTCTGCGGCCGTCCCATCGGGTCCGGGATCGTGAGCTCCTCCGGGTCCATCGGCACCAGGCCTCGCATCAGCCGCGCCTGCTCCACCAGCTCGTGAGCGCGGGAGACGGGATCGACGGGCAGCACGTCCGGATCGACCGCCTCGGCGAGGAGCGCGAACTCGCGGATGCTGAATGCCGTCCTCAGGCCCTCCGGGGCCCGCTCGGCGACTGCGCTGCGGTGTCGCGGGTTCGCGCCGAGCACGAGGTCGGCCTCCCGGACCATCGCGGAGCGCAGCTGGCGCGCGCGGAACCGGCCGGCGATCACGCCGTCCAGGCCCCAGGGCGCCAGCTCCTCCCGGGTGTCCGGGTGGATCTGGGAGTCGACGACCGCGCTCACGCCGGCACTCGACACGTCGAACTGCGAGGCCAGGCGGCCTCCCAGCTTCCCGATCAACAGGTGCCGGGTCATGATCTCGGCGACCGGGGACCGGCAGATGTTGCCCGTGCACACGTACATCAGGCGGAAGGTCTCCGTCCGCTGCCGGTGCCGTCCCACGTCGACGATCGTGTCGCCTGCCGCCATGTCCTGGTGTCCGATCCCGTCCCCCCGACGTCCGATACGCACCCCACCCTCGCGGACGCGACCCGGCCTGCACCACCCATCCAACCGAAAGAGCGATCAGGTTCTCATCAAGTCTGGGTATGTGCAGGCCGTGGGTTAACGAACCGCGCGTGGGGGACGACCTCCCGGTCATGACGGACCTCCGCCCCACGCTCCACGGGGCGGCGTACTGATCGGTCCACCGCCCCGATCAGTACAGGAACGGCCCGCCCCTGCAGGGGGCGGGCCGTTTCCATCATCCGACGGGATGAACGCTGCGCACTGCAGGAGGGCTCGTGACGAGCGGTGGTCCGGCTGCCCGTCAGGCGGCGACGTTGAGCCAGGGTTCCCAGGAAGGGAGCGGTTCGACCGCCAGTACGAGGACCCCGCCCGCGGCGCGGCTCGGCGGTCTCGGGACGGTCTTCAGTGTCCAGCCGAGCTCGTCGAGCAGGCGGTCCGCCTTCTTGGAGTTGCACGCCCGGCAGGCGGCGACACAGTTCTCCCAGGTGTGCCCGCCACCGCGGCTGCGCGGGACGACGTGGTCGATCGTGTCTGCCTTCCTGGTGCAGTACGCACATCGGCGCAGATCTCGGCGGAGCACTCCCGCACGCGTCATGGGGACCGCGCGGCGGTAGGGGACACGCACGTAGCGGGAGAGTCGCATGACCGACGGCCACGGAAGAGTCAAGTTCTCGGAGTGGAACGCGGCGCCCTCGAGCGCGGTCTGCACACACTCCGCCTTACCCGCGAGCATCAGCACGATCGCGCGTTTGGCCGTCACCACGGCCAGCGGCTCGAAGCTCGCGTTCAACAGCAGAACCCTGGACCCCGTCGGGACCGTGCACAGGTTCGGCACGGCCCCCGACACCTCCCCTGGCTCGGGGTCGGTGTCGATGGGGTGGAGTTGTCGTTCCGGCACGCGCGACCACCTCCGTCTCGGATGGGTGTAGTCGACCATACGGAGGCGAGATTACGCACGTGTGATATTGCGGGGGACGGTCGAGGAACCACCGG
This sequence comes from Pseudonocardia sp. T1-2H, assembly GCF_038039215.1. Lineage (NCBI taxonomy): Bacteria > Bacillati > Actinomycetota > Actinomycetes > Pseudonocardiales > Pseudonocardiaceae > Pseudonocardia > Pseudonocardia sp. T1-2H. Next base: position 5,206,995 of record NZ_JBBPCL010000001.1, read on the forward strand.
GGACGCCGACGTCCGCTCCGGCTCGGGGTTCCTCGCCACTCGGGCGGACCGGCAGTCGGCGGCGGCCGTCGGGCCATGACGCCCGGCACCGTTAGGCCGTTCGGTCCAGATCATCAGTCTTGATGATCCGGCGAACGGCCCCATAACGAGGTCCGGGGCGCCCGCGACAGAGGGGTACGGAGACCCCCTGGAGGACCGATGCGCACCACGACAGCCCCCGCCCATTTCCCGGACATCGAGCCGGCGACCATCGAGTTCTCCGTGATCCCCGCGCAGGCCCTGGATCTCCGCGAGTACTGGACGGCGGAGGAGCGCGCCGTCGACGGCCCGGTGTCCTGGGCCGAGGCAGAGGAGCTCGTCCGCAGCCGCAGCCGCAGGGGCGGGGTGGGGCGGAAGTTCGTGGTCCCCGCGGTGGGCGCCGTCGCGCTTCTCGGACTCGGTGTCCGGGCCCTGTTCGAGGCCGGCCTGCTCTCCTTCTGACCCACCTCAGACCGCCGAGGAGCCGCTCGAGGGGGGTTCGGTCTCCGGGGTCGTCGTGTCCGACGGTGTGGTCGTCGGCGGGACGGTCGTCGTCGGCGGGGCCGGCTCGCCTTCGGGTGTCGGCGCCGTCGTCTTCGGAGGGACGACGGGTGGGACCGTCGTCGGCTGCACCACCGGTGCCGGTTTCGATGTGACCACCGGTGCCGGTTTCGGTGTGACCACCGGAGCCGGTGCGACCGGCGGGCGGGGAGCCTGCGGTTTGACGGAGACCGGAGCCGCAGGGCGGGTGCGCACGGTCGGAGGCGTCTTGCGGACCGCCAGGAGACCGGTCGGCCGGCCCGCGGCGTCGTCCGCCGCCCCCACTGCCGCAGCGGGCCCGGGGAGGCCCACCGTGCCCTCGGACGGAGCGCTCGCGTTCGCCGTGCCGCCCAGCAACGGCAGCTCCAGCATCGGCGTCCGCTGGCCCGCGGCGACACTCACCCCGACCATCACCAACATCGCGATGCACACCGTCGCCACCACGTAGGCCGCAGCCTTGGCCCGGCGCGTCCTGCGGCCGGTGCTGTCGACGAAGACGGGCCTGTGTACCACCGGGATCTCGACCGTCGGCGCGTCAGCCTCCGGCGCGTCGTACTGCCACGCGCTCTCGGACTCCATCGTTGTCGCCACCTTCACCAGTTCGGGGATGTCTGCGCCCTCGGCCGTACAGACCAACGGACGTTCATCCTGTAGCTCGATCGGGTGAAGAAAAGCGTTATCGCGGAGAATCTGATGTATATGGCGGGTCGATGAACGGCGGGTTTCAGTTGTGGGGCGGAACCCGGGGCGGCACGGTCGCACGGACGGGGTGCGGCCCGGCCTGCCGGCGCGCACCGGGCGCCACCGCCTGGAACGAGCCCGTGTACACCTCCACCGACGGCGGCAGCGGCTTCGGGCCGGACGCCACCGGCACCCCGCCGAAGTCCCCGGTCCGCCGCAGCTTCTGCCACTTCAGCCGGATTCCGGTGACCGCCGTGACCACCGAGCGGATCAGCACCGCGTACATGAGCTGGCGGTAGACGATCTGCTGCAACGGCAGCAGCCACAGCACCCCGAGCTTCTCCTTCTCCAGCCGGAACGCGTAGACGGCCGAGAGCAGCTGGATCAGCTGCACGCCGCCCCACGCCGCCAGGGTGACCCACGGGTCCAGGAAGAACAGCCCGTAGACGAGGAAGACGTCCACCAGGGGCGCGAGCAGCGGCAGCAGGACCTGGAAGAGCGCGAGGTTCAGCAGCCCGACCCGGCCGAAGTGCCCCGAGGGCCCCTTGGCCGTCACCGCCGAGCGGTGCTTCCACATCGACTGGATGGTCCCGTAGCTCCACCGGTAGCGCTGGCGCCAGAGCTGGGTGAAGGTGGCGGGCGCCTCGGTCCAGGCGCGTGAGCTGTCGACGTAGGTGATCCGCCAGCCCGCGCGGCTCAGCGCCATCGTCAGGTCGGTGTCCTCGGCGAGCGTGTCCTCGCTGACGCCGCCGACCTCGCGCAGCGCGGACCTGCGGAACGCCCCGATCGCGCCGGGCACGGTGGCCATGCAGCGCCACTCGTCGTAGACGCGGCGGTCGAGGTTGAAGCCCATCACGTACTCGATGTGCTGCCACTTGGCGACGAGGGTGTTCCGGTTCGCCACCTTCGCGTTGCCCGCGACCGCGCCGACCTCGGGATCCACCATGTCCTGCACCAGCAGCCGGACGGTCGAGGTCTCGAAGACCGTGTCCCCGTCGACCATCACGATGACCTCGTTGCGGGCCGCCGCGATGCCGGTGTTGAGGGCGGCGGGCTTGCCGGAGTTGGGCTGGCGGATCAGCCGGACGTTCGGCATCGCCATCCGTTCGACGATCTCCGACGTGCCGTCGGTCGAGCCGTCGTCGACCACGATGATCTCGACGGGGTGGTCCCCCGCCGCGATCGAGCGCACCGTCTGCTCGATGCACTCCTTCTCGTTGTACGCGGGGACGATCACCGAGACCGGACGCGTGTACACGGGCCTGTTCGGGTCCCTCGTCATGCGGTCGGTCCGCCGCTTCTGCCGGCCGGCGACCACCAGCATGACCAGCAGCCGCAGCACCACGAGGCCGCCGACGATCAGCAGACACCACTCGAGGACCCGGACCGCGTTGGTGGAGAACGCGGTCGCGGCCAGCAGGACGGTGCCGGCGACGACGTCGAAGGTGCTGGCCTCGTGGTTGGCCGGGGCAGGCCGACGGCCCGGCTCGTCGTCGAGAACGTCCAGCCCTGGGCCTTGAGCTGCGGGATCAGCCGGTCCAGCGCGGCGACGGTCTGCGAGCGTTCGCCGCCCGCGTCGTGCAGCAGGAGCGAGCCGCCCGCGTCGTTCTCGGGCGTGGACGAGGCGACGATCCGGTCGACGCCCTTGCGCTCCCAGTCCCGGCTGTCGAAGTCCGTCAGGGCGGTGATGTACCCGTCCTTGCCGAGGCTCTGGACGATGTCGTAGTCCTCGTCGTCGAGGGCGTCGACGCGCGAGGAGTACGGCGGGCGGACCAGGTAGGTGATCTCCCCCGTCGCGCCGGCCACGGCGAACTGGGTGAGCGTGAGCTCGCGCTCGACCCGGTTCGGGGCGATGTGCGTCAGGTCGGGGTGGGTGAAGGTGTGCAGCCCGATCTCGGAGCCCTGGGCCCGGATGTCCCGGACCAGCTGCGGGTGCTTCGCGGCCTGCGAGCCGAGGACGAAGAACGTGCCGGGCACCTGGTGCTTCTTCAGCACCGCCAGGACCTGCGGGGTCCAGAGCGGGTCCGGGCCGTCGTCGAAGGAGAGCGCGATGGTCTTCGCGGGGTAGCGGATCGTGCGGACGGGGTCGTGGGTCGCGTCCACGACCGAACCACCCTCGGAGACGACCGCGGGGATCGCCCCGTCGGGCCCGCGGTCGCCGGCGCCCTCGGCGTCGTTGCCGAACTCGGCGTTGACGATGCCGTTGACCAGCAGGATCGCGCCGAAGGTGAGGAACGCGATGAGGACGAGGAACCAGCTGGGGCGGGGGACGTGCCGGGAGCGGCTCACGAGGTCACAGGGACGCCGGGTCCCGGGTTGTCGGTGGGCGGAGTCACGGTGGGATCGGTGGTCGGCCCGGCCGTGGTCGTTTCGGGCTGCGTGGTCGGGTCCGGGGTCGCCTCGCGCGTCGGTGTCCTCGTCGTCGGTGGATCCGCCGCCGGCGACGTCGTCACGGGAGCAGGGACCACCGGCGCGGGCGCGACGGGGGTCGTGGTGACCACGACGCGGGCCCGGGTGGTGGGCGCGGGCGCACGGACGGCGACACCCGCGGGCGCCGCGGCCGGCGCGGCGACCTCGGCCGGCTCCTCGACCTGGGTCTCCGCGGACGCCGTGCTGTCCCCGCCCAGCAACGGGATCTGCAGCATCGGCGTGTGCTGTCCCGCCGCGAGGCTGACCCCGACCAGCGCCAGCATCGCCACGCAGGCCGACGCGACCGTGTAGGCGATGACCTTGGTCCGCCGGGTGCGGCGGCCGGTCTCGTCGACGAACACCGGCTCGGCGACCTTGATCGTCGAGGTCTCCTCGACCGCCGACCCGGCGTCCTCCCCCGGCAGCAGCCGGTCCACGAGCGCGGTCGCGTCGACCGGCCGAACCGCCGGGACCAGGGAGGTCGGCTCCTCGAGGATCGGGTCGGACCGCAGCGCCGACGCCAGCTCTGCCGCGCGTGCGGCGGCCCGCTCGGCCGGGGTCGTCGGGGCGGGGATCGCCGTCGTCGGGGACTCGACGGAGCCGGTCGCCGGGACCGCGGTCGTCGCGGACTCGATGCCGGCCACCGTGCGCCAGGCCGCGGTCTCGTCCCCGGCGGGGCGGGTGGACGGGATCGCGGTGGTCCGGTCGGCGATCGGACGCAGGGCTCGGCGGGCCGTGGTGGGCTGGTCGATCATCGTGCGCTGTCCTCCGGGGGAGCAGTGTCCGCGAGGTTGTCGCGAACGATCTCGGTGAAGGCGAAGCGGGATTGTGCGATCCCGCTGCAGTCGTAGGCCGCGGCGGTGGCGTCGGGGCAGCCTCCGTTGTCGCGGCCCACCGACCAGAACCCGACCGACCCGAGTCCGCGCGCCCGGGCGTCCCGGGTGACGGCGGCGGCGGCGTCGAGGGTGGTGACCGCGCCGAGGTCGGTGCGGCCGAGCATGAAGGTGACACCGGTACGGGCGGCGGTCTGCGCCGCGGGCTCGTCCGGGCGGAGCTGCCGGAGCTGGCCGAGGACGGCACCGGTCGCGTCCGTCATCGCGGTGGCCCAGGCGCCGTCGGCGTGGAAGTTCATGATCATCGCGTTCACGTCCGCGGTGACGCCGGCCTCGTCGGCGGCGCGGACCAGCGCCAACGCGGCCGGGGTGAGGCCCGCGCTCTCGACGGGCAGGGTCAGCGAGACGCCGGTCCCCCGCTCGTCCTGCAGCTGCTTCAGCGCCGAGATCACGGTGGCGGCCGGGATGTCCGCCTCGATGTCGACGTCCAGGCGGTTGCTCCCGACCGCGTCCAGCGCGGCGCGGTAGGCGCCGGCCAGCGCGTCGGCGTCGGCGCAGGCGTTCTCCAGGTACGGGCCGCTCGCGCCGCCGGTCGCGACCGTGATCCGGCCGCCGCGGGCGGTCAGGCCCTTGGCGGCGTCGACGAGGGCGGGGTCCGTGAGCCGGCGGGTGCCGCCCCAGGCGGGGGTGCAGGAGTCACCGCTCGCCAGGGCGAAGGCGAGCACCGCGTCGTCGACGCCGGTGGTGCTCGCCATCTCGTCGAGGGCGGTGGAGGTGATCGACGCGTCGAGGTAGGGCTGGATGCGGGTTTCGACCGCCGCCGGTGCCGCTCCTGCCCCGGACGCGTCGCCGGCGGTGTCGCTGCCGCACGCGGCCACGCCGAGCAACGCCACGACCGCTGCCGCGGCGCAGACCTTGCCGGACCACCACACGTGCACGTTCCTCCACCATCTGGGCTAGGCCAGCAGGGCCGAACCGACGAATCGGTCAGCACATCTGTTGTTAGCCCATCGAGTGGGTGATCCAGGGCGTTACGGAGGAGTGAACGTCGCCACGATCCGGCAACCCTCTGTCATACGCGGATGCGGTCCAGCGCCCCCAGCACGTCGTGCACCAGATCGTCCGTGTCCTCGCAGCCCGCGGAGAGCCGGATCAGCCCGGGCGGAACCGCGTCCCCCCAGCGTTCCCGGCGGTCCGCGGTGGTCTGGAGGCCGCCGAAGCTCGTCGCGGAGATGACGAGACGGGACGCGGCCAGGAACTCCCCGACCTGCTCCTTGGACCGGAGCGTGAACCGCAGCACCCCGTTCCACCTGCGCATCTGCTTCGACGCGACGGCGTAGGACGGATCGTCCGGCAGCCCCGGCCACCGGACGTCGCTCACCGCGGGGTGCGTGGTCAGCGCCAGCGCGAGGGCGTGGGCGTTCGTCGCCTGCCGGGCCAGCCGCAGGTCCAGCGTGCCCAGGCCGCGGTGCGCGAGCCAGGCCTCCATCGGCCCGGGGACCGCGCCGCTGCGGGTCCGGGCGGCCTTGATCCGGTCCGCGAGGATCGGGTCCCGCGCGGTGACGTGCCCGAGGACGACGTCCCCGTGCCCGGCCAGCGCCTTCGTGTCCGACGCGACGACGAGATCGGCGCCGAGCGCGAGCGGTCGCTGTCCGAGCGGGGTCGCGGTCGTGTTGTCCACGGCCACCAGCGCGCCGCCCGCGTGCGCGCGCTCGGCGACGGCGCGGATGTCGCACACCTCGAGCCCCGGGTTCGACGGGGTCTCCAGCAGGACGAGCGTCGCGCCGTCCACGATCTGGTCGTCCCAGGCCCCGGCCGTCGCCACCTCCCGGATCTCGACGCCCAGCGGCACCAGCTCGTCCTGCGCCAGCACCCGGGCGACGTAGTAGCCGTCGCTGGGCAGGACGATCGCGGCGCCGGGCTGCGCGGCGAGCCGGAGCACCGCCGCGATCGCCGCCATCCCCGAGGAGAACGACGTGCAGACGCCGCCCTCGAGCTCGCCGACCGCGGACTCCAGCATCCGGAAGGTCGGGTTGTCCGGGCGGCTGTAGAAGTCGTGGGCGGGCGGGTCGTGCGGCAGCCCGAGATGGAACGTCGCGGACAGCACGGGGCCCGGGTGCACCGGCTCCCCCACCGCGCCGGTCTCCAGACCGCCGTGCACGCAGCGGGTGCCGTCACCGGTCATGGGGTGCCTCCTCCGTCGGCTCGTGCGCGGAAGACGTCGCCCTGGCGACGACCTCCGCGCACAGGCTATTCGGGGCGGGGCGCGCGGCTGATCAGCTCCTTGCCCATCGAGGTCGCGGACCAGCCCTCGTGGCAGACCCGGCGCACCGCGTCCGCGATGGGCAGCTCGACCCCGTGCCGCTCGCCCAGCTCGCAGATCGACAGGCAGGATTTCACGCCCTCGGCGACCTGCCCGTGGTTGGCCTCCCCCGCCTGCTCCAGGCTCTCGCCGCGGCCGAGGTGCTCGCCGAACGTGCGGTTGCGCGAGAGCGGCGACGAACACGTCGCGACCAGGTCCCCGAGGCCCGCGAGCCCGGCGAAGGTCAGCGGGTCCGCGCCGAGCGCCTGGCCGAGCCGCGCCGTCTCCGCGAGCCCGCGGGTGATCAGCGACGCCCGGGTGTTGTCCCCGAGCCCCATGCCCGCCGCGATCCCCACGGCCAGCGCGATCACGTTCTTCCCGGCCCCGCCCAGCTCGCAGCCCACGACGTCGGTGTTCGTGTAGGAGCGGAAGTACCCCGACGACGTCGCGCTCTGCAGGGCGACGGCCCGCTCGTGGTCCGAGCAGGCGATCACGGTGGCGGTCGGCTCCTCGGCGGCGATCTCGCGGGCGAGGTTCGGCCCGGACACCACGGCGACCTGGTCCGGCGTCACCCCGGCGACCTCGACGACGACCTCGCTCATCCGTTTGAGCGTCCCGAGCTCGACCCCCTTCGCCAGGCTGACCAGCGTCCGGCCGCGCGGGAGCAGGTCCCGCCAGTCGTTCAGGTTGGCCCGCAGGGTCTGGGACGGGACGGCGAGCACGACGGCGTCGACGCCGTCGAGCGCGGCGGCGGCGTTCGTCGTCGCGGTGATCCGCTCCGGCAGCACGACGCCGGGCAGGTAGTCCGGGTTGACGTGCCGGTCGCACACGGCGCGGGACACCTCGGGGCGGCGCGCCCACAGCACGACGTCCCGGCCGGCGTCCGCGAGGACCTTCGCGAACGTGGTCCCCCAGGACCCCGCCCCCAGGACGGCGACCCGCTGCAGCGCCCTCACCGGTCCACCCGCTTGTAGAACTCGGTGGGCGCGGCCCCGCCCCGGACCTCGGCCAGCAGGTCCCGCACCTCGCTCATCACGTGGTCGGTGACCTCGCGCAGGATCGTCGCGTCGAGCGGGCGCCCGCGGTAGGCGGACAGGTCGATCGGCGGGCCCGCCTTCACCGTCACCGTCGTCCGCGGCAACGGCCGGAACTTCCTGTTGTAGTGGTCGTAGATCTCGCGGGTCCCCCAGTGCACGACGGGGATCACCGGCACGTCCGACGACAGGGCGAGCCGGGCGACGCCCGTGCGGGACTGCATCGGCCACCCCTCGGGGTCGCGGCTGATCGTGCCCTCCGGGTAGATGACGACGACCTTTCCCCTGCCGAGCGCCTCGATGCCGTCGCGGAGGCTCTGCTGCGCGTCCGCGGAGTCCCGGTAGACCGGGATCTGCCCGCTGGCGACCAGGATCCGCCCGAACACCGGGATCTTCCAGAGGCTGTGCTTCGCGAGGAACCGCGGCACCCGCTTCCCCCGGTAGACGTACAGCGCGGTGTGCGCCGGGTCGAGGTAGGAGATGTGGTTCGCGACGATCAGCGCTCCGCCGTCGGCCGGCACGTTCTCCAGACCCAGGTACCGGTTGCGGCTGGTCAGGAAGTTCAGCACGGTGAACACCACCGCCGACACCCAGACCGAGAAGCCACCCTTCTCACGCGTCACCCACGACCTCCTGCTCCGTCGGCGCACCGCGGACGATCACCGCGGGCGAGTCTCCCGTGACGGTACGGGGCGGGTCCAGGAGTCTGCGCCCGCGCGCCGCGCCGGAGTGGAACGATGGGTGTGTGCCCCCGCGTTCCGGACCGGTCCCGTCGCGAACCGACGTCGTCGTGCCGGTCAAGCCGCTGCACGTCGCGAAGTCCCGGCTGCGCGGCGCGGCGGACCGCGGGATCGGGGACCCGCAGGCCCACGCCCGCCTCGCCCTCTCGCTCGCGCTGGACACCGTCGCGGCGGCCCGGGCGGCGAACCGGGTCGGCGAGATCGTGGTCGTGACGTCCGATCCGGAGGTCTCGGCGGGCGTCACCGCGCTCGGCGCGTCCGTGCTCGCCGACGAGCCCGCGGAGGGCCTGAACGCGGCATTGCGGCACGGCGCGGAGTGGCACCGCAGACGACGCCGGATCAAGAACCTCGCCGCGGCCGGAGTCGCTGCGCTGCAAGCGGATCTGGCCGCGCTGCACCCGGACGAGCTCGACGCCGCCCTCGCCGCGGCGCAGGCGCTGTTCGCCACCGGGAGCGCCACCCGGGCATTCTGCACGGACGCCCACGGGGACGGCACGACGCTGCTGGTCGCGGCCGTCGGCGTCGCGCTGGACCCCCGGTTCGGGCCGGGCTCGGCGGACGCGCACCGGGAGTCCGGGGCCGCGGCGCTGCCCGGGGCGTGGCCGGGCCTGCGCCTGGACGTCGACACCGAGGCGGACCTGCGGGAGGCCGAGACGGCCGGCATCGGCCCGCGCACCGGCCGCCTCCTCGCCCCGGATCGGGGCAGCCGTCCGGCGTGATCTTCGCGTTATCGTTCCGTGATTCGAAGTTCACCCGGATGTCAGTCCCCCGGAGCCGGTGCACCCCCCTCGGGTGCGGAAGAATCGCCGCGTGGGTGATCGCGAAGACGACCGGCAGGATCAGTCCGCCAACGGTTCCGCGTCCCCCGAGCCCACCGGCTCCGGGGGCGGCGCCGGCGACGGTTCCGGGCGCAGGCGCACGCGAGCCGCGGCCCGACGACCGGCCCGGCCGGCCACGCGACGGGTGAGTGCGAGCGCGCGGCCGTCGTCGAACTCCACCTCCGGCGCCGCGAAGGCGGGCGCCTCCGTGGCCAAGCCCGCCACGCGCGAGGGCAGCGGCCAGACGGAGCCGGAGAAGCCCGGACCGGCCGCCCCGCCCACGTCCGCGAGCACGGCGGTCAGCCCGCCGCCCCCGCCCCCCGCCGGATCCGGCGCGGCGCCGATCAGCCCGCCCGCGCCGATCACCGCCGCGGCACCCTCGGGCCTGCCGGACGACCGCTACCTCAACCGCGAGCTTCTCCTGGCTGGACTTCAACGCCCGGGTGCTCGCCCTGGCCGAGGACACCAGCCAGCCGCTGCTGGAGCGGGCCAAGTTCCTGGCGATCTTCGCGTCGAACCTGGACGAGTTCTACATGGTCCGGGTCGCCGGGTTGAAGCGCCGGGACGAGATGGGCCTGGCCGTGCGCAGCGCGGACGGGCTGTCCCCGCGCGAGCAGCTCCGCCAGATCGGCGAGCGCAGCCAGGCGATCTCGGAGGCGGCCGCCCGCGTCTTCCTGGACGAGGTCCGCCCCGAGCTCGCGGCCAGCGGTGTCCACATCCGCCGCTGGTCCGATCTCACGGACGCGCAGCGGCTGCGCCTCTCGGACTACTTCGCCGCCCAGGTCTTCCCCGTGCTCACGCCGCTCGCGGTGGACCCGGCGCACCCCTTCCCGTACATCTCGGGGCTGTCGCTGAACCTGGCCGTCACCGTGCGGGACCCGGAGGGCCGCACGGAGCGGTTCGCGCGGGTGAAGGTGCCGAACAACGTCCCGCGTCTCGTCCAGGTACGTGAGGACGAGGGCGACCCGGGCCGGGGAATCACGTTCCTGCCGATCGAGGACCTGATCTCCGCGCACCTCGGCGAGCTGTTCACCGGGCTCGAGGTGGCCGAGGTGCACGCGTTCCGGGTGACCCGCAACGCGGACCTCGAGGTGGAGGAGGACCGGGACGAGGACCTCCTGCAGGCCCTCGAACGCGAGCTGGCCCGCCGCCGATTCGGGCCGCCGGTGCGGCTCGAGGTCACGGAGACGATGAGCGAGCACGTGCTGGAGCTGCTGCTCCGCGAGCTGGACGTGCACCCCGGGGACGTCGTCACGGTGCCCGGCCTGCTGGACATGACCTGCCTCTGGGAGGTCTACGCCATTGACCGGCCGGACCTGAAGGACGAGCCGTTCCGCCCCGCCACGCACCCCGCGTTCGGCGAGCGCGAGACCCCGCGCAGCATCTTCGCGACGCTGCGCGAGGGCGACGTGATGGTCCACCACCCGTACGACTCCTTCTCGACGAGCGTGCAGCGCTTCATCGAGCAGGCCGCCGCGGACCCGAACGTGCTGGCGATCAAGCAGACGCTCTACCGGACGTCCGGCGACTCGCCGATCGTCGACGCCCTGATCGACGCGGCGGCGGCCGGCAAGCAGGTCGTCGCGCTCGTCGAGATCAAGGCGCGGTTCGACGAGCAGGCCAACATCCGCTGGGCGCGTGAGCTGGAGAAGTCCGGTGTGCACGTCGTCTACGGGCTCGTGGGGCTCAAGACGCACTGCAAGACCTCGCTCGTCGTGCGCCAGGAGGGCTCCACGATCCGCCGCTACTGCCACATCGGCACGGGCAACTACAACCCGAAGACGGCGCGGCTCTACGAGGACATCGGCGTGCTGACCGCGGACCCGACGATCGGCGCCGACCTCACGGACCTGTTCAACTCGCTCACCGGCTACTCGCGTCAGACCTCCTACCGGAGCCTGCTCGTCGCGCCCTACGGCGTGCGGCGCGGGATCGTCAGGCGCATCGAGGACGAGATCGAGGCGTTCCAGGCGGGCAACGAGGACGCGCGGGTCCGGATCAAGGTCAACTCCCTCGTCGACGAGCAGGTCATCGACGCGCTGTACCGGGCGTCGATCGCGGGGGTGCCCTGTGACGTCGTCGTCCGCGGGATCTGCGCGATCCGGCCCGGCCGGCCCGGGCTCTCGGAGAACATCCAGGTCCGCTCGATCCTCGGCCGGTTCCTCGAGCACTCGCGGATCTTCCACTTCGGCGCCGCCAACGAGTACTGGATCGGCAGCGCGGACATGATGCACCGCAACCTGGACCGCCGGGTCGAGGTGCTGCTGCGCGTCGCGGACCCGGCGCTGGCGGGGCAGCTGGGCGCGGTGTTCGACTCCGCGCTGGACCCGGCGACGCGCTGCTGGACGCTGCAGGCGGACGGCACGTGGGAGCCCTCGCCCCCGCCGGGCTCGGACCTGGAGAAGGTCCGGGACCACCAGGCGGAGCTGATGATCGCCCACGTCTCCCGCGCCTCGTCCGACAACGAATGAGGGACCTGGTCCGGCCGTGAGTCCCGATCCCTCCGCCCTCGAGGCCGACGTCCTCGCCGCGGGCACCGTCCTCTGGTGCCCGGGCGACGTCGGGCCGCTCGTGGCACTGGTGCACCGCCCCAAGTACGACGACTGGTCCCTCCCCAAGGGCAAGGTCGACCCCGGTGAGTCCCTCTCGGCCGCCGCCGTCCGGGAGACCTGGGAGGAGACCGGGCTGCGGGCGCGGCTCGGCGCCCTGCTCGGGGACGTGCGCTACGACGTGCCCGAGGGCCGCAAGCTCGTTAGGTACTGGGCGGCGGAGTGCCTGAACCGCGCCGACTTCGTGCCGAACCAGGAGGTCGACGAGCTGGTCTGGGTCCCCCCGGCGGAGGCGACGTCCCGGCTGACGCGCGACCACGACCGGGAGATCGTCGCGCGGTTCGCCGCGCAGGGGCCGCCCCGGTCCGTGGTGCTGGTCGTCCGGCACGCGAAGGCCGGCAGCCGCAGCGACTGGGACGGCGAGGACGACCTCCGCCCGCTCTCCGCGGCGGGCCGGCGCCAGGCGGAGCAGCTGGTCCCGTTCCTGGCGCGGTTCGGCCCGGAGCGGGCCGTCACCGCCCCGCCCGTCCGTTGCCGGGAGACGATCGCCCCGCTCGTCTCCGCGTTGGGTCTGGAGCCGCCGTCCGTCGAGCCGCTGCTCGGCGAGGAGGGCTACTGGGAAGCCCCGGACCGCGGCCTGGCCCGCTTCCACGAGCTCGCCGCGCAGCCGGGCGTCACGGTCGTGTGCAGCCAGGGCGGGGTGATCCCGGACGTGGTGGGCACGCTCCTGTCCGAGTGGGGTCTGAACCCGCCCGAGGTCGACGAGGAGAAGGGCGTCCCCTCGAAGAAGGGCAGCACCTGGGTCCTCTGCCTGTCCTCCTCTGGCGCCCTGACGAGCGCCGACTACTACCCCGACCCCACCGCGTAGCCCGCCCGCGACCGTCCCGCGAGTCGCGCTCTCAGACCCCGCGAGTCGCGATCTGAGACCCCGCGAGTCGCGATCTGAGACCCCGCGGGCCGGCTACTTCTTGGCCTTGCCCTTCGCCGGGGTCTTCTTGGCGGGCTGGGCGGCGGCCTTGGTCTCCTTGGTCTCCTTGGCCTTGGCGGCCGCCTTCTTGGGCTCGGCCTTCTTCGCCGGCTTCTTGGCGGGCTTCTCCGCGGGGGCCTCGGCCTGGGCGGTGAGCGAGCCGGACGTCTTGGCCGCGCGGCGGCCCGGCTTCGCGGGTGCCTCCGTGACGGCGGGCGTCGGCGCGGCGTCGGAGGCTGCGGCCGTGGTGGCCCGGCTCCGGCGAGCGGTCGTCGCGGGCGCGGCGGTCCCGGCGGCGCCGCCGCCGGTCCGACGGACCGGGGCCGGCTTGCCGGTGCCCGCACCGTTGGCCTGGACCGTCGCCTTGAACGCCGTCCCGGGGCGGAAGGCCGGGACCGTCGTGGCCGGGACGGGCACGGTCTCGCCGGTGCGCGGGTTCCGCGCCACGCGGGCTGCCCGGGCCCGGGGCTCGAACACCCCGAATCCGGTGAGCGTCACCGAGGAGCCGGATCCGACGGTGTCGACGATGATCTCCAGCAGGCCGTCCACAGCGGACGACGCGGTGCGCCGGTCTCCGAGACGGGCCGCCAGCGCGTCCACGAGCTGGGTCTTGTTCATGAACGGCACGGTAGAACGTTTCCGCAGCTCGCACCAGTGACGCGGCCGAAAAAGCCGTTGCGGCGCAGGGACTGCGACTGCCTCGTTCGTGCGCGGTGGCCATCGCCGGGGCAACGACCACCGCGCACGGGCGGCGTCAGCCGTGGGTGGTGGGCATCCGCGCGGGGCGGGCGGCCTCGAACGCGGTGATGTCCTGCTCGTGGCGCAGGGTGAGGCCGATGTCGTCCAGCCCCTCCAGCAGGCGCCAGCGGGCGTAGTCGTCGATGTCGAAGCGGACGGTCAGGTCCTTGGCCTGCACCGTCTTCTCCTGCAGGTCGACGGTCACCTCGGTGCCCGGCTCGTTCTCCAGCAGCTTCCACAGCAGCTCGACGTCCGGCTGCGCGACCTGCGCCGCGACCAGCCCGGCCTTCGCCGAGTTGCCCCGGAAGATGTCCGCGAACCGGGACGAGATGACGACCCGGAAGCCGTAGTCCATCAAGGCCCAGACCGCGTGCTCGCGCGACGAGCCGGTGCCGAAGTCCTGCCCCGCCACCAGCACGGAGCCGCGCGAGAACGGCTCCTGGTTGAGGATGAAGTCCTCCTCGCCCCGCCAGGCCGAGAACAGGCCGTCCTCGAAACCCGTGCGCGTCACGCGCTTGAGGTAGACGGCGGGGATGATCTGGTCGGTGTCCACGTTGGAGCGGCGCAGGGGCACGCCGATGCCGGTGTGGGTCGAGAAGGCGTCCATCAGTTCAGGTCCTCCGGCGAGCTCAGGGTGCCCCGGACCGCCGTCGCGGCGGCTACGAGGGGCGACACCAGGTGGGTGCGGCCGCCCTTGCCCTGGCGGCCCTCGAAGTTGCGGTTCGACGTCGATGCGCAGCGCTCCCCCGGGCGAGCTGGTCCGGGTTCATGCCCAGGCACATCGAGCAGCCCGCGGAGCGCCACTCGGCGCCGGCGCTGGTGAAGATCTTGTCCAGGCCCTCGTCCTCGGCCTGGAACCGCACCCGCATCGAGCCCGGCACGACGAGCATCCGCACGCCGTCCGCGACCGTGCGCCCGTCGATCACCTCGGCGGCGGCGCGGAGGTCCTCGATCCGGCCGTTGGTGCACGAGCCGACGAACACGGTGTCGACCTTGATGTCGCGCAACGGCATGCCGGCCTCGAGGCCCATGTAGGACAGGGCCTTCTCCGCGGCGGTGCGCTCGTTCTCGTCCACGATCGACTCCGGGTCCGGCACGCTCTCGCCGAGCGGCAGGCCCTGGCCGGGGTTGGTGCCCCAGGTGACGAACGGGGTCAGCGCGTCGCCGTCGATGTCCACCTCGGCGTCGAAGGTGGCGTCCTCGTCCGTGCGCAGCTCGCGCCACGCCTCGACGGCCTCGTCCCACTGGTCCCCCGACGGCGCGCGGTCGCGGCCCTTCAGGTACGCGAAGGTGGTCTCGTCCGGGGCGATCATTCCCGCGCGGGCGCCGGCCTCGATCGACATGTTGCAGATCGTCATCCGGGCCTCCATCGAGAGGTTCTCGATGACGTTGCCGCGGTACTCGAGCACGTAGCCCTGCCCGCCGCCGGTGCCGATCTGCGCGATCATGGCCAGCACGACGTCCTTGCTGGTCACGCCGGGCCGCAGCGTCCCGTCCTTGCTGTTGACGTTGATCGCCATGGTCCTGAACCGCTTGAGCGGCAACGTCTGGGTGGCGAGCACGTGCTCGACCTCGGACGTGCCGATGCCGAACGCCATCGCGCCGAACGCGCCGTGCGTGGACGTGTGGCTGTCCCCGCAGACGACGGTGGTGCCCGGCTGGGTGAGCCCCAGCTGCGGGCCGATGACGTGGACGATGCCCTGCTCGGCGTGGTTCATCGGGTACAGCTCGACCCCGAACTCCGCACAGTTGCGGCGCAGCGTCTCGACCTGCGTGCGGGACACGGGGTCGGCGATGGGCGCGAGCACGTCGAGGGTGGGGACGTTGTGGTCCTCGGTCGCGATGGTGAGGTCCGTGCGGCGCACCGGACGGCCGGCGAGCCGGAGCCCGTCGAACGCCTGCGGGCTGGTCACCTCGTGGACCAGGTGCAGGTCGATATAGAGCAGGTCGGGTTCCTGCCCCTCACCCTTGCGGACCAGATGCAGGTCCCAGACCTTCTCGGCCAGTGTGCGTCCCACCGCTGCCTCCCTCTCCTCGGCTCACCCGCCCCGAGTAGTGGTGTGGACTTCCCAGGATCTGGGAAGATAGTATCGAGGCGTGAGACAGTCTAGCGGTATCGGCGTGCTCGACAAGGCCGTGGGGGTGCTCCGGGCGGCAGCGGTCGAACCGGTCGGGCTCTCGGAGCTCTGCGAGGCCACGGGCCTGCCCCGGGCCACGGCCCACCGGCTCGCGGTCGGGCTCGAGGTGCACGGCCTGCTGCACCGCGGCAACGACGGCCGCTGGCGTCCCGGGCCCACGCTCGCCGAGCTCGCGGGCGGGCACGCGGACCCGTTGCTCGACGCCGCCGGCGCGGTCCTGCCACGGCTGCGGGACATCACCGGTGAGAGCGTGCAGCTCTACCGCCGGGACGGGATCCACCGTGTCTGCATCGCCGCCGCCGAGCCCGCGAGCGGCCTGCGGGACACCGTGCCCGTGGGCACCCGGCTGCCGATGACCGCGGGCTCGGGCGCGAAGGTGCTCGCCGCGTGGGCGGACCCGGTGACGCAACGCCTGGTCCTCGCGGACGCGACGTTCACCGAACGCGTCCTCGTCGACGTCCGGCGGCGCGGCTGGGCGCAGAGCGTCGCCGAACGCGAGTCCGGCGTCTCCAGCGTGTCCGCGCCGGTGCGCGACGCGGCCGGGCAGGTCGTGGCGGCGGTGTCCGTGTCCGGCCCGGTGGACCGGATCGGCCGACGGCCGGGGGTGCGCTGGGCGGCGGACCTCCTGGCCGCGGCGGAGGCGCTGCAGCACCGGTTGTGACCCGTCAGGTCGCGGCCGGCTGCGGGCCGGACGGCGCCTCGTGGCCCGGCCCGAGGGTGATCCGGCGGGCGAGCGCCAGCGCCTCGGCGTCACCCAGGGCCGCGCCGGCCGCGAGCCGGGCCTCGAACTCGGGGCCGAGCGCGGCCCGCGCGGCCCGCTCCACCGCCCGTTCCCGCTCCAGATCGGTGCCGAACGAGACGGTCGCCCGGGCGCTGGCCCGCCGGGCGCCGAGCAGTTCGGCCACCTCGGCGTGGCGGTCGAGCCGCGACAGCGTCTCGACCAGCGCCCGCACCGCCACCCAGAGATGCATCCACGCGCCGAACCGGTGCCAGTGCTCGATCAGGGGCCACAGGGCCGCCAGCCGTCCGGCGGGGTCCGCGCTGTCGCGCATCCCGGAGGTGAGCAACGTGTGCCGGGCGACGCCCTCGATGAACCGCGAGTCCGCCTCGGCCACCGTCGCGGCTGCCTCGCGGAGGTGGTCGGCCGCGCCGGGATCCCCCGCCTCGGCCCGCAGCTCCCCCCGCACGTAGGCCGCGAAACCGCGACGGGTCGGCGGGTCGGCCGGTCCCACGACGGCGTCGAGCTCGCGTTCGTACCGGGACGCGGCGGCCCGGTCGCCCGAGTACGCGGAACCGAGGGCGAGATCGAACAGGCTCAGCGTCAGCGTCGGCCCGTCCCCGGCCTTGCGGGCCAGTTGTTCCGCGGTCGCGGCCTCCCGCATCGAGCCGGCGAGGTCGCCGCGGAAGCTGAGCACGTTCGCCAGGGGTTCGTGCCCGTACCGGGCGGCGAGCGGGTCCCCGCCCGCGACGGCGATCTGCATGGCGTGCCGGGAGTACGCCTCGCCGAGGTCGAGGTCGCCTCGCTGCCAGCAGGCCGTCGCGAGCAGGCCCAGCACCCGCGCCGCCAGCGGCGCCGCGTCCCCGGCGTGGCCCGCCACCGTCCCGTCCGGCCCGAGGACGCCGGCGACCCGCAGCGACTTCTCGGTCAGCCGGACCAGGTCCGCGCGGCCCCGCAACCAGCCCAGCTCGCCGAAGAGCACGCCGAGCCGCAGCACGTCCTCGACGAGGCCGGCCCGGCAGAGCCGGTCGTGCGCACTGCGCAGCTCCGGCAGGTGGGCGTCGAAGCGGCGGACGGCCGACGCCTCGTCCGGTGTCTCCCGGGCCCGCAGGATCTCCTCGGCGAGCCGGACCGCCCAGCGGGCGTGCCGCGCCCGCAGCGCCGGGCCGGCGGGCCCCGCGGCACACCGGGCCCGGGCGAAGGCCCGCAGGGTCTCGAGCATGCCGAACCCGGCGGGGTCCTCGCCGGAGCGGACCACCAGCGAGCGGCCGACGAGGTCCGGGAGCGCCGCGCTGTCGTCGCAGACCGCGGCGACGGCCTCGCGCTCGACCGCACCGGCGAAGACCGACATCTGCTCGAAGAGCCGGCGCTGTTCGTCGTCGAGCAGCCCGTAGGACCACGCGATGACGTCCCGGAGCGAGCGGTGCCGCGGGTCCGCGGTCCGCCGGCCGCCGTGCAGCACCTCGAGCGGATGCTCCAGCGCGTCGACGAGCGCGCCGAGCCCCAGCGCGCCCGCCCGGGCCGCGGCCAGTTCGAGGGCGAGCGGCAGCCCGTCGAGCCGGCGGCACGCTTCGGCCACGAGCTCGGGGGCGAGCACGGCGGCGGGGTCGGCGGCGCGGATGCGGTCGACGAGCAGCCGGGCCGCCGGGCCCGAGGGCAGCGGCGCGACCGGCAGCACCTGCTCGCCGTCGACCCGCAGGGCCTCGCGGCTGGTGAGCAGCAGGTCGACCCGCGGCGCTCCCGCGCAGACCGCCTCGACCAGCGGGGCGAGCTCGTCCGCGACGTGCTCGCAGTTGTCGAGCACGAGCAGCGCGCGCCGCACCGCCAGCACCTCGACGATGCGGTCGAGCAGCGCGGTGTTCCCGGTACCCGAGCCGGGGGAGGCCAGGCGCAGCGCCGCGGCGACCGACGGCTCGACGTCCTGCGGTCCGCCCTTGCCCAGCTCGACGACGACCACGTCCTCGTAGCGGTCCGCGATCCCGGCGGCGAGGTGGCGGGCCAGCCGCGTCTTGCCCGCCCCGCCCGGCCCGCAGAGGTTGACCACCCGGCAGCGGCCGAGCAGGTCCGCACCCGCGGCGAGCTCCTCGGTCCGGCCGACGAACGAGCTGACCGGCAGGCGGACCACGGGCCCACCCCCGATCACGTGGGGCGCGGGGACCTCCTGGTTCAACACCTGCCGCTCGAGCTCGCGCAACTCGGGCGACGGATCGAGCCCGAGCTCGTCGGCCAGCCGGGTGCGCAGCCGGGTGTAGGCGCCGAGCGCGTCGCCCTGCCGGCCCGAGGCCACGAGAGCCCGCATCAGCCCCGCGACCGCCTCCTCGCGCAGCGGTTCGGTCGCGACCAGTGCCTCCAGCGCGGCCACCGCCTCCGCCGCCCGGCCGACCTCGAGCAGCGCCCGGGCCCGGTCCTCGACGGCACCGGCGCGGAGCGCGCAGAGCCGGGCCACCTCCGGTTCGACGGAGGGGTGGTCGAAGCTCCGGATAGGGGCCGCCGCGCCAGAGCCGCAGCGCCTCGTCGAGCCGGGCCAGGCGACGCGCCGGGTCCTCGCCCGGCACCGGCCCCAGCAGGTCGGTGAACGCGGCCACGTCGACGTCCCGCCGGTCGGCGACGAGGCGGTACCCCTCGGGCGTGGTGTCGATCCGCGTGCCCGGGGGCAGCACCCGGCGTAGCCGCGCGACGTTGGTCTGCACGGCACCGGACGGGTCCGCCGGGGTGGCCGGGTCCTCCCAGACCAGCTCGGCGAGCACGTCCGTCGGCACCGCGACGCCGAGCCGGGCGACGAGCGCGGCGAGCAACCGCCGCTGGCGCCCGGACCCCACCCGGACGGGTCCGTCCGGACCGGTCAGCGCCAACGGGCCGAGCACGGCGATCGTCGTCACCCGGCCATCGTGGCAGCGCCCGGTTCCGCCCGGTATGGACCGAATCGCCTCTTCCGGTGCCGGCCGGCGGTGGCAGTCAGCGGAGTGACAGCGACCTGGCAGCAGGCCTCCCTAGCGTCGTCCCCGTTCCCACGACCCTGCCCCGGAGGCCGGAGATGACCACGATCGACAGCACCACACCGACCACGACCGCCGCCGCGGAGGCGCTCGCCGAGCGGCTGTTCGGCTCCATGGTCGCCGCCTTCGACATCCAGTCGGTGTACCTCGGCGACCGGCTCGGCTACTACCGGGCCCTCGCGGACGCCGACGGTCCGCTCACCTCGGGCGAGCTCGCGGTGCGCACCGGCACGGTGGAGCGGTACGCCCGGGAGTGGCTGGAGCAGCAGGCCGTCACCGGCTTCCTCACCGTCGCCGACGAGCCCCCGGACGACGCCCCTGAGCACGCGCTGCACCGCCGGTTCGCCCTGCCGCCGGGGCACGCCGAGGTGTTCACCGACGAGCTGAGCCCGAACCACCTGGTCCCGCTCGCCCGCCTGTTGTGCGGGGTCGGGAAGCAGCTGCCGGCGCTGCTCGAGGCCTACCGCTCGGGCGGCGGCGTGAGCTGGGCGCAGCAGGGCGACGACGCCCGCGAGGCGCAGGCCGCGGCGAACCGGCCGCTGTTCCTGGGCACCCTGGGCCAGGAGTACCTGCCGTCGATCCCGGACATCGACGCGGCCCTGCGCGGCGGCGGGCGCCTGGCCGACGTCGGCTGCGGCGTCGGCTGGTCCTCGATCGGCATCGCGCTCGCCTATCCGGACGCGACGGTGGACGGCTACGACGTCGACGCGCCCTCGATCGAGGCCGCCCGGCGCAACGCCGCGGAGTCCGGCGTCGCCGACCGCGTGCGGTTCCACCTCGCCGACGTCGCCACCCTCACCGACTCCGGCGGGTACGACGTCGTGACCGCCTTCGAGTGCGTGCACGACCTACCCGACCCGGTCGGGGTGCTGTCGGCCGTGCGCGCCCTCGCCGGGGAGACCGGGACCGTGCTCGTGATGGACGAGCGGGTGGCGGAGACGTTCACCGCCCCCGGGGACGAGACCGAGCGGCTCATGTACGGCTACAGCCTGATGTGCTGCCTGCCCGACGGTATGGCGCACCCGCCGTCCGCGGGCACCGGCACGGTCATGCGACCGGACACCCTGCGCCGCTACGCGGTGGACGCCGGCTTCGCCGGGATCGACATCCTTGACGTCGAGGACGAGTTGTTCCGCTTCTACCGGCTCGCCCGCTGACGCGCCCCGGCGCAGGACCCTTCCTGCCGCTCGACGTGCAGATCGCGGGCACGGCGATCCGGTGACCCGCGGGCCCGGGGGCCGTTCGCCGGGGCCCGGCCACCGACCACCGAAGGAGACGCCGCCTTCCCGCGGCGGAAGCGCAGCGTGACGTTAGCGTGGTGCCGACCTGCACGAGAAGAGCACGACCGGGCCCGCTCCCCCACGGCCCGGGCGAGGACAGGATCACGGTGAGCGAGGAATCGACACGGCGTCCCGGCACGGTGGCCTCAGCGATCGGGTCGGCCTCCCGCCGCGAGGGAGAACGATGAGCTACCTGCTCGGGATCGATCTGGGCGCGAGCCGGACCATCGCGGCCGTCGGCCGGCCGGACCGGCCGGACGCGCCCGAGGTCGTGGCCCTGGGTGAACGGTCGATGGACGCGCCGACGGTGCTGTTCCTCGGCGAGGACGGCACCGTGACGGCCGGTGAGTCCGCCCAGGACCGGGCCGCGGCCGAGCCCGACCGGGCCGTGCGGGAGTTCACCGAGCGCATCGGCAGCCCGGAGCCGATCGTCGTCGCCGGGGTGACCTGGCCGGCCGAGGAGCTCTGCGCGCGGATGGTGCGCTGGGTCGTCAACGAGGTCGCGGAGCAGGAGGGCGGGCCCGCGGACGCCGTCGCGATCGCCCGTCCCGCGTCGTGGACCACCCACCAGCAGGATCTCCTCGCCGGCGCCCTGGGCGGGCACGGCATGGCGGTCACGTTCGTCGGCGGCGTGCAGGCGACGGGCGCGGTGCGCGTCCTGGCCGGCGGCGCCGAGCCCTACGCGCCGACGACCGTGACCCCGGTCTTCGACGAGTCCGGCTACGAACCGCCGCCGGCCTACGAACCGCCGGCCCAGCCCGGGTACGAGCAGCAGTACCCCCCCGCGCCGCGCCCGGACGAGCTGCGCACCAGCCGCCTCGCCGTCCCGCCCCCGGAGGCCTCGCCCGCCTGGGCCCATGCCGGTGAGCAGGAACCTGTCGGGTCGGACGTCGAGTACGCGCCGGAGGAGGAGCGCCGGCCGGCGCTGGGCCGCACGCCCGCGACGATGGTCGGCATCGGTGGTGCGCTCGGCGCGCTGGCGCTGGTGGGGACGATCGTGTTCTGGCCGTCGAACCGGGTGACGAACACCGCGTCCGTGATCACCCCCGCGACGACCACCTCGGCCCCGGCGCCCGCGCCGACGGCCGAGAACGTGGCGCCGTCCGCGGCGGAGGCGCCGGCGCCTCCGCCGCGGACGACGCGGCGAACGCCGGTCGCCCCGACCACGACCACGGAGGTCCTGCCGCCGCCGGTCGAGCCGACGGCGCCCCGGACGACGACGACCACCACCCCGCCGTCGTCGGACGCGCCGCCGCCGACGTCGTCGGAGGCGCCGCCCTCGGAGCCGCCGGACAAGCCACCCGTCCCGTGAGCACGAGAACGCCCCGCCGGAGCCCTCCGGCGGGGCGTTCTCCGCCGGTTTCGCGGATTGCTGTGATCTGCGCCCGAATGGTGGGCTCCGCCACACGACAATGGCGACCCCTCGAATACGACAATGCCCGCCCCGGATGATCCGGGACGGGCATTGTCGGTGTAGCCCCGACGGGATTTGAACCCGCGCTACCGCCTTGAGAGGGCGGCGTCCTAGGCCGCTAGACGACGGGGCCTCGTGGAAGCGCACATCCGAAAACTGTGCGTTTCCGCTGGGGTACCAGGACTCGAACCTAGACTAACTGAACCAGAATCAGTCGTGCTGCCAATTACACCATACCCCAAGGTTTCACTTTCACCGGGGCCCCTGGCTCGGTCGAATCTCTGGTGACCGTAGGCCTTGGCGCCGGGAGCCGGTGTCCGTGTCCTTGCAGAGAAGACTCTAGCTCACCCCTCCAGCGCGTTTCAAACCGGCCCCCAGTCGCGCCACGGAACGCTCCTTGCCCAGCAGTTCCATGGACTCGTAGAGGGGCGGCGAGACGGTCCGGCCGCTGATGGCGACCCGGATCGGGGCGAACGCCTTCCGCGGCTTGAGCCCCAGGCCGTCGACGAGCGTGGCCTTGAGCGAGTCCTCGATCGCGGCCGCCGTCCACTCCGGGAGGGCGTCGAGACCCTTGATCGCAGCCTCCAGGATCGGGGCGGCGTCCGCGCCGAGGTTCTTGGCGGCGGCGTCCTCGTCGAGGGTGAAGTCCGCGCCGTCGACGAAGAGGAAGCGGAGCATCCGGGCGGCGTCGGTGAGGACCACGCTGCGCTCCTGCACGAGCGGCGCGGCCACGGTGAGTATCTCCTGCTGCTCGGGGGTAGCTCGCCCGAGACGACGCCCTCGGCCCGCAGGTACGGGACCACCCGGCGAGCGAACTCGTCGGCCGGGAGCGCCCGCAGGTGCGCGGCGTTGATGGCCTCGGCCTTCTTGAGGTCGAAGCGCGCCGTGTTGGCCGAGACGCGGGTGATGTCGAACGCGGCGACCATCTCGTCGAGGGAGAAGACGTCCCGGTCCTCGGCGATCGACCAGCCGAGCAGGGCGAGGTAGTTCAGCAAGCCCTCCGGGATGAAGCCGCGGTCCCGGTAGTTGAAGAGGTTGGACTGCGGGTCCCGCTTGGAGAGCTTGCGGTTGCCCTCGCCGGTGACGAGCGGGAGGTGCGCGTAGGCCATCGGGCCCTTGCCGATACCGACGCGCTGCAGCGCCTCGAGCAGGGCGATCTGCCGCGGCGTCGAGGAGAGGAGGTCCTCGCCGCGCAGGACGTGCGTGATGTCCATCAGCGCGTCGTCGAGCGGGTTGGTGAACGTGTACAGCGGGGTGCCGTCGCCGCGGGCGAGGACGAAATCCGGGACCTGGCCGGCGCGGAAGGTGACGTCGCCGCGGATCAGGTCCGTGAAGGTGATGTCCCGGTCCGGCATGCGCAGGCGGAACACGGGCTTGCGGCCCTCCGCACGGAAGGCGGCGATCTGCTCGTCGGTGAGGTCGCGGTCCGAGTTGTCGTAGCCGAGCTTGGGGTCGCGGCCGGCGGCCTTGTGCCGGGCCTCGATCTCCTCCGGGGTGGAGTACGACTCGTAGACCTCGCCTGCCTGGACGAGGCGGCCGAGGGCATCCCGGTAGATGTCGTGCCGCTCGCTCTGCCGGTAGGGGCCGTGCGGGCCGCCGACCTCGGGGCCCTCGTCCCAGTCGAGCCCGAGCCACCGCAGGGCGTCGAGCAACGCCTCGTAGGACTCGACGCTGTCCCGGGAGGCGTCGGTGTCCTCGATCCGGAAGACGAGCACACCCCCCGTATGACGGGCGTGGGCCCAGTTGAAGAGGGCGGTGCGGATCAACCCCACGTGGGGCGTCCCGGTGGGCGAGGGACAGAAGCGGACACGCACGGGATCGGCGGAGGCATTCATGGTTTCGCCAGGGTAGCCCTGGCCGCTCCGCGCCTATCGGAGTATATTTCAACGCATGATGAATAACGAGCGCACCTCCGTCGCCGTCGCCGGTGGTGGTCCCGCAGGGATGGTGCTCGGGCTACTGCTGGCCCGCGCGGGCGTCGAGGTCACCGTGCTGGAGAAGCACGCGGACTTCCTGCGGGACTTCCGGGGCGACACCGTGCACCCGTCCACCCTCACGCTGCTCGACGAGCTCGGCCTGGGTGAGCGGTTCGCCGCGCTCCCCCAGCGGCGGGTGCAGCAGCTGCGGGGCGTGCTCGACGGCGGCACGGTCACGATCGCGGACTTCACCCGGCTGCCCGGCGCGCACCCGCACCTCGCGCTCGTCCCGCAGTGGGACTTCCTGGACCTGCTCGCCGAGGCTGCGGAGGCGGAGCCGACATTCACGCTGATCCGCAACGCCGAGGTCACCGGGGTGCTGCGAGCCGGAGGCAAGGTCACCGGCGTCCGCTGGACGGACCGGGTGGGCGGCGAGGAACACGAGCTGTCCGCGGCGCTGACCGTCGGCTGCGACGGGCGGGGCTCCACGCTGCGCGCCGCGGCAGGGCTGCGGAGCCGGGCCTTCGGCGTTCCGATGGACGTCTGGTGGTTCCGGCTGCCCCGGCACACGGAAGACGTCGAGGGCGGGGTCGGGCGCTTCTCCACCGGCCACTTCGCCGTCATGATCGATCGCGGGGACTACTGGCAGTGCGCCTATCTCATCCGCAAGGGCAGCGACGCCGAGCTGCGCGCCGCCGGGATCGCGACCCTGCGGAACCGGTTCGCGCGGCTCGTCCCGTGGATGGCGGACCGGGTGGGAACGCTCGAGTCCTTCGACCAGGTCCAGCTGCTCGACGTCCGGCTCGACCGGCTACGCCGCTGGTCGACCGACGGGCTGCTGCTGATCGGGGACGCCGCGCACGCGATGTCACCCGTGGGCGGCGTCGGCATCAACCTCGCCGTCGCGGACGCGGTGGCCACCGCCCGGCTGCTGGGGCCGGCCCTGCGCTCGTCCGGCTCGGTCACCCCCGCGGACTCCGGCGCGTGCAGGCCCGCCGGCTGTGGCCGACGGTGGTGCTCCAGTCCCTGCAGCGCGTGGCACACAAGGTGATCCTGGGCCGCGCCCTCGGCTTCGACCCCGACGCCGAGCACACGTCGGCGACGTCGCTCCCGCTGCCCGCGCGGCTGCTGGAGCGCTTCCCGGCGCTCCGCGGAATCCCGGCGCGGCTGGTGGGCATCGGCCCGCTCCCGGAACACGCTCCGGAGTGGGCGCGGCGGCCCCGCACCCTGCACGCCCACCGCTGACGCGGACGGGCGTGCGGCGGTCAGGTGGCGTGGCGCGGGGACGGGCGAGCGGTCCGCTCCGCCATCGGCACCGGGGACGGCCTGGGGACCGACGACTCGAGGGTGGAGGCGGCCGTGTCCGCGGCGTGGGACGGGCCCCCCGACGGGGCCTGCCGCGGGTGCGGCACCGGGACCTGCCGCGGCGCGGGCAGCGCGTCCGCGAGCAGCTGGCGCGTCGCGTCGAGCTGCTGGCCCAGCTGCCGGCGCAGGGCGTGCAGGCTCTCGACCTCGGCCCGGGCCTCCTCGACCATCCGACGGGCCGTCTCCTCGGCCTCGGCCACCCGGGCCGCACCCTGGGCGTCGGCGCGGTCGAGCACCTGCTGCGCGACGCGCGTCGCCTCGACCTGCATCGCGGTGATCTGGGCCAGCGCCTCGCGGCACCGGGCCGCGAGCGTGGCGCGGAACTCCTCGTCCGCGGCGGCCCGCCGGACCGCCGCCGCCTCGTCCAGCCGGGCCTGCTCCTCGGCGGCCTCGTGGCGCAGCCGGTCGGCGTCCTGCTGGGTGAACGGGGAGCGCCGGGAGAGGTCCGTGTCCGGGCCGAGCCCGACCCCGTCGGCCGAGAGGGCCGCCTGCGCGTCGAAGCCTTCGCCGACCTCGGCGATCTGCGCGGCCACCGCGTCCCGCACCCCGCTGAACTGGTGCTGCGCGAGCCTCAGCACCACCTGGACCCGCTCGCTCATGCTCTCGACGGTGTCCACCGGCCCGGCCATCAGCCGGAGCTCGCCGCGCAGCCGCTCGGTCTCGGCGCGCGTCGCGTCGAGCTCGGCGCGGACCGCGTTGCACTCGCGGGTGAGCTGGTCCGCCTGCTTCACCGCGGCCGCCCGGTCCGTCGCGAGGAGACTGACGTCGGTGTCGACCCGGTGCAGGTGCTCGTCGACCTGCTCGGGATCGTATCCGCGACGGACCAGTGCGAAGGACACGGACGAGCCCCGTTCGACTGCGCTCATGCCGATCATGCTAGGGAGACGGTCTCCACGGGCGGTAGTGATCGGCGCAGCGATGCCCCTATCGGGTCGCGACCCGCCGCGGACGAGTGTCGCAGGGGTCCGCGTTGCGTCACCCGCGGTCGCACCGCCGCGGTGGACGGGCCGGCGCCGACCTCCCGTGTCCCACATCGTGGGAAGTCCCCGTCCGGGCCTGTCGTCGGTGATGCACCCCGATCGATGATGAAGCCCCGAGTCGGCGGACACCGACGTCCGCCGACCACCTACCGGAGGTGTTCGTGTCTGTCACCCTGACCGTGCTCTACAACCCACCCGCGGACCCCGCGGCGTTCGACAAGCACTACGACGACGTGCACGCTCCCCTGGCCGCGAAGATCTCCGGCCTGGAGTCGTTCACGCTCGTCCGCCCGGGCCCCGGCCCCGACGGGTCCGCCCCGCAGTACCACCTGATCGCGACCCTGACCTTCCCCTCGCAGGAGGCGATGGCCGAGGCGATGGCCAGCCCGGAGGGCAGGGCCGCCACCGACGACCTGCCGAACTTCGCGATGGCGGGCGCCACGATGCTGGTCGGCGAGCGCACCGTCGTCGTCTGACCGGTTTCACGACGAAGGTCCCTCACCCGCCTCGGGTGAGGGACCTTCGTCGTACGAGGGTCAGGCGTTCGGGTCCGCCTGCTTGCTCACCAGGGCCGCGAGGCGGTCCCCGATGCTCTGGGTGTGGCCCGTGGCCTGGTGGTCCCGCGTCGCGAGGTCGAAGGCCACCGCCGCCTCGATCCGGCGAGCGGCGTCCGGGCGTCCGACGTGGTCCAGGAGCAGCGCGACCGAGAGGATCGCCGCCGTCGGGTCCGCGATGCCCTGGCCCGCGATGTCCGGGGCGGAACCGTGCACCGGCTCGAACATGCTCGGGTTCGCGCCGCTGGCGTCGATGTTGCCGCTCGCCGCGAGCCCGATGCCCCCGGTGACGGCGGCCGCGAGGTCGGTCAGGATGTCCCCGAACAGGTTGTCCGTGACGATCACGTCGAACCGGCCCGGGTCCGTGACCAGGTGGATCGTCGTCGCGTCGACGTGCTGGTAGGCGACGGAGACGTCGGGGTGCTCGAGCGACACCTCCTCGACGATCCGGGACCACAGGGCGCCGGCGAAGGTGAGCACGTTGGTCTTGTGGACCAGCGTGAGGTGCTTGCGCGGGCGCTTCTCGGCGCGGGTGAACGCGTCCCGGACGACCCGCTCGATGCCGAACGCCGTGTTCTGGCTGACCTCGGTGGCGATCTCGTGCGGGGTGTCCTTGCGCAGCAGGCCGCCGGTGCCGACGTACGGCCCCTCGGTGCCCTCGCGCACGACGACCAGGTCGATCTCGGGGTTCCCCGCCAGCGGACCGCGGACCCCGGGGTAGAGCCGCGCGGGACGCAGGTTGACGTGGTGGTCCAGCTCGAACCGCAGGCGCAGCAGCAGGCCGCGCTCGAGGATGCCACTGGGCACCGACGGGTCGCCGACGGCGCCGAGCAGGATCGCGTCGTGCTGCTTGAGCTCGGTGAGCACGGACTCGGGGAGCAGTTCGCCGGTGGAGTGCCAGCGCGCGGCGCCGAGGTCGTAGGTCGTGGTCTCCGCGCCCGGGGAGACCTCGTTGAGGACCTTCAGCGCCTCGTCGATGACCTCCGGCCCGATGCCGTCGCCGGGTATGACCGCAAGGCGCATGCCTGAGCTTCCTCTCTCCAGTTGGCTCACACTTCGGGGGAGCAACGAGACGCTACCCTCTGTGCCGCCGTCCGATGACCAGCGTCCACTCGTTCGAGGTCACCCGGGCGGGTGAACCATGGGCGTCCGGAGGCCGATCCCGGCCCGGACGCCACCCGTCACTACCCCGAGCGGGTCAGATTCTGCGCCCGGGCTATGCGGGCGTCGCGCCCGGGGTCGTCGGCGGCGTGGTCGGGAACACCCGACCGGGTGTCCACCGCATCGACACCTCCCCCTCCGACGACGGGGAACCGAGCGCGACGGCGTGTTCCCCGGCCGGGTTCTGGGTGAGCACGACGAGCAGCGGGGCGTCCGCCGGCGCGGCCAGCGTCGTCCCGTCGTCCGCGGGGCTCAACAGTTGCTCCGCCCCGGGCCCGTCGGCCAGCGGGTCCCACCGCCCGGGCACCTCCGCGACGTCGACGGGCGCGTCCGAGCCCTCCTCGTTCGGCCTGCTGACATCGATCGGCCCGTAGTCCCCCTCGACCCGCACCCGCATCCGCAGCGGCGCCGCCGCCGCGTGCGGGTCGATGCCCAGGGCGGACAGCGACACGGGCAGCACCCAGGTGTCGGTGTCGAACACGTTGGTGTCCGTGACGCCGGTGAACCCGTTGACGGGCCGGGCGTCGAGCTCGGAGAAGCCGCCGCCGGTCATCGGGTGCGCGAGGTCGACGGTGCGGGCGACGAGCACGTCCGTCCCCGCCTCCTTGACCAGCCCGGTCGCGTGGTCCGGCACCCCGTCGCCGTCGACGTCGAACTCGACGCTGGGCACCGTCGTCGCGCCGACGTCCGGGAGCGGGCCCCACATGGACACCGCCACCCCGATCGTGTCCCCGGACCGCGCGACGCCGACGTAGCGCAGGTCCCCGCCGTGCCCGGTCTCGTTCGCGACGCACTCGGTGATCCGCTGCGCGTCGCAGAGCGGCAGTTCCGGGCTGGTCGCGAGCAGCCGGAACACCCCGGCACGGGAGCGGTAGGCCTGCCTGCCGCTGCCCTGGTCCACCCCGGTGCCGCTCAGCCGGACCCCGTCGTCCTCCGCCGTCGCGGTGAGGGACGAGACCGGTTTCGGTGCCGAGGTGACGGGCACCCGCAGCGTCGGCGAGCCGTCCGTCGGGACCAGGGTGACCAGGCCCGACGCGTCGGCGAGGTACTGCCGCGCCTGGCCGTCCTGGGTGAGTTCCAGGGTGGGGTCCGGCGTCCGGCGCAGGGCTTGCGGGTCGACGGTCAGCCGGACGTCGACCGTCTCGTCGAGGCCGGGCAGCACCCGGATCCGCGACGGCGAAGCCTCGATCGTCACGCCCGGCATCGTGGTGATCGCCTTGAAATCGACGTCCAGCGCGGCCGGGGTGTCGCCGGTGTTGCGGACGCTGATCCGTGCCCGGCGTTCCAGCGGCTCCCCGGGCGGGGCCTCGACCGCGCCGAACGCGACGCCGACGGCCCCCGGGTCGGTCGCGTTCCCGGCGAGCAGGGTGGTGCGGACGGCCGCCGCCGCGTCGACCCGGCCCGCGCCGACCCGCATCGGCGCGAACACCGGGCCCGCGTGGTTCTCACCGGCGTGGACGTCGCCGTCCGCGGTGTCGACGATCGCGGCCTTGATCTCCTGCGGCGTCCAGTCCGGGTGGGCCTGCCGGACCAGCGCCGCGACGCCGGCGACGAACGGGGACGCCATCGACGTTCCGGTCTTGCTCGCCCGCCCGGAGCCGGTGCCGACGGCCGCGGACACGATCGACTGGCCGGGCGCCGCGACGTCCGGCTTCACGCCCGGGCCCCGGCCGCCGCGCGCCGAGCTCTCGCTGATCGTGTCCTCGATCGACGGCGCGCTCACGTAGCGCATCCCGGCGAGCGTGCCGTCGAGGTGCAGGCGCAGCGTGCCGGCGTCGAGGGCGGAGCGCAGGGCGCCCGTCGAGCCGGCGTCGAGCTGGAACATCGGCAGGTCCTTCGTGCCGCCGATCTGCGTCGACCCGAAGTCCGCCTGGGCCGAGGTGAGCACCGCGCCGACGGCGCCCGCCGCGGAGGCCTCCTCCGCCCGCTGGACGGAGCCGCAGGGGCGGGCCGAGTCGGCGTCCGGCCAGTCCAGCCAGACGATGTTGCCGGCGGCGCGGGCGGCGTCCGCGGCGGAGTAGGGCGCGCAGCCCTGGGCGTTGGCCGCGGAGAGCGCCACCACGTCCCCGGTGACGTCCGGGACGCGCGCGAAGTTCACGCTGTACTGCCCCGAGACGGTCCGGGCCTCGGGCGCGAGCTGCTCGGCGCCGTCGAGGAGGACGCCGGCGTCCCGCACGTTGCCGACCGCCAGGACGTCCGGGCTGTTGGAGGGGGCGGTCCCGGCGTCGAACACGTCGCCCGCGTTGCCGGCGGCCGCGACGACCACGACGCCGTTGTCCACGAGCTTCTGCACGAACTCGTTGACCGGGTCGTCCGGGGCGGCGAAGTCCGAGCCGAGCGAGAGGTTGACGACGTCGAGCCGGTCGTCGAAGTCGCCGTCGCCGTCGGGGTCGAGGGCACGGTCGAGCCCGGCCGGGGTGAGCGCGGTGGAACCCTCGCAGCCGAAGATCCGGATCGCGTAGAGGCTCGCCGCGGGGGCCGAGCCGGGGCCGATCCGCATGCCGTCGAGGGCGTCCGGGGTCAGCGCGCGGTAGTCCCCGGTGAAGGTGGTGCCGTCCGCGTTCTCACCGTAGCCCGCGGCCGTCCCGGCGACGTGGGTGCCGTGGCCGCCGCAGTCCAGCGGGTCGTCGTCCGGGTGCGGGACGGATCTCGCCGGGTCCGAGCTGCTGGAGTCGTAGTCGTCGCCGGCGAGGTCGACACCGCCGACGACCTTCTCGGTGGGGAACGTGCCCCTGCCGGCCCGTGCCGCCTCGTAGGCCTCGACCGTGCCGGGACCGCCGAGGTCCGCGTGGGTGTAGTCGATGCCGGTGTCGATGATCCCGATGCGGACGCCGTCGCCGAGCAGGCCGGTGTCCTGCCAGGTCTGCATCGCGCGGCCGAGCTGCGCCGCGGCGGAGTTGCTCGGGCGGGCGGGGGTGATCCGGCGGACCGAGCGGACGCCGGGTGTGGTGACCAGCCGGCGGACGGTCGCGGGGTCCGCCCGGACGGCGACGCCGGGGACGGCGTTGCTGGTCCGGTAGAGGCTCGCGCTCCCCCTCCGCTCCGCGCAGGGAACCCAGGATCCGGTTCACCGCGGCGTCGATGCGCGTGCGGGCGTCCGCGGCGGCGCGGCGGGCGATGTCCCGGCCCCGCGGGAGGGCGGAGCTGTAGTCGGCGAAGGCCGAGGTGTCGTCGAACTCGACGAACACGGCGTCGGTGCCCGGGCGGGGCGCCGCTTCCGCGGGGGCTGCTCCGAACGTGACGAGGGTGGCGGTGAGGCCGAGGCCCACGATCACCCTGGGCCAGCGCGACGGCCTCACCCGGCATCCCCCTTCACCGGACCGGCGGACGCGGGACGGCGAAGGTGAACCTAGGGCGACTGAGCGTCAGTGATCGACATCCGAGCGTGAGGCGCACCGGATCGGGGGTGGGATCTCACGCGGGCGGGTGGGCGGGGTTGCGCTCTCCCCTCCCGGGCACGAGCGAACGGCACTCTCGCTCACGAGGTATGAGCGAGAGTGCCGAACGCGGAAGATCCACCAGGCGCGGTCAGTCGTCGAACGAGATCAGGCGGGTGGTCCTGGCCCCCACCGACGCGCCGATCGGGCCCAGCACACCCGGGTCGATGGCGCGGTCCACGCGGAGCAGCATGATCGCGTCCGTGCCGTCGGTGGTCTGACTGATCTGCGCGGCCTCGATGTTCACCGCGGCCTCGCCCAGCAGCGAGCCGACGCGGCCCATGACGCCGGGCCGGTCCTCGTACTCGAGCAGCAGGACCTCGCCCTCGGCGCGCAGGTCGAAGTGGCGGCCGTTGACCTCGACGAGCTTCTCGGTCTGCGCGCGCCCGGTGAGGGTGCCGGACACGGTGATCGACTCGCCGTCGGGCATCGCGGCGCGCAGCTGCACGACCGAGCGGTGGTTCTCGCTCTCCGGCGCGGTGGTGAGCTCGACGGCGACGCCCCGCTCGGCGGCGAGCGCCGGGACGTTGACGAACGTGACCTGGTCCTCGACGACGTGGGTGAACACCCCGCGCAGCGCGGCCAGGGAGAGCACCGAGACGTCGTCCGACGCCAGCTCACCGGCGACGTCGACGGTCACCGACGTGGGCAGCCGGCCGGCGACGGCGTAGAGCACCGTGCCGAGCTTCTGCACCAGCGGCAGCCACGGCCGGACCTCCTCGCCGACCGAGCCGTTGATCTGCACGTTCACCGCGTCCGGCACGAACTCGCCGGCCAGGGCGAGCTGCACGGACCGGGCGACGTCCGTGCCCGCGCGGTCCTGCGCCTCGTCCGTGGACGCGCCGAGGTGCGGGGTGACGGTGATGTTCTCCAGCTCGAACATGGGGCTGGAGGTGGTGGGCTCCTTGACGTAGACGTCGATGCCGGCGCCGCCCACGTGCCCGGAGCGCACGGCCTCGGCAAGCGCGTCCTCGTCGATCAGGCCGCCGCGCGCGGCGTTGACGATCAGCACGCCCGGCTTGGTGAGGGCGAGCTGGTCCTTGCCGATCAGACCGAGGGTCTCCGGCGTCTTCGGCAGGTGGATCGAGATCGCGTCGGCGCGGCGCAGCAGGTCGTCCAGGCTCATCAGCTCGATGCCGAGCTGGGCGGCGCGGGCCGGCGCGACGTAGGGGTCGTACGCGATCAGCTCGACGCCGAAGGCCGCCAGCCGCTGCGCGACGAGCTGGCCGATCTTGCCGAGGCCGACGATGCCGACGGTCTTGCCGTTCAGCTCGACGCCGCTGTAGCTGCTGCGCTTCCACTGGCCCTGACGCAGGCTCGCGTCCGCGGCCGGGATGTGCCGGGCGGTGGCGAGCAGCAGCGCGACGGCGTGCTCGGCGGCGGAGACGATGTTCGACGTCGGCGCGTTGACGACCATCACACCGTGCGCCGTCGCGGCCGGCACGTCGACGTTGTCGAGGCCGACACCCGCGCGGGCGACGATCTTCAGCCGGGTGGAGGCGGCGAGGGCCTCGGCGTCGACCTTGGTGGCCGAGCGCACGAGCAGCGCGTCGGCGTCGGCGATGGCGGTTAGCAGGGCGGTGCGGTCCGTCCCGTCGACGTGGCGGATCTCGACGTCGGATCCCAGGAGCTCCACCGCGGAGGGCGCGAGCTTCTCGGCCAGGAGGACGACAGGACGGCTCGGACTGGTGACGGTGCTCACGGTGCTGCGATGCTCCCCGGATCGGGACGTGCGTGTGGACGGCGGACGCAGCGATTCTAGGTCTCCGACGCCGCGGCGCCTCCCCCGCCGTGGGGGATCGACACCGCGCATTCGTCACGGCCGGATGAACCGAGCGGCGCAACGGGCTTCGTCCCCGTCACCACGGCCGCCGCGACCCACGGCCCGCCGTACCAGAACCGCGGGCCGAGCCCACGCCGACGCAGGCCCGTGACACCGTGCTCGGCCAGCACGGACTCGTAGTCGTGGACGTGCCGGAAGTCGACGAGCGCGAGGCGGCCCCCGGGACGGAGCACCCGCACGGCCTCGGCGACGGCCGCCGCCCTGCCCTCGGCGGACGGGATGGTGTGGATCGCGAGGCTGGACACGACGACGTCGAACTCGCCGTCGGCGAAGGGCATCGCGGACATGTCGCCGGTGCAGAGATCCACCCGATCGGATACGCCCTCGGCGACGGCATTCGCGCGTGTCGCGTCCACCGAGCCGGGCCGGTCGGTCCCGGCCCACAGGTCCAGGCCGACCGCGCGGCCCGACCGCAGCCGGCCGGCGACGAGCAGGAGCACCGCGCCCCGGCCGCACCCCATGTCCAGCACGCGGTCGCTGCCGCGCAGCCACAGCCCCTCGATGATCTTCGCCCAGACGGCGTACCTCCCGCGCAGGGTCGTGAACAGGTAGGACGCGGCCGACGCCAGCAGGTACCCGCCGACGACCAGCTCCCAGACGAGCGCCGCGAGGGGCCATCCGGCGGAGGCCCCGCCCGCCAGGAGGGTGACGAGGGCCAGGACCAGCAGGGCGAGCCCGAGGCCGCCCAGCAGGGCCGGCACGAAGGGCGCGTCGACCCCGTACCGCCCGTGTCGCCTGCCGGCCATGCGCCCTCCTCCCCCGGAAGGTGCAGCCTGCCCCGAGCCGGCCCGGTGCGCCAGCGGGCCTCGCTCAGGCCGCGGCGAGCCCGGTCTGCTCGGCCAGCAGCTCGAAGGAACGGAACCAGCCCGCGCGGTCCACCACCGGGCACATCACGATCAGCTCATCCGCGTCCGCGCGCGCCGCGAAGTCCTCCAGGTAGCGGGTGACGACGTCCGGTGTTCCGGCCGCGGTGAAGCGCGTCATGGAGCGGACCTGCTCGCCGGCCGGCATGTCGAGGACCGCGTCGGCCTCGTCGTCGGTCAGCGTGCGCTCACCGGCGCGCAGGAACTGCTTGACCCGGGTGCGCTGGACGGCCCGCAGCCGCCGGGCCGCCTCGTCCGCGGAGTCCGCGGCGACGACGTTCACCCCGGCCATCACGTGCGGCGCGCCGAGCTGCGCCGACGGCCGGAACTCGCGCCGGTACACCGCCACGGCCTGCTCCAGCGCGTCCGGGGCGAAGTGCGAGGCGAAGACGTACGGCAGCCCGAGGACGGCGGCGACCTGCGCCCCGTACAGCGACGAGCCCAGGATCGACAGCGGCACCTCGGTGCCCTGGCCGGGGAACGCCTCCACGCCCGGCACGAGGCTCTCCTCCGACAGGAAGCCCTGCAGCTCCTGGACGTCCTGCGGGAACCGGTCCGAGGCCCGGGGGTCCCGGCGCAGCGCCGCGAACGTCTGCTGGTCCGTGCCCGGGGCGCGGCCGAGGCCCAGCTCGATGCGGCCGGGGTGCAGCGTCGCGAGGGTCCCGAACTGCTCGGCGACCTGCAACGGCGAGTGGTTCGGCAGCATCACGCCGCCCGCGCCGAGCGTGATCCGCTCGGTGTTCGCCGCGACGTGCCCGATCAGCACGCTCGTCGCCGACGACGCGATGGAGCGCATGTTGTGGTGCTCGGCGTACCAGATCCGGCGGAAGCCCCAGCCCTCGGCGCGCTGCGCCAGGCTGACGCTCGCCTCCAGCCCCTCCTTGATCGTCTCGCCCTTCCCGACGGAGGCGAGATCGAGTACGGACAGCGGCAGGGGCAAGGACACGACAGGAACCTCCGGGGAGACGACTACTAACGAGGACAACGCCGCGGCGCCGCCCCGTCTTCCGCCCCCGGACGCACGAACGGCACCCTCGTGCGGACCCACCGCACGAGAGTGCCGTTCTGAGGACCCCTACGGGGTCACTTGGCCTTCTCGCCCACCCAGCTCATGAGGCCGCGGAGCTTCTCGCCCGTCTCCTCGATGGGGTGCTCGGCACCCTCCTTCTGGAGGCGGGTGAAGTTCGGGCGGCCGTTCTCGTCCTCGCCCACCCACTCGCGCGCGAACGTGCCGTCCTGGATCTCGCCCAGGATCTTCTTCATCTCCTCCTTGACCGCGGGCGTGATGACGCGCGGGCCGCGGGTGAGGTCGCCGTACTCGGCGGTGTCGGAGATGGAGAAGCGCTCGTTGGCGATGCCGCCCTCGTACATGAGGTCGACGATCAGCTTGAGCTCGTGCAGGCACTCGAAGTACGCGATCTCGGGGGCGTAGCCCGCCTCGGTCAGCACCTCGAAACCGGTCTGGACCAGCGCCGCGGCACCGCCGCAGAGGACGGCCTGCTCACCGAACAGGTCCGTCTCGGTCTCCTCCTTGAAGGTGGTCTCGATGACGCCCGCGCGGGCGCCGCCGATCCCGGCCGCGTAGGAGAGGGCCAGCGCCTTGGCGTTGCCGGTGTAGTCCTGCTCGACCGCGATGAGCGCCGGGACGCCCTTGCCGTCGACGAACTGGCGGCGGACCAGGTGGCCCGGGCCCTTCGGGGCGACCATGGCCACGTCGACGTCCGCCGGCGGCTTGATCAGGTCGTAGCGGATGTTGAAGCCGTGGCCGAAGAAGATCGCGTCGCCGCTCTTGAGGTTCGGCGCGATGTCCTCGGCGTAGATGAAGCGCTGCTTGGTGTCCGGCGCCAGGATCATGATCACGTCGGCCCACGCGGAGGCCTCGGCCGGCGTGAGCACCTCCAGGCCCTCGTCCTGCGCCTTCTGGCGGCTCTTCGAGCCCTCGGGCAGGCCGATGCGCACGTCGACACCGGAGTCACGCAGCGACAGCGAGTGCGCGTGGCCCTGGCTGCCGTAGCCGATCACGGCGACCTTGCGGCCCTGGATGATCGACAGGTCGGCGTCGTCGTCGTAGTAGATGTTCACGCTCATGACGGGTGGGGATTCCTCTCAGCGGATCTTGGAATGGGGTCTAGCGGACGGCGCTGGCCGTGATCGAACGGGGACCGCGGCCGACGGCCACCATCCCGGACTGCACCATCTCGCGGATCCCGTAGGGCTCGAGCATGCGCAGCAGCGCGTTGAGCTTGTCCATCGTGCCTGTCGCCTCGATGGTCAGCGCCTCGGGTGCCACGTCGACCACCTTCGCGCGGAAGAGCTGCGCGGCCTCGAGCACCTGGCTGCGCACGCCGGCGTCGGCCCGCACCTTGACGAGCAGCAGCTCGCGCTGCACGGAGGCGGCGGGCTCCAGCTCGACGATCTTGATGACGTTGACCAGCTTGTTGAGCTGCTTGGTCACCTGCTCGAGCGGGAAGTCGTCGACGGAGACCACGATCGTCATCCGGGAGACGCCCGGCTGCTCGGTCTGCCCGACGGCGAGGGAGATGATGTTGAAGCTGCGCCGGGAGAACAGGCCCGAGACCCGGGCCAGGACGCCGGGCTTGTCCTCGACGAGGACGGAGAGCGTGTGCGTTTCCATCAGTCTTCCGCCCCGTCGTGCAGCGCCTGCTCGGTCACCGCGGACACCTCGTCGACGCCGGCCGAGCAGCCATCGCCCTCGAACAGCGGCCGGATGCCCCGCGCGGCCATGACCTCGTCGTTACCCGTGCCGGCGGCGACCATCGGCCACACCTGCGCGTCCGCCCCGACCGTGAAGTCGATGACGACCGGCTGGTCGTTGATCTCCATGGCCTGGGTGATCACGCGGTCCACGTCGTCCTTGGACTCCGCGCGCAGCCCGACGCAGCCCATGGCCTCGGCGAGCAGCTTGAAGTCCGGGATCCGGTGCTTGTGCGTGCCGAGGTCCGTGCTCGAGTAGCGCTGCTCGTAGAACAGCGTCTGCCACTGCCGGACCATCCCCAGGTTGCCGTTGTTGATCACAGCCACCTTGATCGGGATGCCCTCGATCGCGCAGGTGGCGAGCTCCTGGTTGGTCATCTGGAAGCAGCCGTCGCCGTCGATCGCCCAGACGACCGCGTCCGGCAGGCCGGTCTTCGCGCCCATCGCGGCCGGGACGGCGTAGCCCATCGTCCCGAGGCCGCCGGAGTTCAGCCAGGTCCGCGGCTTCTCGTACTTGACGAACTGCGCGGCCCACATCTGGTGCTGCCCGACCCCCGCGGCGTAGAGCGCGTCCGGGCCGGCGATGGCGCCGATCCGCTCGATGACGTACTGCGGGGACAACGAGCCGTCGTCCGGCCAGTCGTAGCCGAGCGGGAAGGTCTCGCGCCAGCTGTCGAGCTGGGCCCACCAGGCGGTCAGGTCCGCGGCGCCGTGGGTGTCGCGTTCGGCACGCACGGCGTCGATCAGCTCGACGAGGACCTCCTTGCAGTCGCCCACGATCGGGACGTCCGCACGGCGGTTCTTGCTGATCTCGGCCGGGTCGATGTCCGCGTGCACGATCTTCGCGCCGGGCGCGAAGGTCGAGAGCTGGCCGGTGACCCGGTCGTCGAAGCGGGCGCCGAGGGTGATCAGCAGGTCCGAGCGCTGCATCGCCCCGACCGCGGACACCGTGCCGTGCATGCCGGGCATGCCGACGTGCTGGCGGTGGCTGTCCGGGAAGGCCCCGCGCGCCATCAGGGTGGTGACGACCGGGATGTTCGTGAGCTCGGCGATCTCCATCAGCTCGGCCGTGGCCTCGGCCTTGAGCACCCCGCCGCCGACGTAGAGCACCGGACGGCGGGCGGCGGCGATCAGCTTCGCGGCCTCGCGGATCTGCTTCCCGTGCGGCCGGGTCGTCGGCCGGTATCCGGGGAGCTTCAGCTCGGGCGGCCAGGTGAAGGTGGTCCGGGCCTGCAGCGCGTCCTTGGAGATGTCCACCAGCACCGGGCCGGGTCGGCCCGTGGCGGCCAGGTGGAACGCCTCGGCGATCGCCCGCGGGATCTCCGCGGCGTCGGTCACCAGCATGTTGTGCTTCGTCACCGGCATGGTGATGCCCGTGATGTCGGCCTCCTGGAACGCGTCCGTGCCGATCAGCGGCCGGGCGACCTGCCCGGTGATCGCGACGATCGGGACGGAGTCCATGTGCGCGTCGGCGAGCGGGGTGATCAGGTTCGTCGCGCCGGGTCCGGAGGTCGCCATGCAGACGCCCACCCGTCCCGTGGCCTGCGCGTACCCGGTCGCCGCGTGGCCCGCGCCCTGCTCGTGCCGGACGAGGACGTGGCGCACCTTCGTCGAGTCCAGCAGTGGGTCGTAGGCCGGGAGGATCGCGCCGCCCGGGATGCCGAACACGGTGTCGCAGCCGATCGACTCCAGCGCGCGGACCAGCGACTGCGCGCCGGTCATGGGCTCGGCGTCGACGCGCGGACCGGGCGGGGTGCCGTTCTGCTCCGGCGCGGAACGCTGCACGGGAGCGCCCGGCGCGGGTACTCCGGCGCGGCCCGGCGGCGGTGCCGGTTTCGGTCCCGGCGGGCCGGGACGGGGCGTGGCGGTGGTCATCTGGGCTCTGCCTCGCTGGAGATCGATGGGCTGAGATCTGGTGCCGGACATGAAAAAACCCCCGCCGCCTGAACAGGCGTTGCGAGGGTGCGCGTCGTCGACCGAGTACTCGAAGCTACTCAGGCGGTGACGCGCCTGGGAAGTACGAGAATTCGGATCGCGGACATGCCGAGGACGCTAGCACGCTTCGGCGGCGCGGCGACAACCGGCTGGGACGGTCGTCCCGGATCGTGGGAGGCGTCACGCACCCCGGGCCGGTGCGCCCGGGGCGTGGCGCGGTGCGACGATGGGGCCGTGAGCAGTGCCGACGAGCCGAAGGACAGCACCCCGGAGCAGCCCGCGCCGCAGCAGCTCGTGTTCCAGCCCTCCCGGCTCACGATCCTCGCGGTGGTGGCGTTCTGCGTCTTCGCCGTCCCGTTCGCCTTTGGCGCCCCGTGGCTCTGGCTCGTCTACCTGCTGCCCGTCGCGCTCGTCGTGTGGATCGTCCGCGTCCGCACCACGGTGGACCCGGAGTCCGTCACCGTTCGGCGGGTGCTCGGAGGCAGGCGCGTACGGTGGGACGCGATCAGTTCGCTGCGACTGGGCAAGAAATCCCGGGTCAGCGCGATCCTGAACGACGGCGAGGAGTTACCGCTGCCCGCCGTCCGGGTCCGAGACCTTCCCGTGCTCGCCGTCGTCAGCGGCGGGCGGTTCACCTTCCCGACCGACGAGTGACCCCGGGGCGTCCCCAGAACGACCGAGGACGGCCCCGAGTGCCACCGGCACAAGGAGCCCACAGATGCCGGCCCTCCGTTCCCGAGTGACCACCCACGGCCGCAACGCCGCGGGTGCCCGTTCCCTGTGGCGCGCCACGGGCATGGGCGACGACGACTTCGGCAAGCCGATCGTCGCGATCGCCAACTCCTACACCCAGTTCGTGCCCGGACACGTGCACCTCAAGGACATGGGTGACCTCGTCGCCGGCGCGATCCGCGAGGCCGGCGGGGTGGCCAAGGAGTTCAACACGATCGCGGTCGACGACGGCATCGCGATGGGCCATGGCGGGATGCTCTACTCGCTGCCCTCGCGCGAGATCATCTCCGACGCCGTCGAGTACATGGTCAACGGGCACGCGGCGGACGCGCTGGTCTGCATCTCGAACTGCGACAAGATCACCCCCGGCATGCTGAACGCCGCCATGCGGCTCAACATCCCGACCGTGTTCGTGTCCGGCGGGCCGATGGAGGCGGGCAAGGCGGTCGTGGTCGGCGGCGTCGCGCAGGCCCCGACGGACCTGATCACCGCGATCTCGGCGTCGGCGTCGGCGGAGGTCGACGAGGACGGGCTGGAGAAGGTCGAGCGCTCGGCCTGCCCGACCTGCGGCTCCTGCTCCGGCATGTTCACCGCCAACTCGATGAACTGCCTCACCGAGGCGCTCGGCCTCTCGCTCCCGGGCAACGGCTCGACCCTCGCCACGCACGCCGCCCGCAAGGAGCTCTTCCTCGAAGCGGGCCGGACGGTGATGCGGCTGGCCAAGCGCTGGTACGACGAGGACGACGCGTCGGCGCTGCCCCGGTCCATCGCGACCCGGCAGGCGTTCGAGAACGCGATGGCCCTGGACGTCGCCATGGGCGGGTCGACGAACACCGTGCTGCACATCCTCGCCGCCGCGCAGGAGGGCGAGATCGACTTCACCCTCGCGGACATCGACGCGATCTCCCGCCGGGTGCCGTGCCTGAGCAAGGTCTCGCCGAACTCCAGCTACCACATGGAGGACGTGCACCGGGCCGGTGGCATCCCCGCGATCCTCGGCGAGCTGTGGCGCGCCGGACTGCTCAACACCGACGTGCACACCGTGCACTCGCCGTCCGTCGAGGAGTGGCTGAACACCTGGGACATCAGGGCGGCCGCGCCGTCGGAGACCGCGGTCGAGCTGTTCCACGCGGCGCCGGGCGGGGTCCGGACCACGCAGGCGTTCTCGACGGAGAACCGCTGGTCGTCGCTGGACACCGACGCCGCGGGCGGGTGCATCCGGGATCTCGCCCACGCGTACACCGTCGAGGGCGGGCTGGCCGTGCTCAGCGGCAACCTGTCCGAGAAGGGGGCCGTGATCAAGACCGCCGGCATCCCGGAGGACATCTGGCGCTTCGAGGGCCCGGCGCTGGTCGTCGAGAGC
This sequence comes from Pseudonocardia sp. T1-2H, assembly GCF_038039215.1. NCBI lineage: Bacteria > Bacillati > Actinomycetota > Actinomycetes > Pseudonocardiales > Pseudonocardiaceae > Pseudonocardia > Pseudonocardia sp. T1-2H. Next base: position 5,248,034 of record NZ_JBBPCL010000001.1, read on the forward strand.
CAGGAGGAGGCCGTCTCGGTCATCCTCACCAAGCAGATCCAGCCCGGCGACGTGCTCGTCGTCCGGTACGAGGGCCCCGCGGGCGGGCCGGGGATGCAGGAGATGCTGCACCCCACGGCGTTCCTCAAGGGGGCGGGGCTGGGCGCGAAGTGCGCGCTGGTCACGGACGGCCGGTTCTCCGGCGGCTCGAGCGGCATCTCGGTGGGGCACGTCTCCCCCGAGGCGGCGGCCGGTGGCGTGATCGGGCTCGTCGAGAACGGCGACCGGATCCTGATCGACGTCCGGGAGCGGACCCTGCAGGTCCTCGTCGACGACGACGTGCTGGCCGAGCGCCGCGCGAAGATGGACGCGAGCGAGCGGCCGTGGCAGCCCAAGGACCGGGAGCGGGTGGTCTCCAAGGCCCTCCGCGCCTACGCGGCGATGGCGACCTCGGCGGACACCGGCGCCGTCCGCAACATCTGACCCCTGTGCGTGCGCAGCCTCGCTAGAACGAGGCTGCGCACGCACGACCCCGTCCGAGGTGTGCGGATCCGGGTTTTGCCTGGTCACCGCCGGTCGTGCGCGTGGAACCTCGTTCTAGCGAGGTTTCCCGCGCACAGGTGGGTAGCGTCTGCCCCATGACTCTTCCGACGCGCTCGCTCGGCGCCCTCGAGGTCTCCGCCCAGGGGCTCGGCTGCATGGGCATGTCCCAGAGCTACGGCAGCGGCGACGAGGCCGAGTCGGTCGCGACGATCCACCGCGCGATCGACCTCGGCGTCACCCTGCTCGACACCGCGAACGTCTACGGCGCCGGCGCGAACGAGGAGCTCGTCGGCCGGGCGCTCGCCGGGCGGCGGGACGAGGTCGTGCTCGCGACGAAGTTCGGCATCGTGCGGGACGCCGAGGGCAACCAGGGCGCGCGGGGCGACGCGGCCTACGTCCGGCAGTGCTGCGACGAGTCCCTGGCGCGCCTCGGCGTCGACCACATCGACCTCTACTACCAGCACCGGGTGGACCCGGACACCCCGATCGAGGAGACCGTCGGGGCGTTGAAGGAGCTCGTCGAGGCCGGGAAGGTCCGGCACATCGGGCTCTCCGAGGCCGGCGCGGACACGATCCGCCGGGCCCACGCCGTCCACCCGATCGCCGCGGTGCAGAGCGAGTGGTCGCTGTGGACGCGCGGGATCGAGGAGTCCGTCGCGCCGACGTGCGCGGAGCTGGGGATCGGCGTCGTGCCGTTCTCCCCGCTCGGCCGTGGCTTCCTGACCGGCGCGATCACGTCGACGTCGCAGTTCGGCGAGGGCGACATGCGCCGGAACATGCCCCGCTTCGGCGAGGAGAACCTCGCCGCCAACCTCGCGATCGTCGAGGCACTGAAGATCATCGCGGAGGAGCGGGGCGTGACGCCCGGGCAGCTCGCGCTGGCGTGGGTGCAGCACAGGGGCGAGAACGTCGTCCCGATCCCGGGGACGAAGCGGCGCACCTACCTGGAGCAGAACGTCCAGGCCGCCACCCTGGAGCTGAGCGCGGACGAGATCGCCCGGATCGAGGCCGCGGCGCCCGCGGACAAGGTCGCGGGAGCCCGCTACCCGGAGGCCATGCAGCGCAACGTCGGGCGCTGAGCCGCGGCTCCGCCGCCCGCGCGCGAACAACGTTGTTCCCGCGACGGTTTCCGCTCACAGGCGCGTCAGCGCACGTCCCGCGCGGTCCAGCATCTCCTCGACCCGGGCGGCGCCGAGGTGGTCCGCCGCGAAGCCGAGGTAAGCGACGTTGATCTGCACCTGCGCCCACGCCCACTCGACGGCGCGGAGCTCGGCGGGCAGTTTCAGGCCGCTGAGCTGCGTAAACGCCTCGTAGTACGGCGACGGATCGGCGTCGCCCTGAGCGGCGAGGGTCGCGACGTCCAGGCCCGCGGGCGCCACCCGGGCGTTGCCCCAGTCGATCAGCCGGGCCGCCCCGTCGTCGACGAGGACGTTCCCGCGATGCACGTCGCCGTGGCACAGGGTCTTCGGGAGGGCGGCCAGCGCCGCGCCGATCCGCGGGTCGCTTCCCCACCCGTCGACGAGGTCGGCGCCGGCCGCGTAGACCTGCTCGCCGGTGCGCCCGAGGGCGCCGCGCAGGGGGATCAGCGTCCGGTCGCACAGCGAGCGCCACCACCCCGCGTCGACGACCGGGATGCCGCGGGGCCGCTTGCGGAACCAGTGCGCGTGCACCCGGGCCAGCGCGGTCCACGCCTGCACCGGGACGTCGGGCCCCTCGGCGAGCGGCGTCCCGTCGACGAAGGAGAGCACGATCTCGTCGCCCGCCGCGGCCAGCATGCGCGGCGCGAGATCTCCCTCGACCACCGCGACGGCCCGCATCGCCGCGACCTCGGCCGGGCTCGCCCGCTTCACCACGACCGGGACGGCCTGCCCGTCGACGTCGAGGTCCACCCGCTCCACGACGCCCGAGCTGTACCCGCCGGCGAGCGGCGCGCGCCCCCCGACGACGGCCGTACCGCCCAGCCGCCGCCCCACCGCGGGCAGCCACGGGTCCGAGCTCACCGACGCAGGCCGAACAGCACCGCCAGCGCGACGCCCACCCCGATGACCAGGCACAACGACGCCCACGGCAGCGGCCGCCGCTGCCATGTCCGGCCCCGGTCGAGCGCGATCCGGCCCGCCCCGGTGAACAGCAGGGCGGCGGCGCCGAGGCCGAGCAGGACGTCGAGCTCCAGGGCGTTCGGCGCGGCCGCCGCGTAGAACGGCACCGTTCCCCACTTGACGACCACCGCGACGATCTTGATCGCGAGCAGTCCGGCCGCCGCGAACGGGGTGAGCAGGCCCAGCACGATCATCGCGCCGAGGATCAGCTCGCCGCCGCCGAGCAGCCACGCGAGCGTCGACGCCTGGGAGGTGAAGCCGTGGGCGGAGACGATGCCCGTCGTCGCGGACAGGCCGAGGCCGCCCCACATGCCGAACACCTTCTGCATGCCGTGGGCGAAGAACAGCCCGCCGACGCCGAGACGCAGCAGCAGCATCCCCAGATCCGCGCCGCCGGTCCAGCTGACCGGGCGGCGGTCCGGGCGTTCCTCCGGCGGCTGCGAGCCCCCCAGGGTGCCGAGGTCGAACTGCCGGGTCGGTTCGGTCATGCGCCGGAGGTTACCGGCGATCTCCAGCTCCGAGGTGCCCGCGACCTGGCGTTTCGGATAACGAGTCAGTACCCGTCGACGACGAGGTTGGGCGGCTCCTCGCCGCGCGCGAACACCGCGATCTGCTCGGCCGCCACGCGGTAGGCCCGCCGCAGCGCACCGGGGACGCTGCCGCCGACGTGCGGGGTCAGCAGCAGGCCCGGGGCCTTCCAGAGCGGGTGGTCCGCGGGCAGCGGCTCCGGATCCGTCACGTCGACGGCGGCGCGGAGCCTCCCGCTGTCGAGCTCCGCGGCGAGGGCGTCGGTGTCCGCGACCGGGCCGCGTGCCCCGTTGACCAGGACCGCGCCGTCCGGCATCGCGGCGAGGAACTCCGCGTCGACGAGCCCGCGGGTCTGGTCCGTCAGAGGGATGATCACGACGCAGGCGTCGTGGCGCGGGAGGAGGTCCAGGACCTCGTCGATCCCGTGGACGCCCTCGCGCGCGGTGCGGCCGACCAGCGTCGTCTCCACCTCGAAGGGCGTCAGCCGGCGCACCGTGTGCTCCGCGACGTCCCCCGCGCCGACGATCAGCACGCGCTTCCCGGCGAGCTCGTCCGTGGAGTGCTGGTCCCACTCCGCGCGCTCCTGCGCACGGACGAAGCCCGGGATCTCCCGGTAGACGGCGAGCAGCGCGGCGACGATCCACTCGGCCGTCGCACCGCCGTGCGCGCCCTTGGCGTCGGACAGCGCGACGCCGTCCGGGAGCCGGCCGATCCAGGCCTCGGCGCCGGCGGTCAGCAGCTGGACCAGCTTCAACGCCGGCAGCTTCTCGGTGATCCGGACGACGTCGCCCGAGGCGAGGAAGGGCGGGACGAGGACCGTGGCCTCGCCCGCCTCGGCGGGGAGCTCGCCCGTCGGGTCGTAGCGGACGGCGCGGACCCCCGGGACGTCGGCGAGGAACTCGAGCCCCTCGTCGTGGGGAACCAGGACCACGGTCGGACTCATCGCTCTCCCTGTCTGCGGGCTCGACCCCGTCATCGCTGTGACACCGACCGTAACCTGCTCACCGGACGCTCACCTGCCCCCGCCTAGCCTGGCTCCGTGCGATCACTCCGGCGGACCCGCGTGGCACGGGCCGTGCTCGCCGTCGGGATGCTCGGGGCCCTGCTCGCCGGCTGTGCGACGTTCCCGGACGACAGCCCGCGGGACTGGACCGAGAAGCGCGAGGGCCAGGGCGAGCTCGGCGGCCCGCCGTCGGTGCAGCAGGCGCCGACGCCGAGCCGGCCGGGCCCGAACGGCGGCGGCTCCGAGGAAGGTGGCGGAGGTGGCGAGCCGACGGGCTGCGTCGACGCGGACCCGCAGGTCGTCGCCACGTGCCTGAACCCCGTCGGCGCGATCGCGGTGCTGCCGGACGCGCAGTCCGCCCTGGTCGCCGAGCGGACGACGGGCCGCGTGCTGCGCGTGCGCCGCGGCGCGGACCCGGAGCTGGTCACGACGGTCCCGGTCGACGCGACGGGCGGCGGCGGGCTCACCGGCCTGGTGCTCTCCCCCGCCTACGCCGAGGACCAGCTCGTCTACGCGTACGCGACGACGGCGGCGGACAACCGGGTGCTGCGGCTCGCGCCGAACGAGGCCCCGAAGCCGGTCCTGACCGGGATCCCCCGCGGACCGTCCGGCAACCGCGGGGCGCTCGCCGTCGACGTCGACCGGTCCTTGCTCGTCGCGACGGGCGCGGCCGGGGACCCCGCGCCGCCGGCGACGTCGCTCGCCGGCAAGGTGCTGCGGATCGACACCCTGGGCCGGCCGGCGGCGGGGAACGCGAACCCCGCGTCACCCGTGCTGAGCTCCGGGCTCCGCGCGCCGGGCGGGATCTGTGTGGATCCGGCGTCGCAGTCGGTGTGGGTGACGGACCGGACGGGCACCCGGGACGTCCTGCAGCGGGTCGGGCCCGGCCCGTTGCCGTCGCCCGCGTGGAACTGGCCGGACCGGCCCGGGGTCGCGGGCTGCATCGCCCGGCCGGGCGTGATCGTCGTGGGGCTGACCGGCGGGACCGCGGTCTCGGTGCTGCACCCGGCGCCGGACGGGACGTTCACCGGCAACCCGGAGACGATGCTGACGGGGGTCTACGGCCGCCTCGACGCCGTCGCACCCGCGCCCGACGGGCTGCTGTGGCTGGGGACCGTGAACAAGGACGGCGGCAAGCCGGTCCCGAGCGATGACCGGGTCATCCGCATCCAGCCACCCTCGGGTGGGGGTGAGTCGCGCAGCTGACGCCGCCCGTGCGCGGACGACCTGTGGACAGAAGGTCGTGCGCGGATAACGTCGCCGGAACGACGTCACCCGCGCACGGGCAGCGTCAGCTGCACCTTTCGATGATCAGCTCTCGGACCCGCTTGGCGTCGGCCTGCCCCCGGGTGGCCTTCATGACCGCGCCCACGATCGCGCCCGCGGCCTGGACCTTGCCGCTCCTGATCTTCTCGACGACGTCCGGCTGGGCCGCGAGGGCCTCGTCGACCGCGGCGATCAGGGCGCCGTCGTCCGAGACGACCTTGAGGCCGCGCTTCTCCACCACGTCGTCCGGCTCGCCCTCGCCGGCGAGCACGCCGTCGACGACCTGGCGGGCGAGCTTGTTGTTCAGCTCGCCGGAGGAGATCAGCTCGATCACCCGGGCCACCTGCTCCGGCGTGATCGGGAGCTCCTCGAGTGCGACGCCGGCGGTGTTGGCCTGCTGGGTCAGGTACGCGACCCACCACGAGCGGGCCTCGCCCGCGGGCGCACCCGCGGCGACGGTGGCCTCGATGAGGTCCAGCGCCCCGGCGTTGACGAGGTCCCGGAGCTCCTCGGGCGTGAGGCCCCACTCCGCGGAGATGCGCCTGCGGCGCTCCCACGGCAGCTCGGGCAGCGTCCCGCGCAGCTCCTCGACCCACTCCTCCGAGGGGGCGATCGGGACCAGGTCGGGCTCCGGGAAGTAGCGGTAGTCCTCGGAGGTCTCCTTGCGCCGTCCGGCCCGGGTGGTGCCGGACTGCTCCTCGAAGTGCCGCGTCTCCTGGACGATCTCACCGCCGTCGAGCAGGACGGCCGCCTGGCGGGTCATCTCGTATCGGACGGCCCGCTCGACCGACCGCAGCGAGTTGACGTTCTTGGTCTCGGTGCGGGTGCCGAGCACGCCGGAGCCCTTGGGCGACAGCGACAGGTTGACGTCGCACCGCATCGAGCCCTGGTCCATCCGGACGTCGGAGACGCCGAGGGACTTGATCAGGTCCCGCAGCTGCGTGACGTAGGCGCGCGCCACCTCGGGCGCGCGGGCACCGGTGTCCGGGATCATCTTCGTGACGATCTCGATCAGCGGGACGCCCGCCCGGTTGTAGTCCAGCAGCGAGTACTCCGCACCGTGGATGCGGCCGGTGGCGCCGCCGACGTGCAGCGACTTCCCGGTGTCCTCCTCCATGTGCGCGCGCTCGATCTCCACGCGGACGACGGTCCCGTCGTCGAGCTCGACGTCCAGGTACCCGTCGACGGCGATCGGCTCGTCGTACTGGCTGGTCTGGAAGTTCTTGGGCATGTCCGGGTAGAAGTAGTTCTTCCGCGCGAACCGGCCCCACGGCGCGATCGAGCAGTTCAGCGCCAGGCCGATCCGGATCGCGGCCTCCACCGCGCTGCGGTTGACGACCGGGAGCGAGCCGGGCATGCCGAGGCACGTCGGGCAGACCTGGGTGTTCGGCTCGGCGCCGAACTCCGTGGGGCAGCCGCAGAACATCTTGGTGTTCGTGGACAGCTCGACGTGGACCTCGAGCCCGAGCGTCGGGTCGAACCTCTCCACGACCTCGTCGTAGTCGACCAGCGTCGGCGCGGTCATCGGGCAACCTCCAGCTCCGGGATGCGGGCGATCAGCGGGCCCGACTCGTCGGCGTTGCGGGCGGCCTCGAAGGCCGCACCCACCCGGTACATCACGGCCTCGCCCAGGGCGGGCGCCATGATCTGCAGCCCGACGGGCAGCCCGTCCTCCTCGGCCAGCCCCGACGGGACCGACATCCCGGCCACGCCGGCCAGGTTCGTCGGGATGGTCGCGAGGTCGTTGAGGTACATGGCCAGCGGGTCGTCCACCTTCTCCCCGAGCCGGAACGCCGTGGTGGGCGCCGTGGGCGAGACCAGGACGTCGACCTGCTCGAAGGCTGCGGCGAAGTCCCGGCTGATCAGGGTGCGGACCTTCTGCGCCTGGCCGTAGTACGCGTCGTAGTACCCGGACGACAGGGCGTAGGTGCCGAGCATGATCCGGCGCTTGACCTCGGGGCCGAACCCGGCCTCACGGGTGGCCGCCATGACCTCCTCGGCGCTGGCTGCCCCGGAGCCGTCGACGCGCAGGCCGTAGCGCATGGCGTCGAACCGGGCGAGGTTCGACGACACCTCGCTCGGCAGGATCAGGTAGTACGCGGCCAGGCCGTACTCGAAGTGCGGGGCGGACACCTCGACGACGTCCGCGCCCAGCTTCTCCAGCCGGCGCAGCGCGGCGTCGAACGAGGCGCGGACGCCGGGCTGGTAGCCCTCGCCGCCCAGCTCGCGGACCACCCCGATGCGCACGCCGGACAGGTCCCCGGACGCGCCGCGGCGCGCCGCCTCGACGACGGCCGGGACCGGCGCGTCGATGGAGGTGGAGTCGAGCGGGTCGTGCCCGCCGATGACCTCGTGCAGCAACGCGGCGTCCAGCACGGTGCGGGCGCACGGCCCGCCCTGGTCCAGCGAGGACGCGCAGGCCACGAGCCCGAAGCGGGAGACGCCGCCGTAGGTGGGCTTGACGCCGACGGTGCCGGTGACGGCCGCGGGCTGACGGATGGAGCCGCCGGTGTCCGTGCCGATCGCCAGCGGGGCCTCGAACGCGGCCAGCGCCGCGGCGGACCCGCCGCCCGAGCCGCCGGGGATGCGCGAGAGGTCCCACGGGTTGCGCGTGGGCCCGTAGGCCGAGTACTCGGTGGAGGAGCCCATCGCGAACTCGTCCATGTTCGTCTTGCCCAGGATCGTGATCCCGGCGGCGCGCAGCCTGGCCGTGACCGTGGCGTCGTAGGGCGGGCGCCAGCCCTCGAGGATCCGCGAGCCCACGGTCGTGGGCATGTCGACGGTGGTGAACACGTCTTTGAGCGCCAGCGGCACCCCGGCCAGCGGGGACACCGGCGGGGTTCCGGCGGCGATCGACTCGTCGACCAGCGCGGCGGAGGCGAGCGCCGCCTCACCCGCGACGTGCAGGAACGCGTGCACGTCCCCGTCGACGGCGGTGATGCGGTCCAGGTGGGCCTGCGCCACCTCGACGGCGGACACCTCCCGAGAGTGGATCTTCTCCGCGAGCGTGCTCGCGTCGAGCCGGGTCAGGTCGGCGCTCATGCCTCTTCTCCCAGGATGCGCGGCACGCGGAAGCGGCCGTCCTCGGCCGCGGGGGCCCCGGAGAGCGCCTGCTCCTGGCTGAGGCCCGGGCGACGGACGTCCGGCCGGAACACGTTCTGCAGCGGGACCGCGTGCGACGTCGGCGGGATGTCCTCGGCGGCGACCTCGCCCACGCGGGCGACGGCGCCGAGGATGACGTCGAGCTGGCCGGCGAAGACGTCGAGCTCGACGTCGGTGACGGCCAGCCGGGCCAACCGGGCGAGGTGCGCGACCTCGTCCCGGGAGATGGCCCCTGGTTCGGCGGACATGTCCCTCCTCGAGAGAACGTGAGCGGGCCCGAGGACCCTGGTGCGATGCTTGGCGGGCGGGGCGGCCGGCAGCGCGGGCACCTGCTCGTGACCGGCCTCGACGCCCGGGACGCCGGCGACGGCGAGCCCGTACACCCAGTCTAGGCCCGGTCGGCGACAGCGTTCGACACGGTTCCGTCCGGCCCCCGCGCGACCTGCCGCCCGGCGCACCACGGACCGGGCGTCGACGGCACCGCGCCGCTCGCCGACGGCGTTTGGCAGGATCACGGTGCAGTGCCCCGCCGGCGCTCCCCGGTGGCCGGGGCGCGTGCGTCCCGGAAGACCCGGTGCCGACGCCGGGGTGGACGAGGAGGCGTGGAGGCGTGTCGTTCCTGCTCCGGGTGGTTCTCCCGGACGAGCCGGGCATCCTGGGAGCGGTCGCCACCGCACTCGGTGGTGCCGGCGCGGACATCCTCGGCGTGGACGTCGTGGAGCGGACCGACGGGCAGGCCGTCGACGACCTCGCCGTCGAGCTCCCCTCGGGCCGGCCGCCGGACGTGCTGATCACCGCCGCGGAGGCCGTGCCCGGGGTGCAGGTCGAGTCCGTGCGCCCCTACACCGGCCGCCTGGACACCCATCGGGAGCTGGAGCTCGTCGACGAGATCGCCTCGGACCCCGAGCACGGCCTCCGCCGGCTCGCGGAGGAGGTGCCGCGGCTGTTCCGGGCCGGGTGGGCGATCGTCGCCGTCCGCGACGACGGGCGGTCCTACCGGCTGGCGGAGAGCCAGGCCGCCCCGGAGACCCGGGCCGGGGACCTGCCGTGGCTGCCGCTGAGCAAGGCGATGGTCGTGGACCCGGAGCAGCACTGGGTGCCGGAGCCGTGGTGCGCGCTGGACACCGAGATTGCGGCGGCCCCGTTCGGCACCCGTGAGCCCGCGAAGGCCCTGGTGGTCGGCCGCCCGGGCGGGCCGGGCTTCCGGCCGTCGGAGCTGGCGCGGCTCACCCACCTGGCCGGGATCGTCGCCACCGTGCTCGGCAGCTGAGACGCTGTCGACCATGGGTCGCCCCTGGGCGCGGGTGCCGGCGAGCGTCGGCGCGGCGTTGCGTCCCGCCTTCGTGGCGACGACGGACGCGATCGTCGCAGCGGTCCGCGTCCAGGTCCCGGAGTACGCGCGGCCGCTGACCGGGCGGTTCGGCGAGCGCATCACCGAGGGCGTCTCGGTGGCGCTGGAGCAGTTCATCGCGCTGCTGGGCTCGGACACAGAGCTGCCGGACACCCGCATCTACCGCGAGCTGGGCCGCATCGAGCACCGCGAGGGCCGCACGCTCGCCGCGCTGCAGTCGGCCTACCAGATCGGCACCCGCACGGCGTGGCAGGAGCTCGGCAGCCGCGGAGCCGCGCACGACCTGCCGCCCGAGACCATCTTCGCGCTCGCCGAGGCGCTGTTCGGCTACGTCGAGCAGCTGTCCGCGGCGTCGGTCGCGGGCTGGGCCGAGGAGGACGCCTCGCACGCCGGCTCGGTGCAGACCCGGCGGCACGCGCTCGTCGAGGCCCTGGCCCGGCGCCCCCCGACCGCTGCGCCGGAGATCGAACGGCTCGCCGTCGCCGCCGGCTGGACCGTGCCGGCGAAGGTGGTCGCGCTCGTCGTGCCGGACGCGGTGGAGGTGGCCGCGCGGGTGCCCGGCGCGATCGCGGCGGACCTGGACCCGGTGGGGCTCGCGGTCCTGCCCGCGGTGCGCGTGGGCGGGCTGGACGCGGCGCTGGACGCCGCGGTGGGTGCCCTGCGCGGTCGACGGGCCGTGCTCGGCCCGCTCGTGCCCGTCGCGGAGACGTTCCGGTCGGTCGCCCGGGCGCGGGCCGCGTGGCCGCTGCACGCGTCGGGGCTTCTCGGGAAGCCGGACGAGGCGCTGCTGCACGCGGACGCGCACCTCGTCGAGCTGCTGCTGGGCGCGGACCCGGACCTGGCCGCGGACCTGCGGGAGAAGGCCCTCGGGCCGCTGCGGGACCTGCCCGCGGGCGCCGCGGCGCGCAGCGAGGAGACGCTGCGGGCCTGGCTGGACGCGCACGGGGACGTCACCGTCGCGGCTGCCGCCCTGCACGTCCACCCGCAGACGGTGCGCTACCGCCTCGCGCAGTTGCGCGAGGCCTACGGGGGCGCGCTCGACGACCCCACCGCGCGGCTGGAGATCGAGGTCGGCCTCCGCGTCCGCGACGGCCGCTGAACCGGTCACGCCCAAGGTCGCTCACACACAGGGCCGCTCACACACCAGGGCCGCTCACGCCGATGGAAACGGGTCCGCGCACACGGTGGAACGTGTGCGCGGACCCGTGACCTGTGGGTGAGCGTCAGGAGGCGAGGCGGGCGGGGCCGGCCGCGTCCGCACGCGGGGCGACGGCCAGCGGGCGGACCCGCGGGGCCTGCTCCGCGACCGGGGTGCCGTAGCGCTCGTGTCCACCCGGGAACGCCAGGCGGGCGATCTTGCGGAGCACCTTGCCGTACTGCCGCGGCAGCGAGCCGATCGTGTACGGCAGGCCGTAGCGCTCGCAGATGTCCTTCACCCGCGGCGCGATCTCGGCGTAGCGGTTGCTGGGCATGTCCGGGAACAGGTGGTGCTCGATCTGGTGGCTCAGGTTCCCCGTCATCAGGTGGAAGGTCTTCCCCCGGACAGGTTGGCCGAGCCGAGCATCTGCCGGACGTACCACTGGCCACGGGTCTCGCCCTCGAGACGGGACTCGTCGAACGTCTCGGTGCCGTCCGGGAAGTGCCCGCAGAAGATGACCGCGTGGCTCCACAGGTTGCGCACGGTGTTCGCGGTGAAGTTCGCCGCGATCGTGTTCAGCGCCGACGGGCCGGAGAGCAGCGGGTAGACGACGTAGTCCTTCGCGAGCTGCTTGCGCACCTTGCGGAGGATCGTGCCGATGCTCTTCCTGGCCTCCTTCCACGACTTCTCGCCGGACTGGACCCGGTCCAGCTCGATGTCGTAGATCGCGATGCCCCACTCGAAGATCAGCGAGAGGCCGAGGTTCGTGAGCGGCTGGATCAGGTACTTCGGCGACCACTCCTGCTCGGGCGTGACGCGCATGATGGAGTAGCCGAGGTCGCGGTCCAGGCCCTCGATGTTGGTGAACGTGTGGTGCTCGAAGTTGTGCGACTTCTGCCAGAACTCCGACGGGTCCGCGTGGTCCCACTCCCACTTCGTCGAGTGGATCTTCGCGTCCCGCATCCAGTCCCACTGGCCGTGCAGGATGTTGTGGCCGAGCTCCATGTTGTCCAGGATCTTGGCCACGGACAGCGCCGCGGTACCGGCGAGCCAGGCGGGCGGGAACTTTGAGAACAGCAGCAGAGCGCGGCCGCCGACCTCGAGCGAGCGCTGCGCGAGCAGCACCTTGTGGATGTAGCGGGCGTCCCGCTCGCCGCGGGACCCCATGACCTCGTCCCGGATCGCGTCGAGCTCGGCGCCGAGCGCCTCGACCTGCTCGTCGGTCAGGTGGGCGGCGGCGCTGGTGCGCGGGGCCTTGGTCGGAGTCGTCGCAACGGGGGTCGGGCGGGTGCTGGCGGTGAGGGTCACTGGCATGTCTCCTGACGGCGCGAGCTCTGTGGTGACAGGTCGCGCGCTCACAGATCGAGGGTGATGTCGCCGGTGGGAGCGGTGACGCACGTTCGGACGGGACGGTCGGGCGTCTCCGCGGCGTCGATCAGCTCCCCGGTGTGCAGGTCGCGGACCGCACCGGCGCGGAGCTTGCCGACGCAGGTGTGGCAGATGCCCATCCGGCAGCCGTTGGGCAGCAGGGCGCCGGCGTCCTCGCCGGCGACCAGGACGGGGGTCTCGGGGGCGGCGTCGGCGGTGATGCCGCTCGCCGCGAAGGTGATCCGGCCGCCCGTGCCCTCGGTGCCGCGCAGGGCGGGCGGGCGGAAGCGCTCGACGTGCAGGGTGTCCGGGTCGGCTTCCCGGGACCAGAACTCCCCCAGGTCGTCGAGCAGGCCGCCGGGTCCGCAGGCCCAGGTCTCGCGGGCGGCCCAGTCCGGCACCTCGTCCGCGAGCGCGGCGGGGGTGAGCCGGCCGTGCAGCGCGGTGTGCCGCTCGACGAGCCGCAGGCCGCTCGTCGAAGCGAGCTCGCGGAGCTCCGGGCCGAACACGACGTCCGCCGGCGTGCGGTCGCAGTGCACGAGGACGGCACCGGACAGCGCGTTCCGCGGCAGCGCGCGGAGCATCCCCATGACCGGGGTGATCCCGCTGCCCGCGGTGACGAACAGCAGCTTCTCGGGCGTGGGCTCCGGGAGGACGAACTCGCCGGCCGCCGGGCCGAGGGCGACGACGGACCCCGCGGGGGTGCCGTGGGCGAGCAGCCCGGACATCCTCCCGCCCGGGACCGCGGTCACGGTGACGGCGAGCAGCTCGTCCCCGGGCCGCGACGTCACCGAGTAGGTGCGCCAGTGCCACACGCCGTCGAGCCGCAGCCCGATGCCGATGAACTGGCCGGGCCGGTGCGTGGCGAACGGCGCGCCGGGGCGCAGGAACAGCGTCGTGGTGTCCGCGGTCTCCCGGCGGACCCGCACGACCCGGGCCCGCGGATCGCGCCGGGACCACATCGGGTTGAGGGTGCCGAGGACGTCGTCGGGCAGCAACGGCGTCGTCAGCAGGTGCGCGGCCGACCGCGCACGGCGCCCCACGCGGCTGCCGAGACTGCGTCCGAACCGACCTACTGCACTCATGGCATCAACGGTATTGAGCGATCACCACAAGAGGCCACGGTCTGGCCCACGTCCTGGGTCCGGGATCTGTTGCGGGACCAACAAGACACGAGCGAGGAGTGACGACTCAGTCGTTTGCGGGCGGAACTCTGCGGGTAGCCGCCGCGTTCCGGTTGCGGGTTCCCGGCGTGGCACGTCCGCCGGGGCTCAGACCCGGATGGCGAGGGCGGCGCGGGCGAGGTCGTCGTTGCCGGTGGCGAGCCAGCCGTCCGGGCGGACCAGGACGTCCTCGAAGCCGATCCGGGTGTCGATGCCCATCCGCATCGCGTACTCCAGCACCGGCCAGGCCCCGTCCTCCTCGCCGTGCAGGAGGACCGGGACCGGGAGCTGCCCGAGCGCCCGCAGGATCCGGACGGCCTCGGCGACCGCCGTCTCCGGGTCCGTCACGGTGGACTCCGCGAGCACCCGCACGGTGCTCGGCGGGACGCCCTGCTGGCGCAAGGTCACCGCGTCCCCGCTGGTCCAGACGCCGAGCTCGACGCCGATACCCACCGAGGCGGCGGCGTTGCAGACGTCGATCCAGCCCTTCTCGTGGACGTTGACCGAGCAGACGTCCGGCTTGCCGACCCCGAGCCGCCCCCAGGCGAGGACGGCCTCGATGCGCTTGCGCGGGTCCGGCTGGATCCAGCGGCCGGTGGTCACGCCGATCTCCATGACCGGGGCCTCCTGGCGCATGAGCGCCACGGCGTCCCCGACGTGCACGGGTTCGATCGTCTCCTGGCCGTGGGGGTCCCGCGGATGCACGTGCACGGACGAGATGCCCAGGCGGGCCACCGCGCGGGCGTCCCGCGCCAGATGGCGGGCGAGCACGGGCAGCGCCGGGTGCGCGTCCTCCGGACGCGAACCGTTCAGAACCGCCTGCAGCACCGTGCTCCCACCTCTCGTCCCCGGAAAGCGGAGAGCCTAGTCAGTACGCGTACGACGGCGGAGCCAGGAGGAGCGGAACCGCACGAGCGTGTGTCACCCGCCCGCCGGGACGCCCTCGGTGGTCTTCGTTCCCGCTGGTGGCGCGGTTCATCACGGTTCGGTCACGACTGTGCGGGCGCCGCGCCGGCAGCGCCCAGCGCTGCGTCCGGACCCTGCTCGAGCAGTACCCGGAAGCCCGCCTCGTCCAGGACCGGCACCCCGATCTCGACCGCCTTGTCGTACTTCGACCCGGGTGCCTCGCCCGCCACCACGAACGCGGTCTTCTTGGAGACCGAGCCGGCCGCGCGGCCGCCGCGGGCCATGATCGCCTCCTTGGCCTCGTCCCGGGAGAAGTTCTCCATCGAGCCGGTGACGACGATCGACATCCCCTCGAGCGTGCGCGGGACCGAGTCGTCCACCTCGTCGACCATCCGCACGCCCGCCGCCCGCCATTTCGCGACGACGTCCCGGTGCCAGTCCACCGTGAACCAGTCCCGGACGGCGGCGGCGATGGTGGGGCCGACGCCGTCGACCTGCGCGATCGGGGCGAGCGCGGCGGCGACGGCCTTGGCCTGGGCCCGGGTGGCGGCCCTGGCCGCCTTCTCCGCCTCCGCGGCGAGCGCCTCCGGGTCCGGCTCCGCGTCGGAGGCCGCCACGTCCGGGCCGCCCGCCGCCGGCGGGACGGCGTCAGGAGCGTCCTCCTCGGTGCCGTCCGAGGTGATCTCCACCCCGGCCTTCTCGGTCTCCTCCGCGGCCCGCGCGGCCGCCTCCTCGATGGCCTCCATCGAGGAGAACTCCCGGGCCAGGGCCTGGGCCGCGGTGGGCCCGACGTGCCGGATCGACAGCCCGACCAGCACCCGCCACAGCGGCCGGTCCTTCGCCGACTCCAGGTTGGCCAGCAGCTTGCCGCCGTTCGCCGAGAGCGCGCCCGCCTTGGTGCGGAACAGATCGACCCGGAGCAGGTCCTCCTCGGTGAGGGAGAAGACGTCTCCCTCGTCCGTGACGACGCCCGAGGTGAGCAGCGCGGTGGCGGCCTCGTAGCCGAGCCCCTCGATGTCGAACGCGCCGCGGCCCGCGACGTGGAAGAGCCGCTCCCGCAGCTGCGCGGGGCAGGAGCGGGAGTTCGGGCAGCGCAGGTCCACGTCCCCGGCCTTCTGCCGCACCAGCTCGGTGCCGCACTCCGGGCAGTGGGTGGGCATGACGAACTCGCGCTCACTGCCGTCCCGGACCTCGATGACCGGGCCGAGCACCTCCGGGATGACGTCGCCGGCCTTGCGGATGACGACCCGGTCCCCGATCAGCACGCCCTTGCGGCGCACCTCGTCCGCGTTGTGCAGGGTGGCCATCGCGACCGTGGACCCCGCGACCAGCACCGGCTCCATCTGCGCGAACGGGGTGACCCGGCCGGTGCGGCCCACGTTGACCTGGATGTCCAGGAGCCGGGTGGTGGCCTCCTCCGGCGGGTACTTGTAGGCGATCGCCCAGCGGGGGGCCCGCGACGTCGACCCGAGGCGGCGTTGCAGCGAGACCTCGTCCACCTTGACCACGACGCCGTCGATCTCGTGCTCGATGTCGTGGCGGTGCTCGCCCCAGTACGCGACGAACGCGACGACCTCGTCGATCGCCTTCGGCCCGCCGAAGACCTTCGTCCGGCTGGAGACGGGCAGGCCCCAGGCCTGCAGCGCCTGGTAGGAGTGCGACTGCGTGATCGGGGTGAACCCCTTGCGCCTGCCGAGGCCGTGGCAGATCAGCCGTAGGTTCCGCGAGGCGGTGACGCGCGGGTCCTTCTGCCGCAACGAGCCCGCGGCGGTGTTGCGCGGGTTCGCGAACGGCGCCTTCCCCGCCTCGACGAGGGACGCGTTGAGCCGCTGGAAGTCCTCGAGCCGGAAGTAGACCTCGCCGCGCACCTCGACCAGCTCCGGCACCGGGAACTCGTCCGTCCCGGTCAACCGCTCGGGCACCTCGGCCAGGGTCCGCATGTTGAGCGTGATGTCCTCGCCGGTGCGCCCGTCCCCACGGGTGAGGGCCCGGGTGAGCAGGCCGTTCTCGTAGAGCAGGTTCACCGCGAGCCCGTCGATCTTGAGCTCGGAGAGGTAGTGCAGGTCCGTCCCGAGCTCCTTGGTGACCCGGTCCGCCCAGGTGCGCAGCTCCTCCTCGGAGAACGCGTTGTCCAGGCTGAGCATGCGCTCGAGGTGGTCGTACGCGGTGAAGTCCGTGGAGAACTTCCCGCCGACCTTCTGCGTGGGCGAGTCCGGGGTGCGGAGCTCGGGATGCTCCTCCTCCAGCGCGACCAGCTCACGCCACAGCGCGTCGAACTGGCCGTCGGACACGACCGGGGCGTCCAGCACGTAGTAGCGGAACTGGTGGTCCGCGACCTCCGTGGCCAGCCGGGCGTGCCGCTCCCGTACGGCGTCGGGAACGGAGCTCGTCGAGATCTCTGGACTCACGGGATGCAGGCTAGTGCGCGGGTCCGACAGTCACCGACGCACGCAGCCGACGACGTCCGCGATTCGCCCGACCCGGGTCCACCGGCGCGACGGCTCAGCCGCCGGCGTCCTCCAGGCCGCCGAGCAGGCGGCGCAGCAGGTCGTCGAGGCGGCGGCGGTCCGCGGCGGACAGGACGGACAACAGCTCCCGCTCGTTGTCGACGTGTTCCACCACCACGTCGTCGACCGTCCTGCGGCCGGCCGCGGTCAGTGTGACCAGCATGCTGCGCCGGTTCTCCGGGTCCAGCCGCCGCTCGACGTGCCCGGCGGCCTCGAGCCGGTCCAGCCGGTTCGTCATCGCGGCCGGCGAGAGCATGAGCGTCCGGGCGAGGACGGTGGGCGTCAGCGTGAACGGGGAACCGCTGCGGCGCAGGGCGGCCAGGACGTCGAAGTCCCCGGTGGAGAGGCCGAATCGGGTGAACGTGCGCTCGACGAGGGGCGCCGCGACCGCCGCCATCCGGCCCAGCCTGCCGAAGGTCGCCATCGCGTCCAGCGCGGCGGCGTCGAGGTCGGGGCGCTCGGTGCGCCACTGCTCGACGATCCGGTCGATCGGGTCCTGGTCCGCCACGGACGCAGCATAGTTCGACCACGAAACCCTTGACGTCGTACTTTTCGACGCCGTACTTTTTGGCACATGAACAGAGCAGGAGGCGTCGGCGGTCGCCCGTCTACGGTGATCGAGTTCTCCGCGGCTCTCGAGGCCGCCTGCCCGGCGGACGACGCGTGGGCCGTGCTCGCGGACTACGCACGGGACGCCGAGTGGCGCGGCGCCGTCGAGTCGATGGTCCCGACGCCGCCCGGACCCGCGACGCCCGGGACGGTCACGGCCGAACGGATGCGATTCGCGGGCCGGACCCTGCACAACGACGGCGAGGTGGTGACCACGGGCCCCGGCCTGCGGTTCACCTGGCGCACGACGTCCGGGGTCGACGCCGAGGGCTCGCGCGAGGTGACCCCGCTCGGCCCGGGACGCTGCCGGATCGCCCTGCACACCCGCGTGCGCCCGACGGGGGCGGAGCGCTTCTACGCCCCGCTCGCCCGGGCCGTCCTGCGGCGCGGCCTGCGGGCCGACCTCCGGCGCTTCCGCGACCTCGTCGAAGCGGGCCGCGGGTGAACATCGTCCCGACCGGCTAACCTTGGGTGCATGAACGATCGTTCCCCTGCGGTGCTGATCGCCGACACCGGCCGCGGGAACGAGGCGGCCATCCTCAACGCGGCGCTGGACGCGTTCGGCGCGGAGGGCTTCAACGGCGCCTCGATGCGGACCGTCGCGAAGCGGGCGGGCACCAGCCTCTCGAACCTCTACAACTACTTCCCGTCGAAGTCCCGGCTACTCGCCGAGGTGCTCCGGCACGCGAACGACGAACTGTCCGCCCGGATCCGCCGCGCGGTGGACGACGCGGGTGACTCCGCCGGTCCGCGGATGCGCGAGGCCGTGCGCGCCTACGTGGGCTTCGTGGTCGACCACCAGGTCGCCATGCTCGTGTCCACGAGCGAGGTGCGGTACCTGGGCGGCGAGGACCGGGACCGGCTGATCGCGGAGCGGGACGAGACCCAGCGGATCTTCGAACGGATCGTGGACCAGGGCGTCGAGGACCGGGAGTTCCGCACGCCCTACCCGGCGGACGCCGCGCGCGCCATCCTCTCGACGGTCGGCGCGATCGCCACCTGGTACCGGCCCGAGGGCCGGCTCTCCCGGGGCCAGCTCGCCGAGCAGCACGCCCGCTACGCGCTCGCTTTGCTCGAGGCCCCACTCGCCCACTAGTTGCGAACGTTCGTTCGTGTCCGCGCCCTCGCTGGGGGGCCCCGCGTCACTCGGGGTCGGTGAACGCCTGCCCGATGCGCCGGCACAGCTCCATCGCGGTGCGGGCCCAGTCCGGGGTCGCGTTCGCGAGCCCGGTGTTCGGGGTCGGGACGGCCAGCTCGGCGAGGCGGACGCGGGCGAAGCCCAGGCGGTCCGCGAGGTCGAAGGCCCGCTGGGCCAGGTCCTTGATCTCCGGGGTCCGCTCCATCGGGCGGGCCGGGACCATGCCGAGGAACAGCGGCATTCCGGTGTCCCAGATCCGGCCGATGGCGTCGAGGGCGGCCGGGACGGCCGTGGCCCCCGAGATCGACCGCCGGGTGGCGTCGACGGCCAGCGCGACCGCGCCGACGTCGGACAGGAGATCCAGCGGCGGCCGGTCCGCCCCGCAGCGGACGACGACCGGCGCCCCGATCGCGGAGATGAGCTCCCGCAGGCCGTCCGCGGCGTCCTGCTCGGAGACCGACCGGACGGTGCCGTAGCCCGACGCCGTCGGCAGCAACCCCGCCAGCACCTCCGGCAGCTGCGGCTCGTCGAGCTGGACGAGGACGCGCGCGCCGGTCCGGGCGGCGACCTCGGCGACGTGACCGCGGAGCCCCTCGGCCAGGCTCGCGGAGAACTCCCGGACGGCGCCGCGGTCGGTGAGGATGCGGTGGCCGCTCATCGTCTCGATCCCCGCCGCGAGCGACCACGGCCCCACCGCCTGCACCTTCACCCATGCGGGTCGCGGGCCGTCGCAGGCCTCGTCGAAGGCATCGACGTCCCTGCGCAGCAGGTCGACGGCGCGGCGATGGTCCTTGCCGGGGCGCGCGGTGACCCGCCAGCCGCTCGGGACGACCTCCACCGCGAGGTCCACGAGCAGGGCGGCGGTGCGCCCGATCGGGTCCGCGCCGACGCCGCGCGCGGGGAAGCGGGCAGGTGCGGCAGCAGCGGGAGCTCGCCGACGACGGTCGCCGCGGCCTCGCGCGGATCCGTGCCGGGGAGCGGACCGAGGCCCGTCGCGGCGCCGGGTGACCAGAGCTCGACCGGCCCGGTGTCCTCGGGCTCGGGCTCCTCGGTCACCTCGAAGCGGGGCGCCGGGGGCACGGTCTCCCCGGCGCCACCCCGCCGAGACCTGCCGCGGCGAGCGCGGCGGCGAGGGGATCGGGGCCTTCCGGAGTGCTCATCCGACGAGTGTCACACCCGACCCCGGCGCGTCCACCCCAGGGGGACGGCCGCGACCGCGATGTCGTCGACGTCGATCAGCCGGTGGACGCGATCGTCGCCGAGCCCAGCACGACGTCCCCGCCCGCGTCCGGCCGGTAGAACGCCACGGCCTGCCCGGGCGCTACCCCGCGCAGCGGCTCCGTCAGCGCGACGCGGACGTCGCCGTCCGCGGCCGGGACGACCTCGGCCGTGGTGATCCCCCCGTGCGCCCGGACCTGCACGGTCGCGGCGAACGGGCCGTCCGGCGCGGCCCCGGAGCCCCAGACCGGGCGGCGCGCCACGATCGTCGAGACGGCCAGGGCGCGCTCGGGGCCGACCCGCACGGTGCCGCTGACGGGCTCGATGCCCAGCACGTAGCGGGGCCGGCCGTCGGCCGCGGGGCGGTCCACGCCGATCCCCTTGCGCTGCCCGACGGTGAACCCGTGCACGCCGGCGTGCCGGCCGAGGACCTCGCCGCTCTCGGCGTCGACGATCTCGCCCGGCTTCTCGCCGATCCGCGAGGCGAGGAAGGCGCGCGTGTCCCCGTCCGGGATGAAGCAGATGTCGTGGCTGTCCGGCTTCTGCGCGACCCGCAGGCCGAGCTCCTCCGCCTCCGCGCGCACGTCCGGCTTGCGGGTGTCCCCGATGGGGAACATCGCGTGGGCGAGCTGGTGCTCGGTGAGCACCGCGAGGACGTAGGACTGGTCCTTGTCCGCGTCGACGGCCCGGCGCAGGGCGCCGTCCTCGAGCCGCGCGTAGTGGCCGGTGCACACGGCGTCGAAGCCCAGGGCGAGCGCCTTCTCCAGCACCGCCGCGAACTTGATCTTCTCGTTGCAGCGCAGGCACGGGTTCGGGGTCTCGCCCGCGGCGTAGCTCGCCACGAAGTCGTCGACCACGTCCTCGGCGAACTCCTCCGAGAGGTCCCACACGTAGTACGGGATGCCCAGCACGTCCGCGGCGCGGGCGGCATCCGCGGCGTCCTCGCGGGAACAGCAGCCCCGCGAGCCGGAGCGCAGCGCGTCCCGGGTGCGGGAGAGGGCCAGGTGCACCCCGACGACGTCGTGTCCCGCCCGGACGGCGCGCGCGGCGGCGACGGCGGAGTCCACCCCGCCGGACATGGCGGCCAGGATCCTCATCGGCGCTGCAGCCTCACGACGCGGCCACCCCCGCGGCCCGGCGCGCGCTGCCGGCGCTCGCGCGCCGCGCCCGCTCGACGACGGGCGCGATCACGTCGATCACCGCGCGCACGTCGGCGTCCGTGCTGGTGTGCCCCATGGAGAACCGCAGCGAGCCGCGCGCCACCGCCTCGCTCGCGCCCATCGCGAGCAGCACGTGGCTGGGCTGGGAGACGCCGGAGGTGCAGGCCGAGCCGGTGGAGCACTCGATGCCGTGGGCGTCGAGCAGCATCAGCAGGCTGTCGCCCTCGCAGCCGGGGAAGCTCAGGTGGGCGTTGCCGGGCAGCCGGGACGGCCCGCCGTCGACCGTGCCCGTGCCGGGATCCCCGTTGAGCGTCGCGTCCGGGACCAGCTCGCGCACCTTCGCGACCAGTTCGTCCCGCAGCCGGACGACTCCGCGGCGCGGCGCGGCATGTCCGCCACGGCGTGCTCGACCGCGGCGGCCAGCCCGATCACCGACGGCGCGTCGAGGGTCCCGGAGCGGACGTCCCGCTCCTGGCCGCCGCCGTGCAGCAGCGGGGCGCAGGGGACGTCGCGGCCCAGGAGCAGCGCGCCGGCGCCGTAGGGCCCGCCCAGCTTGTGCCCGGTGAGGGTGAGCGCGGCCGCGCCGCTCGCGGCGAAGTCGATCGGCAGGATCCCGACGGCCTGGACGGCGTCGGTGTGCAGCGGCACGCCGAACTCCCCGGCGACGGCGGCGAGCTCGCGGATCGGGTTGACCGTCCCGACCTCGTTGTTCGCCCACATCACCGAGACGACGCCGTTCGCGTCCGGGGCCTCGGCGAGCGCGGCCCGCAGGACCTCCGGGCGCACCCGGCCCAGCTCGTCGACGTCGAGCAGGCGCAGCTCGGCGCCCTCGTGCTCGACCAGCCACTCGGCGGACTCCAGCACGGCGTGGTGCTCGATCGCGGAGACCAGCACCCGGGTGCGGCGCGGGTCCTGCGCTCGGCGGGCCCAGAACATGCCCTTGACGGCGAGATTGTCGCTCTCGGTGCCACCGGTGGTGAGGACGATCTCGGACGGGCGGGCGCCGAGGGCCGCGGCGATCCGCTCCCGGGCCTCCTCCACCTCGCGGCGCGCGCGGCGGCCCGCGGAGTGCAGCGAGGAGGCGTTCCCGGTGCGGCCCATCGCCGCCGTCATCGCCGCGACGGCATCGGGAAGCATCGGCGTGGTCGCGGCATGGTCGAGGTAGGTCACGACCCGTGTCCCCCGTGTGGTGGTGCGGGCGTGACCGGCGCCCCTGCGTCCGGCTCGGTCATCGGTCATCAGGGTAGACGCCGACGGGAGCCGGGGCCGTCGGGCTACCCGGCTGCGAGCTCCGGCCCGCCGACCGGGGTCGCGGTGGTCACGCTGGGTGCTGTGCCGCTGACCGCCAGTTCCGCGCGGCGGGCCAGGGTCCGCCGGTCGCCCAGCGGGGCCAGCGCCGGGAGCAGCGTGAGCTCGCACACGAGGCCCGGCAGGCGCAGGACCCGGGCGACCGAGTCCCACAGCGTCTCGTCGCCGACGAACGCGCCCGCGGTCGTGGGCCGGCCGCCGGGGAGTTCCAGGGTGATCCGGACCGGACGGACGGGCACGCCGGCGTCGAGCGCGGCCTGGAACGCGGCCCGGCGGAACGGGCCGGAAGCCGAGCCGCACCACGTCGTCCCCTCGGGGAAGACGCCGACCACGGCCCCCGCCCGGAGCGCGCCGGCGGTCTCCGCGACGACCGCAGGCAGCCCGTGCAGGCCGGCGCGGTCGACGAAGAGCGTGCCGCAGCGCCGCGCCAGGTCGCCGAGGAGCGGCCAGTCCGCGACCTCCCGCTTGGACAGCATCCGGACGGGCGCCACGGCGCCGAACGCGACGACGTCGATCCAGGACAGGTGGTTGGCGACGACGAGCACGCCGCGTCCCGGCTCGGTGCGGTAGCCGGTCTCGCCGGCGAGCCGCAGCTCGATCCCGGCGGCGCGCAGGACGGCGCGGAACAGGGCGCCGACCGCCCGGTCCCGGCGCTCGTCGCCGAGCAGCGGGAGGAACGGCAGTGCGACGACGCCGGCCAGCAGCGTCGTGACCAGGGCGAGGGTGCGGTGGACGAGGCGCCAGGACAGGCCCGTCGTGCGCGGCGGCAGGCACTCGGAGCCGCACGGGGACGACGGGGCCCAGGCGGGCCGGTCGGCGTGGAGGCCGGGATGCGTCGGGTGCACCGCCGTGGTGGTCACCGCCGTGGGGCTCACCGCTCGCCGCCCAGGAAGAACCTCAGGTAGCGGTCGTCGGCGTGGTCCAGGCCGAGCAGGACCGGGAAGTCCGCGCAGTCGAAGTCCGGGTCGAACGCGGGGGCGCCGCAGACCCAGGCACCGAGCCGGAGGTAGCCGCGCAGCAGCGGCGGCATGCTCGCGCGCCGGTGCCGGGTGGCGCCGTGCACGTCCCAGGGGGTGTGCGGGCGGGCCCGGTACTCCTCGGGGGCGAGGTGCCCGGCGAGCACGCGGTCCCAGACGCCCGCGGCGAGCGCGCCCCCGTCGGACAGGGGGACGCTCGCGCAGCCGGTGAGCCAGCGGTTGCCGGTGAGCAGCATGTACCGGGCGATTCCGGCCCACACCAGCCCGACGACCGCGCCCGCCCGGTGGTCCGGGTGCACGCAGGAGCGCCCGGCCTCGACCAGCGAGGACCGGATCGGGGCGAAGGAGGCGAGGTCGAACTCGCCCTCGGAGTAGAGGGCGCCGGCCGCGGCGGCCCGGGCGGGCGGCAGCATCCGGTAGGTGCCGACGACCTCGCCGGAGGTGTCGTCGCGGACCACGAGGTGGTCGCAGAATTCGTCGAAACGGTCGACGTCCAGGCCCGGGCGCGGCGTGTGGAGCCGCGCGCCGAGCTCGTCGGCGAAGACGAGGTGGCGGAGCCGCTGGGCGGCTTCCACCTCGGACGCGTCGGTCGTGAGCAGCAGCGAGTAGCGCGCCGCGGCCGCCTGAGGGGTGCGGACCAGAACCTGTGAAGAGGTCACGGGCCCTGAGTACCGAGCCCGATCGACCGTCCCCGGCCCTCCCGTCGTCCGGCACATGACGATCACATGAACCCGCGAGTCAGGCCCGGCAACCGCGCGAGTCGCGGCCCGAGGCCCCGCGAGTCGCGACCTGAGGCCCCGCGAGTCGCGCTCTGGCGCCGCACGAGTCGCGCTCTGGCGCCGCACGAGTCGTGCTCTGGGGCCGCACGAGTCGCGGCCTGAAGCCCGCCGGTCGCGGCATCCCGTGGCAGGGCCACCGGCCGGCGGCCACCGGCACCTATTGGTGATCGCGATCTCGGGAGCGGCGGCGACGTCTCACGTCGCTTCCGCTCCCAGATTCGTGATCAAGGCGCTGTGCAAGGCGCACGATCACAGCCCGACGACTACCCGCGGCGACAGGGCTTGGCCGTCCCCTTTCACGAACATCCCCGCCCGGCCCGCGAGGAGCTCTCCTGCC
Organism: Pseudonocardia sp. T1-2H; assembly: GCF_038039215.1. Classification (NCBI taxonomy): domain Bacteria; kingdom Bacillati; phylum Actinomycetota; class Actinomycetes; order Pseudonocardiales; family Pseudonocardiaceae; genus Pseudonocardia; species Pseudonocardia sp. T1-2H. The sequence goes on from NZ_JBBPCL010000001.1 coordinate 5,272,513, forward strand.
GGTCGGGCGCCGCGCCCGCAGGAACACAGCGACTCGCTGACGGAACCGCCCGACTCGCTGACGGAAACCCCGACTCGCGCGGTCTGGGATCCCGACTCGCGCGGTCTGGGATCCCGACTCGCGCGGTCGGAGATCCCGACTCGCGCGGTCGGAGATCCCGACTCGCGCGGTCGGAGATCCCGACTCGCGCGGTCGGAGATCCCGACTCGCGGGGCGGAAACGCGACGGCGGCCCCGCACCCCCTCGGAGGGTGCGGGGCCGTCGTGGGCGTGCGCGAGGTCAGCTCCTGCGCTTCGCGACCTCGTCCTTGAGCTGCGGCGCGACCTTGAACAGGTCACCCACCACACCGAAGTCCGCGATCTCGAAGATCGGGGCCTCGGTGTCCTTGTTCACCGCGATGATCGTCTTCGACGTCTGCATCCCGGCCCGGTGCTGGATCGCACCGGAGATCCCGAGCGCGATGTAGAGCTGCGGGGACACCGTCTTGCCGGTCTGCCCGACCTGGAACTGGTGCGGGTAGTAGCCCGAGTCCACCGCCGCGCGGGACGCGCCGACCGCGGCACCGAGGGAGTCCGCCAGCGCCTCGACGACGGTGAAGTCGTCCGCCGACCCGACGCCACGGCCACCGGAGACGATGACCGAGGCCTCGGTCAGGTCCGGGCGGTCGCCCTGGGTCACCGGCTCCCGCGAGGTCACCGTCGCCGAGCGGCCGGACGCGGCCGGGATCTCGACGGTCTCCTCCGCCGCGGCACCCTCGGCGTTCTCCACCTCCACCGAACCCGGACGCAGCGTGATCACCGGGTGCGCGGTGTTCGCCTTGGCCTCGGCGATGAACGCCCCACCGAACACCGAGTGCGTCGCGCTCGGGCCCTCGCCGACCGCGACGACGTCACCCAGCAGCGCCGAGTCCGTGCGCACGGCCAGCCGCCCGGCGATCTCCTTGCCGTCGGCGGACACGCCGATCAGGACCGCCACCGGGTCCTTGGACTCGACGAGCGAGGCCAGCACCGACACCTGCGGGGTGAGGAAGTCGGTGGAGTCGGTCTCCGCGACGTAGACCTTGGCCGCGCCGTGCGCCTTCAGGCCGTCGGCCAGCTTCCCGGCGGTGCCGGCCGGGCCGACCACCACCGCGGACGGCTCACCCAGCGCGCGGGCCGCGGTCAGCAGCTCGAACGTGCTCTTCTTGTTCTCCCCGTCGACGTGATCGACGAGGACCAGAACCTCAGCCATTCCGGTTTCCTTCCTCTTCGTCTAGGGGGGTCAGATGAGCTTCTGCGAGACCAGGAACGCGGCGATCTTCGCGCCGCCGTCGCCCTCGTCCTCGACCTTCTCACCGGCCGACTTCGGCGGCTTCGGCTGCGCCGAGGTCACCGAGGTCAGCGCGTTCGCGAGCCCGACCTCCGACGCGTCGATCCCGGCGTCGGCCAGCGACAGGGTGGTCACCGGCTTCTTCTTCGCCGCCATGATCCCCTTGAACGACGGGTACCGCGGCTCGTTGATCTTCTCGTTCACCGAGACGACCGCCGGCAGCTCCGTGGTCAGGATCGTGACGCCGTCGTCGGTCTCCCGGCGCACCGTGACCGTCGAACCCTCGACCGTGAGCTCACGGGCGTGGGTCAGCGCCGGCAGGTCCAGGATGTCCGCGACCATCGCCGGGATCGCGCCCGAGCGGCCGTCGGACGCCTCGTTGCCGGCCAGGACCAGGTCCACCTCACCGAGGGTGCCGATCACCTTCGCCAGCGCCTTCGCGGTCTGCACCGCACAGGAGCCGTGCAACGCGGAGTCCGAGAGGTGCACCGCCTTGTCCGCACCCATGGACAGCGCCTTGCGGATCGCGTCCGTGGCCCGGTCCGGCCCCATCGTCACCACGGTGACCTCGGAGCCGTCGTTGGCCTCCTTGAGCTGCAGCGCGGACTCCACCGCACGCTCGTTGATCTCGTCCAGCACCGCGTCCGTCGCGTCGCGGTCCAGGGTGTGGTCACCGTCGGACAACTTCCGCTCGGAGTAGGTGTCCGGCACCTGCTTGACCAGTACGACGATGTTCATCGGACCTCTTCGACCTCCTGCCGGTGCGAGTCACGCCCCGTCGATGGTGCGTGCTCGTCGTTCGCCTGCGAACCTACTGCCGTTCCTGATGCCGTTGACATGTCGCGACGCTCACGGCTCCGTCAGGAGCGGAACGCACCGCGCCGATGACCTCGCGACCCGGTCGGCAGACCTCGAGATGGAATCGACTCTGCCAGCCGCCCCGCTGGTCCGCGCGGCGGACGTGGTCGCACGATTGTTACCGCGGGGTAGCGGCCCGGCAAACGACTGCGCAGGTGAGACTGCTCACGAGGGTGCGGGGCAGGAGGCCTGTCCGCACCGTCCCGTCGGTCGTGTTTGCCGGGGGCCGGGGGCCGGGTATGTCCGAATCCCCTACCACCGGAGGACGTTGTGCCGATCCTGGACAAGATCAAGAACTTCCTGCGCAGCCCGCAGGGCCGCAAGCTGGCGGATCAGGGCAGGCGCTATGCCTCGGACCCGAAGAACCAGGAGAAGCTGCGGCGGCTGATGAACAAGCGCCGCGGGGGCTGATCACGACCGCTCGGCGCTCTACCGTTCGGCGCTGTGACCCGCCGCCGCCGCGAGTGGCGCGATCACAGCGCTGGACAGCGGTCGCGGGGCGGATATGGTCACCGCGATCTCTCCCCACCCCGCTGACCGACCCCGCGGAGCAGCCATGACGGCCGTCGCGTCGCCTCCCCGTTCCCGGATCCGCGTGCGACGCCTCGCCGTCGGGCTGGTGCTGGTCGCCGGGCTCACCGCATGCGGTGAGGGCAATCCGGAAGCACCCCTCGGCCCGCTCAGGGACGGCCTGCCCGCCCTGGCCGGCCGGGTCCCCGGCACGGTCACCCGTGCGGGCGGCACGGACACCGCGGACGTCGTCGCGAAACTGCAGGCCGCCCTCACGTCGAAGGGCGGCGCGGTCGCGACCGTCGTCGACCACTCCGTCAGGGCCGCGCGGGCCGGCACCTCGTTCCCCGAGGTCGTCACCGTCGTCGGCGGCTCCCCCGCCAGCCAGGTCCCGCTGTTGCGGCTCGACCAGCGGGCCGGTGTCCTGCTGCCCGAGCGCTACCTCGTCCGGCAGGACGTCGAGGGTGGCGCCGTGACCGTCACCTACGACTCGGCCGACTACGTCGCGGCGGTCTCCGGCATCGGCGACGCCGCCGCGTCGGCCCCGCTGGCGGCCGCCGCCGCGGACGTCGCGTACGCGGCCACCGGGAACGACCCGCAGGCCCTGCCGACCCCGCTCATCGGCGTCACCCCGGCGAGGTTCGTGGTCAGCGTGTTCGGCAGCGCGGACGTCCCGGTCACCGTCGGCCGGCTCACCCGCGCCGCGGGCCTGGCGCCCACGAGCAACGCCGCGACCGTGGACCTCGCCGCGGGATCCGCGACGGACGGCCCGGCGATCCGGCCCACCACCGCGGTCCTGGTGAACGTCCCCGAGGCCGAGGGCCCGCTGCTGCAGGCGGCGCCGTCGATGGCGCTGGAGTTCCCCCTGCGGTTCCTGGTCTGGGTCGACGACCAGAACCGCACCCTGATCGGGTATCCCTCCCCCGCGTCGCTCGCCGCCCGGCACGGCGTGGCCGCCACCGACCCGGCAGTCGTGAAGCTCACGACCGAGGCCGATCGGCTCGCCCGGACGGCGGCGGGACTGCTCCAATGACCGTCCGGCCCGCCCGGCCACGGGTGGGCCGGCGAACGTGAGGAGGCTGCCGTGCTCGTGACCGGCTACGACGACCGGACCGGCCAGGGTTACGTCGTGAAGACCGGGAGCGACCGCTCCGCTCCGGAGCCCGGGGTCCGCGAGGTCAGCCACGACGGTGTGACGGTCCTCATGACCGACGGCCTCGCCCTGCTCCTCGACGACGCGCTGGCCCACCGGCCCGTCGCCCTGCTGTCCTGGTCCGGCCCCGAGGTGCCGCTGACCCTGGACGACCACACGCTCCTGGCGTGGCTGAACTCCGCGGTGGGCGGGGTGGTCACGGTGTCCGGGGACCCCGGACCGGATCCGCGGCTGAGCGGGGCGACACCCGGCTGACCGGCCGCAGGAGATGGGCTGTTCGCGCCGCCCGGTGTGGCGATCGACCTCAGCGGTCTTCCACTAAGGACGCCGGCCCAGGACCAGCCGCGTGATCGTCGTAACAGTCGCTCCCGACCCCGCGAGAACCCTCTAGTGCCTCCCGTGCCGTCACGCGGCGGGGCCCGGAGGTGACCGATGTGAGGGTGCGACCCCGCGACCGACAGCACCACGAGCCCGAACGAGACCAGCCCGCCAGCGCAGGCCGGGGCGATCTCCGTGTGCGGCTCCTCGCCGAGCCGGACGCGGCCGCCCGACGGTCCTGGGACGCCCTCGTCGACCGCACTCCCGGTACGGACGTCACCCAGCTCACCGCCTGGCCACGGGTCCGCGCCCTGTCCGGATTCACCGCGCGGTGGGTCCTCGCCGAACGGGACGGCGAGCTGGTGGGCGGCGCCCAGCTCCTGATCCGCCGGCTGCCGGTCCTGGGCGAGGTCGGCTACGTCCCCTACGGACCGGTGGTCCCTGCCGGCACGGCGGACCGTCCGGCGGTGGTCCGTGCCCTGGCGGGCGCGCTGGCCGGGCCGGGCGCCCGGGGAACCCGGGCACTGTTCGTCCAGCCCCCCGAGGACGGCGCGGACGTCTCGGCCGAGCTGCTCGCCCGGGGCTTCCGGCCATCGGAGGCCGGCATCGCGCCGGTCGGCTCGATCCGGATCGACCTGACCGAGGACCTCGACCTGATCCGCGGCCGGTTCGGCCGCAGGCTGCGTTCCTGGACGAACCGGTGGGAGAGCCGCGGGGTCCGCGTGCGCCGGGGGACGAGGCGGACGTCCCACTGCTCGCGAGCCTGTTGGAGCACACCGCTGCCCGGCAGGGCCACACGGCGCTCCCCGCCGGGTACGTGCAGGTGCTCTACCGCGAGCTCGCGGCGAGCGGGCACGCCGAGCTCTTCGTCGGGGAGGTCGACGGGACGCCCGTCGCCGCGGACCTCGTCACGCGCTGCGGTGGGATGGTGCGCGGGCGGCTCACGGGCTTCGACCGCTCCGGCGAGGCGGGGCGGCTGAGCGTGCCGGCCGCGATCCGCTGGGAGATCATCCGCTGGGGCCACGCGAAAGGCTTGCACTGGCTGGACTTCGGTGGCCTGCGCCCCGCCACCCTCGACGCGCTCGACGCGGGCGGCGGGCCCCCGCCGGGGGGCTGGCTGCCGGTCGACCAGCCCAAGCTGACGTTCGGCGGCACCGCCTTCCGCTACCCGCAGGCGATGGAGCTGCTCTCGCCGCGCCCGGTGCGGGCCGGCTACGACCTCGTCGCCCGCTCGCCGGCGGGCAGGCAGGCACTCGACCGTGCGCGGAACCTGCTGCGTGACGTCCGAGGCCTGCGAAGCCGACCCCCGCGCGAGGTGGCGACATGAAGATCACCTGCGTCGGCGGCGGTCCGGCGGGGCTCTACCTCGCGGTGCTCGCGGCCCGGCGGGACCCGCGACACCGCATCACGGTCCTCGAGCGCAACCCCGAGGGCGCGACCAGCGGCTGGGGCGTCGTGTTCTGGGACGACCTGCTCGACGACCTCTACCGCAACGACCCCGTCAGCGCCGCGGCGCTGCGCCGGGACGCGGTGCTCTACCAGGGCCAGACCGTCCTGCTCGACGGCCACCCGGCCGCGCACCTCGGCGGCTACGGCTACAGCATCGGCCGGCGGCGGCTGCTCGAGATCCTGACCGGGCGCGCCCGGGAGCTCGGCGTCGACGTCCGGTTCGACACCCCGGCCGACGACGCCGCGACGGCCGGGGCCGACCTCGTCGTCGCCGCGGACGGGGTGTCCAGCGGGCTGCGGAGCCGGCACGCCGAGGCGTTCGGCACCGCGGAGACGGTGGGCCGCAACTCCTACATCTGGCTCGGCACCGACAAGGTCTTCGACACCTTCACCTTCGCGTTCGCCCACACCGCCGCCGGCTGGATCTGGTTCCACGCCTACCCTTGCGCGGAGGGGATCAGCACCTGCATCGTCGAGTGCGCCCCGGAGGTGCGCGCGGGCCTCGGACTCGACGGGCCCGATCCCGACGCGCACATCGCCCGGCTCGAACAACTCTTCGCCGGGCCCCTCGGCGGCCGGCGGCTGCTCAACCGCGCCCCGGGCCAGCAGCCCGCGCCGTGGATGCGGTTCCACGAGATCCGCAACACGACCTGGTGCCGCGGGCGCACCGTCCTCGTCGGCGACGCCGCCCACACCACGCACTTCAGCATCGGGTCGGGCACGAAACTGGCGCTGCGCGACGCCATCGAGCTCGCCGCGCTGCTCCCGTCGGACACCACCCGGATCGACGAGCGGCTGCACACCTACGACGTGCGCCGGCGGGCGGCGCTGGGCCCGATCCAGGACGCCGCCCGCCGGAGCATGGCTTGGTTCGAGCACGTCGATGCACACCTGGGACCGGAGCCCGGAGCGGTCGACCCGGTGCTCTTCGCCTACGACCTGTGGCGGCGCCGGGGGCAGTACCCGCTCTGGCGCTACCACCTGCACCTCGCGACGCAGGTCGCGACGGTGCGGACGGCGCGCCGTGCGGTGGGCACGGTCCGCCGGGCCGTCCGCGAGCGGTGGCGTCCGCACGCGCCCGTGGGGACGCGATGAGCGCCGCGAAGCCGGCGTTCGACCCGTCGCCCCGCGCCCCCCTCGCACCGCGCGGCGTGCGGTCGGGCGCGGCGCTGCCGGTCGTCGTGCACGTCGGCGTGCACGGGGACGTCCCGGGTGGGATGGCGCAGGTGCTCGCGGAGTACCTGGCGTGGCCGTTCGAGGAGCTGCGGGTCCGGGCCATGGCCTCGACGCTCGGCCGCGGGCGGCGGTGGTCGATGTGGCGGGCGGGGGTGTGCGCCCTGCGCCTCCCGCTGCTGCGGCTCTCGGGCACCTCGAACGCCGTGGTCGTGCATCTCTCGAGCGGCGGGTCGTTCCTCCGGGAGGGCGCCCTCGCCGCGATCGCGCGCGCATGCGGCCTCCCGGTGGGGATTCATCTGCACGGCAGCGTGTTCCACCGCGACGCCGAGCGCAGGCCGCGGCTCGTGCGAGCGGTGCTGAGCCGCGCGCACGTCGTCTACGTGCTCAGCGACGAGGCCCGGCGGCTGGTGCGGGCGTCCCTCGGGCCCGGCGCCCCGGTTCGGACGGTGGCGAACGGTGTCGAGGTGCCCGCGGAGGGCCCCGTGAAGGAACCCCTGGTGCTGTTCGCCGGCGAGGTCGGCCCGCGCAAGGGCGTGGACGTGCTGTGGACCGCCTGGACCGCGGTCGCCGCGACCCACCCGGGCTGGCGGTTGCTCGTCGCCGGGCCGGTCGAGCCGGAGATCGCGGCGCTGCCGCTCCCGCCGGCGACCGAGTTGCTGGGGGCGCTCCCCCGGGCGGAGACGCTCGGCGTCACCGCCCGGGCCGCCGTGGCCGTCCTGCCGTCGCGGCACGAGGCGCTGCCGATGTTCCTGCTCGAGGCGATGGCCCGCGGATGCGCGACGGTCGGAACCCCGGTCGGCGACGTGGCCCGGCTCCTCGACGGATGCGGCGCGCTCGTGCCGGTGGACGACGCCGACGCGCTGGCGACGACGCTCGCCGGCCTGATCGACGACCCGGCGGCGCTCGCCGAGCTGGGCGCCGCGGCGAGGGAACGGGTGCGGGAGCGGTACTCCGCGCCGGTGCTCGTCCGGATGTTCGAGCGCGAGTGGGGGCTGCTGCTCGGTGCCCGAGGCGGCATCGCCGGGGGGCGGCGCGGCGCGAGGGGGGTCGGCTGACGTGCGCCGTTGCCCGCTCTCAGATCGTGTGGACCGGTTCGGCTTCCGGCTCGGGCTCGGCGGACTCCGCCGGCGCGCGGTCGCTCACCGCGGCGAGCACCCCGGCCAGGGCGAACAGCGGCCCGTAGGCGGGCGGGCCGGTGAACACGACCGTCGCCACGGACTCCACCAGGGACACCACCACCAGCCCGGCGGTGGTCAGCCCGACCCAGCGTGGCAACGGCCGCCCGCCCGCCCGCCACAGGGCGCGGCCGCGCCGGTACACCGCCACCAGCCCGGCCAGGAACGCCGCCGCACCCACCAGGCCGGTCTCCCCGAGCAGCGCGGGCCACTGGGTGTCCGTGAGGAACTGCCCGGTCTTCTCGGTGGTGCCGAGCCCGTAGATCGCCGGGTAGTTCCGCGCGACGTACTCCGGGCTGTAGGTGGCCGCGGCCGTCTCGGACCCGAACCGGCCGAAGCCCGCGCCCAGCGGGAACCGCTCGACGGCGAGCGTGGCGGCGTCCTCGGTGAGGACGGTGCGGGCCGCCGAGTCCCCGCCGACCACGTAGTCGTCGTAGGTGAGGCCGACGACGGCCGTGAGCGGACCGGCCAGCAGGACTGCCAGCAGGGGCGCCGCCGCCGCGGCCACCAGCAGTGCGCGCACGTCCCGCAGCTGCAGGCGCAGCCACGCGAGCACCACCAGCAGGCCTGCGATGGCGGTGCGCCGGAAGCTCAGCAGCGTCGCGGCGCAGGTGCCCACCACCAGGACGAAGGTAAACGCGCTGCGGCCCACGGTGGCCCGCCACGCGAGCACGGCGACCGCCGCGGCCGCCATGACGGCCCCGAGGTCCAGCGGGTGCACGAACGGGCCGACCAGGGAGGGCAGGCCGAACCGGACGTCGACCGAGGCGCGGTTGGCGAGCAGGGCGGACCACGGGCCGGGGGCGACGAGGTTCGCGGCGACCGCGACGAGCGACACGACGATGACGCCCGCGCCGAACCGGGCCGCGGTGCGCAGGTGCCGCTCCGCCCAGTCCACCTGGGCGACGGCCCAGCCGAACAGCCAGCCCTTGCAGAGCAGGAAGCCACCCACGAGCACGGTCGAGGCCGCCGCGCCCGCGACGAACCCGCTCACCAGGCCGAACACCGCGAAGACGGCGAAGAAGCCCAGTCCGGGCAGCCACCGCAGCCGCAGACCGAGCACCAGCCTGCGCAGCGGCAGCACCACCACGCAGAGCACGACGAGCCCCTCGTCGAGGTAGCCCAGAGCGGAGATCGGAACGAGATGCTCGAGGGTGCGGACGAAGAGGATCACCAGCAGCGTCAGCCCCACGGTGGTCCGTGGCAGCGCGACCGCGCCGGCGAGCACGACGACGCCGACGAGGGCGGGCACCGCGATCTCCGGACGCGCGGCGACGCCGGCGCCGGCGCCGGCGACCAGCACCGGCCAGGCGACCCACAGCCACATCGACCCGGACGTCGCCCGGGAGAGCGCGGAACGCGGCGTCGTGGTGCGGACGACACCCGGCAACGGCCGGTGGACCCGGATCGACACGGTCCCCCCTCTCGGCCCGGCGGCGACGGCAGGATACCCCGATCGAGCGACCGAGGTAGGGCCTCGTCGAATTCTTTGCCCAATTTCCGAAAAGCCGGGAATTCACCGGAGATCGTCCTCAGGAAATATCTCCGCGCCCAGTGGCTCGCACCTCCGGAAATGCTTAGACTCGGGTCGCCTGATCCGACGACCTCACGGAGCGGATCGTGACCGTCAATGATGTTCTCCGCGTTCTGCGCGAGCGCCGGCTGCTCGTCGTCGGCTGCCTCCTGCTGGGCCTGCTCGGGGCGACGGCGGCCACCAGGCTGCTGCCGCGGGACTACTCGTCACAGGTCACGATGTACGTCTCCGCGACGGCCACCCCCGCCGTGACGCCGGCCGCACCGGCGACCCCGGCCGCACCGGCGCCCGCGGCGCAGCCCGGCGAGTCGGCGTACCAGGCCAACCAGCTGGCCAAGGACCGGATGCCGTCGTACGTGCAGCTGCTCTCCAGCGACCGGATCACCAGTGCCGTGATCCGCACGCTCGCCCTGCCCACCACCCCCGCCGAGCTCGCCACGCGCATGACGGTGACGGCCCTGCCGGACACCCAGGTGATCACGGCGGCGGTCACGGACCGCTCACCGGAGCAGGCCGCCGCCATCGCCAACGCGGTGGCCAGCGAGTTCACCGCGCTCGTCGGGCAGCTGCAGCAACCCGGTACGGGCGAGATCAGCGTGCAGATCGTGCAACCGGCCGTGCCGCCGACGACGTCGCTCGCCCTGCCCGCCGCCCTGACGATCGGCCTGGGCGGCGTGGTGGGTCTGCTCCTCGGCCTCGTCGCGGCGTTCTTCCGCAACGCCGTCGACACCTCGGTGCGGTCCCCGGGCCACCTGCGCGACCTGACCGGGGCGCCGACGCTCGGGACCGTCCCGGCCGTGCGCGCCGTGCGGAAGTCGCCGCTGGTCACCGCGTACGACGCCAGCGCACCGCTCACGGAGGCGTTCCGGAAGATCCGGACGGCGCTGTACTTCCGGGGCGAGCGCGACCACGACGGCGCCGGCGGCACGGTCGTCGCGGTCACCGCCGCGGCGGCGGGCGAGGGCAGCACCACCACCGCGTGCAACATCGCGATCGCCGCGGCCGGTGCGGGCTGGACGGCACTCGTGATCGACGCCAACCTGCGGACCCCGAAGGTCTCGACCCTCTTCGGTCTCGACGCCTCGCCCGGCCTGACCGACGTGCTCGCCGGCCGTTCCGCACTCGGCGAGGCCCTGCAGTCCTACCGGCACGAGGACGTGATCGTCGACGTCCTGGCGGCGGGCAGGGTCCGCAAGGAGGACACCGGCCGGGTGACCAGCCTGCTGGACCTGACCGAGATCGTGGACGAGGCGCGCCGCAACTACGACCTCGTCGTGCTGGACACCCCGCCGATGGGCCCGGTCGCCGATGCCGCCGCCGTGGCCCCGCTGACCGACGGCGCCGTGGTGGTCGTGCGGCACGGCCGGACCCACTCTGCCGCGCAGGTCGACGGCGTCGTCGAGACCCTCCGCGCGGTGGGCGCCCCGCTGATCGGGTCCGTGCTCACGATGGTGCCCGCGGCGAAGCGGGCCGCCCGTCCGCGCAGGCCCGCGCCCCCGGTGAAGACCTCCACCTGGACGTCGTCCAGGAGGCGCAACGGGACCTCGGCCGAGGTTCCCGCGCCCCGTCGGAACGACTCCGTCCCGCGGGACCCCGTCCTCACGAGGAACGGCCGGCCGCGGCGGGAACCGGCCGCGGATCCCGACCCGTGACGGCGCCCCGCAGGCCACGGCCGGCCCGACCGGAGACGAGACAAGGTAGATCATGAGATCCCGATCGAGTTCCGCACCGCGCGACCCGGGGCCCCTCGGTCGCGGCCTCCGGGAGAGCCCGGGTGGCGGCACGCCTTCCTCGCGTCCGGGATCGGCCTTCCTCCGCACGGCGACGAGCGTGATCGTCGCCGCCGCCGTGCTCGCCGCCTGCAGCACCGGCACGCGGCCCGAGCCTGCGCCCCCGCCCGCTCCGCCGTCGGCCGTGCCGGGCATGCCGCTGCTCACCTGGGCGCCCCCGGTGCTCAACGACCCGGAGACCATCGAGCTCGACCGCGGGATGACCACGACCATGCTCGACCCGGCCAAGGACTACATCCTGAAGCTCCCGCGCGTGGGCAAGGGCGACACGTTCGTCCGCGGTGGCCACAACATCGTCCTCATCGGCGGCCACATCTCGACCGGCCAGGAGACGCCCCCGTGGGAGGCCCCGGAGCACCGGGCCCTCTACTTCGCGGACACCACGGGCACGATCCACGTCGAGGGCGTGCTCATCGACGACGTCGACAGCGGCCAGGGCGACGGCATCAACGTCGCCGCGCCCCTGGCCACCCTGCAGATCGAGAACGTCCGGGTCACCGGGCTGACCGGGTCGGAGCAGGGCAACCACGCCGACGTGATACAGACCTGGGGCGGGGTGAAGGAGCTGCGGATCGACCGCCTCACCGGGTCGACGGACTACCAGGGCCTGCACATCCAGCCGGAAGCTCGGCCCGATCGGCAGCGAGATCGTGAAGAACGCGAACGTGTCCTCCACCAGCACGACCGCGGGAAACTGGCTCACCTGGCTGGCCACCGGATCGAACACCTGCAGCACCGCGGGGCAGGTGAACCTGGACCAGGTCTACGTCACCCCGCGCAAGGGTCGCGGGCTCGGCAACTCGGTGTGGCCGCCGAGCAGCGCGTCGAACGTCGACGACGGGCCGAACCCGGTACAGGGCTGCCTGTCCTCGCTGTCCCCCGACGGGTCCGAGCTGACCTTCCCCGGGCTTCCCCAGATCTCGGGGTCGGTGAAGGAAGGCCCCCCGCCGGGCGGCGACTTCGTGCCCGAGGGCGTGGCGGGACCGGACTACGTGTCGCCGGGCTACCTCCCCGGGTGACGCCGGGCGGCCAGCTCCGCCGCCAGCCTCAAGGTGGCGGCGGGCAGGCCGGCCCGGCCCGCCCGCGGGGCGTCGAGGATGGTCAGCAGCAGCCGTGTACCCGCCCGGTGCCGCGCGGGCCGGCACGCCGGGCAGCCGCCCGGCCGGTGGCCCAGCACGCGCGCGACGGCCGCGTCGACCCCCGCGGCGTAGGCCTGGCGCAGCACCGTGACGCCGGACCCGCGGACGGCGTCGTCCGCGTTGGCGGGTGCCCAGGCCTGCTCGGCGACGGCGAACATCGGCAGGTCGGACCCGGTGTCGCCGACCGCGAACCGGACGGCCGGGGCGCTGTCCTCCGCGCGGCCGAGGAGCTCCACCAGCGCCCGTAGGCCCCGCCCCTTGTCGACCGCGGCCGCCACGACATCCGTCTGGTACCGGCCGGGCACGACGCGCAGCCGGCGGCGGTCCTCGCCCAGCGAGGCGAGCGCACCCTCCAGCGCCTCGGCCGGCACCGGGCCCCAGCCGTCGCCGGTCCGGTAGGCGCGGACGCTGTAGCGGTAGTCCTCATCGATGCGGGTGCCGGGCGCGCGGGACAGGGCCGCCCGGAGCCGGTCCAGCAGCGCCCGGTCCGCGTCGCCGACCACCTGCACGCTCACGCCGCGGGCCTGGTCGTGGACGACCGACCCGTACTCGGCCACGCCCCCGGCCAGGCCCAGCGTCGCGCACCGGTCCCGCACCTCCTCCAGGCTGCGCCCGGTCACCGGAACCGGGCGGAACCCGTGGTGCGCGAGCGCCCGCAGCGCCAGGACGGCCGTGGGGGTGATCACCGGGAAGCCGTACGCGAGCGACTCCAGCACGCCGTCGATGTCGAGGGCGCACAGCGGGCCGGCGGAGGGCTCCGGGGCGGGGAGGATCCCGGCGAGGTAGCGCTGCACCGCCCGGGCCGACGCCCGCCGGTCCCGCGACCAGCCCGTGAAGGAGTCCTGCAGGTGGACGAGCTCGTAGAGCAGGAAGCGCTCCGGGTCCGACGGGTGGGCGGCGCGCAGGGCGTCGACGAAGGCGCCGTCGGCCGAGCCGGGGTCCACCCCGGCCAGGTCGTACACCGCGTCGTAGCAGGCGTGGTCGAGGTTGCCGAAGGCGAGATCGTCCGCGCGGACCTTGCGCAGCGCGCCGTCGACGCGGAACCAGGTGTCCAGCCCGGTGGCACCGTCGACCACGGACGGCCGCGGCGACCGCAGCAGCCGGCGCGCGGCCGGGTCCAGCAGCGGCAGCCGCAGCCCGACCCCGAACCGGCCGTACCCGCGCTGCAGCAGCCTGCTCGCCTGTTCCCAGGCCGGTTCCCGGCCCGCCAGGCCCGCGGCGCGGTCCCGCACCGCGGGCATCGCGGCGGCCCGGTCGGCGACGTAGCGAGCGTAGTCCGCGGCGTCGGCCACCCGCGCCGCCGGCACCCTCGCCGCTCCCGGCAGCCATTCCCGGTAGACCAGCCCGTCCCGGAAGCCGTAGGTCGTCGCGACGTGCCGGGGCACCGCGGCCGCCACGGCGAGGGAGTAACGCCCCAGGTACCCGACCCCGGCGCCGGACACCACCACCCTGCGCCGCCGCCCGGACCCCAGCTCGGCCTGCAGCACCCGGGTGAGGTGGTGACGGCCGCCGCCTCCGTCTCTCCCCGCGCCGTCGACCCGCTCGACCGCGGAGACGGCCTCGCCCCACAGCGAGGCCAGCACCTTCGCGACCGAGTCCGGTTCCAGCAGCGCGTGCACCGCCCACCGGCGGAACGGGAGCTCCACGCGCCGGTACGCGGACAGGGCCGACGGCGCCGCCTCGCCGAACAGCGGGACCAGCAGCGTGATCGCCTCGGCCGGGGCGCCGTGCGCCTCGAGCAGCTGAGCCGAGTCACGCAGGGAGCCGCCGGTGTTCGGCGGATCGTCCACCACCGCGGCCGCCCCGCCCCCGGCCAGGACCTCGGCCAGCGCCCGCGCGTCCGCCGGGAGCAGCGGTTGTCCGGGACGGGTCGACGCCGCCCGCGCGCGGGAACCGGACGCCCGCAGCGCCGCGGCGACCAGGGGACCCAGGTAACTGCCCGAGGTGCGGACCCCGAGGACCAGCACCTCGCGGCCCTCGACCGAAGGCGCGTAGTCCGCGGCCAGCCGGACCGCGTCGGCGGGGAGCAGCCCGTGGCCCCGGAAGCACGCCGGGAGCCGCAGGACCTCCCCGTCCACGGCGGCCGGGAGCCCGTCGAGGCCATCCAGGAGGAGCCCGGTCCGGTGACGCAGCCGGCGCAACGACTCCTCGTCCGGCGGATCCCCGACGACGGCGTCGGCCAGCAGGTCGCGGACCGCGGCGGCCCCGGCGCACCAGGCGAGGGCCCGCCGTGTCGCCGGCCCGCGACCGGCGACGCCGACGACGGCCGCCGCCGCGGACAGCGGTAGCGCCGCGGGGCCGCCGAGGTACTTCGCCGAGCGGCGCAGGGACAGCGGGTCCCGCTGCAGGTGGTCCTCGACGATCTGCACCGCGCCGGCGGCGAAGAGGAACGCGTCGAGGAGATGGCCGAGCCGGACGCACGTGGCCAGCCGCTCGCAGACCTCGCGCAGGTCCGCCAGGAGGTCGGCGACGACCGGTCCCTCCGCGGCCCCCGCACCCGGCAGGCCGACATCCCGCACGACCTCCGCCATGACGAGAAAAACTAGCACGATGTCCGCCGATAAATGCTCGCACGCGCAATGACGTCGGTATGTCGCGCCTTCTTCCGGACACTTCGCGCGGGACCGGAGAAATCAGCTGGAATTCGACTTGACAGTCCGGACACGCCGCTTACGCTCGAACACGGACGGGTGCGGGCCAATCGTCGGGGCTGGCCTGCGAGAGATCCGTGAGGGGCGCGCCGGTCGGCCGGCGCCGGATTGCTCGACTTATGCCGACGACGGCCTGGAGGGATCATGGATCCGGACGTCCGGCGCATCGGGCTCGGGCGGCTCGAGATCGAGTTCTCCGGTCGGGACTTCATCGCCGAGGCGGCCGCGGCGGAGCTGGAGCACCAGAGCCGGGACTGCACCGGCTGCAAGGGGAGCCTCTGCTTCCGGTTCGGCCCGCACGTCGTTCCCGCGGGCGAGGCGGTCGAGGTGGACCGGTTCTTGGTGGGCCCGGACGCCGTGGCCGTCCGGGACCGGTACCTGTCGCACTCGCTGCGGTGGGACGGGCCGGCGCTGGAGGTGGCGGTGGAGTCGGCGCCCGGCTGGTGGCGGAGCCCGCCGGCCGCGCGCGCCGTGCGGCTGGTCGACCAGTCCTTCGACGACGCCGCGGGACGGCTGGCCAAGCGCTTCTACTACACCGTGTTCGACCAGGCGGTGCAGCTCGCCCAGGTGCCGCTGGGCCAGTCGTGGGTCCATTCCAGCGCCGTGACGAACGGCGACCGGACCGTCCTGTTCATGGCCTGGGGCGGCGTCGGCAAGACCGCCGCACTGCTCAAGATGCTCGAGACCGGGTCCTGGCGGTTCCTCTCCGACGACCTCTCCGTCCTCGACGTGTCCGGGACGGCCCACCGCACGCCGCAGCGGGTGCAGGTGTTCGCCGCCAACGTGGCGGGCCAGGGGGCGCTGCGCCGCGAGCTCCTCCGCGGCAGGTCGCGGGCGGACCGGTTCCACTGGGAGGCGCGCCGGCGTCTCCTGGGCGCGCGGAGCGTGCGGCGGCGGGTCCACGGCGAGGACCTCTTCTCCGACGGCGCGGTCGCGGAGTCGGGCCGGGTCACCGAGGCGGTCCAGCTCAGGCGGACGGACTCCGCCGACTTCACGCTGGACGTCTCGACCCCCCACGACCTCGCGCGGGTCGCCACGTCGGTGCTGGCTGTGGAGCTGGAGCCGCTGGGGCTCTGGCTGGCGGCCATCCACGCGGCCGGTCCCACCACGCGGTGGCCGACCGCGGACGCGATGATCCGGGAGACCGCGGCCGTCATCGAGGCGGGGCTGTCGGAGGCGCGGGCGCGCTGTCTCGTCGTCGGCGTGCCCCGGCACTGCGGCCCGGACGCGCTGCTGCGGTTCCTCGAGGACGAGGTCCTGGCCTGATGCCCGCCGGCGGGGTCTGCTGACCGTGGGCTGGAGCGAGGAGTCGGACGGCGGCGAGGAGCCCCGGCGGCGGACGACGGCCCAGACCGTGCGGCTGCTGGGCAACATCGTCGACCAGGGGCTGTCCAGCCTCACCAACCTGCTCGTCTCGCTCTTCGCCGCCCATCTGCTCGGGCTCGAGTCGTTCGGCGTCGTGAGCGTGGCCATGACCACCTACTTCGTGTGCGTCGGGATCGGCCGGGCCGTGGTGGGCGACCCGCTGCTGCTGACCAGGGCCGATGCGGCGCAGGACGTCGTCGGCCGAGCCGTTTCGGCCGCGTTCGCCCTGGGGGTCCTGTTCACCCTCTGCTCCTGGGTCGCGTGGTCCGTTGCGGGCGGGAGCGCGCTGATGGGCGCCCTCCTGGTGCTCGGCGCGGGGCTGCCGTTCCTCCTGCTCCAGGACATCGCCCGCTACATCGCGTTCTGGCGGGGGTCGCCCTGGCTGGCGGCGGCGAACGACCTGCTCTGGCTCGTGGGGGCGCTCGCGTCCCTGGCCCTGCTCCCCCGGGCGGCCACCTCGGCCTCCACGGTGCTCGCCTGCTGGGTCGTGTCGGGCGGGGTCGCGGGGCTGGTGTTCGCGGTGCGGCTGCGGTGGCGGCCGAGCATCCGGGCCGCAGCGGAGTGGCTCCGCGGGAACCGCACGATGATCCTGCCCATGCTCGGCGACTACGGCCTGATCGCGCTGCTGCAGCAGGGCGTCGTCTACCTCATCACCGCCGTGGCCGGCCTGCGCGCCACCGCCGCCTTCCGGGGCGCGCTGGTGGCCCTCGGCCCGGTCAACGTCCTCACGGCCGGGGTCTCGGTGTTCCTGGTGCAGCTCGCACGGCGCACCCAGGACACGACCCCCACGGCGTTCCCGGGCCGGATGCTGCGGCTCTCGGCCCTGATGGCGGCAGCCGTCCTGGTGCTGTGCCTCGCGGTGTACTTCATGCCGGCGCAGCTGGGGGAACTCCTGCTGGACGAGGTGTGGGCCGAGAGCCGTCCGCTCATCCTGCCGCTGGCGTTCGTCTTCGCGACGGCGGCGTTCAACTTCGGCGCGACGACCGGGCTGCGCGTCATCGGGCAGGCGGCCCGGTCGTTCCGGGTCCGCGCGATCGCGGCCCCGCTGATGCTCGTGGTCGTCGCGGTGGCGTGCTACCAGGGTGGGGTCATGGCCGCGGTGGTGGCGCAGGCCGTGGCCGGCGGGGTGGCGACGCTGCTGTGGTGGCGGACGTTCCTGGTGGCGCACCGCCGGTCCCTGCGCGGGTGACGGTCCCCGTCCGCGGGCGTCGTCAGAGCCGGTCCACCGCGGGCCCGCGGAGCCGGTTGCGGGTGTCCAGCACGTGCTCGGGCACGCTGCCGAGCAGCTCCCAGTCCAGCTCGTCGTGGTCGGTCAGCACGACGACGAGATCCGCGGCCGCGACCTGCTCCGCGTCGCACGGGACCAGCTCGACGCCCTCGGGCACGTCGGCCGCCGTCAGGAACGGGTCGACGGCGTGCAGGTCGGCGCCCAGAGCCTGCAGCCGCCGCGCGACGAGGATCGCGGGGGACGATCGGACGTCGCCGGAGTTGCGCTTGTACGTCAGCCCCGCCAGCAGGATCCGGCTGCCGTTCACCGCGAGCCGCCGGCGGTTGAGGTGTTCGGCGACGCGCGCGACGACGTAGCCGGGCATGTTGTCGTTGACGTCGTTCGCGATCTCGACGAACCGGAAGGTCCGGCCCAGCGCCCGGCGCACCTGCCAGGACAGGTACGAGGGGTCGATCGGCAGGCAGTGCCCGCCCACGCCGGGGCCCGGGGTGAAGCGCATGAAGCCGAAGGGCTTCGTGGCGGCCATGTCGATCACCGACCAGACGTCGATGCCGAGCTCGTGGCAGTAGATCGCCAGCTCGTTGACCAGCGCGATGTTCACGTGCCGGAAGGTGTTCTCGAGCAGCTTCGCGAGCTCGGCCTCGCGCACGGAGCCGGCGAGCACGGTCTCGTCGACGAGCAGGTCGTAGAACGCCCGCACGGCCCGGACCGAGGCCTCGTCGACCCCTGAGACGATCTTGGGCGTGTTCACCAGCCCGAACCGGGGGTTCGTCGGGTCGATGCGTTCGGGGCTGTAGCCGAGGTGGAAGTCCGGCCCCGCACGCAGGCCGGAACCCGCCTCCAGGATCGGGGCGAACACCTCCTCCGTCGTGCCCGGGTAGGTCGTGGACTCGAGCACCACGCAGCAGCCCGGGGTGACGTGCGGTGCGAGCAGCCGCGCGGCACTCTCGATGTGCCCCAGGTCCGGCGCGCCGTCGCGCAGCGGGGTCGGCACGCAGACCACGGCCGTGGAGAACCCGGCCAGCTCGGCCGCGTCGTCGCCCGCCCGGAACCGGCCGTCGGCGATCACCGTGCGCAGGTCCGCGTCGGTGACGTCGTCGACGAAGCTCTCCCCGCGCCGGAGCTTGTCGACCCGGTCCTTGTCGAGGTCGAAGCCCAGGACCCGGCGGCCCACCCGGGCCGCCCGCAGGGCGACCGGAAGGCCGACGTACCCCTGCCCGACCACGACGACGTCGGGGCCTTCGGCTGTTGCGGGTTCGGGCACGGTGACTCCCTCGTGCCGGCGCGGGGCCGGCGGTCAGCAGAACCAGCGGTAGAGCAGGGCGCCTGCCTGTTCGGTGATCGGGTCCGGCACCGAGGCGTCGGTGAGCAGCCGGGTGAGCTCGGCCAGGGTCGCCCCGAACGCGGCGTTCCCGGGGTCCGGCTCCCCCGCGCGCAGGGTGAGCAGGCTCCGCTCGGCGGAGGCCCACTTCCGTTTGAAGGCCACCAGGCCCGGCTGGTCGAGGTCGCTGAGCCCCCAGTCGACGAGTTCGAGCCCGCGCCCGAGGCCGTGGCCGAGGCCCGCCCAGTAGACGGCGTCGTTGGGCCGGGCCGCGAGGTGCTCGTGCCGGGAGGCGCCGAACTTGTAGTAGAGGACGCCGTCCCACTCCAGGAACAGCGCGCCGGCCACCGCTTCGCCGTCGACCAGGGCCAGCGCGGTGACCAGGTGGTCGTCCGGCGCGAACTCGGCCCAGATCCGCTCGAAGAAGGCGAGCGGCGGGGCGAGCATGCGGTACTTGTCCTTGCGCAGCCGCACGTGCAGGCCGTGGAAGGTGCGGACCGCGCCGAGATCGCTCCGCAGCTCGACGACGACGCCCGAGCGCCCCGCCTTGGCGACGGCGCGCCGGGCCGAGGGGTCGAGCCGCGCGAACAGCTCCTCCGGCGAGGTGTCCAGCCGGGTGCCGTGCCACGCCGCCCGTCCGGTGGTGCGCAGCCGCGGATCGGCCTCCGCGGACGAGCCGTCGAGACAGCGCAGGGCGAACGGGGGCGCGCCGGGTGCGGCGAGGCCGGAGGCGTCGAGCAGGTTCGCCCACGTCGCCTCGTCGGCGCACAGCGGGTCCGCGCGGTCCGAGAACGGCAGGCTGGAGGTCCGCGCGCCCCGGGGGTCGTCGAGCGGGACCCACGTCAGACCGCCGACCGGCGAACCCCCGCCGTCGCGCGCCACCACCGCGTGGGGCGTGAAGCCGTAGGCCCCGCAGACGGCCCGGAGCCACGGCGGTGAGGTGAAGAGGCTCCCCGGACCGGTGCGGACCAACCGTTCCCAGGCCGGGTCGGTCCGCGGGTCGACCTCCACCGTCTCCCGCACCGGGAGCCGGGGCCCGGGGGTGGTGCGCAACACGGTCATGTCCGCAGCTCGAAGGCCCGGACCGTCGAGACCCGGCGTACCGCCGTGGCCAGGGTGGCGAGCAGGTCCTCGACACCGAGGCCGCCGACCTCCCGGTGCAGGGCCAGCCCGCGCCCGTCGAGCTCGCGGGCCAGCTGGCGCTGGTGGTCGTCCCCCGCCTCGCCCAGCCGCGCCTCGCGCGGCACCACCACGGCGAACCGGCCGGCCTCGAGGCTGGCCAGCGCGGATCCCGTCCCGGCGTGGCTCACGACGACGTCCGCGCGGGCGAGCGCCGCCGCCAGGTCCGCCGCCGGGAGGAACGGGACGGCGTCGAGCCGCAGGTCCTCCACGGGCGTGCCACCGGTCTGCCACAGCACCTCGACCCGCCGGCCCGCCGCGCGTTCGAGCTCGCCACCCCGGCCGAGCAGCGCGGCCAGCCGGACGAACAGCCTGCGGAAGGGGAACTCGTGTGCCGTGCCGACCGTGACCACCACCCGCAGCGGCGTCCCGGCCGCCCGTTCGCGGTGGCAGGAGGCCGCCTCGTAGGCGTCGAACCCGTTGCCGCCGTAGTGCCAGTGGGCGTCGGCCCAGCCGCGGTGCTGGGTGTAGGTGTGCACCCGCGGCACCCGGCGGAGCAGCCGGCCGGTGAGCGAGGGCCCGCCCACGCGGGCGGCGCTCTCGATGTAGTGACACTCCACGCCGTGGGCCGCGAGGTAGGGCAGGAACCCCAGGGCGATGCCGGAGCCGGTCGACACCACCCGCGTGACGTCCCGCCGGCGCAGCAGGTCCCGGGCGACGGGGACGCAGCGCAGGACGCCGGGGACGTCGCGCACCCCGACGTAGGGCAGGTAGACGACCTCCCGGCCGTCGAGCAGCGAGCGGCTCTGCTCGTTGGCGTGCGTCACCCAGAAGCTGTCCGGGTCCTCCGGGATGCGCTCGGCGAGGGCGACCAGCTGGGTCAGGTGGCCCCCGGTCGTGGCGAGGAACAGCGTGCTCATCGGGCCCCGTTCCCGCCCAGCAGGGCCGGCACGGTCCGGACGAGGATGACCAGGTCCACCCAGAGCGAGCGGCGCCGGACGTACTCGAGGTCGAGGCGGAGCATGTCCAGCGTGCCGAGCCGGCTGCGCCCGCTCACCTGCCACAGCCCGGTGAGCCCGGGACGCACGCCGAAGCGGGGCAGGAACTCCTCGGGGAACAGCTGGGCCTCCCACTCCAGGCACGGCCGGGGCCCGACCAGCGCCATGTCGCCGCGGACCACGTTGAGCAGCTGGGGCAGCTCGTCCAGGCTGGAGCGGCGCAGGAAGCTGCCGAACGCGGTGACCCGCGAGTCGCCCGCGAGCTTGGAGCTGCCGTCGACGACCGTGTCCTCGCCGCGGAGCTCGCGGCCGATCAGGTCCCGCAGCCCGCCGTCGTCGACGCCCACCGACATCGTCCGGAACTTGAGCATGGTGAAGGGGCGGCCGCCCCGCCCGACCCGCCGCTGGCGGAACAACGCGGGCCCGCGGCTCTCCAGCCGGATCGCGGCCACGATGAGCAGCATCAGGACGCCCAGCAGGATCAGGAGCACGAGGGCGATCAGGACGTCGAGGACCCGCGCGAAGCGCCCGGTCGCGATCGGGGTCATCGGGGCCTCCCCGCCCGCACACCTCGCGCGGCGCCGATCGCGAACCGGGCCCAGCGGCGCAGCCGCGGCACTCGTCCCGCCACTCTGGACACCATCCGGTAACCGACGGTGAGCTTGAACCGGAACAGCGGCAGCGGGTCCCCGCGGCGGACGTAGACCCGGTCCACCCCGAACGGGCCCGCCTCGCGGGCCACGGCGAACGCCACCTCGAAACCCGCGTCGGCGACGGCGCGGCGGGAGTCGGCGTCGTGGGTGCCGAAGGGGTAGGCGAAGGAGCGGGCGTCGACGCCCGTCACGCTGCGCAGCAGGGACCGCGCGTCCGCGGTCTGCGCCCGGAGGACCTCGGGCCCGACCGCGGCGAGGCGGGTGTGGTCGAGTCCGTGGACGCCCAGTTCCATGCCCTGCGCGGGCAGGGCCGCGATCCGTTCGGCACCCGCCAGCGGCTCGTCGGGGTAGTGCTCGGACCAGCGCGCCCGGTCGCCGAGCAGCGCGGGGCAGACGAACAGCACGGACGGCACGCCCGCCTCGGCGAGCATCGGGGCCGCGACGTCCACGACGGACTCGTGTCCGTCGTCGATCGTCAGCAGGAACGAGCGGCGCGGGGTCGGCGCGCCGGCGACCGCCGCGAGGTAGCCGTCGAGGTCGAGCGGCCGCCAGCCGCGGGAGCGCAGGTCCGCGAGCTGGGCGGCGAACTCGTCCCGGCCGACGAAGAGCCGTTCCGGGTCGCCGGTGGCCGGGGGCTCGCCGAAGAAGTGGTACATGAGCACCGGCGGGGTGGCCGGGACCGTGAGCCCGCGCAGCGAGCGCGCCCGCTCCCGCAGCGCGCTCACGCGGCACCGCCGAGCGCCGGGACCGACGCGAGCACCGCGCACACCCGTTCGACCTGTTCCGCGGTGAGGGTGGGCGACATGGGGAGCGAGAGGACCCGCCGGGCCGCCGCGTCGGCGACCGGCAGGGGCACGGGGGGACGGCCGTCCCGCAGGAACGCGGGCTGCCGCTGGCAGGGAACCGGGTAGTGCAGGCCCCAGCCGATGCCCGCCTCGGTGAGGGCCCGGGTCGTCACCGCCCGGTCCTCGACCTGCACGACCGCCAGATGGTGTACCGGGTCGGCGGCGGGCCGGACGGCGAGGGGCACGCATCCGGGCGGCAGGGCGGCGCGGTAGTGCGCCATCGCCGCCACCCGGGCCGCGTTGGCGGCGTCGAGCCCGCGCAGCTTCACCCGGAGGACCGCCGCCTGCAGACCGTCGAGCCGGCTGTTGCGCCCGGACACCACGTGCAGGTGCCGGTCGTCGTCGGACCGCCCGTGGTCCGCCGCCCGGCGGACGCGGGCGGCGAGCGCGTCGTCCCCGGTGACGACCGCGCCGCCGTCGCCGAGGGCACCCAGGTTCTTGCCGGGATAGAAGCTGAACGCGGCGGCGACGCCGACCGAGCCGGCCCGCCGCCCGGACAGGCGCGCCCCGTGCGCCTGTGCCGCGTCCTCCACGAGCGCGAGGCCGTACCGGTCGGTCACCCGCGCGAGCGCCTCCAGATCGGCCATCTGCCCGTACAGGTGGACCGCGACGACGGCCACGGTGCGGGGCCCGATCGCGGCCTCGACCGCCGCCGGGTCGAGCAGCAGCGTGTCCGCGTCGACATCGACGAAGCGCGGCACCGCCCCCACCCCGACGACCGCCTCGGCGGTCGCGACGAACGTGGCCGCGGGGACCACGACCTCGTCACCGGGGCCGACCCCGAGCGCCTCCAGCACCAGCTCGAGAGCGTCCGTCCCGTTCCCGACACCGACACAGTTCGCCGCCTCGCAGTATGCGGCGAACTCGGCCTCGAACGCGGCGACCTCCGGCCCGCCGACGAACCGACCGCTGCCCAGCGTGCGGTGCCAGGCCTCGTCGAGCTCGGCTCGCATCCGGGCCGACGCCGCGAGGTCGGACCCGAGGTCGAGGAAGGGGACCGTCGCCGCCGGGGCCGTCACCAGTCCGCCCGCGGACGGGGCACGACCTGGCGCTCCTGGGGCGGCACCCGCCGGAGCCCCGGCCCGCCCATCCGGTCGGGGCCGCCGGGCACCACGCCCCGCTCGTCCCCGACCCAGGTGGCACGGCCCGACGCCAGGGCGCGGTCCGTCGCCTCGAGCACCCGGACGACATCGAGGCCGCGCCGGCCCGGGGTCTCCGGCACCGCCTCACCCCGGACGCACTGCACGAAGTGCTGGTCCTCGATCATCAGCGGCTCACCGAACGGGAGGTACGGCGAGGTGATGTCCCCGGTGCGGTAGCTCACCGGCATGTTCCCGGTCGACGGTTCGGCGTCGGCCACGTCGGGATCGACGCCGATGTCGTAGATGCGGATCCGCTCCTTGTCGGAGAGGTCGTCGTAGACCACCATCTGCCGTTCCCCGACGATCGTGGTCCGGCGCACTTTGTCCGGGTTCAACCAACTCACGTGAATGAATGTGTGGGTGTCCGGGAAATCCAGTCGTAGATACGCGACGTCCGGATGTCCGCGCCCGACGTTGCGCCACGCCCAGACGGCCGTGGAGATCGGCATCGCGTCCAGGACGTAGGAGGCGATGGAGATGTCGTGGGGCGCGAGGTCCCAGATGACGTTCACGTCACGCTGGTAGAGCCCGAGGTTGAGCCGGGCGGCGTCGATGTAGAGGATCCGGCCGAGCACCCCGGACCGGACGATGTCGCGCAGGCGGCGGACCGCCGGGTTGTACTCGAACGTGTGTCCGACCATCAACGTCAGCCCCGCCGCCTCGGCGGCGTCGACGAGCGTCTCGGCGTCGACCACGGACGTGGCCAGCGGTTTCTCCACGAGCACGTGCAGGCCGGCGGCGAGTGCCTCGGCCGCCAGGGCGTAATGGGTCGACGGAGGCGTCGCGATGATCACCGCGTCGAGGTCGTCGGCCACCGCGGCGAGGCGGCGCGCGGTCCGCACCGTCGGGTGATGGGAGACGGCGTCCGCCAGCCGGTCGAGGTCCGGATCCACCACGGTCACGTCGACACCGGGCACCGTTCCCAGCACCCGGACGTGTTTGCTTCCCCAGTAACCGAACCCGATCACTGCGATACGCGAAAACGTTTTCGCGCTCATACACCCACCCCCGCAGGTGATTGCCAGTCCGTCCTTCATGTGGCGCGCCGCTCCGCCCCCGCGAAGTGGCCGACTCGTCCGGTCCATGAACAGGATCGAAACAGCGGTGATCGGAGTTACAGCTCCAGGATGTCTTTCTGGTAATCCGCCCAAATAGCGGCCGAATGCAGATGATGTTCGTCCGATCGTTCTAGAACCACGACCCCGGACCCGGCCGCGGACGCCACCGGACGTCTGGCACCGTGCAGAGGGTGACGCCTTCCGCCGACGCACCCGCGGGCCTGCCCCTGACCGGGGAACGGACCGTTCCGGGGATCCCCGAGGAGAACTACTGGTTCCGCCGGCACGAGGCGGTCTACGCCGCGCTCGCGCCCCGCTGCGCCGGCGCGACCGTCCTGGAGGCCGGATGCGGCGAGGGTTACGGGGCGGACCTGCTCGCCCGGGTCGCGCGCCGGGTCGTCGCGCTGGACTACGACGTCGCGACGGCCGCGCACGTCGTCCGCCGCTATCCCGAGGTGGCGGTGGCGAGGGCGAACCTGGTGGCGCTGCCCCTGGCCACCCGGAGCCTCGACGCGGTGGTCTCCCTGCAGGTGATCGAACACCTGTGGGACCAGCCGGGCTTCCTGCGGGAGTGCCTCCGGGTGCTCCGCCCCGGTGGCACGCTCGTGGTCTCGACCCCGAACCGGATCACCTTCTCCCCCGGCCTGGACACGCCGCTCAACCCGTTCCACACGCGCGAGCTGGACCCCCGCGAGCTGGCCGGCCTGGTCCGCGAGGCCGGGTTCGACGCCGTCGAGGTGCGGGGGCTGCACCACGGGCCGCGGCTGCGCGAGCTCGACGTGCGGCACGGCTCCCTGGTGCAGGCGCAGGTCGCGGTCGCGCTGGGCGGCGGGGAGTGGCCCGCGGAGCTGCGCGCGGACGTCGAGGGCGTGACGACCGGGGACTTCACGCTGACCGCCGACGACCTCGACGCGAGCCTGGACCTCGTCGCGTTCGCCGTCCGCCCGTGAAGACCGTCGGGACGTTCTGCCTGGTCCTGCACAGCCACCTGCCGTGGCTCCCGCACCACGGCCGCTGGCCCGTCGGCGAGGAGTGGCTCTACCAGGCGTGGGCCCACTCCTACCTGCCGGTGACGGCGATGCTGCGGCGCCTCGCGGACGAGGGCCGCCGGGAGTTGCTGACCCTCGGCGTCACGCCCGTCCTGGCCGCGCAGCTCGACGACCCGTACGCCCTGCGCGGCGTCCACGACTGGCTCGGCGGCTGGCAGCTCCGCGCCCACGGCGCGGCGCCCCGGCTGGGCGAGCTGGCGGCCCACGAGCACCGGACGTCCGCGGCCGCCCTCACCGAGTTCGAGACGCGCTGGCGGCACGGCGGCTCGCCGGTGCTGCGGTCGCTGGCCGACTCCGGCGCGGTCGAGCTGCTCGGCGGCCCGGCCACGCACCCGTTCGGCCCCCTCCTGGACCCCCGGGTGCGCGCGTTCGGGCTCGAGGCGGGCCTCGCCGACGCCGCTCTGCGCACCGGGACGCGGCCGGCGGGCATCTGGGCCCCGGAGTGCGGCTACGCGCCCGGCATGGAGACCGGTTACGCCGCGGCCGGGGTGCGCCGGTTCCTCGTCGACGGGCCCGCGCTGCGCGGGGACACCGCGCTGGCCCGGCCGGTCGGGGACTCGGACGTCCTGTGCATCGGCCGGGACCTCGACGTCACCTACCGGGTGTGGGCGCCCCGCAGCGGCTACCCCGGGGGCAGGGACTACCGGGACTTCCACACCTACGACCACCCGTCCGGCCTCAAGCCCGCCCGGGTGACCGGCCGGAACGTCGCACCCGAGGACAAGGCGCCCTACGACCCGGGGCGGGCGGCCGCCGCCGTCGCGCGGGACGCCGCGGACTTCGTCGCGGTGGTGCGGGAGCGGCTCGCCGGCATCCGGGAACGGCTCGGCCGGCCGGGGCTCACCGTCGCCGCCTTCGACACGGAGCTGTTCGGACACTGGTGGCACGAGGGCCCGGCCTGGCTCGAGGCCGTGCTGCGGGCGCTGCCGGAGGCCGGGGTGCGGGTGACCACGCTGGCCGGGGCGGTCGACGCGGGGCTGGTCGGCGAACCCGTCGCGCTGCCGGAGTCGTCGTGGGGCTCGGGCAAGGACTGGCGGGTCTGGGCGGGGTCGCAGGTCGCCGACGTCGTGGCGCTGAACACACGGGTACAGGAGCAGCTGCTGGCGGCGCTCTCCCCGGGTCTCGTCCGGGACCCGCTGCAGGACCGCCTCGCGGACCAGGCGCTGCTCGCCCTCTCCAGCGACTGGGCCTTCATGATCAGCAAGGACTCCGCCGCCGGGTACGCGCGGGGCCGCGCCGAACGCCACGCGACGCGGGTCGCCGACCTCTCCGCCCTCCTCCTCGACGGCAAGCACACCGACGCCGCCGCCCTCGTCGAGAGCTGGGAGCACCCGGTCTTCGGCCACCTCGACGCCCGCTCCCTCGCCCCCTGACCCTCCGCGGGTCGCGGTGCCGGGCGGGCTACCCGCCGGTAACCCGGTTTGACGTGCCTGCCAGGATGCGCGGGGTGCGGGTGCTGATGGTGACGTGGGAGTACCCCCGGTGGTCGTCGGCGGGCTTGGCCGGCACGTGCACGCCCTGGCCCGCGAGCTGACGGCGGCCGGGCACGAGGTCGTCGTCCTGTCCCGGCAGCCGGCCGGCAGCGACGCCGGCACCCACCCGACCGCCGACGCCGCGGTCGACGGGATCCGGGTGCTGCGCGCCGCCGAGGACCCCGCCCACCTCGAGTTCGGCCGGGACATGGTGGCCTGGACGCTCGCGATGGGGCACGGCATGGTCCGCGCGGCGCTGACCCGGCTCGGGACCTGGCGCCCGGACGTCGTGCACGCCCACGACTGGCTCGCCGCGCACGCCGCCGTCACCCTCGCGGACGTCGCCGGCGTGCCGCTCGTCGCCACGATCCACGCGACGGAGGCCGGGCGGCACGCGGGCTGGCTGTCCGCGCCGCTCAACCGGCAGGTGCACTCCGTGGAGTGGTGGCTCGCCAACCGGGCGGACACCGTGATCACGTGCTCGGAGGCGATGCGGGGCGAGGTGGCCACGCTGTTCGACCTCGATCCCGCGCGGGTCGCCGTCGTCCACAACGGCATCGACGCCCGCGGCTGGCGGATCCGGAAGGACCGTGCGGCCGCGGTGCGCGCCGCCTACGCACCCCACGGCAACCCCCTGCTGATGTACCTGGGCCGGCTCGAGTACGAGAAGGGCGTGCAGGACCTGATCGCCGCGCTCCCCCGGATCCGACGAGACCATCCGGGCACGCGGCTGCTCGTCGCCGGCACCGGGACGCAGCGGGAGTTCCTGCTCGCCGAGGCACGGCGGCACCGGGTGCGACGCAGCGTCGACTTCCTCGGCCACCTCCCGGACCGGGACCTGTCCGGGCTGCTCGTCGCGGCCGATGCGGTGGTGCTGCCGAGCCGCTACGAGCCGTTCGGGATCGTCGCGCTGGAGGCGGCCGCCGCCGGGGCACGGATCGTCGCGTCGACAGCGGGCGGGCTGGGCGAGATCGTGGTCGACGGCGAGACGGGGCTGTCGTTCGCCCCCGCGGACGTCCCGGGGCTCGCCGCCGCGGTGGGCCGCGCCCTCGACGACCCGGCCGCGGGAGCCGTCCGCGCCCGCGCCGCCCGGGCCCGGCTCGCGCGGGACTTCGACTGGGGGCAGATCGCCGCCCGGACCGCTGAGGCCTACGCCGCGGCGCCGAACGGGGGCCCGCAGGACCTGCCCCGCCCCAAGATCCCCACGGGCAACGTCCTCGACACCCCCGCGAGTCGCGCTCCCGGGCCTACCGAGTCGGGGTGAGCGGCGGTCCGTCCGCCGCTTGAGTGGCTCAAGCGCCAGCGACGCCGCTCGAGCCACTCAAGTGGCGGGAGGCGCGCCCACAGACCCCGACTCGGGGGGTCAGGTGCGGTGGAGGCGCTCCTCGACCGCGACCCGGTGCTTGCGCGCCATGTCCGCGATCGCCGCGCGGCGTTCCGCGTCCGCCTCGTAGTCCGCGAGCCGGTTGCGGACCACCCTGGCCGGCGCCCCGACGGCGATCGAGTACTCCGGGATGTCCCCGCGCACCACGGCATGCGCACCGAGCACCGAGCCCCGGCCGACCCGGGCTCCCCGCAGCACCGTCACCTTCGCGCCGATCCACGTGTCCGGCCCGATCCGCACCGGCGACTTCACGATCCCCTGGTCCTTGATCGGCACGTGGACGTCCGCGGTGACGTGGTCGAAGTCCGTCACGTACACCCAGTCCGCGACGATCGAGGCCGCGCCGATCTCGACGTCGAGGTAGCAGTTCACCGTGTTGTCCTTGCCGAAGACGACCTTGTCCCCGATCCGCAGCGACCCCTCGTGGCAGCGCAGCGAGTTGCCGTCGCCGATGTGCACCCAGCGGCCGATCTCCAGCCGGCCGTACCCGGGCCGGGCGTGCAGCTCGACGCGGCGGCCGAGGAACACCATGCCGTTGAGGATCACGTGCGGGTTCGCGGCCCGGAACCGCAGCAGCCGCCAGTAGCGGACGAGGTACCAGGGGGTCCAGGCCCGGTGCCGCAGGACCCACCGCAGCGAGGCCAAGGTGAGGAAGCGGGCCTGCCGCGGATGGCGGCCGCCGTCCGGCCGGAGCCGTTCGCGCAGCGGCGAGCCCCACATCGTCGTCATGCCGAACGACCCTAATCGGGTGTGTGGTCGGGCCCCGGGACGGGCACTCCACCGAACCCGACCCCCAGGAGGACCCCTGTGAGCGACACCGAATCCCGCACCGGCGACGCGCCCGGCGACGAGGGCGACGCCAACCCGGTCACCGGCGCGGGCGCCCGTACCGTGCGCGGCGAGCTCGGCAAGCACGGCGAGAAGCGCACCGGGGACCTGCCGAGCGACGCCGGCGCGACGGACGAGGCGGCCGAGGACCTCGAGGGCGAGAACGAGAGCGAGCCGACCCGCTCCGAGTAGGTCGTCGCCTCGTACGCGGTCACCCGGCAGCGGTGATCGTGTACGGCCGTCGGACGGGCAGGCTAGCGTGATTCCGTGCCGACACCACTGATCATCGACACCGATCCCGGCGTGGACGACGCCGTCGCCGTCGTCCTCGCGTTACGCAGCCCCGAGGTCGACGTCCGCGCGGTGACCGTCGCGTTCGGGAACGTCGCGCTCGGGTTCACCCTGCCCAACGCCCGCAAGCTCCTCGCCCTCGCCGGCCGGACGGACGTCCCGGTCGCCGCCGGCGCGGCCCGTCCCCTCGTGTACCCGCAGGCCGAGGAGGCCGCGGACTGGCACGGCGCGGACGGCCTGGGCGGGCGGGCGGCGAGCCTGCTCGCCGAGGCCCCGCTGGACCCGCGCCCCGCCGTCGACGTCATGACGGAGGTCCTGCGGCAGGCCGCCGAGCCCGTCACGATCGCCTCGATCGGCCCCCTGACCAACACCGCGCTGCTGCTCGCCACCCACCCCGAGCTCGTCGGCCGGATCGGCCGGATCGTCGTGATGGGCGGCTCGCTCGGCGCCGGCAACACGACCGGCGCGGCGGAGTTCAACGTCTACGCCGACCCCGAGGCGGCCCACCGGGTCCTGACCCAGGTCGACGTCCCGGTCACCCTGGTGCCGCTGGACCTCACGATGCGCTGTGCGGCGCCCGGCCCGTGGGTCGACGCGCTCGCCTCGGGGAGCGCGGTCGGGGCGGCCCTGGCGGACATCCTGCTGGCCTACCGGGCCGCGTTCCGCGAACGCTACGGGCGCGACGCCGTGGCCCTGCACGACGCGGTCGCCCTGCTGGAGGCGATCGTTCCCGGCACGCTCCGCACCACCCCGCTGCCGATCCGGGTGGCCTGCGACCACGGCCCGGCCCGCGGCGCCACGGTCCCCGACGGGCGGCCGGACGCACCGGGCCCCATGGTCCACGTCGCCCTCGACGCCGACGTCGACGCGGTTCTGGAGGAGATCGCGCGCCGCCTGCGGGACTGAGGGGCTGCGGGGCCGAGGGTTGCGGGACCGGAGGGGCTCAGGCCAGGCCGTGCTCGATCGCGTAGCGGACCAGCGCGGCCCGGCCGGGCACGTCCAGCTTGCGCAGCGTGCGCTGGATGTGGTTCTCGACCGTCCGCGGGGAGAGCACGAGCCGGGTCGCGATCTGCCGGGCGGTGAGCCCCTCGACGACGAGGCGCAGCACCTCGGCCTCGCGCTCGGTGAGGTGCGGGACGACCTGCGCGCCCGGATCCGCGACGGACTCCAGCACGATCTCCGCGAGCCCCTGGCCGAACGCGACGCCCCCCGACGCCGCCGAGCGGATGATGTCCGCGGCGGCCGGGTCGTCCCGCAGCACGTAGCCGGTCGCGCCCGCACGCACCACGTCCAGCACCGCGGTGTGCTCGGCGCGGGCGGACACCGCGACGACGGGGACGTCCGGGGCCTCCGCGGCTAGGGCGCCGACCGCGATCGTGGCGCGCTCGTCCGCGTCCAGGTCCACCACGACGACGTCCGGCCGGACCTGGAGGACGCCGGGCACCGCGTCCGCCGACGCCACGAGGGCGACGACGTCGAACCCGGCGAGCGTCAACGGCTCGGCGCCCACCGGGATCCCGACCACCACCGCCGTGGTCGAGGCGCCGTCCACACCGGACACGCCACCGCCGCGCGCCGCCATCCCGCCCCCTCCGGAGCCGACGTGGTCCGGCTCCCGGCCGCGAATCCTGCCAGGTGGTTGATCACCGCGTGGCCGGCACGACGACCTTCACCCGCCCGGTGCACCGCCCGGTCACCCTGCGCGCACGCCCGGCTCAGTCGTCCGCCAGCCCCTGCTCGATCGCGTACCGCACGAGCTGGGACCTGTTGTGCAGCTGCAGCTTCCGCAGCGTG
The DNA here is from genome assembly GCF_038039215.1 of Pseudonocardia sp. T1-2H. Lineage (NCBI taxonomy): Bacteria > Bacillati > Actinomycetota > Actinomycetes > Pseudonocardiales > Pseudonocardiaceae > Pseudonocardia > Pseudonocardia sp. T1-2H. The sequence goes on from NZ_JBBPCL010000001.1 coordinate 5,304,121, forward strand.
TTCTGCACGTGGCTCTCCACCGTCCGGTGCGAGACGACGAGCCGCTCGCCGATCTGCCGGGCCGTCAGTCCCTTCGCGACGAGCCGCAGCACCTCGGTCTCCCGCTCGGTCAGCGCCGGCACGGCGGGCTCCCCGGAGGCGCGCGGCCCCTCCCCCGCGAGGCGCCGGTACTCCCCGAGCACGAGCCCGGCCAGGCCGGGGGTGAAGACCGGCACCCCGTCCGCGGTACGGCGCACGGCGTCGATCAACTCGTCGACGCCGGCGGACTTCACCAGGTAGCCGGTCGCGCCGGCCTTGAGCGCCTCCAGGACGTCCGCATGCTCGCCGCTCGCCGAGAGCACCAGGACCCTGGTCCCCGGCAGCTTCGCGAGGATGCCCGCGATCGCCTCGACCCCTGAGCCGGCGCCCAGGTTGAGGTCCATGAGCACCACCTGCGGGCGCACCGCCGGGGCGATCCGCACCGCGGCCGGCCCGTCGGCGGCGGTGGCGACGACGTCGCAGCCCCGTTCGCCCAGGTCCCGGGCCACGCCCTCGCGCCAGATCGGGTGGTCGTCGACCACCATCACGCTCACCATGTCAGACCTCCACCGGTACCCGGATGATCCACTCGGTGCCGCGACCCGGCCCGGTGTCGAGCTCGAGACTGCCGCCCAGGTCCGACACCCTTCCGCGCATGGACCGCGCCACGCCGAGCCGCCCCTGCTCCGCGGCCTCGTCCAGCCGTCCTTCGGGGATGCCCGGGCCGTCGTCCCGCACGCTGACCTCGACGCTCCTCCCGAGGTCCTCGACCAGCACCCACGCCTGCGCGTCCGGCCCGACGTGGGTCTCGACGTTCGCGAGGGCCGCGCGCACGACGGCGTCCAGCTCGGCGACCGTCCCCGCGGACAGCTCCACCGGGTGCGCGGGCGCCGAGACCGTGACCCGGCCGGACGACAGGGCACGCAGCGCAGCGGCGAGGTCACGCTTGCCGCGCCGGTCCTCCGCCGACGACCCGCTGGTCAGGAGCGTGCGCAGGGCCACCTCCTGCTCCCCCGCGAGCATCCCCAGCTCGGCCGCACCACCGCCGAGCTCCGCCCCGCGGCGGCGGACGTGGGCGAGGACCTGCAGCACGCCGTCGTGGATCGAGCGGGCCAGCCGTTCCCGTTCCGCGGCCGCCGCCCGCTCCGCGACGGCGCGGCGCACCCGTTCCGCGGCGCGGCGCAGCACGAGCGAGGCGAACCCGACGGTCAGCCCGGCCAGCGTGAGCAGCTCGATGTCACTCAGCTCCGCCAAAGAGACCCGGGACTTGGAGACGACGAGCGCCGCCGAGATCGCCGCGGCGCCGGCCAGCCCCCCGGGCAACGTGTAGGCGACGGCGAGCGCCAGCACCGAGCCGGACGTCCAGATCGAGCCCATGCCGGGCGTCCCCAGGTCCAGCTGGTCCGGCGTGACCAGCAGCGGCGTGGTCATCATGATCCCGACGCACACCACGACGTCCGCGACCGCGAGGAGGCCACGCCGGTCCGGGGCGTCCGGCGGGGCGCCGAGGTACCCGCGGGCCAGCACCGCGGTCCAGACGGTCATCGCGAGCAGGACGGCGGTGACACCGACCGGCGAGGTGTAGGAGCCCAGGCGCCACAGCGCGACCCCGATGACGGTGACGAGCGTCAGCACCCGGAAGGCGATCACCCCGCGCCAGAGGGGTTCGAGGGGACGCTCCACGTCAGCCAGTGTGACCTGCGAGGTCAAGATCCCTCGAGGAGAGGAGGCGAGCACGCTGCCGATCCTCCCGGCCTGGTGAGGCCATCGGATCCGCAGGACTACGGACTCGGCTTCGTTCCTGTGACCAGGGCGTTGTAGAACCAGCCGCGCGGGACCACCCGGGAGAGCACGTGCTCGTCGAGCCAGGAGAGCCGCTGCCAGCCGTGGTAGGCGAACATCGCCCAGCGCAGGCCGAGCCTCCCCGCCGGGACGGCCGCCTCGAACGTCCGCACCGGCCAGCCGAGCATGGCCGCGCTGAACTCCTCGGTGGCGACGCGGACCTGCCGGGCGCCGGCGCGTTGCGCCGTGCGCTCCAGGTCGTCCGGGTCGAACGTGTGGATGTCCACGACGGACTCGAGCGCCGCGGCGCGCGAGGACTCGTCCAGCTCGGCCTGCGGGCGCCGCCAGCCCTTCAGCGGGCCGAGCTTCGTGAGCGTCGTCGTGGCCTTCCAGGTGAGCTGCCCGAGCTTGCGGGCGTAGGCGTCCCCGACGGTCGTCGGCTCGCCCGCGAAGACGAACCGGCCCCCCGGCCTGAGCACGCGCAGCACCTCGCGCAGGGACGCCTCGACGTCCGGGATGTGGTGCAGCACGGCATGCCCGACGACGAGGTCGAAGGTGTCGTCGTCGTAGGGGATCCGCTCGGCGTCCGCGACCCGGCCGTCGACGTCCAGGCCGAGGTGCCCGGCGTTGCGCAGCGCGGCCTGGACCATGCCGGGCGAGAGGTCGGTGACCGAGCCCTGCTTCGCGACGCCCGCCTGCATCAGGTTGAGCAGGAAGAACCCGGTGCCGGAGCCGAGCTCCAGCGCCCGCTCGTAGGGCCGGCCGTCCCAGCCGCTGACGAGCCGGAAGCGCCCGGCGGCGTAGTCGATGCAGCGCTGGTCGTAGCTGATCGACCACTTCTCGTCGTAGGTGCCCGCCTCCCAGTCGTGGTAGAGGACGTTGGCGAGCTTCGGATTGCGCCACGCGGCCTCGACCTGCTCGGCCGTCGCGTGCGGTGTGGGAGCCGGGTCCGTACTCATGAGTAGAAACCCTAACCCCTGTGCGCGCGCAGCCTCGCTGGAACGAGGCTGCGCGCGCACGACCCCTGCTGACCTCGGAGAACGCCCACCTGTGGGCCTCAGCGTTCTCCGTGCCGGCCGGGCTCGCTGACGCGCCGCTTCGGCACCGGGACCCGCATGAGGTCCGCGGCGACCACCACCTCGCCGCCGAACACCGCCCGCGCCTGGTCCGTGAACCGCTCCGGCTCGGTGTAGCGCTGCGAGAAGTGCGTCAGGACGAGCGTGCGCACCCCGCACTCGGCCGCCACGGACGCGGCCTGCCCGACCGTCAGGTGGCCGTAGTCCCGGGCGAGGGCGACGTCCTCGTCGAGGAAGGTGGACTCGATCACCAGCATGTCCACGCCCTCGGCGAGCGCGTAGACGCCGTCGCAGAGCCGGGTGTCCATGACGAACGCGAAGCGCTGGCCGGGTCGCGGTGCGCTGACGTCGGCGAGCCGGACGTCGCCGAGCCGGCCGGTCCGCTGCAGCTCCCCGACCGCGGGCCCGGCGATGCCGGCCGCCGCCAGTCGCTCGGGCAGCATCCGGACGCCGTCGGGTTCGACGAGCCGGTAGCCGAACGCCTCGACGGGGTGGTCCAGGCGTCGCGTCTCCAGCGTGCCGAAGGAGTCGAGGGCGATCGGGCCGTCCCCGTCGATCGGGTGTTCCCGCAGGTCCGCGGACTCCCGGTAGGACGACGCGTACCGCAGCCGGGCGAAGTACTCCGCGCCGGACGCGGGGTAGTGGGCGTGCACGGGATGCGGGACCTGGTCCAGCGAGAGCCGTTGGACGACGCCCGGGACGCCGAGGCAGTGGTCGCCGTGGAAGTGCGTGAGGCAGATCCGGGTGATCACGCTCGCGGGAACGCCGGCGAGCAGCATCTGGCGCTGGCTGCCCTCGCCGGGGTCGAGGAGGAACCCCTGGTCGTCCCAGCGCAGCAGGTAACCGTTGTGGTTGCGGTGCCGGGTGGGGGCCTGGCTCGCGGTCCCGAGCACCACCAACTCCCGCGCCGCCACGGACACGACGCTACCCGGCCGCCCGGATGCACGAGCGGCACCTTCGTGCGGTAGGTCTGCACAAGGTGCCGCTCGTGCGGAAGAAGCAGGGTCAGCGGCCGGTGAAACTCGCCTTGCCCGGGCCGTTCTCGACGAACGACGCCATCCCCGCGCTCGCGTCGTCGGTGGCGAAGACGCCCGCGAACAGTTCGGACTCGATGTCCAGGCCGGTGCGCAGGTCCGTGTCCAGGCCGCCGTCGATCGCCTTCTTGGCGGCCGCGTAGGCCAGCCGGGGGCCACTGGTGAACTGCGAGACGTACTCGACGGCGCGGGAGTAGACCTCGTCCGCGGGCACGACCTCGTCGACCAGGCCGATGGCGAGCGCCTCCTCGGCGCCGACGAAGCGGCCGGTGTAGATCAGGTCCTTGGCCCGCGACGGGCCGATCAGCCGCGCGAGCCGCTGTGTACCACCGCCGCCGGGAAAGATGCCGAGCAGGATCTCCGGGAAGCCGAGCTTGGCGTTGTCCCCGACGATCCGGCGGTCCGCCCCGAGCGCGACCTCCAGGCCGCCGCCGAGCGCGAACCCGGTGACGGCCGCGACCGTCGGCTTCGGGATCGTGGAGATCGCTCCCAACCCGGCGGACAGCTTGCGGGCGACGGGCGCCACGTCCGAGTAGGACATCGTCGCCATCTCCTTGACGTCCGCGCCGGCCGCGAGCACCTTCTCGCCGCCGTAGACGATCACCGCGCGCACGTCGTCCCGGACGGTGGCCTCCTCGGCCACGACGAGCAGCTCCTGCTGCACCTGGCGGTTGAGCGCGTTCATGGGCGGCCGGTCCAGCCGGATCGTGCCCACCCCGTTGTCGACCTCGAGCCTCACGAATTCGGTCACGCCGGGGACCCTACTTTGCGCCTGCGGCGCTCGTGCGCGGTTGTCGTCGTCCTGGCGACGAGAAGCGCGCACAGGCGGGTCAGCGCAACCAGGCGGTGAACCGGCCCCGGCGGCGCTGCACGGCGAGCGGCAGGCCGAAGGTCTCGGAGAGGTTGTCGTCGGTGAGCACGTCGTCGAGCAGCCCCGCCGCGACCACCCGGCCGTCCCGGAGCAGCAGCCCGTGCGTGTACCCCGGCGGGATCTCCTCGACGTGGTGCGTCACCAGCACGGACGCGGGCGCGTCCGGGTCCATGGCCAGCGCGGAGAGCCGGGACACCAGGTCCTCGCGGCCGCCGAGGTCCAGGCCGGCCGCGGGCTCGTCGAGCAGCAGGAGCTCGGGGTCCGTCATCATCGCGCGGGCGATGAGCGTGCGCTTGCGCTCGCCCTCGGACAGCGTGCGCCACTCCCGGTCCGCGAGCCGCCCGACGCCCAGGGCGTCCAGCAGGTGGCGGGCGCGGTCCGTGTCCTGGGCGTCGTAGCGCTCGCGCCAACGGCCGAGCACGCCGTACCCGGCGCTGACCACGACGTCGGACACGATCTCGTCCCCCGGCACGCGGGTGCCGAGGTTGGCCGAGGTCAGGCCGATCCGGGGGCGCAGCTCGGTGAGGTTCACCCTGCCGAGCCGGTCCCCGAGCAGGTCGACCGTGCCGGCGGTGGGGTGCATCTCGGCGGAGGCCAGGCGCAACAGAGTGGTCTTGCCGGCGCCGTTCGGTCCGAGGACGACCCAGCGCTCGTCGAGCTCGACGTCCCAGGCGACGGAGTGGAGCAGGGTCGTGGGGCCCCGCCGCACCGTCACGTCCTCCATCCGGATCACCAGATCCGAGAGCTCGGGTGTGACGCTGTCCGCGGCGGGCGATCCGGGGTGACTCACCCCCCTATCCTGACCGATCGTGCCGGTCTTCCCGTTGGGTGCCCACGCCGACTCTCGCGGCGTCCGCTTCGCAGTCGCCTCCACCAGCGCGGACGTCGTGGAGGTGTGCCTGGTCGACGGCGGCCCCGGCGCGCTGACCGAGCGGCGGGTCGAGCTGCTCGAGCACACCTTCGGCGTGTGGCACGGGCACATCCCCGACGTGCGGCCCGGGCAGCGCTACGGCTACCGGGTGCACGGCCCGTACCGGCCGTGGGAGGGCACGCGGGCGAACCCGCACAAGATCCTCGTGGACCCCTACGCCCGCCGGATCACCGGCCGCGTCGACGATCTCGACGCCGCGCGCGGCTGGGTCGGGGACCCGATGACCGGCCCGCCCAGCACGGTGGACTCGCTGGGCCACGTGCCGCTGTCCGTCGTCGAGGAGCCGTTGGCCCTGTCGGCGCCGCCGCGGCCGGAGATCCCGTGGTCCGAGACGGTGATCTCGGAGCTGCACGTCCGCGGGTTCACGAAGCTGCATCCCGAGGTGCCGCCGGAGCACCGCGGGACCTACCTCGGGCTCGCGCACCCGGCCGTGATCGAGCACCTGACGAAGATCGGCGTCACGGCCGTCGAGCTCCTCCCGGTGATGGCCAGCGCCGCCGAGCCCGCCCTCGTGGAGCGCGGGATGGCGAACTACTGGGGCTACTCGACCCTCGGCTTCCTCGCCCCGCACGGCGGCTATGCGAGCGTGCCCGGCCAGGAGATCGCCGAGTTCCGGACGATGGTCGAGGCGCTGCACGCGGCCCGGATCGAGGTGATCCTCGACGTCGTCCCGAACCACACGTGCGAGGGCGGCGTCGGCGGCATGACGCTCTCCTACCGCGGCCTCGACGCCCCGGCGTACTACTCGCTCGGCGGCAGCGGCCACGACGCGGACATCACCGGCTGCGGCAACACCCTCGACGCGGGCTCCCCGACCGTCATCCGGCTGGTCTGCGACGCGCTGCGGCACTGGGTGCTGGCGTTCGGCGTCGACGGGTTCCGGATCGACCTCGCGTCCGTGCTCGGCCGGCCGCGCTCGGGCGCCTTCGACCCGAACTCCGCGCTGCTCACCGCGATCGCGGTGGACCCGGTCCTGTCGACGACCAAGCTCGTCGCCGAGCCCTGGGACGCCACCGGCGAGGGCTACCGGGTCGGCGGGTTCGGGGTCGCGTGGTCGGAGTGGAACGGCCGCTACCGGGACGCGGTGCGGGACTTCTGGCGCGGCCACGGCCGGATCTCCGAGCTCGCCTCCCGGCTGACCGGCAGCTCGGACATCTACGGGCTCTCGGGGCGCCGGCCGTGGGCGTCGGTCAACTTCGTGACCGCGCACGACGGCTTCACCCTGCGCGACCTCGTGTCCTACGAGCGTAAGCACAACGAGGGCAACGGCGAGGGCAACCGGGACGGCACGGACGACAACCGGTCGCAGAACTTCGGCGCGGAGGGCGAGACGACCTCCCCGGTGATCAAGGAGCGCCGGCTCGCGACCACCCGCGCGATGCTCGCGACCCTGCTGCTCTCCATCGGGACACCGATGATCGTCGGGGGCGACGAGCGGTGGCGGACCCAGGGCGGTAACAACAACGCGTACTGCCGCGACGACGAGACGTCCTGGGTGGACTGGACGGACACCTCCGAGGCCGCGCTGATGGAGGCGTTCACCGCCCGGGTCGCGGCGATCCGCCGCGAGTCCCCGGTGCTGCACCGGGACCAGTTCTACGTCGACGGCGAGGTGCTCTGGTGGCACCCGTCTGGCCGGCCGATGGAGGACGGGGACTGGCACGACGGCGACGCCCGCACCCTCGCGGTCGTGCTCGCGGACTACTACCTGCTGCTGATGCACGCGGGCGACGGCGCGGCGGCCTGCACGCTGCCGAAGGACCACGACTACGAGCCCGTCCTGGACAGCACGGTCACGGACGGGACCCCGGCCAGCACCCGGCCGTTGAGGGGCGGGGCGACGATCACCCTGCCGCCGCGCTCCGTGCTGCTCCTCCGGAGCCTGTGAGCGTGGAACCTCGCGAGAACGAGGTTCCACCCGCACGACCCCAGCTGAGCTGCGAAGACGTCGGCGGTGACCGGCGTGCGGTCCGCGGCGTAATCTGCTGCCCATGCCGCGCTACGAGTTCCGCTGCCGGGAGTGCACCACGACGTTCGAGGTCGACCGGCCGATGGCCGCCGCCTCGGACCCAGCGGACTGCCCGCACGGGCACGCCGACACCGTCAAGCTGCTCTCGACGGTCGCGCTCGGCGGCCGGGCCGGCGGCGCCGGCGCACCCCGGCCCGCGATGGCGCCCGCCGGCGGCGGGGGCTGCTGCGGCGGCGGTTGCTGCGGCTGACGCGTTTCCCCTGGTCAGCGGGGGTTGTGCGCGTGGAACCTCGTGAGAACGAGGTTCCACGCGCACAGGTCAGGCCAGGACGACCTTCCCCAGCTCCGCCGGTGAGGCGAGGAGCGGGTGGGTCGGCAGGACCCGGACGGTGTACCCGGTGAGGCCCGCGTGCGGCAGCGGGACGACCGCCTCGAAGCGCTCCCCCTCGCCGTCCGGCCCGACGTGCTTCATCGCCACCCGCACGGTGTCCTCGAGCTCGTCGGTCTCGTGGACCCGCCCGACGACGGCCTCGACGATCACGTCGTCCGGCGCGAGCCCGGCGAGGTCGACGACCGCGCGCACGGTCATCGGCGCGCCGACCACCGGGGTGTCCGGCAGCCCGGATGCGTCGACCCCCGCGACCCGCACCTTCGTCCAGGACGCGTTCAGCTTGGCCCGGTACGCCGCGACCTGCTTGGCGCCCCCGAACGCCTCGCCGGTCTGCGACGGGCCGACGACGGCCGCGGCGGCCCGCGACGCCGGCGCATACCAGTCCTCGACGTACTCCCGCACCATCCGCGTCGCCTGCACCTGCGGGCGCAGCGTCTCCAGCGTGTGCCGGACCAGCTCGGTCCAGCGCGGCGGCACGCCGTCCCTGCGCTCGTAGAAGGCCGGACCGACCTGGGTGGCGAGCAGCTCGTAGAGGGCGTTGGCCTCGAGGTCGTCCCGCTTGTGGGGGTCGTCGATCCCGTCCGCGGTCGGGATCGCCCAGCCGTTCGCGCCGTCGTACATCTCGTCCCACCAGCCGTCGCGGATGGAGAGGTTGAGCCCGCCGTTGAGCGCGGACTTCATGCCGGACGTCCCGCACGCCTCGAGCGGGCGCAGCGGGTTGTTCAGCCACACGTCGCAGCCCCAGTAGAGGTACCGGGCCATGGACATGTCGTAGTCCGGCAGGAAGGCGATGCGGTGCCGCACGGCCGGGTCGTCGGCGAACCGGACGATCTGCTGGATGAGCGCCTTGCCGCCGTCGTCCGCGGGGTGGGACTTGCCGGCGACGATCAGCTGCACCGGGCGGTGCGGGTCGAGCAGCAGGTCGCGGAGCCGGTCCGGGTCCCGCAGCATCAGGGTGAGCCGCTTGTAGGTCGGCACGCGGCGGGCGAACCCGACGGTGAGGACGTCCGGGTCGAAGACGTGGTCGGTCCAGCTGAGCTCGGGCGTCGAGGCGCCACGCTCCAGCCAGGCCGCGCGCACCCGGCGGCGCACCTCGTCGACGAGCCGGGCCCGCAGGCTGTTGCGCAGGCCCCAGAGCTCGGCGTCGCCCACGCCCTGGGTGGAGTCGCCGGGCCGGCCGATCAGCTCGGCGACCTCGCGGGCCTCCCAGGTGTGCCCGTGGACGCCGTTGGTGACCGAGCCGATCGGCACCTCGTCGGTGTCGAAGCCCTCCCAGAGCCCGCCGAACATGCCGCGGGACACGTCGCCGTGCAGCTTGGAGACGCCGTTGGCGCGCTGGGCGAGCCGCAGCCCCATGTGCGCCATGTTGAACATCGACGGGTTCTCCTCGGCGCCGAGCGCGAGGAGCCGGTCCGCCGGGACGCCGGGCAGCAGCTCGTCGGACAGGTAGTGCCGGACCATGTCGACCGGGAAGCGGTCGATCCCCGCCGGGACCGGGGTGTGCGTGGTGAACACGGTCCCGGAGCGGACGGCGGCGAGCGCCTGGTCGAAGTCCAGCCGTCGGCCGGTCTGCAGCTCGCGGATGCGCTCGAGGCCGAGGAACCCGGCGTGGCCCTCGTTGGTGTGGAAGACCTCGGGGACGGCGTGGCCGGTCGCGCTGCAGTACGCGCGGACGGCGCGCACGCCGCCGACGCCGATGAGGATCTCCTGCTTGATCCGGTGGTCCTGGTCCCCGCCGTAGAGCCGGTCGGTGACGCCGCGCAGGTCCGCGTCGTTGGCCTCGATCTCGGAGTCCAGCAGCAGCAGCGGCACCCGGCCGACCGCGGCCTGCCAGATGCGCGCGGACAGCGTGCGGTTCCCGGGCATCGCGACCTCGACGAGCACGGGCTCGCCCTTCGCGTCCGTCAGCAGCTGCAGCGGCAGCCCCTGCGGGTCCAGGACCGGATAGTGCTCGAGCTGCCAGCCGTCGAGCGAGAGCGACTGCCGGAAGTAGCCGGAGCGGTACAGCAGCCCGACGGCGATCAGCGGCACGCCCAGGTCGGACGCGGCCTTGAGGTGGTCGCCGGCGAGGACGCCGAGGCCGCCGGAGTAGTTCGGCAGGACCTCGTTGACCCCGAACTCCATCGAGAAGTACCCCACGGCCGCCGGCATCGACGGGTCCGCCTCGCGCGCGGACTGGTACCAGCGGTCCTCGTCGAGGTAGCGCTGCAGGTCCTCGGCCAGCTCGCGGACCTCTCCGACGATCTCGGTGTCCTCGGCCAGCTCGGCGAACCTCGCGCTCGGGATCTCGCCGAGCAGCCGGACGGGGTCCCGCCCGGCGCGGGCCCACGCGTCGGCGTCGAGGGAGGCGAACAGGTCGCGGGTGGCGGGATGCCAGCTCCACCGGAGGTTGGTGGCCAGGGTCTGCAGGGGCGCGAGCTGGGCGGGCAGCTGGGCACGGACGGTGAACCGACGGAGAGCTCTCACCCCGGGAGACGATAGCGGTGGATCGGTGCCGGAATCGATCCCGGAGTCCCCTCGGGCCGATCCGGACACGCCGGGGCCCCTACCGGGTCCGAGCGGGCCCGGTCCACCGCACGATCGGGTGGACCCGGCCCGGGCCCGGGACGTCCCCGATCGCGTCGCCGGCCACCGAGCGCGTCCGGCCGTCGACCCGGCGAACCCGGACGCGCCGAGCGGGACGTCCCGAACGGTGAGGTGCCGATGAAATGCGTGTGAACGACCGGCGCAACGCCGGGTCCGGTTAGCGTCAGGACTGGACGGGGTAGGTACGGTTGTGACTCTCGCTGCTGGACAGGCCGAGACAATCCTTACTTCTCGACACTGTGGGTTCCTCTCGGAATTCCCGAAACTGGGGGTGGCGTCGATGACCGGTCGGCTCGGAATCGATGACGTCAGCCCCTCGGTGGGTGACGGCAGACATCCGAGCAAGGCGGTCGTCGGCGAGGTCGTACCGATCCGGGCCACGGTCTGGCGCGAGGGGCACGACGCCGTCGCGGCCAATGTGGTCTGGAAGCGCCTCGGGTCCCGTTCCGCGGCCGAGCACGTCCGTATGGTCCCCGACGGAATCGGTACAGACCGCTTCCTCGCCACCGTCGTGCCGGACGAGACCGGCCTCTGGACGTTCCGGGTCGACGCGTGGAGCGACCCGTGGGCCACCTGGCGGCACGCCGTCGAGGCGAAGCTGCGGGCCGGCCAGTCCGCGGACGAGCTGGCCAACGACCTGGAGACGGGCGCCCGGCTGCTGCAGCGCGTCGGCCGCCGCCCCTCCGAGCGCCCGAACCGGGACCTGCTCTTCGGCGCCGCGAACGCGTTGCGGGACACCGCGCTGCCGCTGCGCTCCCGGGTCGCGCCGGCGATGTTCCCGGCCGTCCACGCGATCATGACCGAGCGCCCGGTGCGTGAGCTGATCACCCGCGGTCGCACCCAGCAGGTCTATGTGGACCGTCCCCGCGCGCTCTTCGGCTCCTGGTACGAGTTCTTCCCGCGCTCCACCGGCGGCCGGGACGAGACCGGCCGCGCGGTGCACGGCTCGTTCGTCACCGCGGCCAAGGAGCTTGACCGCATCGCCCAGATGGCCTTCGACGTCGTCTACCTCCCGCCGATCCACCCGGTCGGCACGGCGCACCGCAAGGGCCGCAACAACTCGGTCTTCGCCGAGCCGGGTGACGTCGGCTCCCCGTGGGCCATCGGCTCGGCCGAGGGCGGGCACGACGCGATCGACCCCGAGCTCGGCACGATCGACGACTTCGACTCCTTCGTGGCCCGCACGAACGACCTCGGCATGGAGGTCGCGCTGGACTTCGCGCTCCAGTGCGCGCCGGACCACCCCTGGGTCTCCGAGCACCCGGAGTGGTTCACGGTGCGCCCGGACGGGTCCATCGCCTACGCGGAGAACCCGCCGAAGAAGTACCAGGACATCTACCCGATCAACTTCGACAACGACCCGGCCGGGCTCTACGCCGAGACGCTGCGCGTGGTGCTGTTCTGGGTCGAGCACGGGGTCAAGATCTTCCGGGTCGACAACCCGCACACCAAGCCGCCGAACTTCTGGCACTGGTTGATCTGGCAGGTCAAGGCGCGGCACCCCGAGGTGCTGTTCCTCGCCGAGGCGTTCACCCGCCCCGCCCGCCTGTTCGGCCTGGCCCGGCTCGGCTTCACGCAGTCCTACACGTACTTCACCTGGCGGACCGAGAAGGAGGAGCTGACCGAGTTCGCGCTCATGCACGCCGAGCGCGCGGACGAGGCCCGGCCCAACCTGTTCGTCAACACCCCGGACATCCTCCACGAGTCGCTGCAGCACGGCGGCCCCGCGATGTTCGCCATCCGGGCCGCGCTGGCGACGACGATGTCGCCCACCTGGGGCATGTACGCGGGCTTCGAGCTGTTCGAGGGCGAGGCCGTCAAGCCGGGCAGCGAGGAGTACAAGGACTCGGAGAAGTACGAGCTGCGCCCGCGGGACTTCCACGCCGCGCTCAACGAGGGCCGCTCGCTCGAGCCGTACATCACCCGGCTCAACGAGATCCGCCGCAGCCACCCGGCGCTGCAGCAGCTGCGCAACATCCACTTCCACGAGACGGACCACGACGAGCTGATCGCCTACTCGAAGACGGACCCGGCCACCGGGGACACCGTCATCATGGTGGTCACGCTGAACTCGTTCGAGATGCGCGAGGGCACCGTCCGGCTGGACATGCCGGAAGCTCGGGATGGACTGGGACGACTCGTTCCGGGTGCACGACGAGATCACCGGCGAGACCTGGCAGTGGGGCGAGCGGAACTACGTCCGCCTCGAGCCGTGGGCGAACGTCGCGCACATCCTCCGCCTGGAGAAGTAGACCGCACACCGCCACCGCGCCCGGCTCTCCCGAGCCGGGCGCGGTGGGTGTGTCCTCGCTACGCCACGCCGGGCAGGTGTGCGTTCGCGCGGCGGACCAGCGGCGCCAGGTCCGCCATCTCGACGACCTCGCGTCCCGCCGCCCGCAGCAGCTCCGCGCCCTCGCAGTACACGAACAGCGCGGGCTCGCGCCAGGCGAACACGACCCGCGGGATGCCGGCCCCCAGGATGAGCCGGGTGCAGCTCACCGGGTGGGACGTGCGGGCGCTGCAGGGCTCCAGCGAGCTGTAGATCGTCGCGCCCGCGAGCCGGGGGTCGGCCGGGTCCAGCTTGGCGAGCGCGGTCTCCTCCGCGTGGTCGTGCGGGTCCGCCTCGCGGGAGTGGCCGGTGGCGAGGACGGTTCCGTCCGCGCCGACGACGACGGCCCCCACCGAGAACGCGGTGTCCGACGGGGGGCACCGCTCGGCCAGCGCGATCGCCTGCAGGAGGTGGCCGCGGTCGTCAGGCACGTGGGTCTCCGATCAGGTAGCGCAGCAGGACGACGTCGCCGATCGGACGCGCCTCGGCGAGCGTCATCCGGTGCGCCGGGTCCTGGGGAACACCCCCGGCTGCACGAACCGCGGCGCCGCGGCGTCCCCGACGAAGAACGGCGCGTAGACGAGCTGCAGCTCGTCGACGACCCCGGCCGTCAGGAACAGGGTGTGCATCGCGCCGCCGCCCTCCACCATCAGCGTCCCGATCCCGCGGGCGGCGAGGTCCGCGAGCACGCGGTGCACGTCGAGCGGGTCCCCGGCGCCGACCACGGTGGACACCGTGCCGAGCCGCGCGCGGACCCCCGCGACGGCCGCGTCCGAGGTGTACACGAGCTTCTCCGCCTCCCCCGCGCTGAAGAACCGCGCGTCCGGGTCGACGTCCCCGCTCGCCGTCACGGTGACCTTGGCCGGGGTGGCCGGCAGCCCGGCCTCGACCCGGCGGCGTCGGAGCTCCGCGGACCGCACCAGCAGGCGGGGGTCGTCCGCCCGGATCGTCCCCGCGCCGACGAGGATGGCGTCGACGGACGCGCGGACCTCGTCCACCCGGTCCAGGTCCTGCTGGTTCGACAGGACCAGCCGGCGTTCCGACGCGTCGTCGATGTAGCCGTCGAGGGACGAGGCGACCGACAGGAGCACGCGGGGGCGCGCGGTGTCCGCCTGCTGGTCCACGGCCAACCCTCCGATCGCCCCGTGGCACACGGTAACCGACCCGCGACGCATGGCCGGCCCCGGTCGCGACCCCCGCACACCGTTGCGCACGGTCTCGTCCTGAAGATCCGGGTACGCCCGACTACTGTTGGCAGCGATGAGCGAGATGGTCGAGACGGGCAGCGGCGACGCCGGCGAGCACCTGACCGTGACCGAACCCCCCGCGGAGGATTTCGGGCATGCCCGGACCCTCGAGGTGGACCGGGACTGGTTCAAGACGGCGGTGTTCTACGAGGTCCTGGTCCGCGCGTTCAACGACTCGAACCGGGACGGGTTCGGGGACCTACGCGGGCTGACCGAGAAGCTCGACTACATCCAGTGGCTCGGCGCGGACTGCCTCTGGCTCCCGCCGTTCTACGACTCACCGCTGCGCGACGGCGGCTACGACATCCGGGACTTCCGCGCGGTGCTGCCCGAGTTCGGAACCGTCGAGGACTTCGTCTACCTCCTCGACGAGGCGCACAAGCGCGGCCTCCGGATCATCACCGACCTCGTCATGAACCACACCTCGGACCAGCACCCGTGGTTCGAGGCCTCGCGGCGGGACCCCGAGGGCCCGTACGGGGACTTCTACGTCTGGTCCGACGACGACACCCGCTACCCGGACGCCCGCGTCATCTTCGTGGACACCGAGTCGTCGAACTGGACCTACGACCCGGTGCGCGGCCAGTTCTACTGGCACCGCTTCTTCTCCCACCAGCCGGACCTGAACTACGACAACCCGGCCGTGCAGGAGGCGATGATCGACGTCCTGCGCTTCTGGCTGGACCTCGGGATCGACGGCTTCCGGCTGGACGCGGTGCCGTACCTGTTCGAGCGGGACGACACGAACTGCGAGAACCTCACCGAGACCCACCAGTTCCTCAAGCGCTGCCGCAAGGTGATCGACGACGAGTACCCCGGCCGGGTCATGCTCGCCGAGGCCAACCAGTGGCCGTCGGACGTCGTGGAGTACTTCGGGGACGCGGAGGTCGGCGGCGACGAGTGCCACATGGCCTTCCACTTCCCGCTGATGCCGCGCATCTTCATGGCCGTGCGCCGCGAGAACCGCTTCCCGATCTCGGAGATCCTGGCCCAGACGCCGGAGATCCCGTCGGGCGCGCAGTGGGGGATCTTCCTGCGCAACCACGACGAGCTCACCCTCGAGATGGTCAGCGACGAGGAACGCGACTACATGTACGCGGAGTACGCCAAGGACCCGCGGATGAAGGCGAACATCGGCATCCGCCGCCGGCTGGCCCCGCTACTGGAGAACGACCGCAACCAGCTCGAGCTGTTCACCGCGCTGCTGCTCTCGCTGCCCGGCTCGCCGGTGCTCTACTACGGCGACGAGATCGGCATGGGGGACAACATCTGGCTCGGCGACCGGGACGCGGTCCGCAGCCCCATGCAGTGGACGCCGGACCGCAACGCGGGCTTCTCGATGTGCGACCCGGGCCGGCTGTACCTGCCCGCCGTCATGGACCCGGTGTACGGCTACCAGGCGGTGAACGTCGAGGCGCAGTCGAACTCGTCGACGTCGCTGCTGAACTGGAACCGGCACATGATCGAGATCCGCAAGCGGCACTGCGCCTTCGGCATGGGCGACTACCACGAGCTCGGCGGCTCCAACCCGTCCGTGCTCGCCTACACCCGCACCTACGACGGTCCCGAGGGCCGGGACACCGTGCTGTGCGTCAACAACATGTCCCGCTTCCCGCAGCCCGTCGAGCTGGACCTGTCGGCCTGGCAGGGAAGCGTTCCCCACGAGCTCACCGGAGGCGTGCCCTTCCCGCGGATCGGTCAGCTGCCCTACCTGCTGACCCTGCCGGGCCACGGCTTCTACTGGTTCTCGATCAAACCCGCGGAGGAGAGTGCATGACGGCCCCGGACGCGGCCCTGGCCGAGGAGCTGCCCCTCCACCTGCCCGAGTACCTGGTGCGGCAGCGTTGGTTCGCAGCCAAGGGACGCCCGGTGTCCGCGGTCTCCGTGGCCGCGGTGACTCCGCTCGTCGAGGGCTCTGAGCTGCTCCTCGATCTGTGCCTGCTGCGTGTGGAGTTCGCGGACTCGCCCGAGCCGGACCACTACCAGCTGCTGCTCGGCCGCCGGACCGTGCCGGCAACGGAGCTGGAGTACGCGACGATCGGCGCCGTCGGCGGGCACGTCGCCTACGACGCGATGTGGGACCCGGAGGCCACGCGCTGGCTGCTGGACGCGATCCGGGAGAGCCGCGTGTGCGGGGACGTGCGGTTCGTGCCCGAGCCGGGCGCGGAGCTGCCGGTCGGGATGCCGGGGCGGATCCTCGGCGTCGAGCAGTCGAACACCTCGGTCGCATACGGGGACAAGAGCATCTTCAAGCTGTTCCGCCGGATCGCGCCCGGGCTGAACCCGGACCTCGAGCTGCACCGCGCGCTGCGCCGGGTCGGCAGCGAGCAGGTCGCCGGGCTGCAGGGCGCGGTCGAGGGCGTGCTCGACGGGCAGCCGGCCACGCTGGGCATGCTGCAGGACTTCGCGGGCAACTCGGCCGAGGGCTGGGCCATGGCGCTGGCGAGCGTCCGGGACCTGTTCGCCGAGGCGGACCTCTACGCGTCCGAGGTCGGGGGGGATTTCGCGGGCGAGGCCCACCGGCTGGGTCAGACCGTCGCCGTGCTGCACTCCGAGCTCGCCGAGGCGCTCGGCACGGGCAGCCGGGACGGCGCCGAGCTCGGCGCCGCGCTCGCCGCGCGGCTGTCCGTCGCCGCGGCCCAGGTCCCCGAGCTCGGCGAGCACGTGGCCGGCGTCCGCGCCGTCTACGAGTCGCTGTCCGGCACCATCCCGACCCAGCGCGTGCACGGCGACCTGCACCTCGGGCAGACCCTGCGCACTCCCTACGGCTGGCTGATCCTTGACTTCGAGGGCGAGCCGTCCGCGACGCTCGCCGAGCGCGTGCAGCCGGACTCGCCGCTGCGCGACGTCGCGGGGATGCTGCGGTCGTTCGACTACGCGGCGTACCACCAGGTCGCCCGCCAGGGCGCGAGCGAGGGCGAGGAGCACCAGCTCCACCAGCGCGCCGAGGAGTGGGCCACCCGCAACCGCACCGCCTTCTGCGACGGCTACGCCGTGGGTGCCGGAGCGGACCCGCGGGAGCAGCAGACCGTGCTCAAGGCCTTCGAGCTGGACAAGGCGGTCTACGAGGTCGTCTACGAGACCCGCTCCCGTCCGACCTGGGCGCCTATCCCGCTGGGCTCGATCGCCCGGCTGGTGAGCGACTCGGCACCCTCCGCCGCCCGCTGACCCGCGGGCCGGGGCGCAGGGACCGCCGAGCCGGTCGGCCGAAGTCCGCCGTGGACCCCGCGCTAGCAGCCGATCGTGTACCCCACACGGCGGCCCAGGGGGAGCGCACGGGGTGAAGGAGCAATAGGGTTCACGGGTGGAGCTCGAGGACACCCGCACGATCGACCCCTGCCCCCCGGACCAGGCGACGACCGACCGGCTGCTGGGTGGTGCCCACCACAACCCGCATGGCGTTCTGGGCGCCCACCCGCATCCCGACGGCACCGTCGTCCGCGTGCTCAGGCCGCACGCCGACGAGGTCGCCGTCCTGCGCAACGGCGACCCGAACGACGCGCACCCGCTGGTGAAGGTGCACGACGCCGGGCTCTTCTCCGGCGTCGTCGAGGGACCGGGCGGCGACTACCGCGTCCGGGTCCGCTACGGCGACCGCGTCGACGTCGTCGACGACCCGTACCGCTGGCTCCCGACGCTGGGCGAGATCGACCTGCATCTCATCAGCGAGGGCCGTCACGAGCGGCTCTGGGACGTGCTCGGCGCGCATGTGCGCCACTACGACACGATCTCCGGCCCCGTGACCGGCACCAGCTTCGCCGTCTGGGCGCCGACCGCCCAGGGCGTCCGGGTCACCGGGGACTTCGACGGCTGGGCCGGCTGGGCGCACCCGATGCGCTCGCTCGGCACGTCCGGCATCTGGGAGATCTTCCTCCCGGACGTCGGCGTCGGGACCCGGTACAAGTTCCGGATCCTCGGCCAGGACGGCCGCTGGCGGGACAAGGCGGACCCGATGGCGTTCGCCACCGAGATCCCGCCCGCTACCGCGTCCGTCGTGGCCGACCTGCACCACCGGTGGGGCGACGACGAGTGGATCGCCAAGCGTGCCCAGGGCACCCCGCACGCCGAGCCCATGAGCGTCTACGAGCTGCACCTCGGCTCGTGGCGCCAGGGCAACGGCTACCGGGAGATCGCGGACCAGCTCGTCGAGTACCTGGCCGAGACGGGCTTCACGCACGTCGAGCTGCTGCCCGTCGCGGAGCACCCGTTCGGCGGCTCGTGGGGCTACCAGGTCACCTCGTACTACGCGCCGACGTCGCGTTTCGGCACCCCGGACGACTTTCGATACTTCGTGGACCGGCTGCACCAGGCCGGCTACGGCGTCATCGTGGACTGGGTCCCCGCGCACTTCCCGCGCGACGAGTGGGCGCTGGCCAAGTTCGACGGCACCCCGCTCTACGAGCACGCGGACCCGCGGCGCGGCGAGCAGCCGGACTGGGGCACGCTCGTCTTCGACTTCGGGCGCAAGGAGGTGCGGAACTTCCTCGTCGCGAACGCGCTGTACTGGATCGAGGAGTTCCACGTCGACGGGCTGCGGGTCGACGCCGTCGCCTCGATGCTCTACCTGGACTACTCCCGGCCCGAGGGCCAGTGGCTGCCGAACATCCACGGCGGACGGGAGAACCTCGAGGCCGTCGCGTTCCTGCAGGAGATGAACGCGACCGTCTACCGGGCGCACCCCGGCGTCGTCACGATCGCCGAGGAGTCCACCGCGTGGCCGGGCGTCACCCGGCCCACGTACATGGGCGGGCTCGGCTTCGGGATGAAGTGGAACATGGGGTGGATGCACGACACGCTGGACTACTTCGGGCGTGATCCGATCCACCGCGCGTTCCACCACAACCAGCTGACGTTCTCGCTCATGTACGCGTTCAGCGAGAACTACGTGCTCCCGATCAGCCACGACGAGGTCGTGCACGGCAAGGGTTCGATGTGGACCCGGATGCCCGGCGACGACTGGAACAAGGCCGCCGGCGTGCGCGCCCTGCTGGCGTTCATGTGGGCCCACCCGGGCAAGCAGCTCGTCTTCATGGGCGGGGAGTTCGGGCAGGTCAGGGAGTGGTCCGAGCAGCGCTCGCTGGACTGGGACCTGCTCGCGGACCCGCTGCACGGCGGCATCAAGACGCTCGTCGGGGACCTCAACCGCGTCTACCGGGACAACCCGGCACTGTGGACGAAGGACAACACGCCCGAGGGCTTCGCGTGGATCGACGCGAACGACGCGGCCGGGAACGTGCTCAGCTTCCTCCGGTTCGGGAGCAACGACCCCGCGGTCGACGGGCGGCCGAACGTGCTGGCCTGCATCGCGAACTTCTCGGGGACGCCGAACGAGAACTACCGCGTCGGGCTGCCCTTCGGCGGCCGGTGGCGCGAGGTGGTCAACACGGACGCGAGCAGCTACGGCGGCTCGGGCGTGGGGAACCTCGGCGTGGTCGAGGCGGAGCCGGTGATGTGGCACGGCAGGCCCGCGTCCGCGGTGCTGCGGCTGCCCCCGTCCGGTGTGCTCTGGCTCGTCCCGGAGACGACCGGTGGTCCGGTCCACCCGAAGGCCGCCGCGGCCGGGGCCCGGGTCTCGACGCGGGTCGCCCCGGCGCCGATCACGTCGGCTCCGATCGCTTCCGCCCCGATCACCTCGAGCCCCGCACCGCTGCCGTCGGGCGGGCAGGTCACGTCGCCGGCGGCGGACCCGACGCCGGTGGACCCTGAGTTCGCGTCGGCACACACCCCGCCCACGGGCTTCCCGGCGGTGACGCCGGAGTCCCCGGCTGCCGACGCCGCGGTACCGGCCGAAGCGGAGGCCGAGACGGGCTCCGTTCCGGGCACGATGTTCGACGACACCGTGTTCGACGACGAGCAGGACGCGGAAGCGGCCACCGGTTCGGCCGTCACGACGGCAGATGCACCGGCGGCCGGCGCCCCGTCGTCCCAGGTCGGGATGTCGATGTCGGATGGTGCGCCGGAGTCCGAGCCGTCGGATCCGGGGACGTCGGAGGCCTCCACGGACCCGGTGGAGACGAGCGCGGACCCGGCCGTCGAGACGCCGGCCGCGCCGCAGTCGTCCGGGAACCGGACGTACGGGGCGGCGAGCCCGACCGAGGCGTCCACGCCGGACACGTCCGAGGTGGCCACACCGGATCTCGTCGGGTCCGACGCCCCGGCGGCCTCGACCGCGGACAGCCCCCCGGCCGAGGCGCTGGTCGAGGACATCGCGGCCGACGAGGACGGGGGTGCCGCGTCGCCCTCGGGGGCCGGGGTCTCGTCCGAAGCCGAGCAGCCGTCCGGGACCTCGCCCGAGGCCGAGGGCCCGGAAGGGCCGCGCACCACCGGCTGATCCTCGGACGCCGATCCACGCGCAGGCCCGGTCGCTCCCGGCGACCGGGCCTGCGCGCGTTCTCGCGGTCAGACCCGGGCGTCGGCCCGGTCGGTCCTCACCGGCGCACCCGGGCGGACCAGGGTGAACCAGTAGGCCAGCAGGATCGCGCAGTACAGCGACCGTCCGACCGGCGACCACGGGTTCTCCGGCGTCCACAGGTCGCCCCAGGACACCGGGATCACCGGGAGGGCCAGCAGCACGGCGCCCCACGCGCGACGCGGGCTCCCGGCGGGCGCCGCCGCGATCAGCACGAGCAGGCCGGGCAACAGCAGCAAGAGGTAGTTGTGCCAGGCGATGGGCGAGAACAGCAGCCCGGCCGCGACCACGGCCCAGGGCGCCGTGCCCGCGGGGTCCGTCCCGTGCGCCGTGCTCGCGATCGGGTCGATGCCGAACCGCTGGGCCCGCCGCCAGAACCAGGCGAGGGTCCCGATCAGGAGTACCGCGCCGAGCGCCGAGCCGACGGCCGAGGTGATGCCCAGCCGTAGCGTCAGCCCGGGCAGCGCCGCGTTGTCCAGGACGTCCGGGACGGGCTCGGTGGTCGCGATGCGGATCCACTCGGTGCCGCTCTTGAGCCCGGCCACCAGCACACCGACGAGCGTCGCCACCGCCGCTCCCGCGATTCCGGCCGCGAACGGCCGCCACCGACGCTGCACGAGGGGCAGCACGAGGATCGGGGCCAGCGAAGGCTTCAGCGCGACGGTGACCCCGTACAGGACGGCGGCCAGCACCGGGTGCCCGCGACGCTCGGCGACCCAGCCCGCGACCAGCCCCACGAGCAGCAACCCGTAGATCTGGCCGAGCACCAGGGTGCCGTGCAGCGGCGACGACGCCAGCAGCGCGAGCGTGGCCGCGACCGTCCAGCCCCGGGACAGCCGCAGCTCCCGGACCACGACCAGCACCGCCGCGACGATCAGGAGCAGCGTCAGCGTGGCGAAGACGCGATAGGCGGTCAGCGGATCGAGGGCCGCGAACGGCGCCAGCAGCACCGACAGCAGCGGCGGGTTCAGGTTGGTGAGCTTGGCCGGGGTGTCGTAGATGTCCTGGCCGTGCAGGAGCGCGACCGAGGACTGCCAGAAGGTGTCGAAGTCGACGTGCAGCTCGGTCATGTCCGTCGACGGCAGCAGCGTCACCAGCGCGTTCGGGTGCGTCCAGTGCAGGACGACCGTCAGCACCAGCACGATCCCGACGCCCAGCGCGGCGTACAGCCTCGACGGCGGCCACCGCCTCGGAGGCGTCGTCCCCGACGGGTCGGGGACACCCGGCACGGACGGCGCGGCGGTCGAGGTGTCGGACACGGTCGCCGACGGTAGCCTCGCCGTCCCGTGCGCTGGCGATGGCCTCCCCGTACCCGGACCGGCCCCCGCCCGCGCGCTCCGGCGGATCAGAACAGCACGCGGGCCAGCGCCCGGCGCGCGGTGGTGACCCGCGGGTCGTCCGCCGGGTAGAGCTCGAACAGGCCGACGAGGTGCTCGCGCACCCGGTCCCGGTCCTCGCCGAAGGTCCGGCCGGCCGTGGCGACCAGCCGGGAGAACGCGGCCTCCACCCGGTCGATCGCCACCTCGGCGTCCGCGGCGGCGAGCTGCAGGTCCACGTTGTCCGGCTCGGCGTCCGCGAGCTCGATCGAGGCCGGGTCCGCCTTCTCCGCGCGGGCCAGGAACCGGACCTGCGAGAGGGCCGCGAGGGCCTGCTCGTTCGCGGGCTCGGCAGCCAGGATCGCCTGGTAGGCGGCCTCGGCGGCGTCGAGGTCGCCTACCTCGAGGGCCTCCTCGGCGGCGGTGAAGCGCGGGTCCTCCGGCTCCTCCTCGGGCTCGGCGGCGGTGCCGGCCCGGGCCTCCGCCTCGGCGATCGCCGGCATGCGCTCCCGCAGCGCGTCGAGCAGCGAGGAGATCCACTGCTTGATCTGCGGCTCGGGCAGGGCGCCGTTGAACGCGTCGACGGGCTGGCCGCCCACGACCGCGACGACCATGGGGAGCGATTGCACCCCGAAGGCCTGCGCGATGCGGGGGTTGGCGTCGACGTCGATCCGGGCGAGCACCCAGGCGCCGCCGCCGGCCGCCGCCGCGCGCTCCAGCACCGGGGAGAGCTGCTTGCACGGCTCACACCAGTCCGCCCACAGGTCGACGACGACCGGGACCTGCATCGAGCGCTCGATGACGTCTGTCTGGAAGGTCTGTTCGGTGACGTCCAGGGCCCATTGACCACCGCCTCCGCCACCGGACGGCGCGGCGCCGCCGGCGGGCCGGCGCGCGGCGGCCTCCGTACGCGCCTTGAGTGCGGAGAGGTCGACGGCACCCGCCATCCTGGAGGACAGCGCCGCCGTCTGAGCTGCCTGACGTGGATCTGGTCGGGACACGCCGACCATCCTGGCACGATCGGGTCCGGCGCGGCCGACCTGCCCGTCAGCAGGGGGCGGGAGTCGCTGCGGAGACGAGCGGCCGCATGCCCATCGGGTTGGTGGGCAGGAAGTCCCCGGCCGCCAGGACCGCCCGCACCCACGGCCCCGCGAGCGCGATCAGCCGTTCGGCCGGCTCGTCCCCGAGGGCCGTCCAGGCCACGTTCGCGAGGGCGTCCGTCCGGGCCTCCACGTCCTGGTGGAGCGCCCGTCCGGCCTCGGTGAGGACCGTGGCCCCCGCCGACGTGGCCAGGCCACGCGCCACCACCCGCTCGGCTCCGGCTGTCCACTCCTCTGGCGTCCACCCACGCCGTTCCCGCAGGTAGTCGGGTTCGAGGTCCTGGGCGGCGGCGAACACCACCAACGTCTCCACCGGGTCCAGGCCCGCCGCGACCAGCGCCGCCACGTGACCGTCGCCGCGCTGCTCGCGCAGCAGGGTCTGGGCGTGCCAGAGCACGAGGTGCGGCGGCTCCGGCCACGGCAGCGCCGCATTGGCGGCGGCCAGTGCCCGCCCGGCCGTCGGGACGGCGAGCGCCGCGGCCCGGGCCAGCTCCGCGGCCTCGGCCAGCTCCGGTGAGCCGAGGACCTCGGCTCCCAGGGACCGGCGCAGGACCGCGTCGACCGCCCGCACCCGCAGGGCGCAGAACTCCTCGGGCGTGGCGAGGGACCACACCTCGGGGATCGCCCGGCGGACCAGGCCGGGGGCGAAGTTGTAGAACAGCGCCGTCACGACCTCGGCCGGGACCGCGCCGAGGGGTGCGGCGCGCTGGGCGAAGTAGCCCCGCCAGAAACCGCGGGCGCCGAGCTCCTCGCACGCGGCCTTGGGCTCCGGCGCGAAGTACGTCACCGCGTGCAACGGCTCCAGCGCCCGCCACAACCGGCGTGCCCGGTGCTCCCCGTCCTGTCCCCGCGTCACTCCTGGCCCCCTCCCACCAGGCCCGGCCACGGGGCCCCGGTCCCTGCACGGTAGGCCGGACAGGCTCTCCCGGACCAGTGATCGCATTGGGCCGATCCGGTCACGGCGGGCACCACACGTCTCCGGCGGCTCCTCGATTGATCACCGGTCTGGTGGA
Organism: Pseudonocardia sp. T1-2H; assembly: GCF_038039215.1. NCBI lineage: Bacteria > Bacillati > Actinomycetota > Actinomycetes > Pseudonocardiales > Pseudonocardiaceae > Pseudonocardia > Pseudonocardia sp. T1-2H. The sequence goes on from NZ_JBBPCL010000001.1 coordinate 5,328,193, forward strand.
GCACCGGACGCGCCGCACCGTCGTTGAACACAGTGAAGTGACCAACTGTCACCGTGAGTAGCTTTTCCCGGGCCGCCGCCCCGCGGCCCGTCGCCTGACCGGAGGATCTGCATGAGCCAGGAGAACACCGTCGCCGACCGTCTCGTCACCGACGCGCGGAAGAAGACGGCGCGCCAGGAGGGCCCGGCGCTCGGCAAGGCGTCGCTGATCGTCGGCATCATCGCCCTGGTCGCCAGCCCGATCTCGATCGCGGGATGGGTCCTCGGACTCGTCGCGATCGGCCTGGGTGTCGCCGCCGTCCGCAAGCCCGCCACGGCCAAGCAGGCCAAGATCGCGATGGTGCTCGGCTTCGCCGCGCTGGTGGTCGGCACGTTCTTCTTCACCCTGAACATCGCCTGACACCCCGGGCGCGGGACACCGCGCCCGACCGGCGCGCGAGCGTCGACACCGGCCGGTGGTTCCCGGATGCACGATCCGGGGGTCGCCGGCCGTCGTCGTTCCCGGAGCGGTCCCCCGCGCCGGCGTGGCTCCAGGCATCTGCCCCGACTCCGCCGACGACTCCTCTGTGACGTCCCGGTGGAGGCCGCGGCGCGCCGACCAGGACCAGGGCGGACACCCAGCGGGGCCCGGCACGACGAGTCGTGCCGGGCCCCGTGCACGAGCACGACCGTCACCGGGCTCCGCGCCTGCCCACCTAGGACCCCGTCGGGTCGACCCCGTCCGGAGCGTCGCCGCCCAGGGCCGCCTCGATCCGCTCGACCTTCGCCCCGAGCTGGCCGGACCAGCCCGGACGGATGTCCGCCTTGAGCACGAGGCTGACCCGCGGGGCGCGGGCCTGCACGGCCTCGACCGCACGTTTCACCACGTCCATGGCCTCGTCCCAGGTCTCGGCCTCGATCGTGGTGAACATCGAGGTGGTCTCGTTGGGCAGCCCGGACTCGCGGACGACCCGCACCGCCTCCGCCACCACGTCGCCGACACTGTCCGACCCGCCCCCGGAGGGCGCCACGCTGAACGCTACGAGCATGGTCGACAGCCTGCCCCAGCCGGGCCCGGCCCGCCACGCACCATGATCGGAACCGTTCCGGCGCGGCACTGCTAGCGTCGCCCACCATGAGCTCGCGCGACCGGCTGCCCTTCGACCCGATCCAGCGGGCGGCCGAGCTGTGGGCCGAACGTGTGGGGCCCTCGGGGACCATGGCCGCCGTCACCAGCATCATGCGGGTGCAGCAGATCCTCCTCTCGGCCGTGGACGGGGCGCTGCGCCCGCACGGGCTGACCTTCGCCCGGTACGAGGCCCTGGTCCTGCTGAACTTCTCCCGGCGCAAGAAGCTGCCGATGCGGGTGATGGGCGAGCGACTCCAGCTGCACCCGACCTCGGTCACCAACATCGTCGACCGGCTGCAGGCGGACGGCCTGGTGCGCCGCACCCCGCACCCCACGGACCGACGCGCGACGCTCGTCGAGATCACCGAGGACGGCGTGCACCGGGTCGAGGACGCCACCAAGTCCGTGACGGACGTGGACTTCGGCCTCACCGGGCTCGACGCGGACGAGCAGGCCCGGCTCACGGACCTCCTCGGCCGGGTCCGCCGGGCGTCCGGGGACTTCGACTGACGACCGGGGCCGATGCCGGCCCTGCCGGCGCTCCGCGCCGCGCTCATCGCCTTCGCTCCTCACGGCGGGTTCGCCCTGCGCCCGGCCCGCCCGAGCCCGGCCCGCCGGACCCCGGGCCGTCCGAGCCCTGGCCGCCGGAACCCGGGCCCGCCGAGCCCGGGCCACCGGCGTCGGGACCGCTCGGGCCCGCGCCGCCCGGACCTCGGCCGACCGCGCCGGGCCCGCCACCGGACGGGCCGCCGCGCCCGTCCGGATGTCGCGTTCTCCGCCTGCGCCCCGGGGCGCCGCGGGTGGGCCCGGGCCAGCTGCGCATGACGCCCCCGGCTCCGCCCCGCCGCCTGCGCCCCACGACGTAGCCCGCCAGGCTCGCGCCGCCCGCGGCCGCCGCCACACAGACCGAGCACGTCAGCACTCCATCGCCGTCCTCCCACTCCGTTGACGCACTGTTGCGTCAACGGCGTTGACAGTAGGACGGGCCACCGACAGAATCGGCGGCGTGACCGCTCCCGCCACCCCCGAGGCCTCCCCGGAGGCCGGCCGCCCAGGCCTGCGCGCGGCCCGCGCGGCGCGGGGCTGGTCCCAGGCCGCGGCGGCCCGCGAGCTCGCTGCGCTCGGCCGGGAGCGCGCAGCTCCGACGGCGTCCGCCGCGAGCCTGAAGACCCAGCTCTCCCGCTGGGAGAACGGGCACGCCACGCCGGATCCGCCGTACCGCGCGCTGCTCGCGGAGCTCTACGGCACGGACGAGGCCGCACTCGGGCTGGCCACGCCCGAGGCCGTGCCGGGTCCGGCGGCGAGTCCGCTGCCCGCCGCGCTGGCCGAGGCCCGCGCGATCGACGACGCCGCCCTCGAACTCCTCGCCGAGCAGCTCCGGCTCGTCGCCCGCCTGGACCACCGGCTCGGCCCGGCGGGCGCGGCGGACGTGCTGACGGCGCTCGTCGAGCGGCTCGCCACGGTCCTGGACCACACGCTGCCGACGAGCCGTCGGCGGGCGGTCGCGACGCTGCTCGCCGAGGCCGCGGCCCTGGCCGGGGAGCTGGCGCTGGACCGCGGGAGGCCGGCCGAGGCGTGGGAGCTGCACGGACGCTCCCGCGCCGCCGCGCTGGAGGCCGGACACGAGGAGCTGGCCGAGCGCGGGGTCGTCGGCCGCGCGGCGGTGCTGCGGGAGACCGGGCTGGTCGAGGAGGCACTCGAGCTGCTCGAGGGCCGCACGAGCAGGTGGGCGGCCCTGGCCCGAGGCGAGGCCCACGCGGCGGCGGGGAGGGCGGGCCCGGCGAGGAGCGCCTTCGACGAGGCGCTCGCACCTCGCGCCGGGAGCACACCGGAGGTCGACGTCGCCACGGGGTCCCTGCCGATCGACGTGGACCTCGTGCACCGCCGACGCAGCCGGGCCCTCGCGTCCCTGGGAGACCTCGACGCCATGGACGCCCTCCGCACCACGGCCGAGGACGCCGCCGCCCCGGTCCGGGAACGGCTCGCCGCGACGAGCGGTCTCGCCCTGGGGCACGCTCACGCCGGCCATGAGCGGGAGGCCGGCGAGCACACCCGGCAGGCGCTGCTGCTCGGTCTCCGGATCGGCGCGGACGGGGTCCGAGACCGGCTCAGGCGCGCCCGGCCCCCGGAGGGGGCGCGGTGACGGACAGATCGGCCCCGAGGGTGCCCAGCAGCTCGTCCGCCGCCCGGTACGGGTCCAGGTCCCCGTCCACCACGCGCGCGGCGAGGGCGGGCAGGGCGGCGGACCCCCGGACGTCCTCGAAGCGGGTGCGCACCTGCTCCATGCCGATCGCCTCGATCTCGGACTCCGCGCGCCGACGACGCCGGCGGCCCCGCTCGCCGGAGCGGTCCAGCCAGTCCCGGTGCCGCTCGATCGCGGAGACCACGTCGTCGACGCCCTCGAGCCGGGCCGCCACGGTCCGCACCACGGGCGGCACCCACGGCCCGGGCCCCGCTCCGGCACCGGCGTCCGGAGCCGTCTCGGCCTCTCCCGAGCGGCCGGAGCGGTCCCCCAGGGAGAGCATGTACGTCAGGTCGCGGACGGTCTGGGCGGCGCCGTCCCGGTCCGCCTTGTTCACCACCAGGATGTCCGCCACCTCGAGGATGCCGGCCTTGGCGGCCTGGACACCGTCGCCCATCCCGGGGGCGAGCAGCACGATCGTGGTGTCCGCGAGCGCCACCACGTCGACCTCGGACTGGCCGACTCCCACGGTCTCGACCAGCACGACGTCGCAGCCGGCGGCGTCGAGCACGCGCAGGGCCTGCGGCGTGGACCAGGCGAGGCCACCGAGGTGGCCCCGGGTGGCCATCGACCGGATGAACACGCCGTCGTCCGTCGCGTGCTCCCCCATCCGCACCCGGTCCCCGAGCAGCGCGCCGCCGGAGAAGGGCGAGGACGGGTCCACCGCAAGCACCCCGACCCGCCGCCCCTCGGCGCGCAGCGCACCGACCAGCGCGGAGGTCGTCGTCGACTTGCCGACACCGGGCGAACCGGTGATGCCGACGACCTGCGCCCGGCCGGTGTACGGGGCGAGCGCCGCAGCCACCTCGCGCAGCTGCGGGCTCGCCCCCTCGACCAGCGAGATCAGCCGGGCGACGGCCCGGTGCTCACCCCGGCGGGCCCGTTCGACCAGATCGCCGGTGTCCTCGGTCCGTCGCCCGCCCACGGAAGGACCTCTCAGCTCGCCGCCGGCACGCGGATGATCAACGCGTCGCCCTGCCCACCACCGCCGCAGAGCGCGGCGGCGCCGACGCCACCGCCCCGGCGCTTCAGCTCCAGGGCGAGGTGCAGCGCGATGCGCGCACCGGACATGCCGATCGGGTGGCCGATGGCGATCGCGCCACCGTTGACGTTCACCTTGTCCTCGTCGAGGCCGAGCTTGCGCGAGGAGACGACGCCGACGGCGGCGAACGCCTCGTTGATCTCCACCAGGTCGAGGTCGGCGGGCGTGATGCCCTCCTTCTCGCAGGCCTTCGCGATGGCGTTCGCGGGCTGCTCCTGCAGGCTCGCGTCCGGCCCGGCGACCACACCGTGCGCGCCGATCTCCGCCAGCCAGGTCAGGCCGAGCTCCTCGGCCTTGGCCTTGCTCATCACGACCACCGCGGCGGCACCGTCGGAGATCTGCGACGAGGACGCGGCCGTGATGGTGCCGTCGGCGGAGAACGCCGGGCGGAGCTTGCCGAGCCCCTCCGCGGTGGTGTCGCCGCGGACGCCCTCGTCGGTGCTGAACACCACCGGGTCGCCCTTGCGCTGCGGGACCTCGACGGGGGTGATCTCGTCGTCGAAGACGCCGTTCTTGATCGCGGCGGCGGCGCGCTGGTGCGAGCGGGCGGCGAACTCGTCCTGGTCCTGCCGGGTGATCTCGTACCGGCCGTTGTACTTCTCGGTAGACGCACCCATCGCAACCTGGTCGAACGCGCAGAACAGGCCGTCGAGGGACATGTGGTCCGCCATGGTGACGTCCCCGAACTTGAAGCCCTCGCGGGACTTCGACAGCAGGTGCGGGGCCTGGGTCATGGACTCCTGGCCGCCGGCCACCACGATGTCGAACTCGCCCGCGCGGATGAGCTGGTCCGCCAGGGCGATCGCGTCGATGCCGGAGAGGCAGACCTTGTTGATCGTGAGCGCGGGGACCTCCATCGGGATGCCTGCCGCGACCGCGGCCTGCCGGGCCGGGATCTGCCCGGCGCCCGCGGTGAGCACCTGACCCATGATCACGTAGTCGACCTTCTCGGGCGCGACACCGGCGCGCTCGAGAGCGGCCTTGATCGCGACGCCGCCGAGCTGCGCACCCGAGAAGCCCTTGAGGGATCCGAGCAGGCGGCCGACGGGGGTGCGGGCTCCAGCAACGATGACGGATTCGGCCACGACGACCTCCAGCGACTACGGCGAGACAGGATTGTCACGAGGACCCTACCTCCCGAAGCGGGACCGTCCGACGGGCCGAACGGACGGGTGAGCAGCCACACAAGGAGAGGACGGGGTCGTCCCCGGTTACATTCCGCTCCATGACGGCTCATTCGAAGACGCAGGACGCCGGAACCGGCGGAACCCTCGGCGCACTGGTCACGGCGGTCGACCACGTCGGCATCGCGGTGCCGGACCTCGACGCCGCGATCGCCTGGTACGCGGACACCTTCGGCCTGGTCGCGACGCACACCGAGATCAACGAGGAGCAGGGCGTCCACGAGGCGATGCTCTCCGCGCCCGGCGAGGCGGACACCCGCGTCCAGCTGCTCGCGCCGCTCCGGCCGGACTCCGCGATCGGCAAGTTCCTGGACAGGAACGGCCCCGGCATCCAACAGGTCGCGTATCGCGTCGAGGACATCGACGCCGCCAGCGCGACCTTGCGGGAGAAGGGGCTGCGCCTGCTCTACGACGCCCCGAAGCGCGGCACCGCCGGGTCACGGATCAACTTCGTGCACCCGAAGGACGCGGGCGGCGTCCTCGTCGAGCTCGTCGAGCCGCCGGCGCCCGGCGCCCACTGACTCCCCCGGCGTTTTCCGCTGGGTGGAATCACCCGTTCGGGCTGGATCGATCCGCGACCCCTCCGGTCAGGCAGTTCACCCTGACCGGAGGGGTCGAGTCATCTGTGGCCTGCGCCACTATCGCTACCACGGCTCCGGCGAGCCGTCACAATCCCTGGGTACCATACTGAGCAGTAGGGTTTGAGATACCACGCAAGCTCAGCCGAGAACCGTTTACACGACTCACGCCAGCGGAGGCCCAGCCGTGCAGAAGATCCTCGACGCCATCCTCGCGGAACAGTTCGACGCCGTCGCCGAGCTCCCCGTGCCCGAGAGCTACCGGGCGATCACGGTCCACGAGGACGAGACCGGCATGTTCGACGGCATCGCGACGCGCGACAAGGACCCGCGCAAGAGCCTGCACCTCGACGAGGTCGCGACCCCCGAGCTCGGCCCGGGCGAGGCGCTCGTCGCCGTCATGGCCAGCGCGATCAACTACAACACGGTCTGGACGTCGATCTTCGAGCCGGTCTCGACGTTCGGTTTCCTCAAGCGCTACGGCAAGGAGTCCCCGCTGGCCAAGCGGCACGACCTGCCGTACCACGTGGTCGGCTCGGACCTCGCCGGCGTCGTCGTCCGCACCGGGGCGGGGGTGAACGCCTGGAAGCCCGGTGACCGCGTCGTCGCGCACTGCCTGTCCGTCGAGCTGGAGAGCCCGGACGGGCACAACGACACGATGATGGACCCGCAGCAGCGGATCTGGGGCTTCGAGACGAACTTCGGCGGGCTGGCCCACCTCGCGCTGGTGAAGTCGAACCAGCTGATGCCGAAGCCGGAGCACCTGACCTGGGAGGAGGCGGCCAGCCCCGGGCTGGTCAACTCCACCGCGTACCGCCAGCTCGTCTCGCGCAACGGCGCGGACATGAAGCAGGGCGACGTCGTCCTGATCTGGGGCGCGAGCGGTGGCCTCGGCTCCTACGCGACCCAGTTCGCGCTGAACGGCGGCGCCATCCCGGTCTGCGTCGTCTCCTCCCCGGAGAAGGCCGAGATCTGCCGGAAGATGGGCGCGGACCTCGTCATCGACCGCAACGCCGAGGGCTTCAAGTTCTGGAAGGACGAGACGACCCAGGACCCGAAGGAGTGGAAGCGGTTCGGCGCGAAGATCCGCGAGCTCACCGGCGGTGACGACCCGGACATCGTGTTCGAGCACCCGGGCCGCGAGACGTTCGGCGCCAGCGTCTACGTCGCGCGCAAGGGCGGCACGATCGTCACCTGCGCGTCGACCTCGGGCTACATGCACGAGTACGACAACCGGTACCTGTGGATGAACCTCAAGCGCATCGTCGGCTCGCACTTCGCGAACTACCGCGAGGCGTGGGAGGCGAACAAGCTGGTCGACAAGGGTCTCGTGCACCCGACGCTGTCGCGGGTCTACCCGCTGGCGGACACCGGCCAGGCCGCCTACGACGTCCACCAGAACCTGCACCAGGGCAAGGTCGGCGTGCTGGCCCTCGCCCCGGAGGAGGGTCTCGGCGTGACGAACCCGGAGCGCCGCGCCCAGCACCTGGACGCGATCAACCGCTTCCGCGGGGTTTGACCCTCCTTTCCGGGGTGACGGCCCTCACCGGGGCGCGTGCGCATGCGCGCCCCGGACGGGGTCGCCCGGTACGGTGACGCGCATGGTCGGTGCCTCGGAGAACCCCCAGCCAGACGCCGCTTTCCGCATCTCCCGGCGCGGGTACGACCAGGCTGAGGTCGACTCGCATCTGCGCCGGGTGGACGCGGACGTCCGCCTGCTCGCGGCGGATCGGGATGCGGCGATCGCCCAGGTGACCCAGCTCACCCACGAGCTCGACGACGCCCGTGGCCGCAGCGAGTCCCTGCGTCAGCAGGTCCGCAAGCTGGCCGGCTCGCCGCAGAGCGTGCAGGGCATGAGCGAGCGGATGCGCACGATGCTGCGGCTGGCCGAGGACGAGGTCGCGGAGATGCGCGCGCTGGCCGAGCGCGAGACCACACAGCTACGGGCGGAGGCCGAGCAGCACGCGACCCGGTTGCGCACCGAGGCGGAGCAGCACGCCGCGTCGCTGCGGGACGAGGTGGACCGGCACGCGTCCGCGCAGCGCCAGGAGATCGACGCGGAGCGCGAGCGCATCCTCGGCCAGGCCCGCGCCGAGGCCGAGCGCACGGCGGAGCGGAGCCGCCACGAGGCCGCGGAGCAGGCGAAGGCCCGGGTGGCGGCGGACGCGGCCCTGGCCGAGCGGATGGCCGTGGCGGAGGCCGAGCGCCGGGCCGCGGACGAGGCCGCCTCGGCGGAACGGGAGCGGCTGCGTGCCGAGGCGGAGGCGGAGCGCATCCGCGTCCAGGAGGACTTCGCGCTCGCCATGGACCAGCGCCGCGCCGAGGCGCTCGCCGCGATAGCGGCCCAGCGGACCAGCGCCCGGCAGGACGCGGCCCGGACCCGCTCGGACGCCGCCGAGGAGGCCCGCGTCGCCGTCGCCGCGGCCCGTCGCGAGGCGGAACGCCTGGTGGCGGAGGCCGAACGGCGCGTCGCCGAGCTGACGGACCTGCGGAACCGGATCGCCGAGCAGCTCGTCGGCACCCGTTCCCGGCTGGACCGTTCCCTCGAGGCACTCGCCCCGTTCGCGGCCGAGACGACCGGGCCGGCCGACCAGACCGCGGTGACCCCGGGCGCGTCCCACCACAGCCTCGCCTCGCCCCGTCCGAGCCCCGAACGGCGCGCGGCCGCAGCCGGCCGCTGACGCCGAGCGGGACTACCTCGGCCGGCGTATCCCCGGCCGTCGTCTCCCCCGCGCGTTCCAGCAGGGCAGGTGCCAGTGGCGTCGCTCCTCGACGGACCCGTACTCGCCGGACGGCCACGTCACGACGTGTCCGACGCCCGGCGGGATGAGCTGGTCACAGCCCGGGCATCGGTAGTCCTTGATCGACGAGCCGCCGGGGACGTGCCGGACCTGCCACTCGCCGTCCGGCCCGTACTCCGTGCGCGTGATGATCCCGGAGCTCAGCGGAGCGGACACGGCGCGGCCCCGCCCTCGTTCCGAGGGGCGGGGCCGGCGTGCACGTCCCATGCGTCGAGGCTACCGAGACGTGTAGTCCCGGAATCCGTGCCCGGTCTTGCGGCCGAGCCGTCCGGCCGTCACCAGGTGCTCCAGCAGCGGCGCCGGCGCGAATCCGGCCTGCCGGAACTCCTTGTACAGCGAGCGCTCGATCGCCAGCGACACGTCCAGCCCGACGACGTCCAGCAGCTCGAACGGGCCCATCGGCAGCGCACAGCCCGTCTTCATGGCCGCGTCGATGTCGTCCGCCGTGGCGTAGTGCGCCTCGAGCATCTTGACCGCGTCGTTGAGGTACGGGAACAGCAGCGCGTTGACGATGAACCCGGCGCGGTCGCCGCAGCTGACCGGCACCTTCCCCAGCTTCTCGCACAGCGCGAGCGCGGTGGCGGAGACGTCCGGTGCCGTACCGATCGTCGAGACGACCTCGACCAGCTTCATCACCGGCGCCGGGTTGAAGAAGTGCAGGCCCACGACGTCCGCGGGCCGCGACGTGGCCGCCGCGCACTCGACGACGGGCAGTGACGACGTCGTGGTCGCCAGGATCGCGCCCGGCTTGCAGATCTCGTCGAGCGCACCGAACACGGCCCGCTTGACCTCGAGCTCCTCGGCGATGGCCTCGACGACCAGGTCGACGTCCGCGAAGTCCTCGAGCCGCGTGGTACCGGTGATCCGGCCCAGCGTGGCGTCGCGCTTCTCCTCGGTGAGCCTGCCGCGGACGACCGCCTTCTCCAGCGACTTCTTGATGCCCGCGATCGACGCCCCGACCTTGGAGTCGCTCCGCCCGCGGACGACCACGTCGAACCCGGCCGACGCGAAGACCTGAACGATCCCGCTGGCCATGGTGCCCGTGCCGACCACGCCGACCCGCTGCACCTCGCGCACCGGAGCTTCGTCCGACACCAGGGCCCCGGGGGTCTCCGCGTCCGGAACGACCTTCGAGCTGTGCGGCTTCTCGTAGGTGTAGAAGCCGCGGCCACTCTTCCGGCCGAGCAGCCCGGCGGTGATCATCTGCTTGAACAGCGGCGTCGGGGCGTGCATCAGGTTGCGCGACTGCGCGTACATCGTCTCGAGGATCTCGTAGGCCGTGTCCAGGCCGATGAGGTCCAGCAGGGCGAGCGGGCCCATCGGGTAGCCGCAGCCGTGGCGCATGGCCGCATCGAGGTCCTCGCGGCTCGCGTAGCGCTCCTCGTACATCCGCGCCGCGTGGTTCAGGTAGCCGAAGAGCAGGGCGTTCGCGATGAAGCCCGCGCGGTCCCCGATGACGACCGGCACCTTGTCCAGCGTCGCGGCGAAGGCCTGCAGGTCCTCGACCACGTCCGGCTCGGTGACGACGGTGCGCACCAGCTCGACGAGCTTCTGCACCGGCGCCGGGTTGAAGAAGTGCATCCCGACGACCTTGCCGGGCCGCTGCGTGCGCACGGCCAGCTCCGTCACCGACAGGGACGAGGTGTTGGACGCCAGGATGGTGTCCGGCCCGACGTGCTTGTCCAGCTCGGCGAAGACGGACGCCTTGAGGTCGAGGCTCTCCGGCACCGCCTCGACCACCAGGTCCACGTCCGCCAGGTCGGCCATCGACGTCGTGGTCGTGATCCGACCGAGCAGCTCGCCGGCCTGCTCCTCGGTCATCTTGCCGCGGTCGATCGCGCGGCGGGTGGAGGTCTCGAGGTGCGTCCGGCCGCGCGCGACGGCCTCCTCGGTCACCTCGGCCGCGATGACCTGCAGACCGTTGCGCGCGAACACCTCCACGATGCCCGCACCCATGGTGCCCAGGCCGACCACGCCGACCGTCCGGAACTCCCGTGCCACGCCGATACCTCCCGCTGCTTCGAGGGCAGAAACTTCCCGGTGATCCTGCCATCCCGCGCCCTCCGGAGGCCCGGGCATGAGGTCGGGAACACCTGTCCCGTCGAACGGGTCAGCGCCCGCGCAGCACCTTGACCAGCCCCAGCAGGGCCTTCATCCCGCCCGAGGTCCGCCGGAAGCTCGTCACGGCGATCGGCAGCGGGAAGCGCTGGCGGGCCACGGCCTTCGGCCGGGTGAACTCGCGCAGCCCGTCCTCGCCGTGGATGCGGCCGAAACCGGAGTCGCCGACCCCGCCGAAGGGCAGCGCGGGGATGCCGGCGAACGAGATCACGCCGTTGACCGCGACCATGCCGCAGCGCAGCCGGGCCGCGATCGCGTCACCGTCCTTCGCGGAGAAGACGGTGGCGCCCAGCCCGTAGCCGGTCCCGTTGGCCCGGCGGACCGCCTCGTCGACGTCCGGGACGCGGTTGATCACGATCAGGGGCCCGAAAGTCTCCTCGGTGACGGCGCTGGAGTCCTCCGGCACGTCGACGATCACGACCGGCTCGACGAACGGCGGCTTCACCGACCCGGCGCCGCCGACGACCGCCCGGCCGCCCCTGGCCAGCGCGTCCGCGACGTGCCGGCGGACGACCTCGGTCTGCGACGACATGGTCATCGGCCCGATCTCGGTACCGGTCCGCACGGCCCGGGCCTTCTCCACGACCTTCGCCGTGAACTCCTCCGCCACCGACTCGACGGCGTACACGCGCTCGACGCCGACGCACGTCTGGCCGGCGTTGGACATCCCGCCCCAGACCGTCGCGTCCGCGGCGGCCTCGAGGTCCGCGTCCGCGGCGACGATCAGCGCGTCCTTGCCGCCGCACTCGATCAGCACCGGAGTCAGCGTCTCGGCACAGGCCGCCATGACCCGCTTGCCCGTGGCCGTCGAGCCGGTGAAGGCGATCTTGCCGACGCCCGGGGTGCGGCACAGCGCGGCGCCCGTCTCCCCCAGACCGGTCACGACCTCGATCAACGTGTGTCCCGGGACCGCCTCGGCCAGCATCGTCGCGAGCGCGTGGCCGACCCCCGGCGTCAGCTCGCTGGGCTTGAACACGACGGTGTTGCCGGCGGCGAGCGCATAGGCGATCGAGCCCATCGGCGTGAACACCGGGTAGTTCCACGGCCCGATGACGCCGACGACGCCGAGCGGGGGGTACGCGAGCGTCGCGGCCTGGTTGGCCATGAGCATCCCGGACGAGACGCGACGGCGGCCGAGCACCTTCTCGGCGTGCTTGGCGGCCCAGTCCACGTGGTCGATGGCGAGGACGATCTCGAGCCGGGCGTCGTCGAAGGGCTTGCCGGTCTCCGCCGAGACGATGCCGGCGAGCTCGTCGAGGCGCGCGACCAGCACCTTCCGCCAGGCCAGCAGCCGCTCACGGCGCCCGGCGAAGCCCAGCTCGTCCCACCAGACCGCGGTGGCGGTGGCGCGGTCGACGGCCGCGCGGACGTCCGCCTCGGTGTGGACCGGGTAGCTCGCGACGACCTCCCCCGTCCGTGGGTCGAGCGAGTCGAAGGATGCTGCGGACGCGACGTCGACGCTGGTGGTCACCCCGCCACCCTAGGGCTGCGGCGTGATCTCGGCGGCGGTCCGGGGGTGCCTGCTCCGGCCCGCCCGGACCACCCGTGCGCGGGAACCGGCTGGCTGTTCGCGTTCTTCGTGCTCACGGTCGTCGGCCCGGTCCTGGTGCCGGCCTACCTCGCGACGCTCACCCGGCTCGTCGTCGCCGTGGCCCGGACCCGGGACCGGACGCGTCAGAACAGACGCAGGTCCTTCGACTCCGTGCCCCGCAACGCGTCGTAGTCCACCGTCACGCAGCGGATCCCGCGGTCCTCGGCGAGCGTCCTCGCCTGCGGCTTGATCTGCTGCGCGGCGTAGACGCCGGCTACCGGCGCCAGCAGCGGGTCCCGGTTCATCAGCTCGAGGTAGCGGGTCAGCTGCTCGACGCCGTCGATCTCCCCGCGCCGCTTGATCTCGACGGCGGCGTGGCCGCCCTGGCCGTCCCGGCACAGCAGGTCGACGGGACCGACGGCCGTCATGTACTCGCGGCGGACCAGCGTCCACCCTTCGCCGAAGGTCTCCGGATGGGCGGCGAGCAGCTCCTGCAGGTGCGCCTCGACGCCGTCCTTGACCAGGCCGGGATCGACGCCGAGCTCGTGGCGCGAGTCGTGCAGCACCTCGTCGATGGTGATGACGAGGGACTCGTCCGCCTTGTTCTTCACCGTCCAGACCCCGGGCTGCTCCTCGAGCCAGCACGGTGGGCTCATCCAGTTCAGCGGCTTGTAGGCGCGGTCGTCCGCGTGGATGCTCACCGAACCGTCCGCCTTGACCAGCAACAACCGGGGCGCCATGGGCAGGTGGGCCGTCAACCGGCCGACGTAGTCCACCTGGCAACGGGCGATGACGAGGCGCACCCGCGCCACCTTAGGGGTGCGCCCGGCACGGCCCGTCACCCGGAGGTGGCGCCCGGCCGCCGCGGTCAGCGGGGCGCGTTCCGTTCCGCGAGGGCCCGGCCCGCGGACGCGAGGGCCGTCCGCAGCTCCGGCGGATCGAGCGCCTCGACCTCCCCGCCCAGCCCGGTGAGCTGCCCGGCGGCGACCGCCACGGACTCCACGTCCACGGTCAGCTCCCGCCACCCGTCGACGTCCGGTGGTCCGGCCCGGGCGATCGCCGCGGTCGCCGCGTCCGGGTCGACAGCGTGCGGGAGGGCGCGCAGGCCGCGCGGGGAGAGCCGCACGGTCACCTCCTCCCGCAGCATGGACGCGGCGAACCGGGCCGCCGAACCGGCCCACCAGGGCCCGAGGTCGAAGTCGTCGGGGCGGGCGAAGGTCTCCTGCTCGAGCTCGGCATGCCGGATCCGGGAGGCGCGGTAGGTGCGGATGTCGCCGTCCCGGCCGGACAGCTCGACGCCGGCGACGACGTACCAGACGCCGGCCTTCAGGACGAGTCCCAGCGGCGCGACGAGCCGCTCCACCGTCGTCGGGTCCCGATAGCCGCGGGCGTAGTGGATCCGGGCCCGTCGCTGCTCCCAGACGCCCTGGGCGAGCGTCGCGAGCTGCGTGACCTCGGCGGGCGCGTGGAACCAGCCGGGGGCGTCGAGCAGCACCCGTTCGGAGACGACGCGGGCGTGCTCGCGCAGCCCCTCCGGCAGCGTGGCCAGCACCTTCGCCTGCGCCGCGACCAGCGCCGAGCTCGATGCCGAGCTCCGCGAGCACATGCGGCGCGCCCATCGCCAGCATCGCCGCCGCCTCGGAACCGGTGAGGCCGTCGAGCCGGGTGCGCCAGCCGTCGACGAGCCGGATGCCCCCGCCCGGCCCGGGCTCGGTCCAGACCGGCACCCCGACCTCGATCAGCGCGGCGACGTCCCGGTAGATCGTCCGCTCCGAGACCTCCAGCTCGGCGGCGAGCTGCCCGGCCGTGGCCGCCCGTCGTCGCTGCAGGACGAAGAGCAGGGCCATCAGGCGGGAGGCGCGCACGCAGGCATGATCCCGCAGATCCACCGCGACTCGCGCGGCTTCAGACCCCGACTCGCGCGGCTTCAAATCCCGACTCGCGCGGCTTCAAATCCCGACTCGCGGAGGTTCCGGGATCGCCCGCGAGTCGGGGCAAGAGAACCCGCGAGTCGCGATCTGGCGCCGCGCGAGTCGGGGGCTGGGGCCGCACGAGTCGAGCCTCGGAGCGGGTGGGTCGGGCGGCAGGTCAGGCCTGGGCGAGGACGTAGGTGCCCGGGGCGTCGCCGAGGGAGGGGTGCTCCTTGCTCCCGGGCGGGCGGGGGCGCGCTTGAGGGGACCCGAGCGCTCCCCGATCCAGCCCGCCCAGTGCTCCCACCAAGTGCCCTCGTGCCCCGTCGCCTGGTCCCGCCAGGTGGTCGCGTCGATGCCGTGTGGCTCCGGGCCCGTCCAGTACCGGGACTTCGGGTTCCCCGGCGGGCACACGAGGGTCTGGATGTGCCCGGTGTTCGTGAGCACGAACGTGGAGTCGCCGCCGAGCAGGGTCGCCGAGGCGTAGCAGCCGTTCCACGGGGTCAGGTGGTCCGTGGTGCCACCGGTGATGTAGGCCTCGACCTTCACCTGCTTGAGGTCGACGGGCGAGCCCAGCACGGTGAGCTCGCCGGGCCTCGTCATCGAGTTGCGCGCGAACACGTCGAGGAACTGCCGGTGCAGGGCCGCCGGCAGGTTCGTCCCGTCGGCGTTCCAGGCGAGGATGTCGAACGACGGGGGCTCCTTGCCGAGCAGGTAGTTGTTGACCCAGTAGTTCCACACCAGGTCGTCCGGCCGCATCCAGGTGAACACCGAGGCGAGCGAGCGGGCGTCGAGGATCCCGACCTGCCGGGACCGGAAGTCCGCGATCCCCACGATGGGCCCGGCCGCCAGCATCCCGATCGGCGCCTCCGCGCCCCAGTCCAGGAGGGTGACGCCGAAGCTGACGCTGCGCACCCGGTCCTGCCCGGTGTCCGCGAGGTGGTTGAGCACCACCGCCGTGGTGATGCCGCCTGCGCAGAGCCCGAACAGGTTGACCTGCTCCGAGCGGGTGATCGCGGAGACGGCGTCGAGCGCGGAGAGGATCGCGCGGCCGTAGGTGTCCAGGTCCCAGTCCCGCTGGACCTTCGTCGGGTTGCGCCACGAGATCGCGAACGCCTGCTGCCCCTGGGACACCGCGTACTCGATCAACGAGCGGCCGGGGGCGAGGTCCATGAAGTAGTACTTGTTGATCTGCGGCGGTACCACCACCAGCGGGATCTCCCGGACCTGCGTCGTCGAGGGCTGGTACTGGATCAACTCCAGCACCTCGTCGCGGTAGACGACGGCGCCCGGCGTCACGGCCAGGTCCTCGCCGACGCGGAACTTCGACCGGTCGACCTGCGTGGGCAGTCCGCCGTTGCGCCGGACGTCGGAGAGGAAGTTGCGCAGCCCGCGGCGCAGGCTCCCGCCCCCGGTCTCCAGGGCCCGCTTCAGGGCGACCGGGTTGGCGAGGGTGTTGGTGGGCGACAGCGTGGACGTGATCACCGTGGCCAGGAACTTCGCCCGCTCGCGGTCCCGCCAGTCCGGCAGGTCCGCGGCCGACACGACGTCCCCGACGGCCTGGCACGTGGCCAGGTAGGCCTGCATCAGCCGGTGGTAGCCCGGGTTCTCGGTCCAGGTGGTGTCGGCGAAGCGGCGGTCCCGCTTGCCGGGCTCGATCTCGGACCGCCCGACGGCCACCCGCCCGAGCTCGCCGGCGAGACGGCCCGCGGCGCCGGCCACGGACGGCACGTTGCCGACCACCCTCGCCGCCGTGCCGAGCAGGCTGCGCACCCCCTCGAGGGCCTGGGGCTGAGCCGTCGGCTCCGGCGGCTCCTGCCCGGGTCGCAGCGGTCGTACCCGGGCCGAACTGGTTCCCGAACGCTGCGTGGTCATGTGATCCACCTCACTCCACCCGTTGGGGTGAGTCAAGTCGGAACGGCCTCGTCGCCGTGCTCCTGGCAGGGTGACCGGCGTGGAGCACCTCGAAACCGTGTCGACCCGCGAGGTCTACGCCAACAACTGGATGACGGTCCGCGAGGACGCCATCCGCCGCCCTGACGGCAGCGACGGCGTGTACGGCGTGGTCGACAAGCCGACCTACGCCCTGGTCATCCCCCGCGACGGGAGCCGCCTGCACCTGGTCGAGCAGTTCCGGTACCCGGTGGGCGAGCGTCGCTGGGAGTTCCCCGCCGGCACCGCCCCCGACCGCGCCGCCCAGGACCCGGCCGACCTGGCCGTGCGCGAACTCGTCGAGGAGACGGGAATGCAAGCCGGCCGGATGGAGCTGCTGGGCACCCTCGACGTCGCGCCGGGGATGTCCAGCCAGCGGGGGCACGTCTACCTCGCGACCGAGCTGACCCAGGGCGAGGCACAGCGCGAGCACACCGAGCAGGACATGCGGACGGCGTGGTTCACGACCGCCGAGTTCGAGGCGATGGTCCGCGACGGCGAGCTGACGGACGCGCAGACCCTCGCGGCGTACACGCTGCTACGGCTCCACGACCAGCGGTAGGGCGAGGACCCGCCGCATCCCCGGCGACTTCGCCCACTCCAGCTCGCCGGGCTCGACGGCGAGCCTCATGTCCGGGAAGCGCTCGAACAGCGCCCTCAACGCCACCTCGCCCTCCTGCCGGGCGAGTGCGGCACCGAGGCAGTAGTGCGGCCCGTACCCGAACCCGACGTGCCCCTCCCCGCGCTCCGACCTGCGGGTGATGTCCAGCCGGTCCGGGTCGGCATACTCGCGCGGGTCCGAGTTCGCGGAGACCAGCACCGGCTGGATCGCGGACCCCGCCGGGACGGGCACGCCCCCGATCTCGACGTCCCGGGTCGCGTACCGCGTGGACGCGGACTGCACCGGCCCGATCCGGCGCATCAGCTCGGTGACCGCGCCCGGCCAGAGCCCGGGGTCCGCCCGGAGGAGCTCGAGCTGGTCCGGGTGGGCGAGCAGCGCGATGACGGCCCGGGAGACCAGGTGCGCGGTCGTCTCGTGCCCGGCGATCACCAGCGAGAGGACCATGGTGACCAGCTCGTCGTCGGACAAGCGGTCCCCCTCGGCCTCCTGGACCCGGACGAGCTCGCTCAGCAGGTCGTCCGCGGGCTGCGCACGACGCCGCGCGATCACGTCCAGGACGTGCTCGACCATCTCCCGCAGCGCCGTCGGGATCCGGGTGGGGTCCATCGAGACCAGCACCCGCCCCCACTCGTGCCAGCCCGCCCGGTCCGCCTCGGGGATGCCGACCAGCTCGCAGATGACGGTGATCGGCAGCGGGTAGGCGAACGTCTCCACCAGGTCGACGGGCTGCTCGGCGGCCGCGAGCGCGTCCAGCAGGTTCGCCGTGATCTCCTCGACCCGAGGTCGCAGGTTCGCCACCCGCCGGACGGTGAAGGCCCGCGAGACCAGCTTGCGCAGCCGGGTGTGGTCCGCGCCGTCGGCGCTGATGATGCTGTCGATCAGGTAGTGCGCGAGGTCCGCCGGCACCCCCATGGCCTCCATGCCCTGCTGCCGGACGTCCACCGCGGAGTTCCCCGGTACCGACGCCGGATCGTTGGCGAACGTCTCGGGGTCGCCCAGGACGGCGCGGACGTCCGCGTACCGGGTCACCACCCACACCGGCGTCCGGCCGAGGAACGTCCCCTGCAGGACGGGCGCCTGCTCGCGCAGCCTCCCGTAGCCCGTGTACGGGTTCGCGAGCATCTCCGGCGACATCAGGTCCGTGGCGGTCATCGGCGTCTCCCCTCGTCTGCGCGGCCGGGATCACCGGACGCGGCGTTGCCATTCCTCGTCGATGTGGTCGAGCAACGAGCGGTGGAGCGCGGCGCAGTCCCGGGCGATCTCGACGTCCGGTGCGGCGCCCGGGATCTCCAGCGCGGAGGCGAGCGCGTGCTCCAGCAGGTCCGCGCGCCGGCCCGGATCGGCCGGCCCCGGCGCCGTCGCCATGCCGTCGAGGAAGAAGAAGCCCGTCGTGACGGCACTGAAGACGTGCATCTGCTCGTCGACCGTCAGGTCCGTGCGCATCAGCCCGGCGTCGCGCAGCAGGGTGAACCAGCGCCGGCCGACCTCGACCCGCCGGGTGCCGATATCGCCGAGCGTGTCTGCCGCCTCGTGCGCGAGCCGGCCGAGGATCTCCGGGTCCCCGAGGTAGAGCGGCCGCACGACCGGGTCCTCGACGAGCTCGCGGTAGAGGGACCGGACGGACCGGCCGGGCAGCGCCTCCGCGGGGTCCCGCTCCATCCGCTCGGCCATCCGCGCGACGACGGCGTGGTGGCTGCGCAGCAGGACGGTCAGGAACAGCGCGTCCTTGGTGCGGAAGTGCAGGTAGACGGTGCCCTTGCCGATCCCGGCGTGCTTCGCGACGTCCTCGATGGTCACCCGCCGGTACCCCCAGCGGACGAGCAGCTCCGCGGCCGAGTCGAGCACGCGCTCGACCCGCGTGGCGGGCTGTTCGGGTGCGGCCACCGAGACCCCCTCTGACGTCGTGACCAGGAACGCTCATCTGGTCACGACGTCACGCTAGCCCTCGATCATGAGGCCGTCCAGCTACCGTGACCGCATGGCGGACTACGAACACCTGCTGGTGAAGCAGGACGGGGACACGATCCGGATCACGATGAACCGGCCCGAGCGGCGCAACGCCCTGTCCGAGCCGCACCTGCGCGAGCTGCTGGCCGCGTTCGAGGACGCGGGCCGCAGCGACGCGACGGGCATCGTCCTGGGTGCCGAGGGCAAGGCCTTCTCCGCGGGGCACGACTTCGCGGACGTCGCCTCGCGGGACCTCGCCGGGGTGCGTGACCTGCTGAAGCTGTGCACGAAGGTCATGGCGACCATCCAGGAGGTGCCGCAGGTCGTCATCGCCCGCGTCCAGGCGATCGCGACGGCGGCCGGGTGCCAGCTCGTCGCCACCTGCGACCTCGCCGTCGCCGCCGAGTCCGCAGCGTTCGCGCTGCCCGGCGGCAAGGGTGGCTGGTTCTGCCACACGCCCGCGGTTCCGGTGGCGCGCAACGTCGGCCGCAAGCGGCTGATGGAGCTCGCGCTCACCGGCGACCCGGTCGACGCGCGCACCGCGGCCGAGTGGGGCCTGGTCAACTACGCCGTCCCAGACGCCGAGCTGGACGCGAGGACGGACGAGCTGCTGGCCCGGGCGACCCGCGGCAGCCGGTTCGGCAAGGGCGTGGGGAAACAGACGCTGTACTCCCAGCTCGACCGGCCGGAGGCGGACGCGTACGCCGTCGCCGTCGAGGTGATGGCGTCGATGTCGCAGTCCCCCGGCGCCAAGGAGGGCATGGCGTCCTTCCTCGAGAAGCGCCCCGCCGTGTGGCCCGACTAGGACCCCCTAGGGTCGATCGCGTCATGATCGTGCTCAACCGGAGACACCTGTTCGCGCTCGCCGGCGCGGGCCTCGCCGGTGCGGCGACGGCCGGCTGCGGCTCCCGGTCCGCGTCCGCGCTGCAACGGGGCCGGGAGGACGGCGTGCTGCGCGTCGGGCTCGCCGGCGAGCGGCCCTACGGCTACTCCGCGCCGGACGGCACGGTCACCGGCGAGCAGCCGGAGGTCGCCCGCGCCGTGCTGGCGAAGCTGGGCATCGGCGGGATCGAGGCCGTGCAGGTCGGCTTCGACGGGCTGATCAGCGGCCTGCAGCAGGGCCAGTTCGACGTCATCGCCGCGGGCATGACGATCACCCCCGGCCGGTGTGGACAGGTCGCGTTCTCCCGCCCGGACTTCCTCGCGCCGCCGGCGTTCCTCGTGCCGGACGGGAACCCGCGCGGCATCCGGACGTTCGAGGGCGTGCACCGGGCGCGGCTGCGGCTCGGCGTGCTGCGCGGCTCGGCCGAGGAGGAGTACGCCTCCGCCGCGGGTGTCGCCGCGGAGAACGTCACCGCCTTCGACGGGCAGAGCGAGCTGTTCCGCGCGGTCGCCACGGGCAAGGTGGACGCCGGCGCGCTGACCCGCATCTCCCTGCTCGACGAGCTCTCCCGCAACCCGGGGTCGGGCCTGACGGTGACCCCGGGCGTCACCGCGCTGGTGAACGGCGCCCGTGTCGTCCCGGCCGGGGCGTTCGCGTTCGCCCGGACCGAGACGGACCTGCGCGACGCGTTCGACGCCGCCCTGGCCGAGCTGCACTCGTCCGGCGAGTGGGAGAAGCTCACCGCGCCCTTCGGCTTCACCTCGGACAACCTCCCACCGAGGGACCTCACCACCCGGGCGGTCTGCTCCGGCACCGCCACCCTCTGACCCTCGTGCGCGGAAAACGTCGCCGGAACAACGTTATCCGCGCAGAGGGGTCAGTGGTTCAGCACGGCCTGCAGGAAGTCCTGGGTGCGCCGGTGGTCCGGGTCGCTGAAGATCTTCTCCGGCGGAGCGTCCTCGAGCACCCGGCCGCCGTCGAACATCATCACCCGGTCCGAGAAGTCCCGGGCGAAGCCCATCTCGTGCGTCACGCACAGGATGGTGATGTCCGTGCTCTCCCCGATGTCCCGCAACAGCTTCAGCACCCCCGCGACGAGCTCGGGATCCAGCGCGGACGTCACCTCGTCGAGCAGCAGGACGTCCGGCCGCATCGCCAGGGCGCGCGCGATCGCGACCCGCTGCTGCTGACCGCCCGAGAGCTGGGTGGGGTGCGCGTCGATCTTCTCCCCGAGGCCGACGAGGTCCAGCAGGTCCTGGGCCCGCGCGTTCGCCTCGTCCTTCGAGAGACCGAGCACGCGGGTCGGCGCCTCGATCAGGTTGCCCCGCACGGTCATGTTCGGGAACAGGTTGAACTGCTGGAACACCATGCCGATCCGCATGCGCACGTCCCGGCAGTACTTCTCGTCCGACGGGACGAGCTTGCCCCCTTCACCATGTGCGAGAGGTACCGCCCGGCGACGGAGATCGTCCCGGAGTTCACCTTCTCCAGGGTCATGAGCAGCCGCAGGATCGTCGTCTTGCCGGAGCCGGAGGGCCCGATCAGCGTGACGTGCTCGCCGGGGGCCACGTCGAAGCTCAGCTCGCGGAGGACGACGTTGTCCCCGAACCGCTTCTCGACGGCGTCGAACGTGATCATGGGGTCAGCGGACGGCGGCACGGCGCTCCAATCTCCGGACCAGCATCGAGGCCGGATAGCTCAGGACGAGGAACAGCACGCCGGCGATCGTGTACGGCTCGGTGAACCGGAAGGTCTCCGAGCCGAGCTCGCGGCCCGCGTTGACCACCTCCACGACGCCGATCGCCAGCAGCAGCGGGACCTCCTTGAACATCGAGATCGCGTAGTTGCCCAGCGCCGGCAGCACCCGCGGGATCGCCTGCGGCAGGATCACCCCGGTCCACACCCGGGAACGGGGCAGGCTCAGCGCCGTCGCGGCCTCCCACTGTCCCTTCGGGACCGCGTCGATACCCGCCCGGTAGACCTCCGACGTGTAGGTCGCGTAGTGCACGCCGAGTGCGGTCACCCCGACGACGAAGGCGCTGAGCGTCAGCCCGAACTGCGGCAGCACGAAGAACAGGAAGAAGATCTGGACCAGCAGCGGGGTCGAGCGGATGACCTCCACCAGCGCCCACAGCACCTGGTCGACGACCGGGATCCGGGCCCGCCGGAGGACCGCGATCACCAGCCCCAGCACGAACGCGACGATCGAGCCGAGCACCGTGATCTCGATCGTCGTCACCAGCGCCCTGAGCAGGTCCGGAAGGATCGAGAACGCGTAGTCCCAGTCCCAGAGTGGTGCCGACCCGGTCGCCATCAGATCCCCGCCATCCGGTCCGAGACCCCCGGGCCGGCCGCCCGGGCCGCGACCCGAGCCGCCCGCGACGGGCGCCGCCCCACCCTCCGCGACGCGATCCGCTCGGCGAGCCGCATCAGCGCGGTGAGGATCGCCGCCAGCACGAGGTAGACGAGGAACACCAGGCCGAAGATCAGGATCGTGTCGTCGCCGTAGTTGGGGATCAGCACGTCACGGGCCTGCCGGGTCACCTCCGGCACCGTGATCAGGGCGAGGATCGCGGTGGACTTCAGGAGCTGGATGAACAGGTTGTTCATCGGCGGGAGCATCTCCACGAGGGCCTGCGGGAAGATCACCCGCCGCATCCGCTGCGCCGGGGAGAGGCTGAGCGCGATCGCCCCTTCGTACTGTGCCCGCGGCACGGACTGCACGGCGCCGCGGACGATCTCCGCTCCGTACGCGCCGTGGTTGAGTCCCAGGACCAGCACGCCGGCCCAGAGCGGCACCAGCTGGAACCCGATCAGCACCGGCAGCACGAAGTAGATCCAGAACAGCTGGACCACCTCCGACGTGCCGCGGAAGCCCTCGACGTAGATCCGTACCAGGACACGGACCCACCGCCGCGGCGAGAGCAGCAGCAGACCGGCCGCGACGGACAGCAGGATCGTGAGCACGATCCCGCCCACCGTCGCGATCACCGTCGGCGGCAGGCCCTGCAGCAGTACCGGGACGATCCGCGACAGGTTGTCGGACACCTTCGTGTCAGGCCGCGGCGCACAGCGACGCCGTGGTCACGTCCGGGCCGGGGATGTTGTCCTTGGTGAAGCCGAAGGGCTGCGCGATCGTGAGCCACTGCCCGTTGTCGTGCAGCTTCCTGAGCTCGGTGTTGAAGGCGTCCACGAAGTCGGTGTCCGCCTTGCGGAAGACGAACGCGCCCGCGGAGACGGTCGGCTTCCCGTCGACGGTCGGGAAGAAGCCGCCGGTGACCTCGACGGCCGATCCGGGGTTCTTCTTCACCACGTCGTTCAGGGAGATGTTGGTGAGGGCGGCGGCGTCGGCCCGGCCCGTGGCGACCGCCTGCAGCAGCGTGTTCTGCGTGTCGAACACCTGGATCTGCGAGTCCGGCACCCCGGCCTTCTGCGCGTAGCCCTGCTCGACGGCCCCGCTCAGCACGGCCAGCCGGAGGTTCTTGTTCTTGACGTCGTCGAAGGTCGCGACGCCCTTCGGGTTGCCGGTCGGGACCAGGAACGCCGTCGGCGCGGTGTAGTCCGGCTCGGAGAACGCGGCGCTGGCGCACCGGCTCGGGTTGATGAACATGCCCGCGGTGACCATGTCGAACTGGTTGGCGTTGAGGCCCGGGATCAGCGAGTCGAAGCTGACCTGGGTGGCCTGCAGGTCGTTGATGCCCAGGGCCTTCATCACGGCCCGGCCGACCTCGACGGACTCGCCGGTGACCTTGCCGGTGTTGTCGGTGAAACCGTAGGGGGCCTCCCCGCGATCCCGACCTTGATCGTGCCGTTCTGCCTGGCCGTGGCGAGGGTGCCGCTCGCGCCGCTACCCCCGGGGTTCGTCGCGGTGCACGCGGACAGCAGCACCGGCCCACCCACGGCCACCGCCCCCGCCACGGCGGCTCGTCTGAAGAAGTCCCTGCGGCTCCACCGGTACTCGGACATGGGCTCACCCTCCGGATGTCTTCGTCGACACCGGCCGTTCCGGGCATCTGCGCCGGCAACCGGCAACGTCGATCGAACGTAGGTGGTCGATCAGGGGCCGTCAAAGGATCTCGGCGGTACTCGGCGGTCGTTACGCGACCGCAACACGGTGCTCCCCCGACCGTGACCATGCCGCGGGGGCACCGATAGGAGAGGATCGGCCCATGCTGCGCATCGCGGGACTGCCCGTACCCGGCCCCGGGGACCTCGTCGCCGGAGCCGTCGACGGCGTGAAGGCGCTCGCGGGCTGGACGGAGGACGCGGTCGGCGTGGCCGCCTCGCTGCCGGAGCGCGCCACCGCCCTGCTCGACGACGTGTCGGGGCTGGTCGGGCGGATCGGCGGGATCGCCGAGCGGGTCGAGACCCTGCTGGACCGGGTCGAGGGGGTCGCGGAGCGGGCCGAGGGGCTGGTCGGACGGGTCGACGTCGTCGCCGGGGAGGCCGAGACGATGGTGACGCGCATCGCCGTCGTGGCCGGTGACGCGGAGGTCATCGTCGGCGGGGCCCGCACCGTGGCCGACGGCGCCGCCACGCTCGTCGCGCGGGCGTCGCTCGTCGCGGACGAGGCGGCGGGGCTGGTCGGACGGGCCGGTCAGGTCGCGGACAGCGCGGCCGGGGTGGTCGCGGGCGCGGCCGAGGTGGCCGCCGAGGCGAGGAGCCTGGTCGGCAGCGCGGGAGGGGTCGCGGGCGAGGCGTCGGGCGTCATCGAGAAGGCGGCCGCCGTCGCGGACCTCGCGCGCGGCGTCGTCGAGGAGGCCTCCGGGACGAGCTCGGCGGCGAGCGAGCTGCTCGACACCTACGCCCCCCTGGCCAAGCGTGCGGCGCCGCTGGCCACGAGGTTCGTCGACGAGTTCTCCGAGCAGGAGCTGCAGGCCGCGATCCGGATGGTCGACCAGCTGCCGGCGCTCACGAACCAGCTCGAGACCAGCATCATGCCGATCCTCGTGACGCTGGACCGGGTCGGCCCGGACGTCCACGAGCTCCTCGACGAGCTGCGCGGAGTCCGGATGGCGATCAACGGCATCCCGGGCTTCACGTTCTTCCGCCGCCGCGGCGAGGAGAGGGACGAGGAGAACGGCGGCCGCCAGCCGGACAGGGGGTAGGAACGGTGCTGAACGACGCTGTTCAGCACCCTCCTACAGGCCGTTCGCCTCCCGGACCAGGGTCACGATCGCGTCCATCATCTCCGTGAGCCGGTAGTCCTTCGGCGTGAAGACGGCCGCGATCCCCTTGGTCTTCAGCGTCGCCGCGTCGTCGGCCGGGATGATCCCGCCGACCACGACCGGGATGTCCTCGGCGCCGGCGGCGCGAAGGCCGTCGACGACCGCCGGCACGACCTCGAGGTGCGAGCCGCTGAGCACGGACAGCCCGACGACGTGCACGCCCTCCTGCACCGCCGCGGACACGATCTGCGCGGGCGTGAGCCGGATCCCCTGGTAGACGACCTCGAACCCGACGTCGCGGGCCCGCACCGCGACCTGCTCGGCGCCGTTGGAGTGCCCGTCCAGACCCGGCTTCCCGACGAGCATGCGGAGCCGGGTACCCAGCTCGTCGCCGGTCGCGCGGACCCGCTCCCGGACCGTCGCGATCTCGGCGGCCGCCTCCCCGGACGCGACCGCGGCGGAGACGCCCGTGGGCGCCCGGAACTCGCCGAAGACCTCCCGCAGCGCGCCGGCCCACTCGCCGGTCGTCACGCCTGCCTTGGCGCAGTCCACGGAGACCTGCATCAGGTTCTCGTCGGTCTTGGCGGCGTCGCGGAGGGCGTTCAGCGCGGCCTCGACGGCCGCGTTGTCCCGCGAGGAGCGCCACTCCTTGATGGCCGCGATCGCGGCGGCCTCGGTCTCCGGGTCCACCGTCTCGATCGACGCGGCCCCCTCGGCCTGCAGCGGGCTCGGCTCGGTGGTGTCGAACTTGTTGACGCCCACGACGATCGCCTCGCCGGTCTCCATCCGGCGGCGCCGCTCGGCCAGCGACGAGACGAGCTCGCCCTTCATGTAGCCGTTCTCGACGGCCGCGACCGCGCCGCCCATCTCCTGCACCCGGTCGATCTCCGCCTGGGCGCCCTCGACGAGCTCGGCGACCTTGGCCTCGACGACCTTCGAGCCCTCGAACAGGTCCTCGTACTCCAGCAGGTCCGTCTCGTAGGCCAGCACCTGCTGCATCCGCAGCGCCCACTGCTGGTCCCACGGGCGGGGCAGGCCGAGCGCCTCGTTCCACGCCGGCAGCTGGATCGCGCGGGCCCGGGCGTCCTTGGAGAGCGTCACGGCGAGCATCTCCAGCACGATGCGCTGGACGTTGTTCTCCGGCTGGGCCTCGGTCAGCCCGAGCGAGTTGACCTGGACGCCGTAGCGCAGGCGCCGCTGCTTGGGGTTCTCCACGCCGTAGCGCTCGAGCGTGATCCGGTCCCACATCCGGCCGAGCGCCCGGAGCTTGCACATCTCCTCGACGAACCGCAGCCCCGCGTTGACGAAGAACGAGATGCGCCCGACGACGTCGCCGAACTTCTCCGGCGGCACCTGCCCGGAGTCCCGCACGGAGTCCAGCACCGCGATCGCCGTCGACAGCGCGTAGGCGAGCTCCTGCTCGGGCGTCGCGCCGGCCTCCTGCAGGTGGTAGCTGCAGATGTTGATCGGGTTCCACTTCGGGATCTCGGTGACCGACCAGGCCACCATGTCCGTGATGAGGCGCAGGCTCGGGGCCGGCGGGAACACGTAGGTCCCGCGGGAGAGGTACTCCTTGACGATGTCGTTCTGCGTCGTCCCCGCGAGCTTGGACCGCATCTCCTCGATGTCGATCCCGGCGGCCTCGGCCTGCTCCTCCGCGACGGCGGTGTAGAGCGCGAGCAGCCACATCGCGGGCGCGTTGATGGTCATCGAGGTGTTGGCCTCGGCCATCGGGATGCCCTCGAAGAGGGTCCGCATGTCCCCGATGTGGCTCACCGGCACGCCGACCTTGCCGACCTCGCCCTTGGCCAGCTCGTCGTCCGGGTCGTAGCCGGTCTGGGTGGGCAGGTCGAACGCGATCGAGAGCCCGGTCTGGCCCTTGGCCAGGTTGCGCCGGTAGAGCGCGTTGGACTTCTCCGCCGACGAGTGGCCGGCATAGGTCCGGATCACCCACGGACGGTCGCGCTCACGATCGGTCGGGTACGGCACCGGACACCTCCACGTCGAAGAACGGCCTGATCGTACTGGCCGGTAGCGACTCGCACCCCGGGGAACGGCCGTCGTCACACCCTTCTGGGTGGAAAAGTACGCGATGTGCGCGAGAAAGTACGCGCCTGATCGATCCAGCGGCCGGCGCGAGCGGGATGAACGGGCCGGTCGGGCAGGTGGGGGCGCACACTTCACGGATGGGGATTCCGTCCGGGCTCGTCGAACTCGGGGGCTCGCTGCTCGCCATCGGCCTGGTGATCGCGCTGCTGCGCTGGGCCTTCGACACGAACGCGACCCAGCCCTCCCCGCCCAGCGACGATCCCGACGACCCGATGGGCGTCGGCCTGCTGGAGCAGGTCTCGGAGGTCCCCACGGAGTCGGCGGCACAGGTCCTGGCGGGCCGGCTGCGCTCCGAGGGGGTCCGAGCGACGATCGCGAAGCCCGCGGCGGACTCCCCCGGCTACCGCGTCCTCGTCTTCCCCCAGGACGTCCCGGTCGCCCGCCTGATCCTGCACTGAGGCGCCTCGGTCAGACCTTGTGGTACTTCGCGTCCAGGAAGCAGAAGACCCCGTAGGCCGCGATCCCGATCGCCACGGCGATCAGCAGGAACATTCCGAACGGCTGCTGCCCGAGCGTCTTCAGCGCGGAGTCCAGGCCGTTGGCCCTTTGCGGGTCGAACTTGACCGCGGCGGTGACGATCAGGATGCCCAGCACCCCGATCGCGATCCCCTTGGCGATGTAGCCGATCTGCCCGGTCCGCTCGTCGACGCGGCGGGCGTGCGGGTCGGCTCCCGTCAGGTCCTGGTCCTCGAGGAACTTCTTCTTCCAGCCCTCGTAGATCATCACCCCGCCGCCGATCAGCACGCCGATCCCCACCAGGGCCACGAGCACCCGGCCGCCCGGCAGCCCGAGCAGGCCCGCGGTCGCCTTGCTGCCGCCGGTGCCCGACGAGGCGCCGCGGACCGCCGTGGCTGCGGTGACCGCGGCCAGCACCGCGTAGATGAGGGCCTGCCCCGCATTGACCACCCTCTTCTGGAGGCGCTTCTTCTCGTCGGTGATGTAGGTGAAACCCCAGACGGCCGAAGTCGCGCGCCACAGCACCACGCAGACGAACCCGAGGAACAGCACCCAGAGGAGGACCTTCCCGAAGGGCTCCGCGGCGATGGCCGTGAGTGCCCCGCTCTGGTTCGCCTTCTGCCCTCCTCCGCCGAGCGCGACCTGGATCGCGAGCCACGCGATCAGCAGGTGCAGCACGCCGTTCGCGGCGATGCCGACCCGCGCACCCTTCTTGACCGGCTCGCTGCGCGCGACCTGTCTGGGGCTCCGGTGGGTGGATGCGGCGTCGGACATGGGACCTCCTGGGACCGTCTCCCGGGGACCGCCCGGGCAGTGACCCGGACGTTCCCACGCCCGTTATGTCCCGGCATCCGCTGCTACTCCGTCCGGCCCAACGACGTCGCGGGAGAAGCCCGGCGTCGATGTCCCGGCCTCGAGCGTCGGTGCTCCCGTCGACGCACCTCAGCGCTCGGGGTCGCTCGTCACCCGCGACACGTCCGCGCCCAGGGAGGCCAGGTTCTCCACGAACCGCGGGTAGCCGCGGTCGATGTGGTCGACGTCCCAGACCTCGGTCTCACCGTCCGCGCACAGCCCGGCGAGCACGAGCCCCGCGCCGGCCCGGATGTCGCTCGCCCACACCGGGGCGCTGGAGAGCCGGTCGACCCCGCGGACGACGGCGTGGTGCCCGTCCGTCCGGGCGTCCGCGCCGAGGCGCACCATCTCGTCGACGAACCGGAAGCGCGCCTCGAACACGTTCTCGGTGATCATCGAGGTGCCGTCCGCGACCGCGGAGAGCGCGATCGCCATCGGCTGCAGGTCCGTGGCGAAGCCCGGGTACGGCAGCGTCACGAAGTCCACGGCCCGCGGACGGCCGGGCATGGCGACGGTGAACGCGTCCGGCTCGATGCTCGTCTCCGCGCCCGCGGTGCGCAGCTTGTCCAGCACGAGGTCGATGTGGTGCGGGTCGACGCCGCGGACCGTCACCTCGCCCCGGGTCATCACGGCGGCGAACGCCCAGGTCGCCCCCACGATCCGGTCCCCGATCACCCGGTGGGCGGTCGGCTGGAGCCCGGTCACGCCGTGCACGGTGAGCGTGGACGAGCCGACGCCCTCCAGCTTGGCGCCCATCTGCTGCAGCATGAGGCAGAGGTCGACGATCTCGGGCTCGCGCGCCGCGTTGTCGATGATCGTGGTGCCCTCCGCGAGCACCGCCGCCATCAGGATGTTCTCCGTCGCGCCGACGCTGGGGAAGTCCAGCCAGATCTGCGCGCCGTGCAGGCCCTCCGCCGTCGCGACGACACGGCCGTGCTCGATCTCGGTGGTCGCGCCCAGCTTGCGCAGGCCCGCCTGGTGCATGTCCAAGGGCCGGGAGCCGATCGCGTCCCCACCGGGCAGCGGGACGACCGCGCGCCGGCACCGGGCCACCAGCGGCCCGAGCACGCACACCGACGCCCGCAGCTTCGACACCGAGCGGTAGTCCGCCTGGTCGCCGGGCTCGGCCGGGACGTCGATGGTGACCGTGTCCCCGACGACCTCGACGGTGCAGCCGAGGCTCCGCAGCACGTCCGCCATCAGCGGGACGTCCAGGATCTCCGGACAGTTCGTGAGCGTCGTCGTGCCCTCGGCCAGCAGCGCCGCGGCCATCAGCTTCAGCACGCTGTTCTTGGCGCCGACGACGTCGACGGTCCCGGTCAGCCGGGCCCCGCCACGCACCGCGAAATGTTCCACCACGACGCGCGACGGTAGCGGTTCCCGAGGACGGCCCCCACCGTCGCCCCCGCCCGTCCCACCCACCGCGAGGCGCGGTATCCCGCTCACCGGGGCGCGGGATTCCCCGGCGCCGTCACGTCGTCCCGGCCTGCGGGCCCCCCGGCTGCCACAGCACGTCGCCGTCCGGGTTCGCGGCCCGGCCGAGGATGAACAGCAGGTCCGAGAGCCGGTTGAGGTACTTGGCCGTGAGCGGGTTGGTCTGCTCGGCGTCCACCTCGAGCAGCGCCCACACCGTCCGCTCGGCCCGCCGGGCGACCGTCCGGGCCACGTGCAGGTACGCCGCGCCGGGGGTCCCGCCGGGCAGGATGAAGGACGCGAGCTTCGGCAGGTCCTCGTTGAACTCGTCGCACCAGGCCTCGAGCCGGGTGACGTAGTCCTCGGTGATCCGCAGCGGCGGGTACTCCGGCTGTTTCGGATCATCCGGGGCGACGATCGGGGTGCACAGGTCCGCACCGACGTCGAAGAGGTCGTTCTGCACCTGCGCGAGGGGCACGAGCAGCCGGTCGGAGAGCCCACCCACGGTGACCGCGAGCCCGACGGCGGCGTTGCACTCGTCGGTGTCCGCGTAGGCCGCGAGCCGGGTGTCCGTCTTCGGGACCCGGCTGAAGTCCCCCAGCGCGGTGGTCCCGGCGTCGCCGGTCTTCGTGTAGATCCTGGTCAGGTGCACGGCCATACCCAGACCCTAACCCGGGTCGACGGCCTGAGACCCCGGCTCGTGCGGCTCCGAACCGCGACTCGCCCGGCTCAAGAGCGCGACTCGCGCGGCCTGAGAGCGCGACTCGCCCGGCTCGAGAGCGCGACTCGCGCGGCCTATGAGCGCGACTCGCGGGGTCTAGGAAGCTTGGCGGTAGCCGGTGGAGCGGCCGGGCGGGGCGGCCTCGAGCCAGGAGAGGAAGCCCGTGAGCACGTCCCGGGACATCGCGAACTCGATGTCCTCGCCGTGGCTGCGGCAGCGCAGGACCGCGGCCGCGTACGGGATCGCGAAGGACTCGGACGCCAGCGGTTCGCGCCGGTCCACGATCTCGACCTCGGTGCGGTCGATCGCGACGGACGCGCCGACCCGGAAGCTCGTCAGCCGGTACCAGGCGAACTGGTCACCCTGGTAGCGGCCGACGCCGAAGTGCCAGTCCTCGACAGCGAAACGGCGGCGCAGACACAGGTCCACGCCGCCGCCCCGCATGAGTCGTACCCGCCGGATCGCGAGCCAGCCCAGCAGGAGACACGCGCCCAGCAGCAGGACGCCGACGACGAGTGCCACGGTCCCCACTGCTGTCCGGTGCCCGCTACTCGCTGCGCGCCGACTCGGCGGCTTTGAGGCGGGCCTCGGCCCGGCGCCGGGCCGCGATCCCCTCGGGCTCGGACGAGTCCGCACGGTCCAGCGCAGCCTGCGCCCGCCGGACGTCGATCTCGTGCGCCAGCTCGGCGAACTCGGCCAGGATCGTCACGCCGTCGGGCGTGACCGACAGGAACCCGCCGTGCACCGCGACCGTCAGCGAGGTGCCGTCGGTCGGGTCGATGCGCACGACGCCGCCCTCCTCGAGCTGCGCCAGCGTGGCCTCGTGGCCCGGCAGCACGCCGAGCTCGCCCTCGGTGGTCTTGGCCAGGACGAAGTTCGCCTCACCCGACCAGAGCCGCCGCTCGACGGCGACGAGCTGAACCGTCATCTCTGCCAAGGATCAGCCCTCGAGCTTCTTGCGGTTCTTCTCGAGGTCCTCGAGGCCGCCGCAGAGGAAGAACGCCTGCTCGGGCACGTCGTCGAACTCGCCCTTGGCGATCTTGTCGAACGCCTCGATGGTCTCCTTCAGCGGGACCGTCGAGCCCGGCTGGCCGGTGAACTGCTCGGCCACCAGGAGGTTCTGCGAGAGGAACCGCTCGATCCGGCGCGCGCGGCCGACGAGCTGCTTGTCCTCCTCGGACAGCTCGTCGATACCGAGGATCGCGATGATGTCCTGCAGGTCGTTGTACTTCTGCAGGATCCGCTTCACCTCGTTGGCGACCCGGAAGTGCTCGTCGCCGATGTACTGCGGGTCCAGGATCCGGGACGTCGACGTCAGCGGGTCGACCGCCGGGTAGATGCCCTTCTGCGAGATGGGGCGGGAGAAGCTCGTCGTCGCGTCCAGGTGGGCGAACGTGGTGGCCGGCGCGGGGTCGGTGTAGTCGTCCGCGGGCACGTAGATCGCCTGCATCGAGGTGATCGAGCGGCCACGGGTCGAGGTGATCCGCTCCTGCAGCTCGCCCATCTCGTCCGCCAGGGTCGGCTGGTACCCCACCGCGGACGGCATGCGGCCGAGCAGCGTGGAGACCTCGGAGCCGGCCTGGGTGAACCGGAAGATGTTGTCGATGAAGAGCAGCACGTCCTGGTTCTGCTCGTCCCGGAAGTACTCGGCCATCGTCAGGGCCGACAGGGCGACGCGCATACGCGTGCCCGGCGGCTCGTCCATCTGGCCGAAGACGAGCGCGGTGTTCTCGATGACGCCGGACTCGGTCATCTCCGTGATGAGGTCGTTGCCCTCACGGGTGCGCTCGCCGACGCCGGCGAACACCGAGGTGCCACCGAAGTTCTGGGCGACGCGCTGGATCATCTCCTGGATGAGCACGGTCTTGCCCACGCCGGCGCCGCCGAAGAGGCCGATCTTGCCGCCGACCACGTACGGGGTGAGCAGGTCCAGCACCTTGATGCCGGTCTCCAGCATCTCCGTGCGACCCTCGAGCTGGTCGAAGTTCGGCGCCTTGCGGTGGATGCCCCACAGCTCGCCGGTGATCTCCAGGTCGGGCTTGTCCAGGCACTCGCCGAGGGCGTTGAACACGTGCCCCTTGACCTGGTCCCCGACGGGAACCGAGATCGGCCGGCCGAGGTCGGTCACGGTCTGGCCGCGGACCAGGCCGTCCGTGGGCTGCATCGAGATCGTGCGGACCATGTTGTCGCCCAGGTGCGTGGCGATCTCCAGGGTCAGCGTCTTGGCCAGGTCGCCGAACTCGACGTCGACCGTCAGGGCGTTGTAGAGCTCCGGCAGCGAACCGCGCGGGAACTCGACGTCGACGACCGGGCCGGTGACCCGGACGACCCGGCCGGTCCGGGCCGGGGTCGGGGCACTGGTGGCTCCTGCTGTGTCAGCGGTGGCGGTCATCAGCTCTCACTTCCTGCGGTCACGAGGGCGTCGGCGCCACCGACGATCTCGCTGATCTCCTGGGTGATCTGGGCCTGACGGGCCTGGTTGGCCTCCAGCGTCAGGTTACGGATGAGTTCGTTCGCGTTGTCCGTCGCGGCCTTCATGGCCCGCTGGCGGTTCGCCGACTCCGACGCCGCGGACTCCAGCATCGCGGCGAACAGCCGCGCGCCGATGTACTTCGGCAGGAGCGCGTCGAACAGGACGTCCGCGCTGGGCTCGAACTCGTAGAGCATTCCCGGCCCGTCACCCGCGGCGGGGCCGGACTCGTCCGGACGGACGCCGGTGGCGCCCCCCGTCCGCGTCTCGGAGACCGTGGCGTCCAGACCGTCGCCGTCGCCGGCGTACTCGACCTCCATGGGCGCCATCCGCCGCGACTGCGGCGTCTGCGTGATCATGTTCTTGAACTGGGTGTAGACGAGGTGCAGCTCGTCGACGCCGCGGATGCCGTCCTCGCCGGGACCGTCACCGTCGTCGTCCGCGCCGGCCATGAAGGCCTGCACGAGTACCTTCGCCGCGTCCGCCGCGTTCTCGTACGTCGGCTGCTCCGAGAACCCGGTCCAGGACCGCTCGACCGGGCGCCGGCGGAAGCGGTAGTAGCTCACGCCCTTGCGCCCGACCACGTAGAGGAGCGGCTCCTTGCCCTGCTCGCGCAGGAGCGTCTGGAGCTGCTCGGCCTCCTTGAGGACGTTGGCGTTGTACCCGCCGGCCTGGCCGCGGTCGCTGGTGATCACCAGCACCGCCGCCCGCCGCGGGTTCTCCCGCTCCACGAGCAGCGGGTGGTCCAGCGCGGAGTTCGAGGCCAGCTCGGAGAGCACGGCCGTCATCTGCTCCGCGTAGGGCTTCGCCTCTTCCACCCGGGCCCGGGCCTTCGCGATCCGGGAGGTCGCGATCAGCTCCATGGCTCGGGTGATCTTCTTGATGGACTGCGTCGACCTGATCCGCCGCCGCAGCACCCGGATCTGTGCCGCCATCGGTTATCTACCCGTCAGCTCTCGGAGGGGGCCGGCTTGTTGACCTTGACGGTCTCCTTGTCGACCTCTTCCTCGTCCAGTGCGTCGGCCTTGGCCTCCTTGACCACGGACGAACCGTCCGACGCGGTGAACTGCTTCTTGAACTCGTCCACCAGGCCCCGGAGGCGCTCGATGTTCTCGTCCGTCAGCTTGCCGGTGTCCCGGATCTCGGCGAGGACACCGTCGTGGTTGCGCCGCAGGTGGTCCAGGAACTCCTTCTCGAACCGGGTCACGTCCGCGACCGGCACCGAGTCGAGCTGGCCGGACGTGCCGAGCCAGATCGAGACGACCTCGTCCTCGACCGAGTACGGCGAGTACTGGGCCTGCTTCAGCAGCTCGACCAGCCGCTCGCCACGGCCCAGGGCGCGGGCGGAGGCGTCGTCGAGGTCCGAGCCGAAGGCGGCGAACGCCTCCAGCTCGCGGTACTGCGACAGGTCCAGGCGCAGCGAGCCGGAGACCGTCTTCATCGCCTTGATCTGGGCCGAACCGCCGACGCGGGAGACCGAGATACCGACGTTGATGGCCGGCCGGACACCCTGGTTGAACAGGTCGGACTCGAGGAAGACCTGTCCGTCGGTGATCGAGATGACGTTCGTCGGGATGTAGGCCGAGACGTCGTTCGCCTTGGTCTCGATGATCGGGAGGCCGGTCATCGAGCCGGCGCCCTTCTCGTCGGACAGCTTCGCGCAACGCTCGAGCAGGCGCGAGTGCAAGTAGAAGACGTCGCCGGGGTAGGCCTCGCGGCCCGGCGGGCGGCGCAGCAGCAGCGAGATCGCGCGGTAGGCCTCGGCCTGCTTGGACAGGTCGTCGAACACGATCAGGACGTGCTTGCCCTGGTACATCCAGTGCTGGCCCAGGGTCGACCCGGTGTAGGGGGCGAGCCACTTGAAGCCGGCGGGGTCCGAGGCGGGGGCAGCGACGATCGTCGTGTACTCGAGCGCGCCCGAGTCCTCCAGCGACTGCCGGATACCGGCGATCGTGGAGCCCTTCTGGCCGATGGCGACGTAGATGCAGCGGACCTGCTTCTGCGGGTCGCCGCTCTCCCAGTTCTGCTTCTGGTTGACGATCGCGTCGACGCAGACGGCGGTCTTGCCCGTCTTGCGGTCACCGATGATCAGCTGGCGCTGACCACGGCCGATCGGCGTCATGGCGTCGATCGCCTTGATGCCGGTCTGCAGCGGCTCGGAGACGCTCTGCCGGTCGATGACCGACGCGGCCTGCAGCTCCAGCACGCGGGTGGTCTCGGCCTCGATGTCGCCGAGGCCGTCGATCGGGGCGCCCAGCGGGTCGATGACCCGGCCGAGGAACTTGTCGCCGACGGGCACCGAGAGGATGTTGCCGGTCCGCTTGACCTGCTGCCCCTCCTCGATCCCGCTGTAGTCGCCGAGGATGACGGCGCCGATCTCGCGCACGTCCAGGTTCAGCGCGACACCCTGCACGCCCCCCTCGAACTCGAGGAGCTCGTTGGTCATCGCCGAGGGCAGGCCCTCGACGTGGGCGATTCCGTCACCGGTGTCGGAGACGGTGCCCACCTCTTCGCGGGTGGTCTCGGTCTCCAGCGACGAGACGTAGCTGGAGATCGCACTCCGGATCTCCTCCGGGGAGATCGTCAGCTCAGTCATGGCAGTCGTGTCGTTCCTTCTACTCGAAAGCGTGGTGTCGGCTGGCGAGGGCGGTGTCAGTGGGGCAGTGCTCGACGAGCGGCGGCCAGCTTGCCTGCCACGCTGCCGTCGATGACCTCGTCGCCGACCCGGATGACCATGCCGCCGAGCAGGCTCTCGTCCAGCTCGACCTGCAGCGACATGTCACGGCCGTAGAGCCGCGTCAGCGAGCCCGTGAGCCGCTGCTCCTGGGCGTCGGACAGACCGACGGCCGTGCGCACGCGGGCGACCGAACGGTCGCGCCGGGCGGCGGCCAGGTCGGCCAGCTCCTCGGCGGTGACGTCCAGGTGCCGTCCGCGCGGGGTCCGCACGGTTTCCCGCAGCAGGGCCGCGGTGACCGGGTAGACCTTGTCGCCCAGCACCTCGTCCAGCAGGGCGACCCGCTTGTCCGCGGGGACCTCCGTGTCGGACAGCAGGCTCGCCAACGCCGGCTCGCGGTCCAGGATCCGGCCGAACCGGAACAGCTGGTCCTCGACGCCGTCGAGCGCGCGCTGCTTCTCGGCCGCGGCCAGCAGGGCCTGCCGGGCCAGCGACTCGGCGGCCTCGACCAGGTCCGCGGGGCCGGACCAGCGGGCGGACACGAGATCCCCCACCGTCTCCAGCGCCACCGACGAGATCTTGCCGTTCAGCACGCTCTCCGCGAGCCGCTTGCGCTGCTCGCTGGAGGTCGCCGGGTCCGACAGTGCCCGCCGCAGGGTGCGCTCGGCGGCCAGCAGCCGGGTGACCGCGTACAGCTGCTCACCGAGCTGCTGACGCTCCCCCGCGCTCAGCGGAGCGATGCGGCCCTCGAGCCGCTCCGCGACGCGGGCGAGGGAGTCCCGGCTGGTGGCCTGCAGGTGGAGCGCCATCAGTTCGCCCCGGTGGGCTGGCGCGAGCCCAGGCCCTCGAGCTCCTGCAGGAAGCTGTCCACGGTCGCCGAACGGCGGGCCGGGTCGGACAGCTCGGAGCCGATGATGCGCTCGGCCAGCTGGGTGGCCAGGCTGCCGACCTCGGCGCGGAGCGAGCGCACCGCGGCCTCGCGCTGCGCCAGGATCTGCTCCTCGGCCCGCGCACGGATGCGCTCGGCCTCGGCCTCGGCCTCGGCCCGCAGCTCGGCCTTGATCTGCTGGCCCTCCGCCCGGGCGTCGTCGCGGATGCGCGCCGCCTCGGCACGCAGGCCGGCCAGCTGCTCGTCGTACTGCTGCTTGATCCGCTGAGCCTCGGCCTGGGCCTCCTCGGCCCGCTTCAGCCCACCCTCGATCTTGTCCGTGCGCTCTGCGTAGATCTTCTCGAACTGCGGGAAGACCGTCTTCGCGAGCACCCAGAGCAGCAGACCGAAAGCGATGAGACCGACGATGATCTCGACGGGGTGCGGCGCGAGGGGATTCACTCCCTCCGCCGCGAGCAGAGATGTGTTCATACGAATGTGCTCCTCCGC
The DNA here is from genome assembly GCF_038039215.1 of Pseudonocardia sp. T1-2H. Classification (NCBI taxonomy): domain Bacteria; kingdom Bacillati; phylum Actinomycetota; class Actinomycetes; order Pseudonocardiales; family Pseudonocardiaceae; genus Pseudonocardia; species Pseudonocardia sp. T1-2H. Next base: position 5,365,331 of record NZ_JBBPCL010000001.1, read on the forward strand.
CTACGACCGGCGTCCGGTCGGATCAGGCACCCAGCGCGAACGCGAGCACCAGGCCCAGGATGGCGAGGGCCTCGGAGAGGGCGAAGCCGATGAACGCGATGCCCTGGAGCTGGCCGCGGGCCTCGGGCTGACGCGCCACGCCGTTGATGAAGGCGGCGAAGACGATGCCGACGCCGATACCGGGGCCGATGGCCGAGAGGCCGTACCCGAGCGTGTTCAGGTTGCCGACGATGTTCACGGTTCGTTCTTCCTTTCGATCCGGGTCCGCGGGACGACCGCGGCTCCGTAGGGTCTCGTGTGGGGGACGGAGGAGGACCTAGTGGTCGTCCGCGAGGACGGTGCCGATGTACGACGCCGTGAGCATGACGAAGATGTAGGCCTGCACGACCTGGATGAACGCCTCGAAGAACGTGAAGACGATCCCCATCAGGAAGGCGAACGGCGACAGGATCTTCAGCAGGATGGAGTCCGCCGTGAACAGCATGTACTCGCCGCCGAGGATGAACAGCAACAGCAGCAGGTGACCGGCGAACATGTTTCCGAACAGTCGCAGCGACAGCGTGACCGGCCGCAGGATGATGTTCGACAGGAACTCGATCGGCGTGAGGATGATCCGTACCCACCACGGCACGTCCGGCGGCCAGGTGGAGATGCGGAGGTATCCACCGACACCGTGGTGCCGGATCCCGACGGACGTGTAGATCAACCACACCACGAGCGCGAGCGCGTACGGCACGCCCGGATGCGAGAACGTCGGGAACTGGATGAACGGGATGATCCCGAACAGGTTGTTCACCAGGATGAAGGCGAACAGCGCGGTCAGGAACGGGACGTACTTGAGGAACTCGGGCCCGATCATGTCCTTGGCGATGCTGTTCCGGACGATGCCGTGGAACGACTCGCCGAGGAACTGCGTCTTACTGGGGACGAGCTGCGGCTTGCGCACGGCAAGGCGGAACAGCACCACGACGATGATCGCCGCGAGAACGAGCTCGAGGACCGGCTTCGTGACAGGCCCGAAGACAGGCGGCAGTTGAAAGTCCTCTACCCCGGGGGCATCGAAGCCCGGCGCCGGGGCGGTGGCCATCGTGGTCACCCAGTGCTCCTTCCGGTTCCGCCGGCCGGGGGACCGGAATCGGCAGAATCGTGATGATCAGGACTTAACGTACCTGAGGTAGATCAAGTACATCGAGGCGGCCGCGCCGATCAGCAGACCGGCGACGACGAAACCCCGTAGGTCGAACAGCGCATCCACCGCCCATCCGATGCCTCCGAAGAGGAGGATCCCGGAGAGCAGGTGGGACAGAGCGGTCCAGGCCTCGGCCGGCGGCGGCGCGTCATCCGGCTTGCGACCGGTGGCGCCGCCTGCCTCGCGCGGCTTTTCCTGCTCCATCGGGACGGACCATATCAGCCGGGTTACGCGGCACTTACCTAGGACGACCTGCCGTGACCGGCGTTCACACCTCCTTCCTTACCCTCCGACACCCCGAACATGCCCCGACGTCGCTCTATCACCTGTAGAAGTTGCGAAGGGGGTGTGACCGGGGTCGCAAGGAGGCGGCGATCACGGACATCTCGGACACTACGGACGAGTTCCGAAGTTTCACTCGTTCAGCCTATCGAGCGGCTGCGGGGCGTCTGGTCCGGACGGTGGCCGTAGACGACCCCTGAGGCGCCGTCCTCGGCTCGACCTCACTCGACAGGAGCAACGAACCGAGCGTCGGGCACGCCGGCGCCCCTCGTCGACTCGCGGATCAGACGTCGACCGAGGGTGCCTTCGCCCGAATGAATCCGACGACCTCGCCGCCGATCCAGCCGACCGTCACGGCCAGCAGGGTGAAGGCGAACGCCTCGTTGTCGAAGAGCGTGGTGCCCCGGAAGACGATCAGGAACACCAGCAGCACGATGAACTTCGCGCCGAACGACGCCATCGCGCCGATCATGACCCCGGTCGGGGACGCCTGAGCCGTTCCCTTCATGACTCCCGTGCCGACGAAACCGAGGCCCAGCCCGATCACCGCGCCGATCAGCCCGCCGATCAGCCCGCTGCTCCCGCGGAGGACCAGGGACAGCACGACACCGATCACCGCGAGCGGCACTGCGATGACGATCGCGTTGCGCTGCATGGCCTTCGCCAGCTTCAGCACGGTCTTCACGTGCGGGGCCGGGGCGGGTGCGGCGTTCTCGGCAGGGGTCTCGTCACTCATCGTCGTCTCATCTCCGGGATTCGGGTCCGGGCCCTGACAACGGACCCGGGGGCAGGGGGCTCGGGGGCAGGGGACTCGGCGGCGGCGTACGGGTCCGGTTGCGCGCCCGCGGGACCAGGGAGGCCAGCACGGCCACCCCGAGCCCCACCGCGACCGCCCAGAGCACGAAGAACGGGTCGTCGATCAGGGCCAGCGCCACCGCGCCGAACGCCAGGACCGCCGCCCACAGGTAGATCAGCAGGACCGCCCGCCGGTGGCTGTGCCCGATCTCGAGCAGCCGGTGGTGCAGGTGCATCTTGTCCGGCGCGAACGGGCTCATGCCCGCGCGCGTCCGCCGCACGACGGCCATCAGCAGGTCCAGCAGGGGCACGAACACCACCGCGGCGAGCACGATGACCGGCGCCAGCAGGGCCAGGATATCGGTGCCGTCGGTGGTGGTGGAGATGGCGAGCTTGCCCGACGCGCTGGTGGTGACCGCGGCGAGCATCAGACCGATCAGCATCGAGCCCGAGTCGCCCATGAAGATCCGGGCCGGGTTGAAGTTGTGCGGCAGGAACCCCAGGCACGCCCCGGCGAGCACGGAGGCGAGCAGCGCCGGCGGGTAGGCCGTTGCATCGTTGCCGTTCTGCTGCACCAGCCCGATCGCGAACACCCCGGTGGCGGCGGCCGAGATCAGGCCCAGGCCGGCGGCCAGCCCGTCGAGGCCGTCGACGAAGTTCATGGCGTTGACCAGGGCCACGGTGATCAGCACGGTCAGCAGGACGCCCTGCTCCGGGCCGAGCACGAGCAGCGAGCCGGAGATGCCGCTCCCGCCGCCGCCCCACGGGATCCAGAAGACGGACCACTGCACGCCGAAGAGGATCAGCACCCCGGCCGCGGTGATCTGGCCGGCGAACTTGGTGAGCGCGTCGAGCTCGAACCGGTCGTCGAGCGCGCCGACCGCGACGATGAGCAGGGCCGCCAGGAGGACGCCCTGGACGTCGGTGGAGTAGTCGAAGGCGAGCCGCAGGGCGGGGAGCTGGGCGGCCAGGCCGATCCCGCCGAGGACGCCGCCGAGCATCGCGAGGCCGCCCCAGCGGGGCGTCGGGGTGACGTGGACGTCCCGGCCCCGGGGCCAGGCGACGGCGCCGAGCTTGAGGGCGAGCACCCGGACCAGGCCGGTGAGCAGGAACGTGACGACGGCGGCGGTCAGCCCCGCGAGGAGGTACTCGCGGATCGGCAGGCCCAGCCCGAAGGACTGTGCCGCGACGAGCGGGACCATCGTCGGTACGCCCGGTCAGCCGCGCGGGTAGGCGGGGGCCCGCGACACCAGCGTGGACACCGCCTCGGCGACGTCCGACAGCTCCCGGTCGCCCGCGGGCGTGCCGTGCTCCGCCTTGACCGCGCGGGCCAGCAGCAACCCGATCTCGGCCATGTCCTGCTCGACCATCCCCTGGGTGGTGACGCTCGGCGAGCCGACCCGGATGCCGGACGGCTTCATCGGTGGGGCCGGGTCGTACGGGATCGCGTTCTTGTTCAGCGTGATCCGCGCGAGGTCGCAGCGCGTCTCGGCGTCCCCGCCGGTGACGCCGACGGGCCGCAGGTCGATCAGCGCGAGATGGGTGTCCGTGCCCCCGGACACCGCGCGCATGCCCTCGGCCTCGAGGCTCTTGGCCAGCGCCTGCGCGTTGGAGACGACCCGGTTGGCGTAGGCCTGGTACTCCGGCTGCGCCGCCTCCCGCATCGCGACGGCCTTGGCCGCGACCGCGTGCATCAGCGGGCCGCCCTGCGAGAAGGGGAAGACGGCCTTGTCGATCGCCTTCGCGTGCTCCTCCCGGCAGAGGATCATGCCGCCGCGCGGGCCCCGCAGGACCTTGTGCGTGGTGGCCGTGACGACGTCCGCGAACGGCACCGGCGACGGGATGGCCTGGCCGGCCACGAGGCCGATGAAGTGCGCGGCGTCGACCATCAGGACGGCGCCGACCTCGTCCGCGATCTCCCGGAAGAGCGCGAAGTCGATGAGCCGCGGGTACGCTGTGGCCCCGGCGATGATGATCTTCGGCCGGTGCTGCAGCGCCAGGTCCCGGACCTGGTCGTAGTCGATGAGCTCCGAGTCCTCGCGCACGGTGTAGGACACGGCGTGGAACCAGCGGCCGGAGAAGTTCACCTTGCTGCCGTGGGTGAGGTGGCCGCCCTGCTTGAGGTCCATGGCCAGCACCGTGTCCCCCGGGCGCGCGAAGGCGGCATAGGCGGCGAGGTTCGCGCTCGCCCCGGAGTGCGGTTGCAGGTTGACGTGCTCGGCGCCGAAGAGCGCCTTCGTGCGGGCGTTGCCGATCTCCTCGGCCTGGTCCACGACCTGGCAGCCGCCGTAGTAGCGCCGGCCGGGATAGCCCTCGGCGTACTTGTTCGACAGCGTGGAGCCCAGGGCCGCGAGGACGGCCGGGCTCGTGAGGTTCTCGCTCGCGATGAGCTGGAGGCCGCCGCGGAGCCGCTCGAGCTCGCCGAGCACGACGCCCGCGATCTCGGGGTCCTCCCGCTGCAACGCACCGAAGTCCGGGCCCCAGAACGGTACGTCCGGGCTGGTCGTCTCGCTGGGCTGGCTCACGGTGCACCAGGCTACCTGCGGCGACCCTCCGGACCGGCCGCGCGTCGTGGATCGGCGCTCTGATGCGTTGCCGCTGCTCTCGCACGGTGTCATGCTGCGACCGTGTCGCCGTCCGAGAGCCCTGCGCGTCCGTCCGCGCCCCGCACCGCACGGGCCCGCGTCCGGGCCCAGCTGACGGCCGAGATCGTCGACGTCGCCCGGCAGCATCTCGCGTCCTCGGGCGCCGCGGCACTGTCCCTGCGCGCCGTCGCGCGCGAGCTCGGCATGGTCTCCTCCGCGGTCTACCGCTACTTCCCCAGCCGGGACGACCTGCTCACGACGCTCATCGTCGAGGGCTACGACGCGCTGGGCGAGGCCGCCGAGCAGGCCGAGGCCGCCGTCGCGCGGGAGGACCTGCCGGGCCGGTGGCACACCGCGTGCCGGGCCGTCCGGGAATGGGCGCTGTCCCGGCCGCACGAGTACGCGCTGCTCTACGGCTCCCCCGTCCCCGGCTACACCGCCCCGCAGGCCACCATCGCCCCGGCGGGGCGGGTCGGGATGCTGCTCTGCCGGATCCTGGCCGACGGGCTGGCCTCCGGCGCCGTCGCACCGCCGGGCGACGACGCGGACGCCGCCCTGCATCCGGGTCTGCTCGCGGACCTGGGCCTGCCGGAGGGCACCGGGATCGGCAGCCGCGCGATCCTCGCCTGGTCCGGCCTGTTCGGCGCGGTGAACTTCGAGCTCTTCGGCCACACGAACAACGTGGTGGACGACCACGAGGCCCACTTCGACCACGTGGTGACGCGCCTGGCGGCGGAGGTGGGCCTGACCCCCGACGCTTGAGTGGCTCGAGCGCCACTCTGCGCCGCTCGAGCCACTCGAGCGGCGGGGGGCTCAGGCGACGGGGACCTCGCGCCCCAGGACCTCCGCGACCTGGGCGGCGGTGACCTCACCTTCGCGGAGGATGCGCGGGGCCGTTCCGGTCAGGTCGACGATCGTGCTCGCCACCGGCTCCCCGGACGGGCCGCCGTCGAGGTACACCGAGACGGAGGAGCCCAGCTGGTCCACGGCCTCGGCGGCGGTGGTCGCGGGCATCCTCCCGGAGATGTTCGCGCTGGACACCGCCATGGGCCCGACGTCCCGCAGCAGCTCCAGCGCCACCGGGTGCAGCGGCATCCGCAGCATCACCGTGCCCTTGGTCGAGCCCAGGTCCCAGCTCAGCGAGGGCGCGTGCGGCAGCACGATGGACAGCCCGCCCGGCCAGAACGCCTCGATCAGCGCCCGGGCCGGGGCGGGGACGCCGAGGACCAGGCCGTCGATCGTCGACCAGGAGCCGACCAGCACCGGGACCGGCATATCCGGGCCGCGGTGCTTCGCCGCCAGCAGGGCGCGCACCGCGGTGGCGGAGAAGGCGTCGCAGCCCAGGCCGTAGACCGTGTCCGTGGGCAGGACGACGAGCTGACCAGCGCGGACGGCGCGGGCAGCGGCCTCGAGGCCGGCAACGCGGGCATCGGGGTCCGCGCAGTCGAAGGTGGGCGGGGTGTCGGGCTGGGTCACGGTTCCGGAGCGTACGACTGCCCCGGCCGGCGTCAGCGAACGGGCACCCGACGGGCCGTCGCGAACCGCGGCCGGCCGGCCAGGTCCGTGTGCTCGACGACGTCGGCCAGCACCTTCCGCCTGCGCAGGAGCTCGGGGACGGCCTCGCCGTGGGTGTCGTCGTGCTCGATCGCGAGCCCGCCGCCGTAGCGCAGCAGGCCCGCGGCCGCCGCGATCACGGCGGGGATGATCTCCAGGCCGTCCGGACCGCCGAAGACCGCGCCCGGCGGGTCCCACTCGGCCACCTCCGGAGGCACCGGCGTGTGGTCCGGGACGTAGGGCGGGTTGCAGACCACCAGGTCCACCTTCGCCTCGAGCTCGACGAGCAGGTCGTTCCAGCGCACGTCCGCGTGGTGCAGCGTGACCGGGGTCCCGCCGGCGGCGACGTGCGCGTCGACGTTGTGGGCGGCCCAGCTCAGCGCCGCGGGGTCCGCCTCGACGGCGTGCACCCGAGCCTCCGGGCGGCTGGCCGCGAAGGCCAGCGCGAGCGCCCCTGAACCGGTGCACAGGTCCACGACCAGCGGATTCGGCACGTCCGCGATCGCCTTGAGGCCCCACTCGAGCAGCAGCTCGGTCTCCGGCCGCGGGGTGAACACCCCGGGCCCGACGGCCACCGTGACCGGCCCGAGGACGGCGGTGCCGAGCACGTGCTGCAGCGGCTCGCGCGCGGCCCGCCGGACGACGAGCCTCCGGTACGCCTCGACGACCTCCGGCTCGACCAGCGGCTTCATCATCAGCCGCCCCCGCTCGACGCCGACCACGTGCGCCGCGAGGATCTCCGCGTCCACCCGGGGCGACTCGATCCCCGCCGCCGCGAGCATCCGCTGAGCCTCGGCGATCGCGAGCCGGAGCGGCTGCTTGGTCACGCGGCCCTCCGCAACGGCAGGGCAGCCGGGGTCACGACCGCTCCTCGGCCGCCGCGATCGCCTCGGACCGCTCCGCCTTCGCGAGCGCGGCCACGAGGTCGTCGAGCTCGCCGTCGAGGACCGTGGAGAGGTTGTGCGCCTTGTAGCCGATCCGGTGGTCCGAGATCCGGTTCTCCGGGAAGTTGTACGTGCGGATCCGCTCCGACCGGTCCACGGTGCGGATCTGCGACTTCCGCTCGGCCGACGCCTGCGCGGCCAGCTCCGCCTCGTGCAGCGCCTGCAGCCGGGACCGCAGGACCTCCATCGCGCGGGCCCGGTTCTGCAGCTGCGAGCGCTCGTTCTGGCAGCTCACCACGATGCCCGTGGGGAGGTGGGTGATCCGGACCGCGGAGTCCGTGGTATTGACGCTCTGCCCGCCGTGCCCGGACGAGCGGAACACGTCCACCCGCAGGTCGTTCTCGTCGATCTCGACGTCCGCGTCCTCCCCGGTGTCCGGGTAGACGAGGACGCCGGCGGCGGAGGTGTGGATGCGGCCCTGGGACTCGGTGACGGGCACGCGCTGGACGCGGTGCACACCGCCCTCGAACTTCAGGGCGGACCACACGCCGTCGGGGGTGGGCGTACGGGACTTCACGAGCACCGTGACGTCCTTGTACCCGCCCAGGTCGGACTCGGTGGCGTCGAGGATCTCGGCCTTCCAGCCGCGACGTTCGGCGAAGCGCAGGTACATGCGCACGAGGTCCCCCGCGAACAGCGCGGACTCCTCGCCGCCCTCGCCGGACTTGACCTCCATGACGAGGTCGTCGCCGTCGTGCGGGTCCCGCGGGACGAGCAGCTCGGCGAGCCTCGTCTCCAGCGCGGTGATCCGCCCGGCGAGTTCCTCGGCCTCGACCGCGAATGTCGGGTCCTCGGCGGCCAGCTCACGGGCGGTCTCGATGTCCGCCCGCGACGACGCCAGCTCCCGCGCGACCGCGACGACCGGGCCGAGCTCGGCGTAGCGGCGGCCCAGCTTCCGGGCGACGGCGGGGTCGGCGTGCACGGTGGGGTCCGCGAGCCGGTGCTCCAGCTCCGCGTGCTCGTCGACCAGCGCGTCGACGCCCGTCTGTCCGGCCGGTGCTGCCGCCATCGTCCTGCCTTCCTTCCGTCCCTGCCCTGCCCGACGGTCCGTCCAGCCTGACGGTCCGTCCTGCCCCTGACAGGCTCCCACCACCCCTGACACGCGAACGGCGCCCGGCCACCGGTGAGGGTGGACGGGCGCCGTTGCGGGTGCTACTTGGCGGCGCGCTTGCCGTAGCGGGCCTCGAAGCGCGCGACGCGGCCACCGGAGTCCAGGATCCGCTGCTTGCCCGTGTAGAACGGGTGGCAGGCGGAGCAGGTCTCCGTGGTGATCGAGCCGCTGGCCTTGGTGCTGCGCGTGGTGAACGAGTTCCCACAGCTGCAGTTGACCTGGGTCTCGACGTACTGGGGGTGGATACCCTCACGCATGGTGTGTTTCCTCTCGAGATGGCCGCCGGGTCCTGCTGTCACATCGATCTAGCAGGTGAACCGGAACCAGATGCGTTGACATGTCATTCAACCATCCGGGCCCGGCGGGTGTTCCCACCGGGCCCGGAGGCTGTCACGGCCTGATCAGTCGTCGTCGTTCTTGGTGTTGCCGGGGGTCGTCTTGGCCACCTGCATCAGGAACTCGATGTTCGTGCGCGTCTTGCGCAGCTGGCCGAGCACCAGGTCGATGGCCTGCTGGTGGTCCAGCGCCGAGAGCACCCGGCGGAGCTTGACGCTCACCGCGAACTCGTCCGGCGACATCAGCAGCTCCTCCTTGCGGGTGCCGGAGGCGTCGACGTCGATGGCCGGGAAGACCCGCTTGTCGGCGATCTTGCGGTCGAGCTTGAGCTCGGCGTTGCCGGTGCCCTTGAACTCCTCGAAGATCACCGTGTCCATCGTCGAGCCGGTCTCGACCAGCGCGGTGGCGAAGATGGTCAGCGAGCCGCCGTCCTCGATGTTGCGCGCCGCGCCGAGGAAGCGCTTCGGCGGGTACAGCGCCGTCGAGTCGACACCACCGGAGAGGATCCGGCCCGACGCGGGGGCGGCCAGGTTGTAGGCGCGGCCCAGGCGGGTGATCGAGTCCAGCAGCACGACGACGTCGTGCCCCATCTCCACCAGGCGCTTCGCCCGCTCGATGGCGAGCTCGGCGACCGCGGTGTGGTCCGACGGCGGGCGGTCGAAGGTCGAGGCGATGACCTCGCCCTTCACCGATCGCTGCATGTCGGTGACCTCCTCGGGCCGCTCGTCGACCAGGACGACCATGAGGTGGCACTCGGGGTTGTTGGTGGTGATCGCGTTGGCGATCGACTGCAGCACCATCGTCTTGCCGGCCTTGGGCGGCGAGACGATCAGCGCGCGCTGCCCCTTGCCGATAGGCATGACCAGGTCGATCACGCGGGTCGTGAGCTTCGTCGGCTCGGTCTCGAGCCGCAGGCGCTCGTTCGGGTACAGCGGGGTGAGCTTGGTGAACTCCGGGCGGCTGCGCCCGTCCTCCGGGCTGCCGCCGTTGAGGGTGTCGATGCGCACCAGCGGGTTGAACTTCTGCCGCGACTGCTCGCCCTCGCGGGCCTGCCGGACGGCGCCGGTGATCGCGTCACCGCGGCGCAGGCCGTACTTGCGGACCATCGACAGGGACACGTAGACGTCGTTCGGGCCGGACAGGTAGCCGGTGGTCCGGACGAACGCGTAGTTGTCCAGGATGTCCACGATGCCGGCGACGGGCAGGAGCACGTCGTCGTCGCGGACCTCGGTGTCGACGTTGTTCGCGCCGCCCTGGCCACGGCCGCCGCCGCCGTCACGGTCCCGACCGCGGCGACGGTCCCGGAAGCGGCGCCCGCGGCGGCCGCGGCCGTCACCGTCGTCGTCCGAGTCGTCCATCCGGTCGTTGTTGCGGTCATTGGTGCGGTCGTTGGTGCGGTCGTTGGTGCGGGCCGCGCGGTCGTTGCGGTTGTCACCGCGGTTGTTACCGCCGCCGCGGTTGTCGTCGCGGCCGCCGTCCCGGTCCCCGCGGTCGCCACGGTTGTCCCGGTCGCCACGGTTGTCCCGGTCGCCACGGTTGTCCGTGCGGTCGCCCCGGGCGTTGCCGTCCGTGCGCTCGCCACGGTTGTCGTTGCGGTTGCGGTTGCCGCGACCGCTCGAGTCGCGCTCGACCTTCTCCGGGGTGGCGGCCGCGGCGGCCGCGGCGATCTCCGCGCTCTCCGCGGCGCTCACCGAGCCGTTCTGCTCGCCGCCGCGACGACGGGTCTGCCGGCGACGGCCGCCCTCGTTCTCAGCGGGCGCCGCGGTCTCGGCGGGGACCCCGGAATCCGCGGGGGTGTCGTTCGACGTGCCCGCGACCTGCGGGGACTCGACGGGCGCGTTGTCGTCGGACGACGTCGCGGCCGGGGCGGCGCTCGTGGGAGCGGCCGGCTCGGGCGTCGTGGTCTGGGTGTCGGTGCCGTTCACCGTGGCCGGCGCACCGGCCGGGCGGGTCGCCGCGCGACGACGGCGCGCCGGCTTCTCGGCGGGGGCCTGCTCGACGGCCGGCGGGGTGCCGGCGTCGGCGGCAGCCGACTTGTCGGCGGGGGCGGGCTTCTCGGCGGGCGCGTCCAGGGGCAGCTGGTCCGTCGCGGCCTTGCGGCCACGGGCGGGCGCGGTGCCGCCTCCCTGACGCTCCTTGATCGCAGAGATCAGGTCGCCCTTCCGCATCCCGGCGATGTCGGGGATGTTCAGCTCGCCCGCAAGTTGACGCAGGTCCGCGAGGACCATGCCGGACAGCCCGCCACGCCGCTTGGGCGCTGGGCTGTCCTCCGCCGGTGCGGCGGTCTGGGTGCTGACGAGATCGGTCTCGCTCACGAAGATCCTTCCTGACCGGCCCGTAGCTCGTGCTCGGACCAGCGGATTCACACGTCTCGTCCGGACTCCTCTGCCGGACGACGACCGACGACGGAACGGTCCACGCGAGACCGCCAGTCGGCGATGTGCAGGGGCGGCGACCAATGCGACGGGTCGCGGGGAAGAGGCCGCTCGGTCCGAAACCAGGATCCGTCCGCAGCTCGTTTCAGAACTGTGAGGCGAGATTCCGGCTCGAGAGGCCACGCGGATGACGCGTGGTTCGCCGTGCGACGCCGAGAGTAGACGCTCCCGGGTCCGGCGGCAACAACACCCCTCCCGCGGCGCGTCGTCGACCTGCACCGATGGTGGGACCGGAGTGGTCTCAGCCGATCTCGACCAGCGCGCCCGCCGTGTCGACAGGCAGGGGCATGACCGAGAATCCGTGCAGGTCGAGCGCCGCCGGAAGCTTTCCGTCCGCGGTGAGGGCCAACACCGTCGGGCCCGCGCCGGAGATGGTGGCCGGGATGCCGTGCGCACGGAGCGAACCGACGAGGTCGGCGGACTCCGGGTAGGCGGGGCGACGATAGCCCTGGTGCAGCCGGTCCTCCGTCGCCGCCATCAGCAGCTCGGGCCGCTGGGTGAACGCCAGGACGGACAGCGCGGTCCGGCTGCCCGTGAAGGCCGCGTCGACGAGCGGCACGGATTCCGGGAGCAGACCACGGGTCGTCTTGGTGGAGGACTCGACCCCTGCGACGAGCGCGACCGGTCGAATCCCGTCGTGCACGTCAAGTCGTACAGCGTGGAAACGCCCGGAAGTATTCCCGGGCTCCTCCCAGGCCACCACGAAACCGCCCAGCAGGCTGGCCGCTGCGTTGTCCGCATGACCCTCCATACCGGCCGTGACCTGGAGCAAGGTCTCCCGTTCCAGGCCCGGCTCGCGCCCGGCGAGGACGGCGGCGGCCACCGCGCCCGCGACGGCCGCGGCCGCCGAACTACCCAGCCCGCGCGAGTGCGGGATGGCGTTGTGGCAGCGCAGGCGCAGGCCCGCGGGGGCGTCCCCGAAGGCCGCCCAGGCCGTCCGCATGGCCTGGACCACGAGGTGCGACCCGTCGCACGGGACCTGCCCGGCGCCCTCGCCGGTGACCTCGACGTGCACCCCGTCCGCCGGAAGCGCCGTGACCTCGATCTCGTCGTAGAGCCCGAGCGCCAGGCCGAGCGAGTCGAACCCCGGCCCGAGGTTGGCCGACGACGCCGGCACCCGGACGCGGACCTCGGTGGGCCTGCCCATCAGGCGAGGTCCAGGGCCGCGGCGACGGCCACGGGGTCGATCGGGACGACCACGGGGTCCGGCGCGGCCTGCAACGCGGTGTCCGGGTCCTTGAGCCCGTGCCCGGTGACGGTGCACACCACCAGGGAGCCGCGCGGGAGCGACCCGTTCGCGTGGGACTGCAGCAGGCCGGCGACGCTCGCCGCGGAGGCGGGCTCGACGAACACGGCCTCCTGTGTGGAGAGCAGGCGGTAGGCGGCGAGGATCTCGTCGTCCGTCACCGCCGCGAACAGGCCGTCGGACTCCTCCCGGGCCGTCGTCGCGCCCGCCCAGGACGCCGGCGCGCCGATCCGGATGGCCGTCGCGATCGTCTCCGGGTTCTTCACCGGGGCGCCGTGCACCAGGGGCGCGGCGCCGGCCGCCTGGAAACCGAACATCCGGGGAAGCTGGGGATGAGCCCGTCGGCGTGGTAGGAGCGGTAGCCCTTCCAGTACGCGGTGATGTTGCCCGCGTTGCCCACCGGGAGGCAGTGGACGTCCGGGGCGCGGCCCAGGGCGTCGCAGATCTCGTAGGCGGCGCTGGCCTGACCCGCGATGCGGGTCGGGTTCACCGAGTTGACCAGGGCGATCGCGGGGTAGTCCGCAGTGGTCTTGCGGGCGAGCTCGAGGCAGTCGTCGAAGTTGCCGTCGATCTGCAGGATCCGGGCCCCGTGCGCGACGGCCTGGGCGAGCTTGCCGAGCGCGATCTTGCCCTGCGGGACGAGGACGGCGCTGGTCATGCCCGCGCGCGCGGCGTAGGCGGCGGCCGAGGCGGACGTGTTGCCCGTCGACGCGCACAGCACGCTCTGCTTGCCCTCGGCGAGCGCCGCCGTGACCGCCATCGTCATGCCGCGGTCCTTGAAGGAACCGGTGGGGTTGGCGCCGTCGACCTTGAGGTAGACCTCGCAGCCGGTGCGCTCGGAGAGCCGCGGGGCCGGGAGCAGCGGCGTCCCGCCCTCGCCGAGGCTGACGATCGTCCACCCCGGCTCGACGGGCATCCGGTCCCGGTAGGCCTCGATCACGCCCGGCCAGCGGGCCGGGACCCGCCTGAGCTGGGGCGCTGCGAGCCGCTCATCAGAAGTTCTTCCCGTCGTTCCTCATCCGGCCACGCCGAGGGCGCTGACCGTGCGGCCGAGTCCTTCGACGCGCAGCACGCTCTCCACCGCCCGCACGACGTCCAGCTTCGCGATCGCCTCGACCGTCGCGGCCAGCGCGGAGTCCTCCGCCCCGTGTGTGACCACGACGAGCCGCGCGGACTCCTCCTCGCCCGGCGGCGTGGTGATCTCCTCGCCGGTGACCGGGGAGAACCCGTCCTGCCCGCCGGTCTGGCGGACGGCGGCGATGCTGACCCCGCGCCGGGAGAACTCCCCGGCGATCGCGGAGAGCACGCCCGTGCGGTCCGCGACCTCGAGGCTCACGTGGTAGCGCGTCGGGACGTCCCCCATGGGGCGCACCGGCAGGCTCGCGTAGGCGCTCTCCCGGGGCCCGCGCCCGCCGCCGACCCGGTTGCGGGCCACTGCGACGAGGTCCCCGAGGATCGCGCTGGCGGTGGGGGCGCCACCGGCGCCCTGGCCGTAGAACATGAGCTGACCTGCGGCTTCGGCCTCCACGAACACGGCGTTGAACGCGCCGTCGACGCTCGCGAGCGGATGGCTCAGCGGGATCATGGCCGGGTAGACGCGCGCGGAGACGGACTCCGGGCGCAGCCCGGACGCGGGGACGCGCTCGCAGATCGCCAGCAGCTTGATGGTGCAGCCCAGGCCCGCGGCGGCCGCGATGTCCGCGGCGCTGACCCGGCGGATGCCCTCGCAGTGGACGTCCGCGGCGGTCACCCGGGTGTGGAAGGCCAGCGTCGCGAGGATCGCGGCCTTGGAGGCGGCGTCGTAGCCGTCGACGTCCGCGGTGGGATCCGCCTCCGCGTAGCCGAGGCTGGTGGCCTCTTCCAGCGCGTCCGCGTAGCCCGCGCCGGAGGAGGCCATCGCGGAGAGGATGAAGTTGGTGGTGCCGTTGACGATCCCCGCGACCCGGGTGATCGCGTCCCCGGCGAGGGACTCGCGCAGCGGGCGCAGCAGCGGGATCGCGCCGGCGACGGAGGCCTCGTAGTAGAGGTCGACGCCCGCGGCGTCCGCGGCCTCGGCCAGCGTCGCGCCGTCCTCGGCGAGGAGCGCCTTGTTGGCGGTGACGACCGACTTGCCGGACTTGATGGCCTGCAGCAGCAGCGTCCGGGCCGGCTCGATGCCGCCGATGACCTCGACGACGACGTCCACGTCGTCCCGCGCGACGAGCGCGGTCGCGTCCGTCGTCACCAGGTCCGGGTACCGCTGGATGAGGTCCGGGTGCCGGTGCGGGCGTCGCACCGCGACCCCCACCAGCTCGACCGGTGCGCCGACACGCGCCGCGAGTTCACCCGCCTGGTCCTGCAGCAGCCGGACGACCTCGCCGCCGACCGTGCCACAGCCCAGCAGCGCCACCCGGACGGGCGCGCCCTCACCTCTCGTCACCACTGGCCCCTCTTCACGTCTTCCGACCCCGTCCGGCCGCAGATCATCCCTGGTCCGGACACCGTCGCACACCCGTGGGTGGGACGGTTCACTCCCCGGCCCCCTCGTCGGCGACCTCGAGCCGGAACTGGTCCTCGATCGTCTCCCGGCGCAGCAGCACCCGGGCCTGCCCGTCCTTCACCGCGACGACCGCGGGCCGCGGGAGCCGGTTGTAGGAGCTGGCCATGGAGTAGCAGTACGCACCGGTGGCGGCGACGGCGAGCAGGTCCCCGGGGAGACGTCCCCCGGCAGCCAGCAGTCCCGCACGACGATGTCCCCGGACTCGCAGTGCTTGCCGACGACGCGGGACAGCGCGGCGGTCTCCTCGCCCGGCACCGAGTCCTGCGCGGACGAGCGCGACACCAGTCGGCAGTCGTAGAGCGCGTCGTAGAGCGCGGTGCGGATGTTGTCGCTCATGCCGCCGTCGACGCTCACGTACCGCCGGGAGATGCCCCCGAGCGGGACGTCCTTGAGCGTGCCGACCTCGTAGAGCGTGATCGTGCCCGGCCCCGCGATGGCCCGGCCCGGCTCGACGGCGATCTCCGGGACGTCCAGCTCGGCCGCGTGGCACTCCTTCTTGACGATCCCGCGCAGCTCCTCGGCCAGCGTCGGGACGGACAGCGGGGTGTCGTCCGGGGTGTAGGCGATGCCGATGCCGCCGCCGAGGTCCAGGGTGGTCAGGTCCCCCAGCGCGTCCGCCCCGTGCTCGCGGTGCAGCTGGGCGAGGAGGGTGACGACGCGGTGTGCCGCGATCTGGAAGCCCTCGGTGTCGAAGATCTGGCTGCCGATGTGGCTGTGCAGCCCGACGAGCTTCAGGTTCGTGGACTTCAGCACGCGCCGGGCGGCCTCGGCCGCGTCCGACGTCTCGCCGCCGGCGATGGAGAACCCGAACTTCTGGTCCTCGTGCGCGGTGGCGATGAACTCGTGCGTGTGCGCCTCGACGCCGACCGTCACCCGGATCATCACCGGCTGCACGACGCCGCGCTCCCGGGCCACCGCGTCCAGCCGGACGATCTCGTGGAACGAGTCCAGCACCACCCGGCCGACGCCGTGCTCGACGGCCGCGACCAGCTCGTCCGTGGACTTGTTGTTCCCGTGCAGCGCGATCCGGCCGGCCGGGAAGTCCGCCCGCAGCGCGACGGCGAGCTCGCCGCCGCTGCACACGTCCAGGGACAGGCCCTCCTGGGCGACCCAGCGCGCGATCTCGGTGCTCAGGAACGCCTTGGCGGCGTAGTGGACCGAGCCGGCGCCGAACGCGGCGGCGAACTCGGCCGCGCGGGAGCGGAAGTCGTCCTCGTCCAGCACGAACAGCGGCGTGCCGTACCGCTCGGCGAGGTCCCGGACGTCCACGCCCGCGACGCGCAGGACGCCGTCCTCGCCGCGCGCGGCGTTGCGCGGCCACACGGCCGGCGCCAGGTGGTCCAGCTCGGCGGCACTGCGGGGGCGCGGGCCCGCGGTCTCCGGCGCGGCCTGCAGCGTGTTGTGCATCGGGCCTGCGGGATGGGCTCTCATGGTGACTGCTACATCCGTTCCGGCGCGCTCACACCGAGCAGCGCGAGGCCGTTGCCCAGCACCACGCGGGCGGCCTCGCAGAGCGCGAGACGGGCCCGGTGCAGCTCGGAGATCTCCTCGTCACCCATCGGCAGGACGCGGCATGCGTCATAGAACTTGTGGTACGCGCTGGCCAGGGACTCGAGGTAGCGCGCGACCCGGTGCGGCTCGCGCAGTTCCGCGGCCGAGCGGACGACCTCCGGGAACTCGCCGAGGGTCCGGATCAGGTCCCCCTCGCGCGGGTGGGCGAGCAGGCCGTACTCGGTGCCGGGTGTGAGGCCGAGGTCCGCGGCGTTGCGTCCGAGCGAGGACAGCCGGGCGTGCGCGTACTGCACGTAGAAGACCGGGTTGTCGTTGCTGCGCTTGACCAACAGGTCCAGGTCGATGTCCAGCGAGGAGTCCACGGACGAGCGGATCAGCGAGTACCGCGCGGCGTCCACGCCGACCGCCTCGACGAGGTCGTCCATCGTGACGACGTTGCCGGCGCGCTTGCTCATCCGGACCGGCTCGCCGTTCTTGACCAGGTTCACCAGCTGCCCGATGAGCACCTCGACGACGGCCGGGTCGTCCCCGAACGCGGCCGCGGCGGCCTTGAGCCGGGCGACGTAGCCGTGGTGGTCCGCGCCGAGCATGTAGAGGCACAGGTCGAAGCCGCGGGCGCGCTTGTCCCGCAGGTAGGCGATGTCCCCGGCGATGTAGGCGGGCCGGCCGTCGCTCTTGATGACGACGCGGTCCTTGTCGTCCCCGAAGTCCGTGGACCGCAGCCACCAGGCGCCGTCCTTCTCGTACAGGGCGCCGGTGTCCTTGAGCTGCTGCACGGCCGTCTCGACGGCGCCGGAGTCGTGCAGGGACTGCTCGTGGAACCACACGTCGAAGTCCGTGCCGAAGGCGTGCAGGGACTGCTTGATCTCGGCGAACATGAGGTTGACGCCGACCCGGCGGAACACCTCGTCCCGCTCGGCGTCCGGGAGCTCCAGGGCGCCCGGCTCGGCCGCCGTGACCTTGGCGGCGATCTCGGTGATGTACGCGCCGCCGTACCCGTTCTCCGGCGCGGGCTCGCCCTTGGCCGCCGCGACCAGGGAGGCGACGAACCGGTCGATCTGGCCGCCGGCGTCGTTGAAGTAGTACTCGCGGGTGACCTGCGCGCCGCGTGCGGAGAGCACCCGGCCGAGCGCGTCGCCCACCGCGGCCCAGCGGGTGCCGCCCAGGTGCAGCGGGCCGGTGGGGTTGGCCGAGACGAACTCGAGGTTGACGTTGCGCCCGCCCAGCTCGTCCCCGGCGCCGTAGGACCGACCGCTCGCCAGGACGTCCCCGACCAGGGCGCCCTGCGCGGCCGCGGCCAGCCGCAGGTTCAGGAAGCCGGGGCCGGCGATCTCGGCGGACTCGATGCCGTCCGTACTCGCGAGCGCCTCCGCGAGCCAGCCGGCGAGCTCCCGCGGCGGCACCCCGGCCTTCTTGGCGGTGCGCAGCGCGACGTTCGTGGCGTAGTCCCCGTGCTCGGGGTTGCGGGGACGCTCGACGCCGACGTCCGGCGGGAGCGCCGCCTCGTCCAGGCCTCGCTCGCGCAGCACGTCGAGAGCGGCGGCGCGGACGAGTTCGGCGAGGACGTCGGGAGTCACCCCACGATTCTAGGAGGTGACACGGACCGCTCCACCGGCGCTCTCCGTGCTCCGCTCACGCTCGTCTCAGGCGACCCTCCTAGACTCGTTCCCGCGGCCGCACGCCCGAGATCCTTCTGGCTGAAGTGGTCGCCTTCCCGGGAGACTTGGACGGTCGATGGTCAGCGGTAAGAACAGCAAGTCAGCCAGGAACGCCCGCAGCGCGGTCGTCGCCAAGCGCTCCACCCCGTGGGGCCTGATCGCCGGGATCCTGGTGGTCGTGCTGTTCGCCGGCGGCATCTTCGGCTACGCCTTCTACAAGAACGACGAGAAGAGCGCCGCCACCGAGGCGCTCGCCCCCTTCACGCCGACGGACGCGAACAAGGACCCGTCGGCGCAGATCCCGGGCGTGCAGACGATCTCCTACACCGCCGGTGACCACGTCACCCCGGACGTGCGGGTCGCCTACACGCACTCCCCGCCGTTCGGCGGCAAGCACGACGGCTTCTGGGCCGCCTGCAACGGCGTCGTCTACCCGACGGCGGTGCGCCAGGAGAACCTCGTGCACTCCCTCGAGCACGGCGCCGTCTGGATCGCGTACAACCCGGACCAGGTCAGCGGGGCCGCGCTGGACACGCTGAAGGCCAAGGTCCAGAACCAGCCGTACAGCGTCCTGTCCCCCTACCCGGGTCTCGACCAGCCGATCGCGCTGCAGTCCTGGGGGCACCAGCTCAAGCTGAGCGACGCGAACGACCCGCGGGTGGACCAGTTCATCACCGCGCTGCGGCTCAACCGGTTCACCTACCCCGAGGTCGGCGCCAGCTGCGACTCCCTCGGCCCGGGCCGGTTCGACCAGGACAACCCGCCGCCGTTCGTCCCGACGCCCGCGCAGTCCGAGATCAACGGCACCACGATCCTCCCCGAGACCAGCCAGACCACCGGCGTGCAGCCCGACCCGACCGGCACCGCAGGGTCATGATGGGTGGGGTGAGCACCTCCCCGTCACAGCAACGAACGGCGTCGCCCCCCGAGGAGCCGCCGGGTCCCGGCGGTTCCGGGGGCGGCGGCGGCCGGGAGCCGCGCTGGGTCCGGGCCTTCGTCGTGGCCCTCGCCGCGGTGGCCCTGCTGCTGCTCGGCGCCGCGGGCGGCCTGCTGATCGGCCTGCCCGGCTCGTCGTCGGACACCGTGCCGGCCGCGGACTCCGTGGACGTCGGCTTCGCGCAGGACATGTCGGTGCACCACAACCAGGCCGTGCAGATGGCGTCCTGGGAGCGGGACCACACCGCGGACCCGGCCCTGCACCAGCTCGCGTTCGACATCGAGTCCACGCAGGGCCAGCAGATCGGCCGTATGCAGGGCTGGCTGGCGCTGTGGGGCGCCGCACCGTACCCCGTCGGCGGGCACTACATGGCGTGGATGACGGACTCCTCCTCCGGCCACGCCGGCATGGGCGGCATGAGCTCGGCCGGCGTCACCCAAATGCCCGGGATGGCGTCCGAGGAGGACCTCCGGAACCTGCGGGCGGCCTCCGGCCAGCAGCTCGACGTGCTGTTCCTGCAGCTCATGCTGCGCCACCACCAGGGTGGTGCCTCGATGCTGCAGTACGCCGCGGACCACGCGACGGTGCCGGACGTACGCAACCTGGCGTCCCACATGCTCAGCTCGCAGACGTCCGAGGCGCAGTACATGGAGCAGCTCCTGGCCCAGCGCGGAGCCGCTCCCCTGCCGCCGAACTGATCACCCGGGCCCCCGGGAACCCGGGGGCGCGGGTGTTGTAGTGTCATTCCTGCACGGCCCCCGTAGCTCAGGGGATAGAGCACCGCCCTCCGGAGGCGGGAGCGCAGGTTCGAATCCTGCCGGGGGCACCACAAGTGCCAACAGCCAGAATCGGCCCCTCACCTGCTGAGACAGGGTGAGGGGCCGAACTTGTTGTGTCCGACTGGCGGTGGCCGTGAGCGAGCCTGGCCGGGTGGATTCTCCCAGGATGTTCCCAAGATCGTTCCCATGCCGCATCGAGCGATAGCCACCAGACGTAGCAGCCGGAGACCGGGTGCTGTCCGTGCTGATCGGCGGTTCGCCGCTGTCCGGGTCACGCCCTTACCCACGGTCCACACCGACCCGATAATCCTCCCGAGGCCACCAAGGGAGAGCCATGCCCGCTGAACCCGAGAACCCCGACGGCACCGACCTCCGACGCCCCACACTCAAGGACCGCTACCGGCGCTACCGGCATGGGCTGCGCCGGAACCCCGCCACGGACCGGGCCTGGCGCACCGGGGTCGGGATCGCCGGCGGCGTGGTCGTCATCGCCGGGATCATCATGATCCCCTACCCGGGCCCGGGTTGGCTCGTCGTCCTCGCCGGGCTCGCCCTGCTCGCCACCGAGTTCGAACGCGCCCAGAGGGTCCTCACCTTCGTCCGCACCCGCTACGCGCGATGAGACGTCCTTGAGCCCACCAAGGACGAACTGCTCCACATCGTGGAAGCAGCCAGTCACTTGGAGACTTGACCGAACGGGCCCGGGCCACCACCATGCCAGCGGCGCGAGCGGCAGGAGCATCGTGGGCGAAGCGGGGCGCCGCGATTCTGGGCGAGGCGTTCGGCGGCGGAGCGGGAGTGCAGGCCCCGGTTGCTGTGCGGACTCGCGGACGGTGCCGATGCCGAGTTCTGGGAACTCCATCGGGTGCGACACGACCACTCCGCGAAGCGGACCTTCACTCGGCTGCCCGGTCGACGACCACTAGCGAGGCGCGCAATGGCCACGAGCGATGATCTTCAGCTCTCTTCCCTCGGATGGCTCTTGGACCACCATGAGGCGAAGTACTTCGACAGGCGGCGGATGGTCGACGACCTCGGGTTGAAGCCGGGGGACGCCGTACTCGACCTGGGCTGTGGACCCGGCCTGTGGGCGCCGATGTTCGCCGAGAAGGTCGCGCCTGGTGGGCGCGTCACCGGGTTCGATCTTTCCAGTGAGCTGATCGGCTATGCCGTCTCACGCCTCGCCGATCACCCCCTACACGAAAGCATGAATTTCGAGGTGGGCAATTTTGAGGCGATGTCGTTCGACGACAACCTTTTCGACGCCGTCTTCCTCGGGAACTGCTGCTGCTATGCCTCTGACCTGTCCGTGGTCCTGGGGGAGGCGATGCGTGTCTCCCGGGGGCGCGTGTTCTCGAAGGACTTCGACGGAGGGGCAGTGATCTTCCACCCGGTCGAGGAGCACTTGGCGGCGAAGGTGATGGAAGCGGCCGCAAGGGCGTTGAAGGAGAACCCGCCGGAGCCACCGTTCGACAACTTCATCGGCCAGAAGATGCACGGGGCCTTCCGGTCTGCAGGATTCCAGGACGTGACGACGCGACCGTACGTGATCCAGATGACTTCTCCACTCAGGAACGCGGAGAAGCGGTATCTGACGAAGAACGCGACATGGCTGGGGACTACGGCGGAGCCGTACCTGTCCGAGGACGACCGGAAGCGGTGGGAGGCCACGTTCGACCCGGCGTCCGGGATCCTGGACGACGAGAACTTCTACTTCTGCATGGTAGAGATGATCACGGTGGGAAGGGTGTAGCAGGGAGTCGAGGCAACCCGGGCGTCATCGGTCACCTCCGTCCTCACGCAGCGGTGTCATGGCGTCGGTCGTCACGGGAGATGCAGTCACGTCGGCTTGCGGCTCCATCGCCGCACGGAGCGAATCGGCGAGGTCCCGGATCGTCCGATCTGCGGGACCTCGCCCTGCTCGTCGTGCGGCTCGACCGCGATCCCGGTCAGGCCTTCGACTACGGCCGCGACCGGTGCCCCGCCGGTGTTCGGGGCACGAAGTGGGACGGGGACGGCGACCGGGGCGCAGGTTCCGGCTGGGACTGGGACCCCGCGGCGCCCGCCCCGGTCAGGGCCCGGACCTCCATCTCCGCGAAACGCTGCGCGTCCCCCGGGTCGCGTCGCCCGTAGTGCGAACCGAGCGCGCCCAGCAGGAACGACAGCGGGATCGACACGATGCCGGGGTTGACCAGCGGGAAGAACGCGAAGTCGGCGTCGGGCAGCATCGACGTCTTCGCCCCCGAGACCGCCGGCGAGAAGATGACCAGCACGATCGCCACGGTCATGCCGCCGTACATGCTCCACAGCGCACCGGTCGTGTTGAAGCGCTTCCAGAACAGCGAGTAGACCAGCGACGGCATGTTGGCCGAGGCCCCCACGGCGAACGCGAGCGCGACCAGCACCGCGACGTTCTGCCCGATGGCCACGATGCCGCCCAGGATCCCCAGCAGTCCGACGACCAGGGCCGTCCGCCGCGCGATCCGCACCTCCTGGGCCGGCGCGGCGTCCCCCGCTTGAGGATGTTCGCGTACACGTCGTGGGCGAACGACGCCGACGCGGTGATGGTCAGGCCCGCGACGACGGCGAGGATGGTCGCGAAGGCGACGGCGGCGACGATGCCGAGCAGCAGCTCGCCCCCGAGCCGGTAGGCCAGCAGCGGGGCCGCCGAGTTCGACGCGCCGGGCGACGCCGTGATCGCCTCGGGCCCGACCAGCGCTGTGGCGGCGGTGCCGATGGTGACCACCATCAGGAAGAACCCGCCGATCAGCCAGATCGCCCACACCACCGACTGGCGGGCCTGCTTGGCGTTGGGCACGGTGTAGAAGCGCATCAGGATGTGCGGCAGGCTCGCCGGGCCGAGGATCGCGGCCAGCGACAGCGAGATGAAATCGATCTTCGAGAGGTCGGTCTTGCCGTACTGCAGACCCGGGCCGAGCAGCTTGTCACCGTGAGGGCTCGTCGCGGCAGCCTGCCCGAGGAGCGAGGAGAAGTTGAAGCCGAACCGGCCCATCACCCAGAAGGTCAGGACGAGCCCGACGACGATCAGCGCGACGGCCTTGAGGATCTGCACCCACGTGGTGCCCTTCATGCCGCCGACGAGCACGTAGACGATCATGAGGCCGCCGACGACCGCGATCACCATGGCCTGCCCGCCCTTGTCGGTGATCCCCAGCAGCAGGGCGACGAGCCCGCCCGCGCCGGCGATCTGGGCGATCAGGTAGAGCACCGAGACCAGCAGGGTCGACGTGGCGGCGGCCGCCCGGACCGGGCGCTGGCGCATCCGGAAGCTCAGGACGTCGCCCATCGTGTAGCGCCCGGTGTTGCGCAGCCACTCGGCCACGAGCAGCAACGCGAACAGCCACCCGACGAACGAGCCGATGGCGTAGAGCAGGCCGTCGTACCCGAACACGGCCACCGCGCCGGCGATGCCGAGGAACCCCGCCGCCGACAGGTAGTCGCCGGCCAGCGCGACACCGTTCTGCGTCCCGGTGAACCCCCGACCTCCGGTGTAGTAATCGGATGCCGTGCGGTTGCCACGCCCGGCCCGGAACACCACGACCAGGGTCAGCAACACGAACGCACCGAACACCGTGATGTTGACGGCGGGGCTACCGACACCGTTCTGGGCAAGGGGAATCGACACCACTGTCTCCTCTCGGACCATGTGGCGGAGTCGCACGAGGCACGTGGTCATGCCCCGGAATGTCCGTATGGCCCTGCGGCTGCTCAACGAGAGTTCCGCCCGGAGGTCACGTTCGAGTTACCTCGGAAGTGTGGGGCGCCCCTCCCTACGGCACGGACGGCTCAGCCGAAACGTGGTTGCTGCCGGCAGCTCGTCCGTCCGGGAAGGTGCCGGCGAGGGCCAGGGACCGGAGACGGAATGGGGCGACCTCGTCACCGAAGAGGAGTACCGCGGCCGGTGGCGGAGGGCCTCGGCCACCGGCCGATCGGGCCACGGGCGGACCCGGTCCTCAGATGGGGGCGCAGTGCCAGAGCAGGTCGCCGTCCGGCCAGTCGTCGAGGCCCGCGGTGACCGGCAGGACCAACGTGTTCCTCTCGATCTCGTCCACGAACGGAGCGGCCTCGGTGGTGTCGTCGCGGGAGAAGACCGCCCGCCGCGGCGGCGAGAGCCGGTGCCAGCCCGCGCGCTGGTAGAACGCGACGCGCTCGTCCGCGCAGGTGAGGATGCCGAACGGGACCCGGAGATCCGCGAGGTAGGCGTTCACGCGCTTCATCAGGTCACCGCCGACGCCGTGCCCCTGCAGCGCCGGCCGGACCGCGACGAGCCCGACCACCCCGACCAGCTGGTCGGTCGTGCCGACCTGGATCACCCGGCGCAGCACGCCGGCCGCGGCGGCCGCCCCCTCGTCGTCGTGGCCGATCACGCGCGCCTCGGGCCGCAGGGAGGACCAGGTCCGCACGCCGGGATAGAGGCCGGGGAGGTGGGCGAAGGCGCCCCGCAGCAGCTGCCCCAGCTCCGCGTGCTGGGCCATCGTCACGTCGCCTTCGCGGATCGCGGTCCAGTCCATCACCCCACTGTCTTGCGCCCCGTCGCCCCGCGCCACTTCTGCTCCGGAACGTGCCACCAGCCGGTTGCGCGTTCGGCTCGCACCTGCAACCGTGGAGTGGCACATCACCGGCCGACGGAGGACGTCATGGAGATCGTGGACCGGATCGAGCGCGAGATCGTGATCGCCGCACCCCCGGAGCGGGTGCGGGAGCTCGTCAGCCGGCCGGGCTGGTGGATCGGGGACGGCGACCGGTCGAAGCAGGTCGTGACGTGGGAGGGAGGCGTCGCGGTCGTCGAGGCGCCGCCGTACGGCCGGTTCTCCGTGCTCCCGGTCCCGAGCGACGACCCGGATCGCATCGCGTTCCGCGGCGCGGAGTACACCGCCGAGCCGCTCACGAAGGGCACGTCCACGCTGGTCGAGTTCGTGCTGGCCGCGCACGGGACGGGCACGCTGCTCCGCGTCGTCGAGAGCGGGTTCGCCGCGCTCTACTCCGCGGAGGAGGACAACGCGATCGCCGTGGAGGGCAACACGGTGGGCTGGCGGTTCCAGCTCGACGTCGCGAAGCGGGAGTGCGAGCGCGCCGCGGCATGACCGAACCCGTGGCGGAGGCCGCGGTGGGCGACGTCCTGGCGGCGCTCGCGGACCCCACCCGGCGGTGGATCGTGGGGGCGCTCGGGGAGGCCGGCGGGGCCACCGCGACGACCCTGGCGGGGTCGCTGCCCGTGTCCCGGCAGGCCGTCGTCAAACACCTGCAGGTCCTCGAGGGCGCGGGGCTCGTCGAGGGGGTGCGGCGGGGGCGCGAGGTGCGCTACGAGGTGCGACCGGACCCGTTGGGCGTCGCGGCGCGCTGGCTCGTCGACCTGACCGCCGCCTGGGACCGCAGGCTGTCCGCCCTGAAGAGGGACGCCGAGGATCCGTGAAGGGCCGGGGGTCGTGCGCCGACGGGACGGCTCAGGCGAGCAGGCGCCGGAGGCCACTGCGGCCGCGGCGCGACCGCGCGGGCGGCGAGACGATCGCGGCGCAGGTCCGGCAGGGCTCGCCCTCGGGCTGGACCATCGGCGCGGCGGTGACGACACACCCGCAGACCGCGCGGTAGCGGCCGCTGCGCAGCGCGTACGGGGCGGTCAGCTCGGAGTCCGGGATCTGGTGGGCCTGACTGTCCAGAGCACAGGTGACGGTGACCGTGTCGCTGATCCCAGCGGAGTCTCCCCTGTGCTCGTCGTCCACGCCCGTGCCCCTCCGCTCCCCGACGTCCGGACGATGATCCGAACCCACCTTCTGCTCGCCCATCGTCCGGGACGTAGCGTGCACTTGCAAGGCCATCTGCAAGAACGTTTGCACGAACGCGACACCGCGCGGGACCCCGTTCCGCCGCCGGACCGACGGAGTCGGAGGACATGACCCACCCGAACGGCACGCCCGCCCCCGCCCTCGGCCCCGTGAGCTGGAAGAAGAGCGCGATCAGCAATCCGAGCGGGGACTGCGTGGAAGTCGCGGACCTGCCGGGCGGGAACGTCGCCCTGCGCAACTCCCGTGATCCGCAGGGCCCGACCCTCGTCTACACCCGCGCCGAGATCTCGGCGTTCCTGCGCGGCGCCAAGGCCGGGGAGTTCGACGACCTCCTCCTGTGACGCCGCCGCCGGGCCTCCTCGCCCGGACGGCTCGCCGGGGTGGGAGGCGGTAGGGTCGCCTGCCATGACCAGCGACGGCTCCGACTCCCGCTCGCGGCTCGCCCGGTTCGACGCCCCGGGCCAGGGCGGCCCGACCGTCCTGCGGATCATGCTCGGCACCCAGCTCCGACGCCTGCGCGAGGAGCTCGGCATCACCCGCGAGGCCGCCGGGGACGCCATCCGCGCCTCGCACGCCAAGATCAGCCGCCTGGAAGCTCGGTCGTGTCGGCTTCAAGGAACGGGACATCGCGGACCTGCTGACCCTCTACGGCGTCGACGACGCCGAGGAGCGGGACCGCTGGCTGCAGCTGGTCCGCCAGGCCAACGAGCCGAACTGGTGGCACCGCTACACCGACGTCCTGCCCAGCTGGTTCGAGCTCTACCTGCGGCTCGAACAGGCCGCGTCGATCATCCGCAGCTACCAGGTCCAGTTCGTGCCCGGCCTGCTGCAGTCCGAGCAGTACGCCCGTGCGGTGATCATGCAGGGCCACGGCGGCGAGGACGCCGAGGAGATCGACCGCCGGGTGAACCTGCGGATGACCCGGCAGAAGCTGCTGACCGAGCCGGACGCCCCCCGTTTCTGGGCCGTGATCGACGAGGCGGCGCTGCGCCGGGCCTTCGGATCGCCCGCGGTGATGCAGGAGCAGATCGGCCACCTGCTCGAGCTCGCGGAGATACCGTCCGTGACGATCCAGGTGCTGCCGTTCAGCAGCGGCGGACACGCAGCCGGGGGCGGCCCGTTCACCGTGCTGCGGTTCGCCGAGCGAGACCTGCCGGACATCGTCTATCTCGAGCAGCTCACCAGCGCGATGTATCTGGAGAAGCGCCCCGAGGTGGAGGTCTACCTCCGGACGATGGAGCGGATCACCGTGCAGGCGGAGACGCCGAACGCCAGCAAGGACATGCTGCGGTCCCTGCTGGACGAACTCTAGGAACGCTTGATCCCGACCGCGCCGGCCAGCAGCGTGTGCACCGGGCTGTCGGTGGGGGTGTCCGCATCCGGGCGCCAGTCGTTCGCGTAGACCAGGCCGGGCTCGACGAGCTCGAGGCCGGCGTAGAACGGCCGCATCTCCGCCCAGGTACGGAAGCGACCCGTGCCCAGCCCGCCGTCGAGGAACGCGCGCTCCAGTGTCCGGGCGCGCGGCTCGTCGTCGTCCAGGAAGTTCGAGATGAAGACGTAGGTTCCCGCCGGCAGCCGCTCGACCAGCCGCGCGACGATGCCGGCCGGGTCCGCCTCGTCCGGGAAGTGGTGCAGCACACCGGAGATCAGGACGGCCGACGGCTGCTCCGGGTCGATCAGCCGCCCGGTCTCGGGGTCGCCGAAGATCGAGTCCGGGTCCGTGAGGTCCGCGGTGATCACGGTGCTGACCTCGCCGCTGCTGAGCAGGGCCCGCCCGTGCGCCAGCACGACGGGGTCCTTGTCCACGTAGACGACGTGGGCCGCCGGGTCCAGCGCGTGCGCGACCTCGTGGACGTTGCCCTCGCTGGGCAGCCCGGACCCGATGTCGAGGATCTGCTTGATGCCGATGTCCGCCACCAGGTACCGGACGACGCGGTGGACGAGGCTGCGGTTGTCCTGGGCGAGGACGGTGCTCTCCGGGACCGCGGTGAGCAGCGCGTTCCCGGCGCGGCGGTCGACGTCGAAGTTCTCCTTGCCGCCCAGCACGTAGTCGTACACGCGGGCGATCGAGGGGCGGTCCAGGGCCGCGCCCGGCGGCCGCGGCCACCCACCGTCGTCGTCCGCACCCGTCACCGCGCCCACTCCTCCGCCCGCCGCGTTAATCGACTTCCAGCGTAGTGGGACAGGCCCTGCAGGCCCCCGGTGGTTCGCCGCGCACGCCCGGGCGAAACAGCGTCAGCCGAATCTGATTGAACTTTCAGCTATATTGGCCGGGGACAGATCCTCCGTCACCCCCTGGAGCCGTCATGACCACGCCGATCCCGGCGGTCCGCCTCAACCACGCCGTCCTGTTCGTCACCGACCTCGAGCGCGCCGTCACCTTCTGGACCACCGCGTTCGGGATGGAGGTGGCCGCCCGCGAGCCGCGCGCGAACGCCGCCTTCCTGCGCCTGACCCGGTCCGGCAACCACCACGACCTGGGACTGTTCGGCCTCGGGGCGGGCGCGGCGCCGAAGCGGCCGGGCGCGGTGGGCCTGTACCACCTGGCGTGGCAGGTCGACACCATCGACGAGCTCGAGGCCGCCCGCACGACACTCGCCGAGCTGGGTGCCTACACCGGCGAGTCCAGCCACGGCGCGACGAAGAGCATCTACGGCGCGGACCCGGACGGGAACGATTTCGAGGTGATGTGGATGCTGCCGCGCGAGGACTGGGGCGTGCACGAGAACGCCGCACCCGTCGAACGACTGAACCTGAGCGGCGAGGTCGAGCGGTGGAGCGGCGTCGGCACGTCCGCCACCGTCGGAACCGGGACCCGTTCGTGAGCGCGCCGGACACCTTCGAGGCACCCACCGTCGTCACGCGCGGTGACGCTGACGCGGAGGCGCCGCTGGTCGTCCTGCTGCACGGCCGCGGGTCGCACGAGCGGGAGATCATCGGCCTCGTCGACCTCCTCCCCGAGGGCCCGGCCTACGCCGCCGTGCGCGCCCCGATCGCCGAGGGCGGCGGGTACGCCTGGTTCGCGAACCGGGGGATCGGGCGGCCGGTACCGGAGTCGCTGCGGTGCACGATGGACTGGTTCCGGGACTGGCTCGACGCGGTCGCCCCGGCCGGGCGCCCGGTCGTCCTCATCGGGTTCAGCGGTGGCGCCGCGTTCGCCGGCGGGCTGCTCCTCGACGAGCCCGCCCGCTTCGCCGGCGCGGCCCTCCTCGCAGGCACGCTGCCCTTCGACGGCGGGGTCCCCGCCACCCCCGGACGACTGGCGGGGCGCCCGGTCTTCGTCGCGCAGGGTGACGACGACGCGGTGATCCCGCGCGAGCTGCTGGACCGCACCTGGGAGTACCTGACGGGTGAATCCGGGGCCACGACCGTCGCGCGGCGGGACCCCGTCGGCCACGAGATCGCCCGCGAGGCGGCGATCGAGCTCGGGAAATGGCTGGGCGACGTGGTGGCGTGACCCCCGGTGCGGCGGGGCCGATCGGCACGGGAACGCCCAGACGGCGCAGCTGCGCCGTGGTTCGATCGGCGGATGTTCCAGCCGTCGTCCGGCCTGCACGGCTCCCGCCCCGGGACTACGGAGAGTTCACCGAGGTGTCCTCACCCCGGCTTCCGCCGAACGGAGCAGGCCCACTAGCGTCGCCGCCACATTCCTGGAGGTGACAGTCAGTGGCGCTCGCGTCCATCTTGTCCAGCATGCCCGACCTGCTGCAGCGCACACTCGCCCAGCACACTCCCGATGCGCACGGCTACTGCCGTGAGTGCAGGGAGTCGTCCGGCGTTGCGGCCGGTTGGCCGTGCGTCACGCGGGAGCTGGCCGAGGAAGCGGAGTACATCCACCGTGGGGGCCTGCCCGGCACCCTCGGCGGGCGGCACCGCTCCGGCCGGGCCTGACCCCGGCCCCGCGGCGCCCCGACCGTCGAGCGTCGGGGTGTCGCGCCCGCCCGGAGGCCGAGCGGCCCGGGTGCCGGGCGTCGTCCTCCGGTCAGCAGGTGGACCGGGCCCGCCGCACTCTGTGATGACGATCACTCCCGACTCCGGGAGCATGCCGCGCCACCGTGTCCGCCACTGCGCCGAACGGCCCGCCCCTTGAAGGGCTCGTTACGCTTTCCGGAGCAACTAATGACCGTTCATCGCGATCGCCGTCGGTCGCCGGTGCCGGATTCCGGACGAACGGCAACGTTGCCGCGGCGATGACCAGGCGGACGGCTGCTCACCTTCGGTGACACCGTTCGGCTCGCCGTAGATCACGATCGGCGCAGCCGAGACAACCGGACGCGGTACGCGCCGAGGCAACCCCCTACGTTCGGTCGCGGGTCGATGACGGCCGCATCACGAACGGGAAACGGACCGCCCCCGGGTCCGCCGGTCCCCCCGACCGGAACCCGTTGCGACCGTCGACCCGTAGGGAACCGAAAGGTTGCAGGTAAGTGGCACGGCACCGCTCCCCACGAGGCCGCTCCGCGATCCCCCACCCGCGTTCGCCGCATCCCCAGCCGGCGAGAAGGGTGGGGGACGCGGTCCGGTCCGCTCCCCAGGACGACCCTCCGGAAGGTCGCCGGTCATGGTGGATCGGGCGACCGGGGACTCCCTCGCCGCCTGCGCCGTGCAGCACCGGGAACCACTTCGACCACGTCCACGTGTCCTTCGAGAAGAGCGCGCCGAGCGGCACGCCCGTCACCTGCTGACGCTGTCTGGTCACGAACCCACCGCCGAACCGCCCGGAGGCGGTAGAAACGTCGGATGGGCGTCGAGATGCGGGTCGAGAGGCAGGTCGAGCTGCACTTCGGCGGGGACACGGTCCGCACCGGGAACCACGTCAACCTCTCGGCCGTGTACGTCGAGGGCTCCTCGCTGTGGCTGGCCGGGGACGAGACCGCGACCGTCGAACGCCTCGAGCTGGACTCGCCCCACACGCCCTCCGTCGCGGACCGGGCGACGACGTTCTCCCTCGCCGAGCTCGTCGAGCTGCCCGGTGGGCCGGACGAGGAGGTCGACGTCGAGGGTCTGGCGCGCACCGCCGACCACCTCTGGGTCGTGGGCTCGCACAGCCTGGTGCGCAAGCCGATCAAGCCCCACCACCCCCCGGAGAAGGCGTTCAGGCGCCTGGCCAAGGTGCGCCGCGAGCCCAACCGCTTCGTCATCGTGCGCCTCGCCGTGCAGGCCTACGCGGACGGACCACCGGCGCCGGTCCGCGCCACTCCTGCCGGGGAGCACTCCGCGCTCGTCGGCGCGCGCGGTTCGGTCGGTCTCACGGACGTGCTGGCCGACGACCCGCTGATCCGCCCGTTCCTGAAGATCCCGTCCAAGGACAACGGCTTCGACGTCGAGGGGATCGCGGTGCACGGGGACGCCGTCTACCTGGGACTGCGCGGGCCGGTGCTGCGCGGCTGGGCGATCGTGCTGGAGGTCGCGCCGCACCCCGATCCGGACGACGCCGGCCGGCTCGTCCTCGGCGAGCTGCCCGGCGGCAGCCGCTACCGCACCCACCTGCTCGACCTCGGCGGCCTCGGGGTGCGGGACCTCTGCCCGCACGGCGACGACATGCTGGTCCTGGCCGGGCCGTCGATGGCGCTCTCCGGCCCGGTCCGGCTCTACCGCTGGCGCGACGCCGCGGCCACGGACGCGTCGCGACTGGTGCGCGGGGAGGACATCAGCCTTGTCGGCGAGCTGCCGCACGGCGCCGGGGAGGACCACGCCGAGGGCATCGCCCTGCTCCCGGGTCCCGGGCCCGCGCGGCTGCTCGTCGTGCACGACAGCCCGGGCCAGGACCGCCGACCCACGCCGAGCTCGGTGATCGCGGACGTCGTCGCGCTCGGCTGACGGAGCCCGAAATGACAGCGCTGTAGTTCCGGTTGCACGCTCGTCGATCCGCGGCGACCGCTGACCGCGGCGCGCTACCCGGTCGACTCACCGAAAGTCACGGGTCCTCCGCACACCGTGACGGAATCGCTACCGTATGCACAAGCACGAGGCCCGGATCCCCGACGGACCCGGATCACGAGTGATCCACCGGCTCCCCCGAGGCCGGTGATCCGACCGGGCCCCGCGCGAGGAAGGCAGTCGTGTCCCGGCACCGCTCCCCCGGCGGCCGCGGCGCGCATCCCGGCCCGCAGGCGGACGTACGCCGTCTGTTCCAGGGCCGGGGCGCCGCGGCCTTGCCCGCGCGCCGGCACGTCCCGCCCTCCCCCGGCATCTCCCTCGGCCCCGCCGGGCGGAGCCGCTCGGTCGCGGACCGGGCCGGCCTGCGCCGGGCCATCGGGGGTGCCGCGCTCACCGGCGGGGTCCTCACCGTCGTCCCGAGCGCGGACCTGCTGGTCGCGGCCCCGGCGACGATCGTGACCGACGCCGCCGCCGTCGGGCCGGCCTCCGAGGACGTCGCCTCCGTGGAGGAGCCCGCCGGGCAGCGCGCCGGCGTCCTGCCGGTCACGTTCCTGCGGGACGCGGGCGACCGCGCGGACGCGGACGGGCTGCTCAAGGCCGTCGGGCTGGCGGACGTCGCGCGGCGGGCCGAGGAGGAACGCGCGGCCCGGGCGAACTGCGCCGCCGACCTGTCCGCCCTCACGGGCGTCCGCACCTGGGTGCGCGACGCCGCCCGGTTCCTGTCCTGCCTCTACGACGAGCCGGACCTGATCGGCATCGCGGGACGCGGCCGCGTCTCGGACCATCCGCGCGGCCTCGCGATCGACCTGATGACGACCGGCGCCGAGGGCGACCGGATCGCCGCCTGCGCGTTGCGGAACCAGGAGGCGCTCGGCATCTCCTACGTGATCTGGAAGCAGCGGGTCAACTACGGCGACGGGTGGGAACGCATGGAGGACCGCGGCGACGCCACCGAGAACCACTTCGACCACGTGCACATCTCGTTCCAGCCGGGCGCGGGGAGCGGCGTGCCCGACCCGCAGCTCTGCACCTAAGTGTCCTGCGGCGTGGCATCGTGGTGCGGCTCGCCGTGGGTCCGCCGGCGCTGCTTCATCTCCGCCTCGAACACGTGCCGGCGCCCGCCCATCGTGTCCTTGCGGACGCCGCGTTCGAGGGCGCGCAGGACGTCGTAGTAGCCGTCGTCGAACTCCTCGACGATCTGGAAGCTCCAACGGCCGGGGATCACGTTGCGGCCCACCAGCTCCCTCTCGATCCGCTCCGCCCAGCCGTCGTGCCCGGTCTTGCGCAGGCCGTCGACGACGTCGTCGAGCATGGCGTCCGCACCACCGATGAGCTGGTGGAACTCGTACAGCGCGCCGCGCGCCCGCTCGATGCGTTCGAGCATCTCGGAGAACGCTCCGACGGCGGCGACGAGCTCGTCGGGGACACCTTCGGGGCGGGCATGAGCGGTGTCGAGATCACGTGAGGCCACGGGCGGGTCGTACCCGGAGTTCGCCTCCGGTGAACGTTCGCGGTTGTGGGCGAACACGGCCCTGCCCGCGGCGCCGGATCCCTACTGGCCGCGTACCGGTGGGAGTGCGCGGAGATCACCGCACGACACAGCGGCCGGAGCGTCGACGAGGTGCTCGCCGACACGGAGGCCGAGCGCTGGTTCACCGCCGAGGAGGCGGTGGACGCAGGGCTCGTCGACCGGGTGGGGTGAACCCGCCTTCCGGATCCCCGGCGGACGCGGATCCGGAAGACGGCCCTCGTCCCGTTTGCCCGGACCGCGCCGAGGGCACCAATGAGGCATGCCCGACTCCCTGCGGCGGGTGCCGCTGCAGCTCCTGTTCGCGATCGTGATCGCACTACCCGGCGCCTATCTCGGCGCGGCGTCGTATCTCGGTCTGCCGCACCCGGAGCTCACGCCACCGCTGGCGGCGGCCGTCTACGGCCTCGCGATCATCGGGGCGGCGTTCGTCCTGTCCTGGGCGGCCGAGGCGGCGCAGGTGGACATCAGTGCCGGGCTCGCCCTCGCCGTGCTGGCGCTGCTCGCGGTGCTGCCCGAGTACGCCGTCGACTTCGTGTTCGGCTTCCGCGCGGGGCAGGTCTTCGAGGAGTACGGGTCCTGCGTCCCGGACGCCGCCGGCACCAACCCCTGCTCGCTGGCCCTGGCCAACATGACCGGGGCCAACCGGGTGCTCGTCGGCGTCGGCTGGCCGCTGGTGGTGCTCGTCGCGACGCTCGCGGTCCGGCATGCGAAACGCAACGGCGGCCAGGACAGCGTCTCGACGCACACCGGCGCCGTCACCATGCCGCGCGCGATGTCCGCCGAGGTCGTCTTCCTCGGCATCGCCACGATCTACTCGCTGACGCTGCCGCTGCGGTGGTCGCTCACGCTCGTCGACGCCGCCGTGCTCGTGGCGATCTTCGCGGCCTACGCGTGGCGCCTGGCCAAGGCGCCCGCCGAGGAACCGGACCTGCAGGGGGCGTCGGCCTGGATCGCGGAGCGGCCGAAACGCCGCAGGCGCTGGCTGGTCGGCGGGCTGTTCCTGCTCGCGGCATTCGTCATCCTCACCACCGCCGAGCACTTCGCGGAAGGGCTGGTCGCGACCGGGGCGGAGCTAGGCGTCGACCCGTTCGTGCTGGTCCAGTGGGTCGCGCCGCTCGCGAGCGAGTCCCCGGAGCTGATCGTCGCCTGCCTCTACGCGTGGCGGCTCAAAGCCGGGGACTCGCTCGGCACGCTGCTGTCCAGCAAGGTCAACCAATGGACGCTGCTGGTCGGGACGCTGCCGATCGTCTTCGCGGTCTCCTCGACGTCACTGCACGGGCTCCCGTTGGACACGCATCAGCGTCTCGAGCTGCTGCTGACGGCGTCGCAGTCCCTGTTCGCGGTGAGCCTGCTGGTCACGCTCGGGCTGAGCCTGCGCGGCGCGGTGGCACTGCTGGTGCTGTTCCTGGTGCAGTTCGCCACGTCCATCATGCTGCCCGCCGAGACGGACCGGATCGTCGTCGTGGCGATGTCCGGGGTGTACCTCGTGCTGGCGGTGGCGCAGTTCGTCCAGCACCGGGCGCTGCTGGTTCGGACGACGAAGGACGGGCTCGCGACCCCGTTCGACGAGCTGGAGAAGGCGGACGAGGAGGCGGCCGCCCGCCGCTGATGTGACGGGACTAACATCGAGCTTCTTCTGCATCGATGGAGAGGACCTGCTGCATGCGCGTCGGAGTGTTGACCGGAGGCGGCGACTGTCCCGGTCTCAACGCCGTCATCCGGGCGATCGTCCGCAAGGGCGTCCCCGGGTACGGCTACGAGTTCGTCGGGTTCCGGGACGGATGGCGGGGTGTGCTCGAAGGCGACACCAAGCCGCTCGACGTCTCGGCCGTACGCGGGCTGCTGCCCCGCGGAGGCACGATCCTCGGTTCCTCACGGACCAACCCGTTCGCCCTCGACGACGGCCTCGCCCGGATACGCGGGACGCTCGCCGATCTCGGGGTGGACGCCCTGATCGCGATCGGCGGCGAGGACACGCTCGGCGTCGCGGCCACGCTGCACGAGAACGGGGTGCAGGTCGTCGGGGTGCCGAAGACGATCGACAACGACCTCTCCGGCACGGACTACACCTTCGGCTTCGACACCGCCGTGAACATCGCGACCGAGGCCATCGACCGGCTGCACACCACGGCGGAGTCGCACCACCGGGCGTTGATCGTCGAGGTCATGGGGCGGCACGCGGGGTGGATCGCGTTGCACGCGGGGATGGCCGGCGGCGCCAACGCGATCCTCATCCCGGAGGTGCGGTTCGACATCGACCAGGTCTGCGAGTGGGTCGAGAGCCGGTTCCGGCTGGACTACGCGCCGATCATCGTCGTCTCCGAGGGCGCGATGCCCGAGGAGGGGGACGAGGTGCTGATGTCCGGGGAGACGGACGCGTTCGGCCACGCCCGGCTCGGCGGGATCGGGGACTGGCTCGGCAAGGAGATCGAGCGGCGCACCGGCAAGGAGGCGCGGACGACCGTGCTCGGGCACGTGCAGCGCGGCGGCACGCCGACCGCCCGGGACCGCTGGCTCGCGACACGCTTCGGGCTGCACGCGATCGACGCCGTCGCGGCCGGGAACTGGGGCGTGATGACCGCGCTTCGGGGCACGGACATCGTCACGGTGCCGCTCGCCGAGGCGACGAAGGAGCTCAAGCTGGTGGACCCCGCCCTGTACGCGGAGGCCGCGATCTTCTTCGGCTGAGCGGCGCCCTAGATCGCGTTCATCCGGACGAAACCGTTCGGAAACGGGTGTGCCGCGGGTCTGACCTAGAACTGAGGGCGTCCGCCGTTCCTCGTCGTTCCGGAGGTCCGCCCGTGCCGGAGAAGCCCCGCACCGCGCCCGCGAACGTCGCGTGCCCGGCCGAGTGCCGCCGTGACCACGCCCGCGCCGCGCACCACGACCGGTTGCTCCGGATCGAGACGGATCCGGACGCGATCGTCGACCTGTTCGAGGTCGCGGTGACCTGGGCGGAGCTCGAGTACCCGGTCGACGAGATGATCGCGCCGGCGAGCTGGCCCGCCTTCGCGGAGAAGCACCGCTGGCAGGACCCGGACCGGGCCCTGCGGGTCCTGGCACTCGCGTCGGACATCGCCCTGCGGGGCAGCAGGACACCCGCGTCGGCGCGGAACACGACGCTGAGCATGGCCTCGGGCGACGGGATCTGCCCCACCCTCGTCGGCACGCCGTCGCCGCCGGGCACCCCGCGTCTGCGTCTCGCCCGCCCCTGACGGAGACCTTCCTCCCGCGAGTCGCGGTTTGAGACCCCGCGAGTCGGGGTCCCAGGCCCCACGAGTCGGGGTTTCAGGCCCCACACGTCGGGCCGAGCGCCGGGAGCCGCGCGGCGACGTGGTCGTTCAGACGGTGATCACGATGCAGCGGGGGTCAGGCGCGGGGGAGGCCGGTGACGCGGAAGTCGTGCAGGCTCAGGACCTCCACGTGATCGTCCGGGCGGGAGAGGGCGAGGGTGCCCGTGTCGTCCAGGGTCCCGACGACCGCCGCCGCCAGGTCCCGCTCGGCGAACGCGGCGAGGCACTCCGGCTCCCGGCCCGCGGGCACGCAGAGCAGGAAGCCGAAGCTCGGGAAGCAGTTGAACCAGCGCGTCAGGGGCACACCCGGCGGGGCCGGCACCGCGTCGACGTCGAGGGTCACGCCGAGCCGTCCGGGTTCCAGGAGCATCGCCAGCGATCCGACGAGCCCGGCCATGCTGATGTCCTTCGCCGCCACCACGACGCCGGAGTCCGCCAACGCACCGAGCAGCCGGACGTCGCCCGCGCTGCGCCGGCCGCGCGATTCGAACGCCGGGAAGAACGGGAAGTCCGCGCGCATCCGGCCGTCCAGCGCGGCGGCCACCACGAGCGACTGGCCGGGCGCGGCGCGGGTCACCGACAACGGCGCCGCCGAGGCC
The DNA here is from genome assembly GCF_038039215.1 of Pseudonocardia sp. T1-2H. Lineage (NCBI taxonomy): Bacteria > Bacillati > Actinomycetota > Actinomycetes > Pseudonocardiales > Pseudonocardiaceae > Pseudonocardia > Pseudonocardia sp. T1-2H. The sequence goes on from NZ_JBBPCL010000001.1 coordinate 5,402,340, forward strand.
CCGACGGCGAACGCGGAGATCGCGGGGTCCCCGTCGTGGATCGTCAGGTGCCCACCGATGATCGGCACGTCGTAGAGCTCGGCGGCCTCCCGCATCCCGGCGAGTGCCTTGCGGGCCACGGGTTCCGACGCGACGACGGTGTCCACGATGCCCAGCGGCACCCCACCCATCGCGGCCACGTCGTTGACGTTCGTGAGCACCGCGGCGAACCCGGCACCGTGCGGGTCCGCGGCGACGAACGGGGGGAACAGCGCCTCCCCGCACGCGATGACCGGGCCGCCGTGCGCGGTGACCACCGCGCCGTCGTCGCCGGGACCGCCCATCCAGTCCGTCCCGCCGAGGACCTCGCCGACGAGGGCGATCTCGGCCTTCGCGGTCAGTCCCGGATTCGCCAGGCAGGCGGCGGCGATGGCGGACAGGGAGTCGGGCCCGGACGGCTCAGGCACGGATCGTCACCCACACCGCGCGCGCGGGCTCGTCGCCCTCGTTGCTCCACCGGTGCCCGCGGTCCGTCGGATAGTGCAGGGTGTCCCCCGGCTCGACGTCGTACCGCTCCCCCGCCACCTCGACCCGCAACGCACCCTCCAACACCAGCAGGAGCTCCTCTCCCGGTCGGCGGGGCCGGGTGTCCCCGCTCTCCCCGCCCGGTTCGACGACGGCCATCACGCCGCCCGCACGCAACGTCGCGTCCGCCTCGGCGATCCCCTCCGCGGTCACGCCGAGCGCCGCCGGGGCCCACTCCTTGGGCACCCTGCCCCGCGTGCCCGCCCGGACGTACCGGGCGACGGGCTCGCCGGGCAGCTCGTCGACCAGCGACGCGACGGTGGTGCCGAGCGCGCCGGAGAGCTTCAGCAGCGTGGTGATCGTGGGCACCATGTCCCCCCGTTCGACCTTGTGCACGGCGGCGGCGGACACGTCGGCCCGGACCGCGAGCTGTTGCAGGGACAGGCCAAGTCGCTGACGCGCCTCCCGGACCCTCGGCCCGATGGCGTCGACGATGGGCTCCCAGGGGCCCTGGCTCGGCTGGGTCACACTCGTCCCCTCCGGTCACGGACACGTACGCATTGAGCATCATAAACGGCTCTCACCTATCGTGAACACACCCGCAGCACGCCCCGGAGATTCGATACCCGACCAGCGGCGCTACCGGCCGTCCCGGCCGCCGTCGGGGTTCGCGGTGCAGCTCGGGCGCGCACGACGAGCTCGAGCGCGCGGTCCGGGCCCGGGACGCGGACACGCTTCTGCGCGCGGCGGCGGCGCACCACGACGAGCTGTGCCGCGCGGTCGCCTCCCTGCCCCCGGACCGGAGCGTTTCCGGGGCGGACCCGGCTCACGCCAGCGGGAGCACCTTGACGATCCGGGCGGCGAGGTGCCCGACGTTGCGGCGGTCGGCGCCGGCGGCGTCCGGCCCGGCGAGCCCGACGGGCGCGTCCGCGGGCAGCGTGGCGTGGTGGACCGCGACCGCGCCGTCCTCACCGATGCCGATGCCGGTCCGCAGCGCGGACCGGCCGGCGGCCTCGTGCGCGAGCCCGACGGCGTCCCCCTGCGGGGCGGGATCCACGCGCGTCGGCACGCCCTCCTCCTCGGCGCCGGCACACACCTCGTGCAGGAGCGCCGGATCGGCGCCCGCGGCCAGGAGTACGACGACCGCGGGCCGCTCGGCGTCCCCTCCGCTCACCCGGACACCGCACCGGCGTGCGCGTCGACCAGCCCCGCGGCGACGGCGTTGCGCGGGCCCTCGTTGCCGTGCACGTTGCCCGTGCCGCAGACGACACCGTGCCCGGCGAGGGCGTCGGCGATCAGGTCCGGGATCTCGAAGTCCAGCGCGGAACCCCCGAGCAGGACCACGAAGTCCAGCATCCGCAGGCTGCCGCGGGGCGCGACCTGGCGCAGCGCGCGGAGCGCGTTGACGACGAACACCCGCCGCTTCGCCTCCCTACGGATCCGCCGGACGTGGTCGACCGAGGCCCTCGTCGGGATCGGTGCGGGCCCCTCCGGGGTCATCGCCACGACGCGGGCGAACACGTGCGGCGGCAGCGGCTCGGTGAAGAACTGCACCGTCCCGTCCTCGTGCCGGATGTGGAAGAAGCTCTCCACCTTCGCCAGCGGATGCCGCTTGACCGACTCGGCGACCTCCCGGTCCTCGAGCGCCAGCTCGGAGGCGATCAGCTTCGTGACCAGCTCGCCGGCCCCGGCGACGTGCACCGCCGTGCACACGCCGTCCCGGTCGAGCAGGGCCGCGTCCGTGGATCCGCCGCCGAGGTCGAGCACCGCGATCGGGATGTCGGTGCCCGGCGTGGTCAACGCCCCCCGGACCGCCATCTCGCCCTCGATGCCGCCGATCTCGGCGCGGCAGCCGAGCGCCTCGGCCACCTCGTCGGCGACGACCTGCATGCGGCTGCGGCTGGTCCGGACCATCGCCGCGAGCGCGACGGCGTTCTCCAGCGCGACCTCGCCGGCCAGCCCGCCGCGCACCTCGTTCGGCACGAACGTGTCGACGGCCAGCACGTCCCGGATCTGGATCTCGACCGCCGGCTGCCCGGTCACGTCCGTCATGGTGTCCCGGACCTGCGCGAGCATCCCGCCGACGTGTGTGCCGGGCTCACCGGTCGCGTCGTCGAGGGGCTGGACCCGGCCGAGTGTGTCCATGATCTCGTCGGCGCCCGCGTCGACGTCGACCTGCAGGGTCTTGCCGGCGCCGGTGAGGGTCAGGGTGCCGACCGGGATCCGCCGGTCGGTGACGTCACCGGTGGGCGTCCGGACGACGACGGCCGAGCGGTTCCCGGTGAGCGCCCGGGCCACCGGCGAGACCTGCCGCGTCTGTTCCGGATCGAGCCCGAACACCGACGCGAGGCCGTAGGAGTCCGACAGCGTGCGGATGGTGCGCCCCGGGGCCGCGACCTCGACGGCGGCGTGCATCCCGAGGGGCACCTTCTCCACCGCTGCCACCTCGTCGACGACGGGGATGGGCGTGCGGAGCCGGTTCACCACCAGCACGGCGTCGTCGTGGGCGAGGACGGCCGCGACGACCGGGACGCCGCGCTCGGCCGCCGCGTTCAGCTCGACGGCCACGTCGTCGAAGTCCCAGCCGCCCGGGACCACCACGACCACCGGCTCGTCCGGCGGGGCCCCGGCGAGCCCGTCGAGCGAGACGGTCGTGCCGACCCCCAGCCCGACGCCGCCCGGTGTCTCGGGGTTGTGCCCGATCATCGTGGACTCGGTGATGATCGTCTCGGAGATGGTCTCCATGGCCAGCCCGCTGATCACCGGCGTGGCCTCGTTCAGCAGGACGATTTCGAGGTCCGCCGGCGAGCGCCGGGCCCCCACGAGGGCCCGGCGCACGGCGTCGACGGCGCCCTCGGTGTTCTCGGGCGTGCCCTTGACCCCGGTCGTGTGGGTCAGGGCCGTTCCCAGGTACTCCACGGAACCGCCCGAGACCGAGGCGACGCACGCCTCGGTGGTCGAGTTCCCGATGTCGACCCCGACGACCAGACGTTTCATGCCCGGGAGATCACCGGCTCGACCTCCACCGGCCTGCGTCCCGCCACGATGCACTCGAACTCCTTGAGGTGCAGCAGCGCGGCCTTCGCCTGCCAGCGGGGGCGCGCCATCTGGTCGTTACGGGTCGGCACCGGGGCCGGCGACTCGCCCTTGGCGTACTGGGCGGCGTTCGACCCGATGCGGCGGAACACCTCGGCGTCGAGCAGCGGGGACTGCGGGAACAGCTCCAGGTTGCTCAGCCGCGGCAGGTCCCGCTGGTGGATCATCGTGGTCCCGCGGGAGAGCAGCCCGATGGAGATGCCGGAGCCCGAGAGCCGGGCACCGGTGTGGGCGATGGCCGCGAGGTCGGCGGTGTCCCACACCTTGACCATCCGCGCGGTGACGCCCTGCTCCTCGATGCCGGCCAGGACCTGCCGGATCACCTCGGCGTGCGGGACGTCGACGATGGTCCTGGTGAACGTGTCGGCGAAGGCCGGCGAGACGGCGACGACCACCTCGTCCGGCCGCGACGCACGCTGGGCCGGGCCGATCTCCTTCAGGGTCAGGGTCCGCACCGCGGCGGGAGCGGTCATCACGACACCTCCGTCTCGGGGTTCTCGGCGCTCGTCACGTGCCGCAGTTTCTTGAGCTGTTCCCACCGCTCGCCCTGCAGCCGGTAGCCGGTGCCCGGCCCGGCGTAGTCGTTGGCGTCGTTGATCGCCGAGAGCGGGACGAAGTCGTCGGTGAGGATGGCCGAGGTCTGCAGCAGGTCGCCGGAGACGCGCTGGCGCAGCACGGTCAGCAGGTTCTCGGCGACGTCGTGGAATCCGGTGCGCTCCAGCGCCGTGACCAGGTCGAGGCCGGTGATGCCGCTGTCCATCACCGACTGGGCGCCCTTGAGGTCCTCGAGCACGTCGCGCTCGGGGTAGTCCTCGCTGCCGTTCGCGTAGGTGGCCGCCTCGACCTCCTCGTCGGTGATCCGCGGCAGGTCGAGCTCGGCGAACAGGGCCTGCAGCGCGCGGGCGGCCTTGTTGCGGACCTGCAGGATCTCGTCCTCCCGGATGTGTCGCAGCCCGCCGTCGACCTGCAGGTCGCGCTGGATGGTGTTCCAGTCGTCGTAGTCGTCGGTGTCGAAGTTGGATCCGGCGAACATGTTGTCGGCGTTGGGCACCCCGGAGTAGCCCGAGCAGACGAAGTCGGTGCCCGGCAGCAGCTGGGGCATCATCCGCGCGGTCCGGCGCATCGCCGAGTGCGAGAACGACTGGTCGTTGCCGGAGGCGCACTCGAGGTCGACCATGCTCGCGACGAGGTTCTCCGCCGCGACCGCGCGGATGCCGCCCGGCATCGCACCGGGTACGCCGATGCAGCTGATCGAACCGTTCTGCAGGCCCTGCACCCCCGCGCCCTTGGCCATGAGGACGCAGCGGATCTCCAGGTACAGCATGGACTTGCCCTCGGCGTTGCCCATCTGCACCTCCGAACCGGTGCCCGAGGTGAAGCGCATCTTGATACCGCGCGAGGCGTAGGCGGAGGCGAGGAAGGACTTGGACCACGGCGTGTCGTCGCCGTCGACGAACACCGACTCGGTGCCGTAGATCGAGATCGTCTCGGCGTAGGCGGTGATGCCGCGCATGCCGAGCTCCAACTCGGTGGCCTCCTCCAGCGCGCACTGGGTGAGCACGCCGCCGCGCCCGACCTGCGCACCGATCTGCAGCGCGATCGCCACCAGCGGGGCGTAGCGCAGGACGCCCAGCGTCGTCTCGAGCTCGGCGAACCCGCGCAGCGCGCCCTCGGCGGCGTCCACGGCGACCTGGAGGGGGTTGTCCCGGGCGCTGGTGGAGTGCCCCTGGTTCGCGGGCGTGCGGCGGGCCCGCATCTTCTGCATGCCCTGCATGATCTCGACGACGTTCATCAGCTTGACGACGTCGAGGATCTTGGCCGGGGTGAGCCCGCGGGTCACGGCGAGCACATCCTGGCGGGAGACGGTCGGGTTGATCAGCATGCGGGCGATCTCGTCCGACGGGACCGCCATCGAGGCCTCCGTCGTCCCGACGTCGATCGCGTGGTCGGCGATGAAGGCGTCCATGAAGTCGAAGTCGGCGCGGGCGCGGCCGTCGAGCTCGACGATCCGGGCGTCCTCGACCCGCACGCTCGGCGCCGGGTCGAAGTCCGACTCCATGGCGACGAGGCCCTTCTCGGGCCACTCCTCGACGAAGCCGTCGAGGTTGACGGGACGGTCCTCCAGGATCTCGGTGCGCCGCGAGTGCCGGGGTTGGGTGGCGGTCATGTCAGTCCTCCTCGCGGGCCAGCAGGTCGCGCCGCTCGTAGACCTCGGCGGCCTCGCGGACCAGCGCGCCGCAGACGGGGGCGTGGTACTTGCTCTCCAGGTTCTCGGCGATCGCCAGCAGCTCGTCCCTGCTCGACGCCCGGGGCCGCAGCGCGTTGTACATCGCGAGGACCTCGGCGTCGGGGACCGCCGTGAGCTCGGCGGCGCGGCGGAAGTTCGCGGCGAGCTGCGGGCGCTGCACCGACTCGGCCAGCGTCGCCTGCAGCTGCAGCGTCTCCGGCGCGATCCGCAGGTCGTCCGCGACGATCTCCCCCGCCACCACGGCGTTCATCGTCAGCGCCGAGAGCGGCTTCCCGGTGGGGGTGCGGAGGAGGTCCTGACGATTGACCGAGAGCGGATAGTCGGCCGGCCCGAGATCGGGGCGGGACTGCGGGGCTGGAGCGGACACGCGCATCACCTCTCGTCGTTCACCGGTACGCAGAAGGGCCACGGCTCCTCGACAGTGACACCGGCCACGTCGCACGATCGTTGCGCACGTACGCACGCAGCGAGAACCCCTCCGAGCCCGCCCTACCCGAACGGCCGCCGGACACGCGCCCGGTCCGTGGAGCCGCCGACACGGTGAGGCCGCCAGTTGCGGGGGCCTCGTCGCCCGCACGGCGGTGGCGGTTGGTCCGGCCGACGGGTACGCCCCTGATTCGACGTCCGGATGGGGGGCCCCGCTCGCCACCGGCGCCACCCCACCATCCGGTCAGGGGCGGACCCACTCGCCCGAGAGGAAGGCTGCCGCGCGCGGCTCTCGTCCTGTTGGGTGGGAGCACGGGTCGGTGACCCGCTCGACGACGAGGGAAGGACACCACCATGAACGGGCTGACGTTGGCCGAGGCGCAGAAGGCGCTCACCGCGGCACTGGAGAAGGCGGAGGAGATCGGCCAGCCGATGAACATCGCGGTGGTCGACGCGGGCGGGCACCTCCTGGCGTTCGCCCGCCAGGACGGCGCCATCCGCGCCAGCATCGACATCGCGCAGCGCAAGGCGCGGACGTCGATCCTGATGAACCTGCCCACCAGTGCGCTCGCGCCGCTGGTCCAGCCGGGGCAGGAGCTCTACGGCCTGGAGCAGCTCTCCGGCGGCATGGTCGCGTTCGGCGGGGGCCTCCCGGTGTACCGCGACGGCGAGCTGGTCGGCGCGGTCGGGGTCAGCGCCGGGACCGTCGACCAGGACACGACGGTCGCGACGGCGGCGGTGACGGCGCTGAGCTGAGCCGGCCCGCGTCGACGACGGCCCGGGGGCGGCGACGGTCAGACGATCCCCTGCCGGGTCGCGGTGTAGACGATCTCCGTGCGGCGGCGGACATCGAGCTTGTCCCGCAGGTTCCGGACGTGGAACTTGACGGTCGCCTCGCTGATGACGAGCTCGGCGCCGATCTCGCGGTTGGACATCCCGGTGGCGAGCAGGCGCAGGACCTGGGTCTCCCGGTCCGTCAGCAGGGCGCCGCGGGGTCCGGTCACACCGGGAGCCGGGCGCTCGGTGTCCCGCAGCGCGTCCATCACGATCGCGGTGGTGCGCGAGTCGAAGACGCTCTCGCCGCGGAGCAGCGTCCGGGCCGCCTGCACGATCTCGGCCGTCTCCGCGCCCTTGCGCAGGTAGCCGTGGACCCCTAGGCGGATGGTGCGGAGCATGACGTCGCGGTCCCGGCAGGCGGTGAGCACGAGGATCTTGGTGCCGCGGTGGCGTTGCAGCAGCGCGCGGGCGACGTCCAGGCCGGCGGCGTCCCCGCGGCCGAGGTCCACGTCGAGCAGCACGAGGTCCGGGCGGACGCGGTCCGCGGCGAAGAGGGCGTCCCGCGGGGTGGCCGCCTCGGCGACGATCCGCAGGTCGGGCTCGGCGGCGAAGAGCTGGCGCAGCCCCAGCCGGACGATCGCCTCGCTCTCCACGACGAGCACCCTGGCCGTTCGCAGGGCGAGGTCGCCCTCGGGCACGCGAGCGGTGACGGGCGGCTCGAGGTGCGGCCGGGCCGGCCGGGCGGGAGCGGCGTCCAGCAGGGTGTCCGAGGACAACACCGTCATCGCGTACCTCCGATGTGTGACGGGGACCGTGCGCACCGCACGGTAAGTTGTGTCACGTTGCCCGTTCGTTGCACGCCCGCCGCCGGCTGGGCCTGACCTATCGGCCAGGCGTTCGTCGCCTTGCCTATCCGGGTGGGGGTGGCCGATGATGGCCGCGGACGAGGGTCCCGCGGGGCAGCGTGGGCCTGCGGCGGAGTCTCCGCCGCGGTGGTGCGCGTGACGGGAACGAGGACGGTCCGGGACTACACCGGAACAGCGACATACGGGGTGCGGATGCCAGTCGACGGCGTGGTCGAGCGGGACACCGGTCCCGCCGGGGATCCCGGCCGGGCCCGCATGCTCGACGAACTGTACGCCGCCGTCGTGCACGACCGCTCCGGCGGCACGCCGCTCCGCAGCCTGGTCTCGGAGTCCTGGCAGCGCAGCCTCGCCGCGGACATCGATCCCGAACGCCGTACGCCGCCGATCACCTACGACCGGCGCGAGAGCAGGGCCCGCCTCTCCGCCCACCCGCTGCACACCGTGATGCCGCTGCTGCGCAGCAACCTGGTGAGCATCGCGGACGAGGCCATGCACGTAGTCCTGGTCACGGACGCGGACGGCGTCGTCCTGTGGCGCGAGGGCGCCAGTGCGGTGCTGCGCCCGGCGGACCGGGTCGGCCTCGTCGAGGGGTCGCGCTGGTCCGAGGACGCGATGGGCACGAACGCGATGGGCACCACGCTCGCGGTGGGCCGCCCCGTCCAGATCCATTCCACCGAGCACCTCGTCCGCACGATCCACGCCTGGACCTGCGTCGCCGCCCCGGTGCACGACCCGGACACCGGCCGGATCATCGGCGCCATCGACATCACCGGCCCCCGGCGGACCATCCACCCGGCGATGCTCGCGCTGGTCACCACCACCGCCCAGCTCGCCGAGAACCAGCTCCGGGCGCAGCTCGCGATCGCCGACGAGCGGATGCGGCTGCGGAACATGCCGCACCTGCAGAGCCTGCGCGGGACCGCGGGCGCGCTGGTCACGCCCAGCGGCCGGGTCGTCGCCGGCGAGCCGTACGGCTGGTGGCCCGAGCGCGTCCCGATCGTCGACGGCGCGGACCGCATCGAGCTCGCCGACGGCCGCCGGCTGCTGGTCGAGCCGCTGGCCGAGGGCTACCTGCTGCGGGAGATCTCGCGGAGATCCGTCCTGCCGCACGGCTCGAGCCGGGCGACCGCCGTGCCCGAGGCGCCGGCGCCCGAGCGGCACGCCCTCGCCCTGCGGTTCATGGGCGACGGCACCCCGCGCGCGGTGTTGGACGGCACCCCCATCCCGATGACGTTGCGTCCCGCGGAGACGCTCGCGGCGCTGGCCCTGCACCCGGAGGGCCTCACCGCCGAACGCCTCGCCTACCTGCTCTACGGCGACGACGGCAACCAGACGACGGTGCGCGGGGAGATCCACCGGCTGCGCGCCTCGATCGGCGCGGACGTCCTCAAGACCCGCCCCTACCGGCTGGACGCGACGGTCGAGACGGACTTCGGCGCCGTCCGGCGCGCGCTGGAGAGCGGCCGGGTGGCGGACGCGATCCGGGCCTGCGCCGGTCCGCTGCTCCCGCGCTCCGACGCCCCCGAGATCCGCGCCGTCCGGGA